>JBIPLJ010000028.1:0-51478 GCA_044368415.1 Burkholderiaceae bacterium
CGCAAGCCGGCCTGGAGCCCTCCGTGGGCAGCGTGGGGGACTCCTACGACAACGCGCTGGCCGAGACCATCAACGGCCTCTACAAGGCCGAGGTGATCCATCGGAAGTCGTCCTGGCGCACGCGTGAAGAGGTCGAGTGGGCCACGCTCAACTGGGTAGACTGGTTCAACAACCGCCGATTGCTGGTGCCGATCGGGAACATCCCGCCGGCCGAGGCCGAGGCCAACTGCTATTCGCAGTCCCCTGAGTCCGTCATGTCGGCGTGACTCAAACCAAGGGGCCTCCGGGAAAGCCGGGGCGATTCAAGTTAGAGGACCCGCAGTAGGCGCATCAGCGCGTCACGCGCCCTGTCCGCTGCCTTTGTTGATTCCAGAACGACCGAGCCAAATGGTGGTGCAGGAGAAATCGCCCGCGAGAGTGTTTCCAATGCGTCTTGCAAGAGCGATACACAGCTACCGATTTGCTCCGGCGTAAGGCTTACCTCCAAGAAGATCATCTCCGGCGATGTCGATGCGTCGCGGTGTGCATAGACCTTATGTCGCAGACAAGCAAGCCTTTCGAACAATTCCGTACTAGGAAGAAGGCTCCTCTGAACTTCACGCGTCAGGTCAGGGCGGAAGGCCGCGATATCCCTGCATAGGGAACACACCGATAGGGAATCATCGCGTCGGTCTGTCAGCTGATAGACCCCGACGGCCACTGATTGAAAGTGACTCGCAGCGGTCAACATGAAGAACTCACTGTGCTCCACGAGCATTTTTTCGTAAGGCGCACGAGCCTCCGGATGCACCAGCAAATGCCAGACCCCATAGCTGGCGGAGACCTCGCATACACGCGACGTTAGCTCTGATATCTGCGACTGCAGCAGGCTCACAAGTCGACTAACGTTGGCGCTCAGCGGCACTTGATGCCGGCGACTGGCCGCGGGAGCGGGCAGGCGACGGGGTCAAGCGTCCGATGCAGCAGCAAGTTAGGCAATCTGCCGCGCTGTTCCATGCGCACAATTGCCTCGTACCTCACGATCTCGGTACGAATGATGAAGCCGTCATCAGCTCTCTCGCGGACTCGCTGTCGATTTGGGCAGCGAATCGCTCGGACTCTTCCCAAAACGCCAAACATATCTTGCAGCGAAAGAGCCTGAAATGATGTTCGTCGCTTGCGCCGTTGAATGCGAGGTCAGCTTTGTCTCCCGATTCCCAGGCTGCGCGACATACCGCGCATCCTTGTTTCGACCAATCTTTTGGCGCCATGCTCACCCCACAGATTGCCTAACGCTGCGTTGAACGGCGGCTTGTACGGGCCGGCGGGGCGGCGTGGACAATTCGCAGGCCGCGGAGCGCCGGCCCGTGCAAGCCGTCCGCTCCAACCTTGAGTTAGGCCGCATGCTCCGCCTGCCTGGAGCAAATGACGGTCGCGTACTCGCCGTGAAGGTTTGCCAGTGACATTGCGTGAACCTCCGCAGCCGAACGCTTTGTCCCATCGAAGTCCATCCTAGCAAAGGCGAACGTTGCGTCCGAAACCACGTATGTGCTGAACCCGAGGTTGCCAGCCGTGCGCGCAGTAGATTCCACCGAATTGTTCGTGCTCACACCGACGATCACCACGGCTCGCTCGCCGCGCGCAAGCAACCACCGCTCCAATCCGGAATGTACAAACGCGTCTGGAACATTCTTTTCAACGACATGCTCAGACGGCAGCGGCGCCAACGCGGGCTGAAATTCAACACCCGTTTGGCCAGGCCAGAATGGTGACCCTGGCGTTCGAGAGATATGGCGGACGTGAACAACGCTGCCTTTCCGCATCCTCCAATCCGCAAGAAGCTTTGCGATGACCTGCTCTGCGCCAGGATTGTTTCGCTCCGCAGGCTCAGGCCAAGTCATTCCGACTTGCATGTCAATGATGATGAGCGTGGGCATCGCCGCCTCTGCGGTCTAACGCAGAGCTAACCGGTGCTGCGCGGCTCTTTCGCGCAGCGTCCAGCGACCGAAAGGAGCGAGGTTGAGCGCCGGATTAGAGCTAGCTTTAGTAGCTCATCACTCATTAGCAAGCCGCAACCGGGGCACTTGTCCCAGTACTCCATGCGTTCCGAAAGTGGCACTGTGCTTCCTCCTTTGATTTCCCAACTGTAGTCACATACAGGACATTTTTCGTCCATGGGGTAGTAGTACTTCTGGCGCAAGAATAAAATGAGGGAAGCTGCAACAATTCCAAGCGCCACACCAATAAGGAACTTGGTCTTGGGCTGAGGGGAAGACAATGGCGAATACACGAACCACAATACAGCAACGCTGACCCCGGCGAGGATGCCAACCAACAAGACCAGATTGCGTCTGGAATCGTTGTGGCGGGCCAGTGCTTTTGCCTCAAGTGCCATATTTGCAATCTCGGGCGAAATTTCGTGCAAGGGCATGGATAGCTCTAACGATGGCGCTCAGCGGCGCTTGACGCCGGCGGCTGACCGCGGGAGCGAGCGGACGACGGGGTCAAGCGTCTGATGCAGCAGTTTGTTAGGCCAACGCCTCCGGCGCGCGCTGCCAAACGAGGCGCAGCCTCATCCGAAGCAGCATACGGCTTCGGAGATACCTCTCGGGTGGGCGAAATCCCGCGCATGAGCTATACCTTCCGCCCTTCTTTGTCGCGCGAGACTTCAATGAGCGCAAAAAGAGCAGTCTGCATCTTTCTCGCTGCCCAGAAGACGGTTACCGCGAGATTCAGCGCCGAAACGCTCACCCCGAAAGCGAAGGCCACGAACAGGTCTTTCGTAGCGAGGTACATAGGAAAGAACAACACAACCGCGGTAGCGAATGCGAACCAGACCTCCCGACTTGAGAGGGGGTGCTGAGTCGCTTGCTCAAGCGCCGTCCGAATTGTTTCGTCGCGCTTCAGAGATTCAAGCGCCCGCCGAATAACTTCGTCTTGCCTCAGTGTCGCGGCATGGGCCTCGGTAGGGAGTCCGTTTTCAGCTGGCATTCTTACCTCGCAAATCCAGACCGGCCGCCTGGGCCTAACGCCCAGGTTAACCGGCAAAAATGCGGAGCATTTTTGTCCGCGTTGAACCTACAGTTAGGCGCTCCTCGCACCTACTGTGACATGCAACCCCAACCATCGGGCTTACCTTTTTCTAGTCTGGCCAGTGACGAGAGCTCGCGCTCCACTTCAGATATTGCCTTGTGCGTAGGTGCCAACTCTATTGAACACTCGGCGTCCCAACTGCTCTTCTCATCAAAGTACGAGACGTCAACAATAAACCCAAGCGCTTCGGCTTTTGACTGAAAGGCCTTAGCGTTTTGCTCGGACGGAAACAAAAAATCGAAATTCATGGCTCTCTTCTTTGAAAGATTGTCTCCACTCTTTTGCATTTGCCACAAGACGTCGCCGTTCTCGTCTTCCGGAAAAAGAGATCGGTCTCTGCCTCGATTTCGCCACCATTGAACAATCGACATAGCTCTCCTATCGGACGCTTTCTACGATGAGTTCCACACTTTCCTGGAGGCCTAACTTGTATTTAGCTGTCTCGATTCTACTAACGCCTTGCCCTAAGTCCAATAACCACGTTGGGCGTGCCCGTAGAGTCTACGACGAACCGCGGCTCCGCGCGCCGCCTGCCGCGTCACGTCTCCGGTCGCTGTCCGCATAACCGCTTCTTCGCAGGTTTGGCGCAGATGCTGTCTGCGACCGCTCTGCCTCACCCGTTCGTCTAAGACTTCCGTCTGCCTTGTGTATCGGCCGCCTCCGACAGACACTGGATGCATGAACAGCAATCAAGGAACGACATGCTTAGCGACGAGGCTCAGCAAGCTCATGCGCTGAGCCACTGGGGATGAAGAGGGGAGCACGTCCAAAGGGGGTGAACCGTGACGATGAACCGAGTGCGGTTCCAGTCTGGGCTTTCAATGGCTGAGTTCATGAACGGATAAGGCAGCGGTGAGCAGTGTGAGGGGGTCACCGTCAGCGCAGCGGCACAAACGACGCCCGGCGGCCAGCCTCAGTTCGTATGCTTGCGCAGGCAGCCGTTCACCTGCGAGGCGGTGTCGGTGTTCGCCGAGCGCTCTATCGCGCCTTTGTTACTGCCACATCCGATGGGCTGGGGCGTTTCGGCGCGATGCGGACTGTCGGCGCAACACACGAGCGCGTAGTCGCTGGCGGGGGTCTGGACAGCACCATGTTGCCGCAGTTCAAGGCGCTTACGCAGCCGCACCGAGACACCTAAAGGCGTATCGGTTTGGTGATGCTTGAGAATGCTAAATGTTGCTTGAATCACCACCCTGACCCACCACACCCTTACCACGCGTCCATGCGTCTGCTCCAGTACAAGAATCTGAACCTGCGGCGCGTCAAGCCCGCGTTCGACAAGGTCAAGGCCGCGATCGAGGCCGGCGATTTCCGATCGGCCAACGTCAAGAAGCTGAATGCCGGGCCGTACTACCGCGCAAAGCTCGATTACGCCAACCGGCTGTTGCTGCAGTTCGCACGCATCGACCGGCCCGAAGCGGACGGCGGCACAGAGACCGTCTGCCTAGCGCTCGAAGTGATCGAGAACCATGCCTACGAGCGCTCGCGCTTCATGCGTGGTGCGGGGGTGGACGAAGCCCGCATCGAGCGTGACCCGACCGTAAACGCGACGGCGCCCACGCTGGCCAACGACGCGACGCCCTTGCGCTGGCTGGGCTCGGGCCGCACGCAGTTCGAACTGCTCGACAAGCCCATCGTCTTCGACGACGCACAGGACGAGGCCTTCCGACATCCGGCGCCGCTGGTGATCATCGGTTCCGCCGGCTCGGGCAAGACTGCCGTCACGCTGGCGCGGCTGCGCGAGGCCGAGGGTCGGGTGCTGTACGTCACGCTATCGGCCTACCTCGCCCAGAGCGCCCGCATGCTGCACGCCGCGCTGGGCTTCGAGAATCCGAAGCAGGAAGTCGACTTCCTGAGCTTTCGCGAACTGCTGGGGACGCTGCGCGTGCCGCCGGGCCGCGAGGTGACGCTCACCATGTTCGCCGCCTGGTGCGAGCGGCATCGCGCAACGCTGCGGCTACTGGGAAACCTTGATGCGCAGGCGCTGTTCGAAGAATTCCGCGGTGTCATCGGGGCGCAGCCCGCCGGCCCTCTGTCGCTGGCCGACTATCTCGCCCTGGGCGCACGCCAAAGCCTGCTGAACACGGCGCAGCGTGAACTGGCCCACGGACTGTTCCAGCGCTACCGCGCCTGGCTGGCCGAAAGCGCCTTGCATGACAGCAACATGGTGGCGCATGAGTGGCGCACGCAGATCGCGCAGACGCGGCCGCCGGTCTACGACTTCGTCGTGATCGACGAGGTGCAGGACCTCACGCCCGTGCAGCTCGCGCTGGTGCTGGCGATGCTCAAGACGCCGGGTCAGTTCATCCTATGCGGCGACAGCCACCAGATCGTGCACCCCAACTTCTTCAGCTGGGCAGCGCTCAAGAGCCTGTTCTGGGAGGGGCTGGCCGGCGACGCGGCACAGCGCCAGCCTTTGAAGTTGCTGCGGGCCAACTTTCGCAACACCCGCGCGGTGACGCTGCTCTCGAACCGGCTGCTGAAGATCAAGCACGCCCGCTTCGGCTCGGTGGACCGCGAGAGCAATTTCCTCGTGTGCAGCACCTCGGCGGTGGCAGGCGAGGTGCGCTTGCTCGACGCGAAGGACAATACGCTGGCGCAGCTGGATGCGGCCACCCGACAATCGTCCCGGCACGCCGTCATCGTGCTGCGCGACGAAGACAAGCCCGCAGCGCGGCAGGTCTTCCACACGCCGCTGGTCTTCAGCGTGCACGAAGCCAAGGGCCTGGAGTATCCGCACGTGCTGCTCTTCGGGCTGGTCAGCAGCCAGCGCCAGGCCTATGCCGAGGTGTGCGAGGGTGTGCTCGATGCCGACCTGCAGAGCGACGAACTCGACTACCGCCGTGGCCGCGACAAGGCCGACAAGTCGCTGGAGCTGTACAAGTTCCAGGTCAACGCACTGTATGTGGCGATGACCCGCGCGGTGGATACGCTGACGCTGTTGGAACAGGACACCGGTCACCCATTGCTGGGCCTGCTGGGTCTGCAGGTGGGTGAGGCGCAGGCTCAGACGGTGCGCAAGTCGAGCCAGGACGAGTGGGCCCAGTAAGCGCGCCGGCTGGAGCTGCAGGGCAAGGCGGAACAGGCCCAGGCCATCCGCGACGCCTTCCTGCGGCACCAGCCTGTGCCGTGGACGCCGTGGAGCCGAGCGTTGATCGAAACGCTCGCACCCAAGGCGCTGGACCCTAAGGACCCCAGCGGCAAGCCGCGGCAGGCCGTGTTCGACTACGCCCTCTGGCATAGCCAACACGAGTGGGTGCGACGGCTTGGCGAGGCCGGCTTCGCCCCGGCGCGCGACCTCATGGACAGGTATGGGTTCGCTGGCGCTGGCACGCTGACGCCTCCGCGCTACGGCAAAGAAGACCCGTGGATGGCACGACACCAACTCGTTCGCCGCACAGTGACCGCCGCGCATCAGCGCCGTCTCCAGCCCTATCAGGCAAAGAACTTCAAGGACATCCTGCGCGCCGCCGACACGTACGGGCCTGACCACCTCACGCCCGTGGGCGCTACGTCGCTGATGTTGGCCGCGTTGAGCGGCAATGCGCCCCTGGTGGAGGCGCTACTCGCCAAGGGCGCCGACCCGACGCACCGGGACGAGTTCGGCCACTCGGCCTGGGACGCTGCCGTCTCCCGCGCGATGTGCGAGGCTGCGTTCGCCGGCAGCGGGCTGCCGGCGCTGTTCGAGCTGCTGGCCCCGCCGGCGCTGGACGTGCAGACCGACGGCCGTCTGGTGCGCCTGGAACGCCATCAAGGCGAGTACTGGCTGATGACGCTGATGCTGGCCGGGCTGAAGACGCAGTGGTCGCAGTGCGTCACGCGGCGACTGGACCCGTACCGGTACCTGTCCGGCTTCTTTGCTGATCAGCTGCACGACGTGCTGCAGGAGCTGCCGCGCTGGTTGTGGCCCGAGCCGCGGCGCAAGAGGACCTACGTCAACCAGGTGCTGGCACGCGCCGAAGTGCACAGCAGCTATCAGCCGGCGCGGCGCCTTTGGGTCCGCGCGAAGAACGGGCATTACTTCCCCAACCCGAGAATGCAGCTGCGGGTCGACGAGGGCTGGCAGCCGGCCTACGATCGGCTGGCGCTCGAGTGGATCGACCGCGGCTGCGACCGCGACATCGACCACCGGCCGCGGCCGGCGGAGTCGATCCAGTGGGTGCGCGAGGCGCTGGAGCGCGGTTCGCCGCCCGCGCCGCCGGACGCCGAGCCGGACGGACAGCAGCAGGCGCTCTGAGATGGGCGTCCGGCCAGCCGATGGACCGATGAACACCGAGGCGGACCTGCGAGGCCCTGTACATTCCAATCGACCTTCCCGACCCCGTGGATGTGACGCACGCCGCGCGCCTCCCGCATCGAACACTTCTCTGCGACGCCCGGCCGAGCGACACTGTCGGGACATGATCGAAGGACGACGGGCTCCGCTGCACGCCCCGGCCCGGACACGGAGGAGGACGCTGTATGGCCGACCTGAGTCACCTGGCCCCGCTCGACGGTGTGCTCCCACCTTGAGCCGCCCGATGAGCCGTGCGCCGGGCAGCACGCGCGCCCGCGGCGGGGCCCCTGCGGGCACCGCGCTGATCACCGGCGCGTCGGCGGGCATCCGTCGAGGCGCTCGCCCGGCGCTTCGCCGCGGGCGGCCACGACCTGGTGCTGGTCGCGCGCAGCGCCGATGCTCTGAAGGCGCTCGCCGCGAGCCTCGCCGATACGCACGGCGTGAAAGCCTGGGCGGTCCGTGCCGACCTGTCCGAGCCGGACGCGGTGCCGCGCCTCGCCGCCGCGATGAAGCCCGCGAAGCGCCCGATCGACGTGATGGTCAACAACGCGGGCGTGCTCGAGTACGGCCCGTTCGCGGTATGACACCCGAGTCACACCGGCGGATGATCGAGCTCAACGTCGGCGCGCTCACGCAGATGCTCGCGCACTTCGTGCCGCCAATGGTCGAGCGTGGCCATGGGCGCGTGCTGAACGTCGCGTCGATCGCAGCGTTCCAGCCGATTCCGGCGCTCGCGACCTACGCGCCGACCAAGGCCTTCGTGCTGTCGATGACCGAGGCGCTGCGCGACTCCGGCGTCACCGCCACGGCGCTGTGCCCGGGCGTGACCGCGACCCACATGCTGAGCGGCGCGGCACGTAGCCTCGAGGGCATCGTGCGGCTGCCCGCGCCCTTCGTCGGCACCGCGGCGTCGGTGGCCGCCGAGGGGTACGAGGCCTGCCTGCGCGGCGAGACGATCCGTGTGCCCGGCCGACTGAACCTCGCCGCGACGCTCGCCTCGCGCGCGACGCCTAAGTGGCTGGTGCGCAGGGTGGCCGGCGCGATGTCGCGGCGCATCGAATGAGCGCCGTGCAGCGCATGCGTGCGCGCCGCGGTTCGAGCGGCGGCGGCGGCGCCGAGCGCGAGTTCGACATCGTGATCTACGGCGCCAGCGGTTTCGTCGGCCGGCAGGCGGTGGCGCACCTCGCCGAGCACGCGGGATCGCTGCGCTGGGCGCTCGCCGGGCGCTCGCAAGCGAAGCTCGAAGCGGTGCGCCAGACCTGCGGGCCCGGCGCGGCGACCGCCGGCCTTCTCGTGGCCGTCGCCGACGATGCCCCGGCGCTTGCCGCGCTCGCGGCGCGTGCCCGCGTCGTGCTCAGCACAGCTGGCCCGTTCGCACGTTACGGCGACGCGCTGGTCGACGCCTGCGTCGCGCACGGCACGCATTACGTGGACATCACCGGGGAAACCCCGTGGGTGCGACGCCTGATCGACCGTCACCACGCGCGGGCCGCCGCCGACGGCACGCGCATCGTCCCCTGCTGCGGCTTCGACTCGGTGCCCTCGGACCTGGGCGCGTGGCTCGTCGCGCACGCGCTGTGGTTCGATCACGGCGAGGCCTGTGTCGAGGTCAAGGCGCGCTTCGCGCTGCGCGGCGGCGTCAACGGCGGCACCCTCGCCTCGGCGCTCGGCGTGCTCGACGCGGGCGACCAGGATGCCTTCGAGGACCCGTTCCTGCTGTCCCCCGCCGGGCAGGTCCCCGCCGACATGCTGCGCCATCGGGACCCGCGCCTGCCTCGGCGTGACGCCGACTTCGGCGGCTGGATCGGTCCCTTCTTCATGGGCCCGGTCAACACCCGCGTCGTGCGACGCAGTGCGGCGCTGCTGACCGCAGCAGGCGACCCCGCGTACGCGCCGGGCTTCGCCTACCAGGAGTGGCTGAAACTCGGCCGCGGCCCGGCCGCCGCCGCCGCGGGCTGCGTAATGGCGGTGGGCGCGGGCGTGGCTCGCGTCGCGCTCGCCGCGCCCTCGGTGCGCGTGCTGGCGCGCCGCCTGATCCCCGCGCCTGGCGAGGGCCCATCCGAGCGCTCGATGGATCGCGGCCACTTCCGGTGCGAACTTGTCGGGCGCGGCGTTCGGGGCACGGTGGTGCGCGGCCTCGTCGCCGGCAGCGGCGACCCGGGCAACCGCGCGACCACGGTCTTCGTGTGCGAGGCGGCGCTCGCCCTCGCAACCCAGGCAGACGCGCTGCCCTCGAGCGTCCCCGGAGGCGTCCTGACCCCCGCGACGGCGTTCGGCGAGGTACTTGCAAAGCGCCTTATGAATGCCGGAATGGATATCCGACCGGTATCCGGGGACGATCGTTCATCGGCATACTGAGCGCCCTCCAGCCCCCTACGAGAGAGAGCCGCACCGATGAAACCGACGCTGTCGTCCGACCCGCTGCACCAGTCCGAGCCCGTTCTGTCGCGCCGCGCGCTGTTGCGTGCGGCCGCCGCCACGCCGGTGCTGGCGCTCCCCACGCTCGGCCGCGCCCAGCAGGCGCCGGCCTCGTCCACCTTCGTGCCGCAGGTGGGCCAGCAGGGCAAGGACGTGATCTGGGTGCCCACGCCCGAAGCGCTCGTCGACCGCATGCTGCGCATGGCGCAGGTCACCCCGAACGACTTCGTCGTCGACCTGGGCGCAGGCGACGGCAAGATCGCCATCGCCGCCGCGCGTGACTTCAAGTGCCGCTCGCTCGGCGTCGAGTACAACCCCGACATGGTCGGCGTCGCGCGCCGCAACGCCGAGAAGGCTGGCGTCGCCAACCTCGCGAAGTTCGAGCAGGGCGACATCTTCGTGTTCGACTTCTCGGCCGCAACCGTCGTCACGATGTACCTGCTGCCCAGCCTGAACATGAAGCTGCGCCCGACGCTGCTGAAGATGAAGCCAGGCACGCGGCTGGTGACCCACCAGTTCACGATGGGCTCGTGGGAGCCGGACGACAGCAGCACCGTCGACGGCCGCCCCGGCTACCTGTGGATCGTGCCGGCCTCGGTCGGCGGCAGCTGGAAGCTCGCCACCACCGACGTCCGCGGCACCGCAGAACTCAACGCATCGTTCTCGCAGGTCTTCCAGAACGTCACCGGGACCGCGCGCCTGTCGTCGATGGAAGGCCGGATGCGCGCGGTGAAGCTATCCGGCGACCGACTGAACTTCGAGCTGCTGGACGACCGCGGCGTGCTGCGCAGCTACGACGGCCGGGTCGCGGGCGAGCGCATCGAGGGCACGACCCGCGCGCAGGACGGCGCATCGGGCACCTTCGTCGCCCAGCGCACCGGCGCGGCGACGCCCGTGGACGCCGGACGGGAGTGACGCACCGGGCCCGATCCGTTCGGGCCCGACCGGTTCGCCCGACCGACGCGCCCCCTACCGGGAGGCTCGGGCACGGACATTGCCACGCTGTCCGTGACCCCAGACCCCCCCTCGGAGCACCCCGTCATGTCGAGTCAGCCCGCGCCCCCCCCCCAGCAACCCCGCCCCGCACCGGCCGGCACCCCGGGCTTCGTGTCCGACGTCGCCGCCATCCGCGAGCGCGCCCGCCGCACGATGGACGAAGGCGCCGTCACTCCCAGCTACGACCTCGACACCCATACCGTGGTGGCGCTGCTCAACGAGGCGCTGGCAACCGAGATCGTCTGCACGCTGCGCTACCGCCGCCACTACTACTGCGCCGAGGGCATCCACTCGGAGTCGGTGAAGTCGGAGTTCATGGAGCATGCCGTCCAGGAGCTTGCGCACGCCGACCGCATCGCCGAGCGGATCGTTCAGCTCGGCGGCCGGCCGGACTTCGCGCCCTGGACCCTGGTGCAGCGCAGCCACGCCGAGTACGTCGAGGGCGAGGGCCTGCGCTCGATGATCGAAGAGAACCTGCTCGCCGAGCGGATCGCGATCGAGAGCTACCGCGAGATGATCCGCTTCGTCGGTGAACACGACCCGACGACGCGCCGCATGCTCGAAGATGTTCTCGCCGATGAGGAGGAGCACGCCGACGACATGGCGAGCCTGCTGAAGCGGGTCGGCAGCACCTGAGGCGGCGCGACGCGCTCGGTCACGCCGGCGGCGGCGGCGGGAGCGTGCCCGAGCACCGTCTCGATCGACAGCCCGATGCCCAGCAGGCGACGATCGCTGCCCAGCGGCCCGTCGATCTCCAGCCCCACCGGCAACCCGCCCGCGGTCAAGCCGGCCGGAATCGACAACCCCGGGAGGCCGGCGTTGCTCGCGGGCCCGGTATTCCGGATGAACGTGGCGAAGGTGTCGAGCTCGGGGCCACCGCCGAAGCAGACCGTGCCCGAGCCGGGCTCGGCGTCGATCGGCACGGCCGCAGCGATCGTCGTCGGGAACAGCATCGCGTCGATGTGATTCGCGGCGAACCACTGCGCATAGAGCGCCTGCATCGCCGGCCGGTGCACCGTCATCGCCTCGGCATTTTCGCCGCCGAAGGCATCGGCGAGGATCGCCGAGAACGCACCCCGCACGTCCGGGCTGGCGACCTGCGCGGCGACATCGGCAAGCCCGATGCCTTCGATGCCGCTCGCCGCGAGGTTGGTGCTGGTGATGCCGAAAGCCAGCTCGTGCAGGTTCGTCTTGGCGAGCACGATCGCGCCCGCCTCGGGGAGCGCCTGCAGCGTCGGCGCGGTGGTCGTCGGGCACGCATGGCGCAGCGCCGGCGTGCCGCCGGTGGTCAGCCGCCCGCGGGTGTTGATGTTGTCCTTCACCAATATCGGCAGCCCAGCGAGCACCGGCAGCGGCTCGCCGGCAGCGACGCTTCGGTCGATGCGCGCCGAGGCCTCGAGCGCGTCGCGCCTCGTCGACGTGGATCAGCGCGGCGAGCTCGGCATGACGGTGCGCGCGTGCGAGCAGTGTGCGGACGTGGTCCTGCGCGCCGAGCGCGCCGAGCGGATCGCAGCGACCACTTCGGTGGCCGTCAGGGAGAGCTGAGTCGCGGCATCCACGTCGTCGTCCCGCTCAGGCCGGCTTCTTCTCGCGCGGCACCCGTCCCATCAGGTAGAACTCCGCGTTCGGCATCATGCCGACCGTGTTCGCGAGCCGGTTCGACATCGCGAAGAACGCCGCGATCGAGGCGATGTCCCAGGCGTCCTCGTCGCCAAAGCCGTGTGCGTGCAGCGCGCGGAAGTCAGGGTCGTCGACCGCTTGCGAGTCGAGCGCCACCTTCATCGCGAACGCGATCATCGCGTGCTGGCGCGGCGTCAGGTCGGCCTTGCGCCAGTTGATCGCGAGCTGGTCGGCGAGCAGTGGCGCCTTCTCGTAGATCCGCAGGATCGCGCCGTGGGCGACGACGCAGTACAGGCACTCGTTCGCGCCGCTGGTGGCGACCACGATCATCTCGCGCTCGCCCTTGGTGAGGCCGCCCTCCTTGAGCATCAGCGCGTCGTGATAGGCGACGAAGGCGCGGAACTCAGCCGGTCGACGGGCGAGCTTGAGAAAGACGTTGGGGACGAAGCCGGCCTTGTGCTGGACCGCTACGAGCTGGTCGCGGATGTCGTCGGGCAGCCCCTCGAGGGCGGGCAGCGGGTAGCGGTCGGCGTTCACGGCGGTCTCCGTCGGCAAGGGGGGTCGCCGGCGAGCCTACACCATCGAACGCGCCCGCCCGCCGCGGCATCATGCACACCGTGAGGCGGGGTCGGATCGGGTCAGCTCGAGCGCCAGGTCGGCGGCGGCTGCGGCGGCGCGCCGGCCGGTGGTGGCGGCGGCACCGGCGCAACCGCGGGCGGCGTGCCCCCCGTCCCGGCGGCAGGCGCGGCACCAGCCTGCCCCACACCGGGCGGGGGCGCGGGCGGCGCGCCCGCGGGCGGCGCCGGGACACCCGGGGGCAGCGCCGCGGGACGGGCACCGGCCGCCGGCTGCGGCCGGTAGCTGCCTTCGACGACCGGAACCTTGTGGCCGCTGGCGTACATGCACTGGATGTAGGCCTGATCGTAGCGGCGCTGCGTGCCCGAGGCCGAGCCGTAGGAGGCGCTGCTGCCGATGGCGGATCCTGCCAGCAGGCCGGTCCCGCCGCCCACCGCGGCGCCCTGCGACCCACCGATCGCCGCACCGGCGACCGCGCCGATCGCGGCACCGGCGACCGCGCCCCCGGCCACGGTGCCGTTGGCAGCCTTCTGCGCGGACTGCCCGCCGATGCGCTCGGTGGCGAAGCGCCGGCAGGCGTCGTCGTCGGTGCGGAACTGAGCGAACGAGCGATTGGTGCCGGGCAGCGCCATCGAGCTCGGGCCTTCGGGGATCACGGCGCAGCCGACGAGGCCGGCGAGCAGCGCGGCCGCGGCGAGCGCGCGGCGGCGGGTGGGGCGGTTCGGATTCACGGCGTGGCTCCGGCTCATTGGGCCGCCCGCGGCGGCACCGGCTGCCAGCCCCGCGGGCAGTCGTTCACTTCGGGATACCAGCCCTGCGGCGACTCGCACCAGTACCAGTAGCCAGCGGCGGGCGGCGCTTCATCGCGGGGGCGCTCGACGTAGACCAGCGGCGGCGGCGGCGAGACCACGATCGGCGGACCGACGATCACGGGGGGCGGATAGGCCGGATAGCCCCAGGTGCCGGGATAGTAGGGATACGGCCTCGGATAGGGCGCGCCGATCACGACGTCCACGCCGACGTTCGGGCGGTGGTAGTACGGCGGGCGGTAGGCGGGCGGGCGGATCACCGGCGGGGGAACGTAGATGCTGGCGGGCGGGCCGATCGGCCGCACGACCGCGGGCGGCGCGAAGGAGGGAGGCGGGGCGACATGGATGGGCGGCGGCGGTGCGCCGGGCCCTTGCTGCGGTCGGGCCGTGCCGTAGAAGCGGCTGGCCGGCCGGTCGCTCGCCTGCGGGCCACTGCTCGAGTCCACTCGCGCCTGGGCAGCGGCCGCGCCGCACGCCGCGGCCATGCAGGCCCCCGTCACCCATGTTCGCCACGCTTGCATCGTTTTCTCCGTCGCGGCCCGCAACAGCGGGGCCACATATGTGTGTCCGTCGCGCGCGCAGCGCGCTCCTGTCCGCCCAACGGCGCCACGGCACCGGTCGCCGACCTGCGAATCAAACCGTTACACCTGACCGGGCTCGGCTATCATCGCCGCGCCCATGAACATCTCCGTCGTCGTCTCGGCCTACAACAACTGGGTGGCGCTCGACCGGACGCTGCTGGGCTTCCGCTGTCAGACGCACGCCCCGGCCGAGCTGTGGGTCGCCGAGGACAGCCACTTCGAAGAGGTCGCAGCGACCGTCGCCAAGCACCGAGCGCTGGCACCGTACCCGATCAGGCACATCACGCAGGAGAACCGGGGCTACCGCAAGCCGATCATGATGAACCGTGCCTTCGGCGACGCGTGCGGAGACTTCATCGTCTTCACAGATGCGGATTGTGTGCCCAGGGCCGACCTGCTCGAGACCTACGCCGGACTGGCACGGCCCGGTAGCTTCCTCGCCGGCGGCAGCCACCTGTCGATCCCAGAGGCGTACCACCGCGAACGGCTGACCGACACGATGATCACGTCGCAGCAAATCTTCGATCACGGCTGGCTCGAGGCCCAGGGCATCGCGCTCTCGCGCTGGCGCCTGACCCGCTTGCGACCGCTCGCCCGCACGCTCGACCTACTGACCGCGCGCAACTCGCTGAACGGCGCGAACACCGGCGCCTGGAAGACCGACATCCTGAAGGTCGGCGGCTACGACGAGACCATGGGCTACGGCGGCGAGGACCGGAACTTCGGCTACCGGATGAACAACGCTGGCATCCGCGGCGTGCGCGCCCGCCACAGCCTGGTGTGGCTGCACCTCGACCACAAGCGCGGCTACGTCGATCCGGCGCTCAAGCAGGCCAACCTGGACTGGAACCGCGAGGTGAGGCGCCAGCGGCTGGTGTGGCCGAGGCAGACGGCGCTGCCGCATCCGGCGTCCGCCTGAACCGTCCGAGGGCCGGCGGTACCGATGAACCGGCCGGCGGCCGGCGGTCCTGACTACGCCGCGAAAGACGCCTCGCCCGCGCTGTACAGCCTCGCGTAGAGCCCCTCGCGCGCCAGCAGCTGTGCATGCGTGCCACCCTCGACGATCCGGCCCTCTGCCATCACCAGGATGCGGTCGGCGTTGACGATCGTCGACAGCCGGTGCGCGATCACCAGCGTCGTGCGTTCACGCATCAGCGTCTCGAGCGCGGCCTGCACGGCGCGCTCCGACTCGTTGTCGAGCGCAGAGGTGGCTTCATCCAGGATCAGCACCGGCGCGTCCTTCAGAATCGCGCGTGCGATCGACAGCCGCTGACGCTGGCCGCCGGACAGCCGGATGCCGTTGTCGCCGATCACTGTCTCCAGCCCCTCGGGTAGCGAGGCCACGAAGGCCTCGAGGTGCGCGCCGCGGATCGCTGCCTCGATGCGTTCGCGCGGCGCGTGGCGCCGGTCGCCGTAGGCGACGTTGGCCGCGATCGTGTCGTTGAACAGCATCACTTGCTGGCTGACCCAGGCGATCTGCGAACGCAGGCTGGCGAGCGTCAGCGTCTCGATCGGGATACCGTCGAGCAGCACGCGGCCCTCGGTGGCCGGATGGAAGCGCGGGATCAGGTTGGCGAGCGAAGTCTTGCCACCGCCCGAAGGACCCACCAGCGCGACGGTCTCGCCGGGCGCGACCGCCAGGTCAATGCCTGCCAGCGCGATGCGCTCGGTGTTCGGATACGAGAAACCCACGCCCTCGAAGGCGATCTCGCCATGCGCGCGGTCGATCACTCGGGTGCCCGCGTCGGGCTCGACCGGCTCGTCGACGAACGCAAACACCACCTCGGCGGCGGCGAGCGCGCGCTGCAGGTCGCCGTTGACGTTGGCCAGGTGCTTGAGCGGCGCGAGCAGCATCAGCATCGCGGTGAGGAAACCGACGAAGCCGCCGGCGGTAGTCTGCTCGGCCCGCGCCTGCATCAGCACCACGCAGACGACCACACCGACGGCCACCGCGGCGGCAATCTGGGTCATCGGCACGATCGTGGCGCTCGCGACCGTCATGCGGCGCGCGAAGTTCCGCAGCCGCTCGTTGGCGGCGTCGAAGCGCAACGTCTCCTGGTCCTGGCCGCCGTAGACCTTGATGACCGGGTTGCAGCGGATCGCCTCCTCCACCACCGCGGTCATCTCGCCGGTGTAGCGCATCTGCTCGGACGAGAGCCGGCGCATGCGCTTGGAGAAGGCCGCCACCATCACCGCGACGATCGGGATCAGCACGACGACGACCAGCGTGAGTTGCCAGTTCAGGTACAGCAGCCAGGCGAAGAGACCGACGATCACCGCGCTGTCGCGCACCAGCACGACTACGACGCCGGTGAGCGTGTTGGTCACGTTGTTGACGTCGTTGACCAGCTTGGCGATCAGCTGCCCCGAGGACTCGCGCGCGAAGAAGCCGACAGGCATCTCGGCCAGCCGCGAGAACATGTCGCGGCGCAGCTCGGACAGCACGCGCTGGCCGACCCAGGACATCGCGAAGCTCATCGTGAAGGTGGCCGCGCCGCGCGCGACGAACAGTCCGACGATGGCCAGCGGCAGCGCCCAGAGCATCCAGTCGCGCACGTCGCTCAGCGCCGTGTCGAGCATGTAGGTGAAGAGCGCCGGCAGCGCGGGCTCTGTGGCCGCGGTGGCGAGCATGCCGAGCACACCGAGCGCCAACACCTTCCAGTGCGGCCGCACGTAGCCCAGCACGCGGCGGATCAGCACCCGGTCGCGCTGCCGGCGCTCGGCGTCGCCGCCCTCAGCCATACCGCAGCTCGACGCCCTCGGGCGACAGCCACTGGCGCAGCTCGACGAGCAGCGCCTCGTCCGGGCGGATGCGCCAGGCATCGCCCAGCCGCACCGCGCAGCGCGCCTGGCTGGTGTGGTAGTGGATCTCGACCGGGCAGCCCCGTGGCGGCGCCGGCGTGTCGTCGTTCTCGGCGGAGAACACACCGCCGTTCGGCACCTCGCCGACCACGCGCGCGCGGTAAGGCTCGAGCAGTGTGCGCAGCCGCGCGCCGTCGGAGCCGCCGTTCATGCGCAGCAACAGCATCCGCGCATGCTCCTGGCGGGCGCGCGTGAGGTCGAGCACGCGCTCGGCGCTCAGGCGAAAACCGCCGCTGTAGTCGTCCTTCGAGACCTTGCCGTGGATGACGAGGAGCTCGTCCTCCTTGAGCAGCCCGCGCGCCGACTCGTAGAGTTCGTTGAAGATCACGATCTCCACGGCCGCGGTGGTGTCGTCGAGGCCGAGCCGGATCATCTTGCCGCGCCGGGTCATCCCGACCTGCAGCGAGGTCACGATGCCGGCGACCGTGACCGCGGCCGAGCCGTAGGTGGTCTCGGCGATTCGCGGCAGGTCGATGAGCTTTGTCTTCACGAAGCGGCGCACCTCGGCCTCGTGGCCCTTGAACAGATGCCCGCTCAGGTAGAAGCCGAGCGCGGTCTTCTCCTCGCGCAGCCGGCGGCGCTCGTCCCAGGGCGGGCAGGCGAGCCACTGCGGCTCGATAGTGTCGCTGCCGTCAGCCCCGCCGAAGAGGCTCGACTGGTTGGCGCTGGCCGCCTGCTGCTCGGCCGCCTCCATCGCCTGCGGCACGTTGGTCAACAGCTTCGCGCGGTCGGTGTCGAGTGCGTCGAACGCGCCCGCGCGCACCAGCGCCTCGATCGTGCGGCGGTTGACCACCCGCCGGTCGATGCGCGCGCAGAACTCGAACAGGTCTGTGAACGGCCGCTCGGTGCGCGCGCGCAGGATCTCCTGCACCGCACCCTCGCCGGTGCCCTTGACCGCGCCCAGGCCGTAGCGGACCGTCCTCGGATCGATCGGATCGAAACGGAAACCCGACGCGTTGATGTCAGGCCCGAGCACCGCGACCTTGTTGTCCAGCGCGTCCTTGACGAATAGCTGGACCTTGTCGGTGTCGTCCATGTCGGACGACAGCGTCGCGGCCATGAACTCGGCCGGATAGTGCGCCTTGAGCCATGCGGTCTGGTATGTGACGACCGCGTAGGCGGCGGTGTGCGACTTGTTGAAGCCGTACTCCGCGAACTTCTCCATCAGGTCGAAGAGCTGGGTCGCGAGATTCGGGTCGTGGCCCTTGCCGGCCGCGCCCTCGTTGAAGATCGCGCGCTGCTGCGCCATCTCCTCGGCCTTCTTCTTGCCCATCGCGCGGCGCAGCAGGTCGGCGCCGCCCAGCGTGTAGCCGGCGATGATCTGCGCGATCT
The DNA here is from genome assembly GCA_044368415.1 of Burkholderiaceae bacterium. Lineage (GTDB taxonomy): Bacteria > Pseudomonadota > Gammaproteobacteria > Burkholderiales > Burkholderiaceae_E > UBA4615. The sequence continues at coordinate 18,543 of JBIPLJ010000028.1, forward strand.
GCATCACCTGCTCCTGGTAGACGATGACCCCGTAGGTCGGCTCCAGGCACTGCGTGAGATCCGGATGGAAGTAGTCGATCTTCTGCTGGCCCTTCTTGCGAAGGATGAAGTCGTCGACCATGCCCGAGCCGAGCGGACCGGGACGGTAGAGCGCCAGCACCGCGATGATGTCCTCGAAGCGATCGGGCTGCAGCTTCTTGAGAAGCTTCTTCATCCCGTCGCCCTCGACCTGGAAGATCGCCGTGGTGTTGGCGTCCTTCAGGATCTGGTAGGCCTTCGGGTCGGTGAAGGAGAGTGTGCTCAGGTCGAGATTGCGATCGGGCTCGTTGCGGTTGATGTAGTCGACCGCGAGCTGGATGATCGTGAGGTTTCGCAGGCCCAGGAAGTCGAACTTCACGAGGCCCACCGCCTCGACGTCGTCCTTGTCGAACTGCGCGACCACCGAGTCGGTGCCCGGCGCCTTGTAGAGCGGGCAGAAGTCGGTGAGCTTGCCGGGCGCGATCAGCACGCCGCCGGCGTGCATGCCGACATTGCGGATCAGGTCCTCCAGCGGCTCGGCGACCGCAAGCAGCTCGCGGACCTCCTCCTCCTTCCTCTCGCGCTCGGCGAACAGCGGCTCGGCCTCGCGCGCCTTGGCGAGCGACACCGGCTTGGCCTGCACGATCGGGATCAGCTTGGAGAGCTGGTCGCAGAAGGTGTAAGGCATGTCGAGCACGCGGCCGGCGTCGCGGATCACCGCCTTCGAGGCCATGGTGCCGAAGGTCGCGATCTGCGAGACGGCCTGGGCGCCGTACTTCTCGCGTACGTACTCGATGACCTTCCAGCGGTTGTCCTGGCAGAAGTCGATGTCGAAGTCGGGCATCGACACCCGCTCGGGATTCAGGAAGCGCTCGAAGAGCAGCGCATAGGGCAGCGGATCGAGGTCGGTGATGCCGAGCGCGAATGCAACGAGCGAGCCAGCGCCCGAGCCGCGGCCCGGGCCCACCGGCACGCCATGGGCCTTCGCCCAGTTGATGAAGTCGGCCACGATGAGGAAATAGCCGGGAAAGCCCATCTGGATGATGGTCTCGCACTCGGTACGCAGCCGCTCGATGTAGCGCGGACGTTCGCGCTCGCGCGCCGCGGGATCGGGGAAGCACTTGAGCAGACGGTGCTCGAGGCCGTCGGCGGCGAGCCGGCGCAGGTAGTCCTCGATCGTCAGGCCGTCGGGCGTCGGGAAGTCGGGCAGGCGCGACTTGCCGAGTTCCATCGTCAGGCTGCAGCGACGTGCGATCTCGACCGAGTTCGCGAGTGCCTCGGGCAGGTCGGCGAAGAGATCGGCCATCTCGGCCTGCGGCCGGAAGTACTGCTCTTCTGTAAAGCGGCGCACGCGGCGCGGGTTGGCCAGCATCTCGCCGTCTGCGATGCAGACCCGCGCCTCGTGTGCGCGGTACTCGTCGCGATTCAGGAACTGCACCGGATGTGTGGCCACCACCGGCATCCCGAGGCGCGCGGCGAGCGCGGCCGCCGCGCGCACCTGCGGCTCGGCATCGGCGTGGGCGCTGCGCTGCAGCTCGACATACCAGGCGTCGGGGAAGCGCCGCGCCCAGTCGTGCGCGAGCGACTCGGCGGACTCGAGGCTGCCGGCGAGCAGCGCCTGCCCGACGTCGCCGGCCTGCGCACCCGACAGCGCGATCAGGCCGTGGTGGCCCTCGGGGCCGCGCAGCAGACGCTCGTCGAACCACTCGCGGCGGATCTCGCCGCGGCCCCGCCACTCGTTCTCGAGCCAGGCGCGCGACAGCAGCTCGCACAGGTTCAGATAGCCGATGCGGTCGCGCACCAGCAGCAGCAGCCGGTACGGCCGGTCGCGCTCGGCGTCGTTGGTGATCCAGGCGTCGAGGCCGAGGATCGGCTTGATGCCCTTGCCGCGCGCGGCGCGGTAGAACTTGACCCAGCCGAACATGTTGGCCGAGTCGGTGAGCGCGAGCGCGCCCTGCGCGTCATCGGCTGCCGCCGCGATGAGCGAATCGATGCGCACGATCGAGTCGCTGACCGAGTATTCAGAATGGACCCGGAGGTGGACGAATCGCGGCGCCGGCATGGCCACATTCTACCGCCGCGACGGGGGGCCGATTCCGGTCCGGAGCGACCCGACAGGGCCCGTATAATCCGCCGCCAGATGTCCGCCCCCACCCTCGCCCCGGCATCCGCCGGCAGCACCGAGCACCGGCACGCGCTGCTCACCTTGCTCGGCTGCACGGTGCTCTGGAGCCTCGCGGGCGTCGGTACGCGCCGTCTCGAGCATGCAGAGGGCTTCGAGATCGCGTTCTGGCGCTCGCTCTTCTGCGCGGCCTTCGTAATCGCAGTGATGGCGGTGCGCCACCGCGGGGCCTGGGTCACCCACGTGCTCGGTGCGGGGCCGATCGGCTGGGCGAGCGGCGCGATGTGGGCGGTGATGTTCACCTGCTTCATGCTCGCGCTCTCGCTCACGACAGTTGCGAACGTGCTGGTGGTGATGGCCGCCTCGCCGCTGCTGGCGGCGCTGCTCGGCCTGGCGGTGCTACGCGAGCCGGTGCTGCCGCGCACCTGGGCCGCGATCGCGATCGCGGCAGCGGGCATTGTCTGGATGGTGCGCGACGAGCTCTCGGGCCAGGGGCTGGCGGGCATGGCGGTGGCCTTCGCGGTGCCGGTCGCGTCCGCGATCAACATCGTGCTGCTCAAGCGCAGCAACGGGCGGGTCGACCTCGTGCCCGCGGTGCTGCTGGGTGCGCTGATCAGCATGGCGGTGACGCTGCCTCTGGCCTGGCCGCTGTCGGCCAGCGCACACGACCTCGCGATCCTGGCTGCGCTCGGCGTCTTCCAGCTCGCGGTGCCCTGCATGCTGATGGTCCGGGCGGCGCAGCACCTCGCACCGCACGAGATCGCGCTGCTCGGGCTGATGGAGGTGGTGCTCGGGCCGCTGTGGGCCTGGCTGGGCGCGGGCGAGGCCGCGACCGCGAGCACGCTGCAAGGCGGCGCGCTGGTGCTGGTGGCGCTGCTGCTGAACGAGTTGGTTGGGATGCGGGAGAAGCGGCGCTAGGGCCGCTCACTTCTCGACGAAGGCCCGCTCGATCACGTAGTCGCCCGGCACGCCCTGCGACGGTGAGATCACGAAGCCGCGCGCATCGAGCAGCGCCCGCGTGTCGGCGAGCATCGCCGGGCTGCCGCAGATCATCACGCGGTCGGTCAGCGGCGACAACGGCGCCAGGCCGATGTCATCGGTCAGCTTGTCGCTGGCGATCAGCTCGGTGATGCGCCCGCGGTTGCGGAACGGCTCGCGGGTGACGGTCGGATAGTAGACCAGCCGCTGCTGCACCAGCTCGCCGAAGAACTCGTTGCCCGGCAGCTCGTCCTGCAGGTATTCGGAATAGGCCAGCTCGCTGACCTCGCGCACGCCATGCACCAGCACGACCTTCTCGAAGCGCTCGTAGGTCTCCGGGTCCTTGACGATCGACATGAAGGGTGCGAGGCCCGTGCCGGTGCCGAACAGGAACAGGTTGCAGCCCGGACGCAGGTCGTCGACCACCAGCGTGCCGGCCGGCTTGCGGCTCACCAGTACAGTGTCGCCGGGCTTGAGGTGCTGCAGCCGCGAGGTCAGCGGGCCGTTCTGGACCTTGATGCTCAAGAACTCGAGGTTCTCCTCGTAGTTCGCACTGGCCACGCTATAAGCGCGCATCAGCGGCTTGCCGTCGACCTGCAGGCCGAGCATCACGAAGTGGCCGTTGCGAAAGCGCAGGGACGGGTCACGCGTGGTCTTGAAGCTGAACAGCGAGTCGTTCCAGTGATGGACGTCGAGGACGGTCTCGGTATTAAACGCGGACATGGGCGGGAACCGGGGCGGGGGCCTGAACGGCAGCGATGTGCTGCGACGCACAAATGGTACCTCGACCGCAAGGGCGGGGGAACTGACGAGGATCGATGAGCACACGCCCTGCCGGCATGAGACGACGTGCAACCGGTGTTCCGGAAACGGGGTCGCGGCATTCGGCCGGCCCGTGCGGGCCCGGCACCCGTGCGCGAGCTCAGCGGCCCAGCGCGCGTGTCTTCTCGGCGAGGCGCTTGCCGTAGGCGCGCGCCGTGTCGAGATCGCCTTTCGGCGGCGACTGCTCGGGCGGCACGTTGTCAGCCTGGGCCATCACACCGATCGAAGACCCGAGCCGGTTCAGCTCCTCGGGATGACCCGGCTGGCGAGGCGGCATCATCCCGGTGCCGACCCAGACCATGCCGTGCTGCATCGCCAGCGTGACGAAGTACATGAGCGTCGAGTACTTGTCGCCGCTCATGTTCAGCGAGCAGGTGAAGCCGCCGGCGACCTTGTCCTTCCATCCCTGGCTGAACCACACCTTGGCCGAGGCGTCGGCGAACTTCTTGAAGTCGCCGGACGCGCCGCCCATGTAGGTCGGCGCGCCGAAGACGATCGCATCGGCGGCGGAGAGCTCGGCCCACTGCGCGTCGCCTGCCTGCGTGACGTCGAGCAGCGCGGCCTGCACGCCAGGCACCGAGGCCGCGCCCGCGCGTACGGCGTCGGCGACCCGCTTCGTGTGGCCGTAGCCGGAGTGGTAGGCAACCACGAGCGTTGTCATCGCCCCTCCTCAGGCCGGACGCGCGAGCTTAGCCGCGATCTGCGCGACATGGCGGCCCTGGAAGCGTGCGCCCTCGAGCTCGACCGCCGACGGCATGCGGCTGCCGTCCCCGCCGGTAATGGTCGCCGCGCCGTAGGGCGAACCGCCCTTGATCTCCTCGAGCCCGGTCTGGCCGGCGAAGGCATAGGGCAGGCCGACCACGACCATGCCGTGATGCATCAGCGTCGGAATGAAGGTCAGGATCGTCGATTCCTGGCCGCCGTGCTGAGTCGCGCTCGAGGTGAACACCGAGCCGACCTTGCCGACCAGCGCACCGCGGGCCCACAGACCGCCGGTCTGGTCGAGGAAGTTACGCATCTGCGCGGTCATGTTGCCAAAGCGGGTCGGCGTGCCGAAGATGATCGCGTCGTACTCGGGCAGCTCGTCGACGGTGGCGATCGGCGCGGCCTGGTCGAGCTTGATGCCCGACTGGCGCGCGATCTCCTCGGGCACGAGTTCGGGCACACGCTTGATGACGGCCTCAGCGCCGGCCTGGCGCACGCCTTCCGCGACGGCGCCGGCCATCGTCTCGATGTGACCGTAGGACGAGTAGTAGAGGACGAGAACCTTGGACATCTTTTTCTCCGTTGGGAAAGGCTACGGGATTCGAAAAGGGGTGATCGGGGTGAACGGGGGCAACCGACTCAGGCGAGGTCGAAGACCAGCACCTCGGCGTCGACGCCTCCCTCGAGCTCGACCGCGGCCTCGTCGACGAGTTTCGCCGCGTCGCCCGCCGCGAGACTCTTGCCGTTGACTGAAACGCCGCCCCGGGCGACGTGGACGTAGGCCCTGCGCCCAGGCTCGAGCGCAAGTCGGGCCCGTTCGTCGCCGTCGAGCAGCGCCGCGTACATCCGAGCCTGCTGGTGGATCGTGACCGAGCCGTCGGCGCCGTCAGGCGAGGCGATCAGCCGCAGCCGGCCGCGCTTGTCGGCGGGCTCGAAGCGGCGCTCTTCGTAGCCGGGCGCGATGCCGCGCCGGTCGGGCTCGATCCAGATCTGCAGGAAGTGCGTCGGGCCGTCCTTGCGCTGGTTGAACTCGCTGTGCATGACGCCGGTGCCGGCGCTCATGCGCTGCACGTCGCCCGGACGGATCACCGAGCCGTTGCCCAGGCTGTCCTTGTGCGCGAGCGCACCGTCGAGCACGTAGCTGATGATCTCCATGTCGCGGTGCCCGTGGGTGCCGAAGCCGGCGCCGGCGGCCACGCGGTCCTCGTTGATCACGCGCAGCGCTCCGAAGCCCATGTGCCGCGGGTCCTGATAACTCGCAAACGAGAAGCTGTGCCAGGAATCGAGCCAGCCGTGGTCTGCATGGCCGCGTGCTGCGGCAGGTCGAAGTTCGATCATCGCGTCCTCCGGGAGGTATGACCTCTTGGTGGGGATCATTCTGGGACAGGGCAGCGGGCTGCGAAGCGCTATGATTTCGACTGCCTGTTCAAATTTTTTGATGCCATGCCCCTGACGCTCGAAGCCCTCGAGACGGTCGACACCATTGCCCGCAAGGGCAGCTTCGCCGCGGCGGCCGCCGCGCTCGGCAAGGTGCCTTCGGCACTGACCTACACGGTGCGCAAGCTCGAGGACGAGCTCGACGTGCTGCTGTTCGACCGACGCGGGCCGCGCGCGACGCTCACCGCCGCCGGCCGGGTGCTGCTCGAGGAGGGCCGCGGGCTGCTGCGCTCGGCCGACGACCTCGCGCGCCGCGTGCGCCGGGTGGCGAGCGGCTGGGAGCCGGAGCTGCGGCTCGGCGTCGACGCGCTGATCGACTTCGACCGGCTGCGGCCGCTGATCGAGGACTTCTACCGGCTGCAGGCGCCGACGCGGCTGCGCTTCACCTACGAGGTGCTCGACGGCGCCTGGGAGGCCCTGCTCGAGGGCCGGGCTGACCTGGCGATCGGTGCGCCGCACGATGCGCCGAGCCCAGCGCTGTCCTCGGCGAGCTTCTCGCTGCGGCCGATGGGCCGCATCGAGTTCGTGTTCTGCGTGGCGCCACACCATCCGTTGGCGAGTATGGAGGAGCCGATACCGAGCGAGGCGCTGTTGGCGCACCGGGCGGTGGCGGTCGCCGGCACCTCGCAGCTGACGCCCTCGCGCAGTTCGGGGCTGCTCGCAGGCCAGGAGACACTCACCGTCGGCACCGCCGATCAGAAGGTGGCGATGCAGGTCGCCGGGCTCGGCGTCGGCTGGATCCCCGAGCCGTTCGCGCGCCCTCACCTCGCCTGCGGCCGCCTAGTTGCACGCCGACCCGCCGAGCCACGCCCGCCGGCGACGCTGCACTACGGCTGGCGGCGCGCCGACCCCGGCAATGCGCTGAAGTGGTGGCTGTCGCGGCTCGAGCTGCCGCAGGTACGCGAGCGCCTGCTCGACGGGCCGCAGTCGGCGCCGCTGCCGGACGGCGGCTGGATGGCCGAGGGTGACGGGGCTGCGTCGGAGTCGAAGGCGCGCCCCCGCAGGACCGGCCGATGAACGCCGCAGGCAGCGGCTACGTCGGCCGCTTCGCCCCCTCCCCGACCGGGCCGCTGCACGCCGGATCGGCGGTCGCTGCGCTCGCCTCCTGGCTCGATGCGCGCGCGCACGGCGGACGCTGGCTGCTGCGTGTCGAGGACATCGATCCGCCGCGCGAGCAGCCGGGCGCGACCGCGGCCATCCTCGACACGCTGGGCCGCCTCGGGCTGCACGCCGACGGCGAGCCGGTGTTCCAGTCGGCACGCGACGCGTGTTACGCCTCGGCGCTCGATGCCCTGGTCGCACGCGGCCTCGCCTATCCCTGCGGCTGCACGCGCCGGGAGATCGCGGACTCGCAGCAGCGCGCCGGGCAGGCCGCGGCCCGTCACGGCGAACTCGTCTACCCGGGCACCTGCCGCCACGGCCTGCCCGAGGGGCGCGCGCCGCGCGCCTGGCGGCTGCGCGTGCCGGCGGGTACGGTCCGGATCGATGACCGGCTGCTCGGCCGCTTCGAGCAGGACGTGGCCGCCGAAGTCGGCGACTTCGTGTTGCGGCGCGCAGACGGGCTGTGGGCCTACCAGCTCGCGGTGGTAGTCGATGACGCGGCCCAGGGTGTCACCGACGTCGTGCGCGGCGCCGATCTCTCCGGCTCGACCGCCCGGCAGGTGGTGCTGGCCGGCGGGCTCGGCGTGCCTTCGCCGCGCTGGCTGCACGTGCCCGTGGTGTCGGGGGCGGACGGCGACAAGCTGTCGAAGCAGAACGGCGCGACCGCGATCGACGCGGCCCGACCGCTGCCGGTGCTCGAGGCGGCGATGCGGCACTTGGGGTTCGAGCCGCCCGCCGAGCGCGAACGTGACGCATGGCTCTCCGAGGCTACACGGCGCTGGGCGGCGCGCTTCGGCCCGGAGGCCGGCGCGGTCCGCCGCTGAGGCTCAGGCCTTCTTGCCGCCGCCGAGGAGCGCGGCGACCGGACGCGCGCCGCGTCGCGGCGCGGGACGCGCGGCCTCAATCGCAGCGGCGTCGACCGTTTGCCCCGGGACACCGGCGTCCGGCTCGTAGGGCCTGGAGAAAAACGGATCGTCGCGCAGGCGCGGTACCGGCGGCGGGGCCATCGGACGTGCACGGGTGGAACGGTCGTCGTCGCGTTCGCGGCTGCGGCGCGGACGCTCGGTGTCGCGCTCCGGGCGCTCGGCACGCGGGGCCCGCTCGGCGAGTTCCGCCCGCGGCTCGCGCTCGGCGCCCTCGTGCTGCGGCGCACGCTCGACACCCTCGGGCAGCGGAGCCCGCTCGGTGGCCTCGCTGCGGGTTGGACGCTCGCTGCGCCCATCACGACGCAAGCCGCGGGGTCCGGCCTCGACCGCCATGTCCTCGACCGGCAGCTTGCTCTTGACGAGCTTCTCGATATCGGCAAGCAGCCGGTCGTCGTTGCTGCCGGTCATCAGCGACAGGGCCATGCCCGAGGCGCCCGCGCGGCCGGTGCGGCCGATGCGGTGCACGTAGTCCTCGGGCGAATACGGCAGATCGTAGTTGATGACCGCGGGCAGTTCGGCGATGTCGAGCCCGCGGGCGGCAACGTCGGTCGCGACCAGCACGACGATCTTGCCCGCCTTGAAGTCCTCGAGCGTCTTGAGCCGCTCCTGCTGGGACTTGTCGCCGTGGATCGCGGCCGAGTTCAGCCCGTCCTTCTCCAGCTCGCGGGCCAGTCGGCCGCAGCCGATCTTGGTGTTCGAGAACACGATGACCTGCGACAGCGCGTTGTCGCGCACGAGCTTGGCAACCGCGGCGCGCTTGTGCTCCACCGACGGCACTCGGTAGACCACCTGCTTGATGTTCTCGGCCAGCGCGTTGCGGCGCGCCACCTCGATCAGCTGCGGGTCCTTCAGGAAGCTCTCGGCCAGCTTGCGGATCTCGCCGGAGAAGGTCGCGGAGAACATGAGGTTCTGACGGTCCTTCGACAGCAGGTTGATGATCCGCTGGATGTCCGGCAGGAAGCCCATGTCGAGCATCCGGTCGGCCTCATCGAGGACGAGAATCTGGACCTGCGACAGGTTCGTCGTGCGCTGCTCGACATGGTCGAGCAGCCGGCCGGGCGTAGCCACCAGCAACTCGCAACCGTTGCGCAGCGCCACTGTCTGCGGCTTCATGTCGACGCCGCCGAACACCACCGCGCAGCGCAGTGGCGTGTGCTTTGCATAGGCGACGACGTTCTGGTAGATCTGGTCGGCCAGCTCGCGGGTGGGCGCGAGCATCAGCGCACGCACCGGGTGGCGGGCCGGCGAGGCGCTGCTGCTCGCGAGCGGCAGCAGCCTGTGGATGATTGGCAGCGCGAAACCTGCTGTCTTGCCCGTCCCGGTCTGGGCCGCACCCATGACGTCCTTGCCGGTCATCACGACCGGGATGGCCTCGGCTTGGATGGGCGTCGGCTCGCGGTAGCCGAGCTCGGCGACGGCGCGGCGAATCGGCTCGGCGAGGCCGAAGTCATCGAAGGTAATGGGGGGTGTTTCTGTTTCGCTCATCGGGGAGGCGTCCGGCCGGCTCGGCCGTGGAACGCCGAAAATCGGGCAGTTTACGCTTTTTGCCCCGCCAGCGGTTCACCGGGGCGTCCGTGCCCACTCTGGGCGCGATCAGGTGCGCGGCGCGCGGCTGCCTCGCCGCGCGGCCACTACAGGAACCGGTCGAGCAGTTTGCGGCTGGATCGGTCCAGGGCGCCGATATCGCGCACCAGGAACTGGATGCCGTTGCGATCGGCGATCAGCAGCGAACTGCGGGCGAGCCGGCGGATGTCCTCCTCGCCCTTGAGCACCAGCGTGGTCGACCCGCGGTCGGTCTCGATCGTCCAGGTGCTCGGCGTCGCAAAGCTCGAGACCGCGCGGATCGCTCGGATCTCGGGGACGAACTCGCGGCTCGCCAGGTCCTGCTCGATCAGCGTGCGGCGCGCGGTATCCAGCGCCTCGAGCCGCTCGATCCAGGCGAGTTCGTGGCCGTCGGCACTCACCAGCGACAGCCCCTCGTCAGGAGCCCCGATCGGGAACGCGCGCACCGGCACCACGGCGACGTGGGCCACGCCATCCTCGCCGGTCAGCACCAGCCGCCCGAAGGGGTCGCGCGCAAGCGCGAACTCAGCCATCGCTGTCCTCGTCGCGCCAAACCTTGTTGCGCACCGCCTCGTCGCTCTCATCGCCCTGGCGCACCTGCGCCTGGTAGAGACGGAAGTAGGCGCCCTCGCGCTCCATCAAGGTCTCGTGGTCGCCGACCTCGACGACCTGCCCGCGATCGAGCACCACCAGCCGGTTGGCCTTGCGCAGCGTCGACAGTCGGTGCGCGATCGCGATCGTCGTGCGGCCCTTGACCAGATTGTCGAGCGCCTTCTGGATCTCCTTCTCGGTCTCGGTGTCGACCGCGGAGGTCGCTTCGTCGAGAATCAGGATCCGCGGGTCGATCAGCAGCGCGCGAGCGATCGAGATCCGCTGGCGCTCGCCGCCCGACAGCGCCTGCCCGCGCTCGCCGACCAGCGAGTCGTAGGCGTGCGGCAGACGCAGGATGAAGTCGTGCGCGTGCGCCGCGCGCGCGGCCGCAACGATCTCCGCCCTCGTTGCATCGGGCTTGCCGTAGGCGATGTTCTCGGCGATGGTGCCGAAGAACAAAAAGGGCTCCTGCAGCACCAGGCCGATGTGCCGGCGGAACTGCGCGACCGGCACCGAGCGCACGTCGATGCCGTCGATGCGGATCGTGCCGTCGGTGACGTCGTAGAAGCGGCAGATGAGGTTCACCAGCGTGCTCTTGCCAGAGCCGCTGTGGCCGACCAGGCCGATCATCTCGCCCGGGGCAATATCGAGATCAATGCCGCGGATGATCGCGCGGTTGCCATACCGGAAGGCGGCGGCCTCGATCTGGATGCGCCCCTCGACCTTGGGCAGCATCACCGGATTCGCCGGCTCCGGCACGCTCGAGACATGGTCGAGGATGTCGAAGATCCGCTTGGCGCCGGCGGCTGCCTTCTGCGTGAACGATACGATGCGGCTCATCGAGTCGAGCCGCAGGTAGAACCGGCCGATGTACGCGAGGAATGCGGTCAGCACACCGACCGTGATGCTGTCACCGGCGATCTGCCAGATGCCGAATCCCCAGACGATCAGCAGACCGATCTCGGTCATCAGCGTGACCGTCGGCGAGAACAGCGACCACACGCGGTTGACGCGGTCGTTGACCGCAAGGTTGTGGCGGTTCGCCTCGCGGAAGCGCTCGGCCTCGCGGCTCTCCTGCGCGAAGGCCTTGACCACGCGGATGCCCGGGATGGTGTCGGCCAGCACACTTGTGACCTCGGCCCAGGTCCGATCGACCTTCTCGAAGCCGGTGCGCAGGCGGTCGCGCACCAAGTGGATCAACCAGGCGATCAGCGGCAGTGGCAGCAGCGTGACGAGCGCGAGCCAGGGATCGATCGAAGCCAGGATCGCGGCGGTCATCACGATCATCAGCAGATCGGTCGCAAAATCGAGCAGGTGCAGCGACAGGAACAGGTTGATGCGGTCGGTCTCAGCGCCGATCCGGGCCATCAGGTCCCCGGTGCGCTTGCCGCCGAAGTACTGCAGAGACAGCCCGAGCAGGTGCTCGTAGGTCTGCGTGCGAAGGTCGGCTCCCATCCGCTCGCTGACCAGCGCGAGCGTGTAGGTTCGGGCCCAGCCCAGAATCCAGGCGACCAGCGCCGCCCCGAACAGGCCGATCAGGTACAGCCCGACGGTCTCGGGCTCGATCGGCACGCCCTTCTGGTACGGGATCAGGACCCGGTCCATCAGCGGCATGGTCAGGTAAGGCGGCACCAGGGTCGCGGCGGTGGCCAGCACCGTCAGCACGAACCCGAGCAGCAACTGGCCGCGGTACGGGTGTGCGAAGCGCCACAGCCGGAACAGGACCCAGGTCGAAGGCGCCGCCTCGGCGGGCGCGGGCGCGCAGGCGGGGCATTGGTCGCTGCCGGCGGGCAGCTCCGCCTGGCAGCGGGTACAGCGCGGCGGCGGGCGCCTGGCGTCGGTGCCGTTCGCACGGGCCGCCTGGGCGAGATCGAGCGCCTCGAGCAGGCGCTGCGCGGCGGTGTCGCTTCGGAGGGTGAAGCACCAGTGATCGATTCGACGGGCCCCGTCGACCAACTCCACCGTGCCGACCCCGGCATGGTCGCGCTTGCGCAGCATCAGGTCGTCGCGCAGCGTCCAGTCCTGCCAGGCGGAGGACCCGGGGACGCGGGCGCTGATGCGGCGGTCGGTGACCACCACAAGGCCGTCACCGAAGCGCAGGCGCTCGTCCAGGTCGATCTCGAGGCTGGCAAGCACGCGCTCGCCGGCGGCCAGCTGCTCGCTCACCGCGGCGCGCCATGCCTCGGGCACCGCGCTGTCGGGCGCGGTCGGCGGCTGGGAGGGTTCGTTCATCTGCATGGGGTCAGCGGACGGCCGGACCGGCGCCCCCGACGGGTACGGGGGCTTCGGAAGGACGCCGTCCGGCCTCGCCCGGAGGCGGTGCCGCGGCGCGAAGGGTACCGCATAAGGGACGGCGACTCGTTTCGCAGTGCGGCAAACCGAAGCGCGGCACCGGCACCGTCAACCGTATGCCACACGGCACGTTCTTCGGAGGACTACGACCGGCATCATCCGGTCCGGGCCGTTCCGCCCGACCGATCGCCCCGAGCGCCGCCGGCGCCGACCACTCCCCCCCCCACCCACATGAACTCTCCCGGAGACATCCGGATCCTCGAGATCCGAACGCTGCGCGGCCCGAACCGGTGGACCTATCCGCAGGTGATCGAGGCGCTGGTGGACATCGGCGAACTCGAGGACTACCCGTCGAACACCCTGCCCGGGTTCGTCGACCGGCTGGTGGCCTGGGTGCCCAACCTGGCCGAGCACCGGTGCAGCTATGGCGAGCCGGGCGGCTTCGTGCGGCGCCTGCAGGAAGGCACCTGGCCCTGCCACATCATGGAGCACGTGACCCTCGAGCTGCAGAACATGGCCGGCATGCCGGGCGGGTTCGGCAAGGCCCGCGAGACCTCGCGGCGCGGCGTCTACAAGGTCGTGGTCAGCGCCTACCAGGACGACATCGCGCGCGCCGCCCTGAGGGAGGCCCGCGAACTGCTGCTGGCAGCCATCGAGGACCGCGCCTACGACATGGCGGCGACGATGAAGCGGCTGCGCCGGATGGTCGACCGCCTGTGGCTCGGGCCGAGCACCGCCTGCATCGTCGAGGCTGCCGAGCAGCGGCGCATCCCGATCAACCGGCTCAACGAGGGCAATCTCGTTCAGCTCGGGCACGGCGCGAACCAACGCCGCATCTGGACCGCCGAGACCGACCGCACCAGCGCGATCGCCGAGGGCATCTCCAAGGACAAGGACCTGACCAAGCAGCTGCTGGCCTCGGTCGGCGTGCCGGTGCCGGAGGGCGAGTTTGTGCGCAGCCCAGCCCAGGCGCGCGCGGTCGCCGAATCGCTCGGCTTCCCGGTGGTGGTCAAGCCCTACGACGGCAACCACGGGCGCGGCGTCTGCATCAACCTCATGAGCGGGGACGAGGTCGAGGCGGCCTATGCGACCGCCCTCGAGGAAGGCTCGGGCGTGCTTGTCGAACGCTTCATCCGGGGTTACGAGCACCGGCTGCTGGTGGTCGCCGGCAAGATGGTCGCGGCAGCGCGGGGCGACCTTGCCTTCGTGGTCGGCGACGGCCGCCAGACGATTCAGCAGCTGATTGACTCGCAGCTGAACTCCAGCCCGCTGCGGGGCGCGGCCGAGGATTCGCCACTGAACCCGGTGCGGATCGACACCGCCGCACGGCTCGAGCTCGCGCGCCAGGGGCTCGATGCGACCTCCGTGCTGCCCGAAGGCCAGCGCGTGCTCATCCAGCGCAACGGCAACGTCGCGATCGACTGCACCGCCGAGGTCCATCCGTCGACCGCGACGCTGGTGGCGCTGGCCGCCCGCGTGGTCGGCCTCGACATTGCAGGCATCGACCTGGTGGCCGAGGACATCTCGAAGCCACTCGCCGAACAGGCCGGTGCGGTCGTCGAGGTCAACGCGGGCCCCGGCCTGCTGATGCACCTGAAGCCGGCCGAGGGGTTGCCGCAGCCGGTCGGCGGCGCCATCGTCGACCATCTGTTCCCGCCCGGCGACGCCGGCCGGATCCCGATCGTCGGCGTCGCCGGGCATCACGGGACGACCGAGGTCGCGCGGCTGGTCGCGCACCTGCTGCGCGCGACCGGCAAGCGGCTGGGCGTTGCCACCCGCGACGGGCTGTCTGTCGGCACGCGCACCATCCACCGTGGCGACAGCACCGGCTGGGACGCCGCCCGCGGCCTGCTGATGAACCGCAGCGTGGAGGCGGCGGTCTTCGAGAACCCGCCGCGGATCATGGCCGAGCAGGGCCTGGCCTACGACCGCTGCCTGGTCGGCGTCGTCACCTCGCTCGACCGCGAGGCCGCCTTCGAGGACCTGTGCATCGAGGCCGGGGACCCGATGTGGGGCGTGCTGCGGACCCAGGTCGACGTCGTGCTGCCCGAGGGCACCGCAGTCCTCAACGGCGACGACGAGCAGGTCGCCGACATGGGCCGGCTGTGCGACGGGCATGTGATCCTCTACGGCCGCGACGGCAGTGCGCCGGCGATCGTCGCGCACCGCGGCACCGGCCGTCGCGCGACCTTCGCACGGGGCAGCGACCTTGTGCTCGCCGACAGCCGCGAGGAGATCGTACTGGCCGGACTGCTGGCCACGGGCGACGCCCAGGCGATCCTGCCGGCGGCCGCGGTGGCCTGGGCGCTGAGCTTCTCACCAGAAGCCATTCGTGCCGGCATCGAGTCGTATCATGCCGGCGAGGCGACGCGCGCGCGCCCCGCCCGAATGGCCCACGCCGCCTCGAACTGACACCACTCCCCCTTACTGCGGATGGTCGTGCGGCCGTCCCGGACACTCTTCCCGGCAGCCATGGACATCAACCGAGTTCGCGCATTGCGCGGCCCGAACGTGTGGACCCGACACACCGCGATCGAGGCGGTCGTCGGGCATACCGACGACGAGGCGTCGATCGACCGTATCGACGGGCTGGAAGCGCGCCTGCGGGCGCGATTGCCAGCGATACCTGCGCTGCGCACCGCCGACGGCGCGTGGATGTCCGTGCCGCGTGCGCTCGCCCAGCTGGCACTCACGCTTCAGGCCGAGGCCGGCTGCCCGGTCGCCTTCGTGCGTGAGCTCGGCACCCGCGAGCCCGGGCTCACCCGAATCGTGTTCGAGTACTCGCAGGAGGCCGTCGGCCGCCTTGCGCTAGACACCGCCGTGGCGCTGCTCGAGGCGGCCCGCACCGACGCACCCTTCGAAACCGCGGCCGCGCTGGCGAAGCTGCGCGAGCTAGACGAGGACATCCGGCTCGGGCCGTCGACCGGCGCAATCGTGCAGGCCGGCATCGCCCGCGGCATCCCGTTCCGCCGGCTGACCGACGGCAGTCTGGTGCAGTTTGGCTGGGGCATGCACCAGCGCCGTATCCAGGCGGCCGAGGTCGACGCCACCAGCGCGATCGCCGAGTCGATCGCGCAGGACAAGGAGCTCACCAAGCAGCTGCTGGTGTCGATCGGCGTGCCAGTGCCCGGTGGCGGCTCGGTCGACGAGATCGAGGACGCCTGGAAGATCATGCAGTCACTCGGCGCGCCGGCGGTGGTCAAGCCTCGCGACGGCAGCCAGGGCCGCGGTGTGACCGTCGACGTGCAGACCCGCGACCAGCTCGAGGCCGCGTGGGCGGCGGCTTACGAAATCAGCGGAGACGTGATCGTCGAGCGCTCCATCCCGGGCGACGACTACCGTCTCCTCGTGGTCGACGGCAGGCTGGTGGCAGCCGCGCGCCGCGACCCGCCGCAAGTGGTCGGCGATGGCCGGCAGACCGTCCGCGAGCTCGTCGACGAGGTCAACCGCGACCCGCGCCGCGGCGACGGGCATGCGACGCCGCTGACCCGCATCCGCCTCGACGCGATCGCGATCGCGCGCCTCGCGCTGCAGGGGCTGGGCGCCGATTCGGTGCCCGAGTCCGGCCGCAAGGTGGTGCTGCGCAACAATGCGAACCTGAGCACCGGCGGCGCGGCGACCGACGTCACCGACGACGTCCATCCGGATGTCGCCGCCCGCGCGGTCGAGGCGGCGCGGATGATCGGACTGCACATCTGCGGCGTCGACATCGTGTGCCGCACGGTGTCGCAGCCGCTCGAGGAGCAGGGCGGCGGCATCGTCGAGGTCAATGCAGCGCCCGGGCTGCGAATGCACCTCGCGCCCTCGTACGGCTCGCCGCGCCCGCTCGGAGAGGCGATCATCGGCACGCTTTACCCGGGGGGCGGCGACGGCCGCGTGCCCACCGTGTCGGTCACCGGCACGAACGGAAAAACCACTACGGTGCGGCTGATCGCACACCTGCTCGCTGGCACCGGCCTGAAGGTCGGGATGACCAACACCGACGGCGTCTACGTTGACGGCGTGCAGACCGACAGCGGCGACTGCAGCGGCCCGAAGAGCGCGCGCAACGTGCTGATGCACCCGGACGTGCAGGCGGCGGTCTTCGAGACGGCGCGCGGCGGCATCCTGCGCGAAGGGCTGGGCTTCGACCGCTGCAAGGTCGGCGTGGTCACCAATATCGGCCAGGGCGACCACCTCGGGCTGAACCACATCGAGACGCCCGAGGAAGTGGCCTGGGTCAAGGGCGTGGTCGTCGAGAACGTCGCGCCCGACGGCATGGCGGTGCTCAACGGCGAAGACCCGCTCTGCGCCGCGATGGCCGACCGCTGCCCGGGCTCGGTGACGCTCTTCGGGCAAGACGGCACGCATCCGGTGCTCGCCGCGCACCGCGCGCGCGCCCACCGCGTGGTGTTCCGACGCGGCGACGCGATCGTCTGCGCGCACCGCGAGCGCGAGTGGGCCCTGCCGCTGGCCGGCATTCCGCTGACCGGCGGCGGCGCAATCGGCTTCCAGGTGGCCAACGCGATGGCCGCGATCGCCACCGCCTGGGCGCTCGACATGGACTGGAACGCGATACGCGGCGGCCTGGCGACCTTCGTCAGCGATGCCGGCACGGTGCCGGGGCGTTTCAACGTGTTCGACTATCGGGGGGCGACCGTGGTGGCCGACTACGGCCACAACCCCGACGCCATGGCGGCGCTGGTGCAGGCGGTCTCAACGATGACCGCCGCGCGTCGCTCGGTGGTGATCAGTGGCGCCGGCGATCGGCGCGATGAGGACCTGCGCGGCCAGACGCGGATCCTGGGCGAGGCCTTCGACGAGGTGATCCTGTATCAGGACGCCGCGCAGCGCGGCCGCGCCGACGGCGAAGTGGTTGCGCTGCTGCGCGAGGGCCTGTCGGGCGCCTCGCGGACCACGCGGGTCGACGCGATCAACGGCGAGTTCGTAGCGATCGACACCGCGCTCGCACGGCTCGAGCCCGGCCACCTGTGCCTGATCCTCGTGGATCAGGTGCAGCAGGCGCTGGATCACATCGCGGCGCGGATCCGGGAAGGCTGAGCGGTCAGATCGCGCCGGGCCTCGGTCAGGCGCGTGCGAAACCTGCGAGCCGCCGGGTGATCAGCGCATCGGCCTCGGCCATGATGCGGTCGACCAGCTCCCTGACGGTCGGAACGTCGTGGATCAGGCCGGCCACCATGCCGCAGCTCCAGGCCCCCGCCTCCATCTCGCCGTCGGTCATCACCTTAGGGTAAATGCCGGCGACCTGCTCGTGGATGTCGTCGATGGTCAGTGAGGCGCCCTTCTCGCGCTCGATCTCGAGGATATGCTTGACGCCCTCGTTCATCAGCACGCGCTCGGTGTTGCGCAGTGGGCGCATGATCAGGCGCGTGTCGAGCTCGGATGCGCGCACGATCGCCTGCTTCACGTTCTCGTGGACCGGCGCCTCCTTCGTCGCGATGAAGCGCGTGCCCATGTTGATGCCCTCGGCGCCGAGCGCGAGCGCCGCCACGAGGCTGCGACCATCGGCCATGCCGCCGGAGGCCACGAACGGAATCTTCAGCTCCTCGGCCGCACGTGGCAGCAGGATGAAGTTCGGCACGTCGTCCTCGCCTGGATGCCCGCCGCACTCGAAGCCGTCGACGCTGACCGCGTCGCAGCCGATCGCCTCGGCCTTGAGCGAGTGGCGTACCGACGTGCACTTGTGGATCACCTTGATGCCGGCGGCCTTCAGGTACGGCAGGTAAGGCTCGGGGTTGCGCCCGGCCGTCTCGACCGCCTTCACGCCGCCTTCGATGATCGCGCGGATGTACTCGGGGTATGGCGGCTTGGCGAAGGTCGGCAGGAAGGTCAGGTTCACGCCGAAGGGCTTGTCGGTCATCTCGCGGCAGCGCGCGATCTCGCGGGCGAGCAGCTCGGGGGTCTTCTGGGTGAGGCCGGTGATGATCCCCAGACCGCCGGCGTTGGAGACCGCGGCGGCCAGCTCGGCGAACCCGACGTAGTGCATGCCGCCCTGGATGATCGGGTGCTCGATGCCGAACAGCTCGGTGATGCGGGTCTTCATGAGGTCTCCTCGTTGGGGGCGCCAGGCCCGTCGGGTGCGGTGCGCCGCCCCCGACGGGCGGGCACGGCCCGCTTGGATTATCGCGCGTCGCCCGCCGGCGTGGCTGGTTCCGGTTCCGGCGCCCGGTGCGCCGCGGCGGATGAGAACGCGGCACCCACCGGGGCGCCGACCACGTCCTCCCAGGCTCAGCCCGACGGACTCCGGAAGGTCGACAGCGCGATCCGCCACATCCCCCAGACCAGGGCCACCGGGAACAGCAGCGTCTGCAGGAGGAACACCACCATCAGGTTGGTGACATGCTCGGCGAGGCGTCCGGCGGTACGGGCTAGGGCCTCGATGCGGGGACCGAGCTCGATCCCGCGCGACAGCCACTCGCGCAGCGAGGCGCTCGCCCCGCCAGGCTCGGCCGCGCCCGCGGGCGCCCCCGGGCCGCCCTGGGCGGCCGCTTTCGCCTCGCCGGTCAGCGCCTCGATCGCCTGGCGGGAGGCCTCCTGCTGCGACGCGAGGAAGGTACGGGCCAGCAGGTCGGTGCCGACCGCCGCCACCGGCACGGCGAAGCGGGCGAGCAGCAGCAGCGCCAGCGCCCGCAGCAGCCACTTCGGTGTCGGTCGCGCGGCGAGCGCCAGACCCATCCAGCCGAGCGCCGCCGCGCCGAGCATCACCGCCACCGTCCAGTGGCCGCCGATCGACAGCAGCACCTTCTGGATGCCAAAGGCCACGGTTGCCGCGAGCATCGCGTCTGAGAAGCGCTCGATCAGGTCGTTGACCGGGTCTAGCAGCTCGCCCGGGGAGACGCTCATCCCCACGCCGAGCTGCGCCGAGACCTGCGCGCTCTGCACCAGCGAGATCACGCCGTTGAGGGCCCGTGCGGCGGCGAAGGCGGCGAAAGCAGCCTTCATCCCGCTATCGATGTGACGGGCCGCCGCCTCGTCCAGGGGACGGAGCCAGGCGGCGACGGCCAGCAACGCGACGAGCAGCGCGACGGCGAGCGCTTGGACGCGCGGGGTGGGACGGGTCATGGAACGGCTCCCGGAGGCAGTGGCATACGCTACGCACGATCCCGTCACCGTATCGCGCATGCGTGCCACCGTCGATCCCGAACGCGCCTGCAGGCTGGACAATCAAAGACCGGACGTGCTCGTGGGCGCAGGCGACGGCGGCCGGCGCGACCTGACGGCCGCCGCCTGGTCGATGCCGGTCGAGTGCGCGCCGACCCGGTGCGCAGCGCACCCACGCTGGTCTTCGTGCACGGCTTCTCGTGCAGCCGGACCGACTGAGCGCCTCAGGTGAGCGTGCGGTCGGCGACGCACCACTGCCTCGCGATCGACCTGCGCGGACACGGCAATGAACCGCCCTCCTCCGAGACAAAGTTCGACGCGCCCGGCATCGAGCCCTTCCTCGCTGACCTGTATCGCGAGTTCCACGTCGACGCCACGCCGCGGGCGATGCGGTCGACGCCTACCTCGGGCACATCAACCGCGCGTTCGCGCGCCGGCTCGTCGTCGACATGGTCCGCTGGGATTCGACGCACACGCGCCGTGCTGCACACGATCGGCCAGCCGGTGCTGGCGATCCAGTCGACGCTCATCGACACCGAGCTGCACCGCGTGCCGGTGCGCACGGGCGAGCTCACACGGTTCTCGGGCGCCCTGCTCGACTGCGTGCCGGGGGCGCATATCGAGACCGTCGCCTGCGGGCACTTCAAGATGCTGGAAGCGCAGAACAAGACGAACGCACTGACCGCAGGGTTCGTGAACGGGCTGAGGGGATGAGGGACTGATTGCGGCGCTGGCAGGCACCGGGCATGTCGGGCCCGCGCCATCGGTATGCAGTGGTGGGCCCCCCGGGGGTCGAACCCGGCACCAACGGATTATGAGTCCGCTGCTCTGACCACCATGAGCTAGAGGCCCCGCCCGCGATGATACTCGCGGGTCGACACGCCGCGGGCGCGGCGCACGGGGCAGCAGTGGGCAGCAGTGGGCAGCAGTGGGCAGCAGTGGGCAGCAGTGGGCAGCACGATAGAATCCGACACACGGCGGGAGCACCGCGCGGGGAGCGAGCATGCGCTGGGAAGACGGGCGGCAGAGTGAGAACGTCGAGGATCGCCGCGGCATGCGGATGCCTGGCGGGCGCACCGGCGGCGTGGGCATCGGCACGCTGGTCGTCGCGCTGCTCGGCAGCTGGCTGTTCGGCATCAACCCGATGGTGGTACTCGGGCTGATGGAAGGCGCAAGTCAGATCGGCGGCGCCACCACCCCGCAGCAGCCGCAGGTCCAGGGCCAGCGCGGCCCGGTGCAGGACGATGGCGGGCGCTTCACCTCGGTGATCCTCGCCAGCACCGAGGACGTCTGGCAGCAGGTCTTCCGTACGGCTGGCGCCCAGTACCGGCCGCCGAAGCTCGTGATGTTCGATGGCGCGACGCCGACCGCCTGCGGCACCGGTCAGACCGCCACCGGCCCGTTCTACTGCCCGAACGACCAGACGGTCTACATCGACCTCAGCTTCTACCGGATGCTGTCCCAGAAGTTCCAGGCGCCGGGCGAGTTCGCCAATGCCTACGTCGTCGCCCACGAGGTCGGCCACCACATCCAGAACCTGCTGGGTACGATGAAGCAGGTGCAGACTGCGCAGCAGCGCGCCGGCGAGCGCCAGGCCAACCAGCTGTCAGTGCGGCTCGAGCTGCAGGCCGACTGCTATGCGGGCGTCTGGGCACATCACTCGCAGAAGGCCCGCAGCTGGCTCGACCGCGGCGACATCGAGGCCGGCCTGAACGCGGCGGCCCAGATCGGCGACGACAAGATGATGCGGCGCGCCTCCGGCACGGTGGTGCCCGATGCGTTCACCCACGGCTCGGGCGCGCAGCGCACCCACTGGTTCGGTCAGGGGATGAAAAGCGGCTCGCTCGAGGCCTGCGATACGTTCCGGCAGACCACGCCCTGAGCGCCCCCACCGGCAGCGCCGCGGTCGCAGGCGGCGCACATCGAACCGGCGATCGGCCACGGGTCGGTGATGATCGTCGCGGTCCTGCTGCTGGCCGTACTCGACATCGAGTCGTCGCGGTGCCGGGCATCATGACGGTGTCCCGTCGTCCACCCACCGCCCGGGCACGCACCCTGCCCGTTCTGCGAAGCACGAGGAGCCGCATCCCGATGAACCCGATTGTCCGTCCCTGTCTCGCCGCCGCCGCGGCCCTCCTCGTCGCCGGCTGCGCGGCGCCCCGGATCGACGGCCAGTGGGCCGATCCCGCGTTCGCGACGCGCTCGCTGCGTGACCAGAACGTGTTGGTGAGCTGTCGGGCACCGGACTCCACGCTGGCGCGCCTGTGCGAGGAGCGGCTGGCCGCCGCGGTGCGCGAGGCCGGCGGCCAGCCGCTCGTCGCGCCGGTGCCCGCCGCGGGCGGCCACGAGGCGGTGGCGAAGGCGGCGCGCGATCTCGGCGCATCGGCCGCGCTCGCCTCGGCGGTCAACGTCGCGGGCGTCACGCAGTCCGGCTTCGGCCCGTCGCTCGGCTTTGGATTCGGCGGAGGCTTCGGCGGCGGACGCGGCGGCATCGGATTCGGTGGCATCGGTATGTCGGTGCCGCTGGGCGGCGTGCGCCCGCAGACGTCCTACGGCATGGGCAGCACCGTGCTCGACGCCGCCAGCGGCCGCGAGATGTGGTCGGTACGCGCGACCAGTCCGGTCGCTGACGACGCGCCGGTACAGATCGGCGCGCTCGCCCGAACCAGCGTCGACGCGATGCGCGAGGCGGGGCTGTTCGGGCCGCGCTGACGGCCCCGGCGCCTCAGCGGCCGGTCGCGGCCCGCGGATCGCGCTGCGCGAGCGCGAGCAGCGCCCCCAGCATCAGCACCGCGGCCGATACGGTCAGCCCGGGGCGCAGCGATCCGAAGCGGTCGGCCACCCAGCCGGTGGCCACCGGCCCGACGATCTGACTGGCGGCGAAGGCGACGGTGAAGGTGGCCATCGCCGAGCCCCAGGCAGGCTTGGGCAACAGGTGCTTGATGAGGCTGCTGACCGCGGACGGCGCGCTGAACATCGCGACCCCGAAGAGCGCGGCCGAGGCGAGCAACGCCGCCGGGTGCAGCGACGCCATCGGCAGCATCGCGCCGACCGACAGCACCGCCATCACCGCCGCCAGCGGCCGCCCGCCGCGCCAGCGCTCGCACGGACCGGCCCAGACCGCGGGCGCGGCCAGGGTCGCAGCACCGAGCACGGTCCAGACCGCGATGACCATGCCGGTGCTCGCGCCGTTCACGCGCATCCAGGCGATGACGAAGGTCATGTAACCAATGTAGCCGAGCCCGAAGCACACGTAGGCGAGGAACTGCGGCAGGAAGGGCGCGAGGCGCCAGTCGGCGCTGCCTGGCGCGGCGCCCGGCTCCTCGATGCGCCAGGCAGCCCAGACGCTCGCGGCCGCCATCGCGAAGCTCGCCGCCCCCATCGCCTGCCAGGCGAGCGGCCAAGCCGTGTCGCCACAGGCCTCGAGCAGCAGCGGCACCGCGACGCCGCACAGCATCAGCCCGATGCCGCCGCCGGCGAAGAAGATCGCGATGGTGGTGGTCGCACGCGCCGGCTGCCCCGGGAAGACGTTGCCGGACAGCGCGCCGCCGCAGACGAAGACCATCGCGCCGCCGACCCCGGACAGGGTCCGCGCGAGCGTCAGCGCAGCGACGTCGCGCACTAGGCCGGTCGCGGTCAGCGCGACCGCGGTGATCAGCATGCCGACGGCGAACAGCACCCGGTTGCCGGTGCGCCGCACGAGCATCCGGGCGAGTAGCGCCCCGCCGAGGTAGCCGATCGCATTCGCGGTGTTCAGCCAGCCGGCGCTGGACCAGTCCAGCGCTAGGTCAGCGCGCATCGAAGGCAGCACCAGCGCGTAGGCGAAGCGGGCGAACGAGTTCGACACCGTCGGTCCGAAGGACAGTAGGAAGGCGATCAGCAGGCCGCGGGTCATGCCTGCATCCTAGCCGCGGCCGGGCCCAGCGGGCGGGCGGACGTTCCGGAACCATCGGGCATCCACCCCCCCGGCTGCCGCTCGGCACCGGCCGCCCATCGGCGCGCCCCTCAACGCGGGCGCGGACAACGCCGCATGCTCGCATCTCTGAAGGAGCCACCATGCAGCACTCCCGACACCGGCTCGTCACGCGCGCCGACTTCGACGGCCTCGTGTGCGCCGCCCTGCTCAAGGCCTGCGACCGGGTCGATGAGGTGGTGTTCGTCCATCCGAAGGACGTCCAGGACGGACGCGTCGAGCTTGGTGCGCGCGACATCACCGCCGGCCTGCCCTACGTCGCCGCGGCCCACCAGTCGTTCGCCCACCATGCGGCCGAAACGCTGCGTCGGACCGAGCATGTGGGCAACCAGGTCGTCGACCCGGCCGCGCCGTCGACCGCGCGCGTGATCTGGAACCACCATGGCGGCGCGGCCGCGTTCCGCTCGATGGATCCGTCGCTGATCGACGCGGTCGACCGCGCGAGCTCGGCGGGCCACGCGCTCGACGAGGTGATGCAGCCGACCGGCTGGACGCTGCTCGGATTCGTCACCGATCCGCGCACCGGGCTCGGACGCTTTCGCCGCTTCACGCGCTCGAACTACGCGCTGATGCTGTCGCTGACCGAGCAGGTCCGCGATCGCTCGGCCGAGGAGCTGCTCGCGCTGCCCGACGTCGCCGAGCGCGTGGATCTCTACACCCGCCATTCGCCGTTCGCGGTCGACCAGCTGCTGCAGTGCTCGAGCCAGCACGGCAACGCAGTGGTGGTGGACCTGCGCGAGCAGGACAAGATCTGGGCGACCAACCGGTTCATGGTCTACGCGCTGTTCCCGCAGTGCAACCTGTCAATCCACCGGATGTGGGGCCGCCAGGGCGGCAACGCGGTCTTCGCGCTCGGGCGCTCGATCTTCGAGCGCACCTGTGCGACCGACATCGGCGCGCTGTGCCGGCGCTACGGCGGCGGCGGCGTGGCGGGCGCGGGCACCTGCCAGATCGGGCACGACCTCGCCGACCGCGTCTTCGGCGAGCTGCTAGCCACCGTGCAGCGCGACGAGGCCGAGCGCCGCCAACGCGAAGCCCGCCGGTGACGCGGCGCGGCACACCCGACCGCCGCCCTGCCCCGACCGCCCGTCCGCCTGCGGGTTGCCGCTGCGCGCCTCGCGGCCAATCCTCGCGACTCACCCGGAGTCTTGTTCCATGTCGCAGTCCAGGTACCGTCTCGTCACCCGCTCCGATTTCGATGGACTCGTTTGTGCGGTGCTCCTCAGGGAGCTAGACCTGATCGACGACATCCTGTTCGTCCACCCTAAGGACATGCAGGACGGCCGCGTGGACATCGGGCCGCGCGACATCACGACGAACCTGCCGTACGTGGCGGCGGCGCACCTGGCGTTCGACCACCACCGCTCAGAGATGCTGCGCAATACGGCGCACGTGGGCAACCATGTAATCGACCCGGACGCGCCGTCCGCGGCCCGGGTCGTCTGGCGTCATTTCGGGGGCGAAGCGGCCTTCCCGAAGGTCGAGGCCTCGCTGATGCAAGCGGTCGACCAGGCCGACTCGGCGCAGTACTCGCTCGAGGAGGTCTTGCATCCGAAGGGCTGGACGCTGCTGAACTTCCTGATGGACGCGCGCACTGGCCTCGGACGCTTCCGCGACTTCCGGATCTCCAACTACCAGCTGATGATGGCGCTGATCGACGCGTGCCGCTCGCTAACGATTCAGGAAATCCTGCTGCTGCCGGACGTGCGCGAGCGCGTCGACCTGTACTTCCAGCACGAGCCCCGCGCGGTCGAACAGCTGCTGTCGGCGACGACGGTGCACGGCAACGTGGTGGTGGTGGACCTGCGCGAGCAGGACCCGATCTGGGCGACCAACCGGTTCATGGTCTATGCGCTGTATCCGCAGTGCAACCTGTCGATCCACCGGATGTGGGGCCTGAAGAAGCAGAACACTGTATTCGCGGTCGGCAAGTCGATCTTCGAGCGTACCTGCGCGACCGACGTCGGCGAGCTGTGCCTGCGCCACGGTGGCGGCGGCCACCTCGCGGCGGGCACCTGCCAGATCGAGCATTCGATGGCCGACCGGGTCCTCGAGGAGCTGATCGCCGAAGCGAATCGGGACGAAGCGCTCAGGCTGCAGAACATGCGGGGGGCGTGACGGGGGCGGGCTCGCGCCCGCGGCGTCGAGGTCGCGCCGGAGCAGATGGGGGCCGCAGCGACGCTCTGTTGCAGCGGACGGTTCGGTGTGTACCGAACTGTCGGCGTGGCCGATGGCGGCATCATCGAGGCCTCGTCGACACGAACCGGCCCCACGATGTCCGGCCCCGCCATGACCATCACCTGCTTCATCCGCTACCAGATCGATCCCTTCCAGCGCGACACGTTCAAGCGCTATGCCGAAGCCTGGGGCCGGATCATTCCCCGATGCGGGGGCGAACTCATCGGCTACTTCCTCCCGCACGAAGGCAGCAACGACCTTGCCTGGGGGCTGATCGGCTTCGACGACCTGGCCGGCTACGAGCGCTACCGCGCCGCGCTGCGACAGGACCCGGAAGGCCGCGCCAACTTCGAGCTGGCGCACACGCGGCGGTTCATTCTCCGTGAAGAGCGGACATGGCTGGAAGACGTGCCCGGAACACGCCATCGAGCCCGCGAGGTGACGCCGTGATCGCGGTGAGCTTCGAGGTGTCGCCGCATCAGGGCGCCGCAGTCCGGTACTTCGAAGTGGCGGAGTGCTGCGAGACTACGGGCTTCTGGACCGTGACCAAGCGCCAGCGGATTCGCGCGTGGCGCTGATCTGAACGGCAGTGATGTTACCGACGCACGAACCCCGTCTGGCTCGCGTGGCCGCCATGGTCGCCGACCCGGCACGCTCGCGCATGCTGGCCTACTTGCTGTCCGGAGAGTTCGCCAGCGCCAGTGAACTGGCGGGCGTGGCGTCGGTCTCGCCCGCCACGGCCAGCGGCCACCTCGCGCAGTTACTGGCGACCGGGTTCGTGGTGTGCGAGCCGCGCGGGCGGCATCGGTACTATCGCCTCGCCGACCCCGAGGTCGCGCACGCACTGGAGGCACTCGCGCTGGTGGCCGAGCGCGACCACCACGACCGGGCCTGGGCGCATCCCGAGCGGCAGAGGCTGCGTCAGGCGCGATGCTGTTATGGCCACCTGGCCGGGCGTCTGGGCGTGAGACTGTTCGAGACCCTGCTCGCGAGAGCCTGCCTGGATGCCACGACCGAGGGGTACGCCCTCACCGCCGCGGGCATCGCATGGTTGGGCGAACTAGACGTGCGCCCCGGCCTACCGAATCGGCGGCGCCGGTACGCGTACCGGTGTCCGGATTGGTCGGAGCGACGCGACCATCTCGCCGGGCAATTGGCGGCAGAGATCTACGCGCAGCTGACGCAGGCGGGTCATCTTCGACGGGGAGCGGGACGTACAGTGGACGTCACGCCGCGAGGACAGGTCGCGTTGCTCCCGCGGCTGATTCAGGACTTCGCCGGAACTGCTGGCGAGGAGCGGGGTCCTGCCTCGGGATCTGAGGACCGATGAGCTTCCTGGATGCGGACGCGCGACACCCGAGACTTGGCGCGAGTACCCGACCCGCACCGCACAGTACCGCCTAACGCCCCAGGTACGATCCCGCCAACGTCACCACGGTGCCCCCCGCTCCGAGCTTGAATCGCGCGAGCCCCGCGCCGCGCGCCGTGTCCACGCCGCCGAGGTCGAGGGTGCGCACGCCACGCTCGCGCAGCTCGAGCATCGCGTGCCACAGCAGCAGGTTGTGCGCGCCGAGCTCGCGGCCGGCTTCGCCGACCCAACCGATCTGGTAGGTCGCGGCGTCGCCGTGCACCAGGAACATCATGCCCGCGGCGGCATCACGCCCGAGATCGGCGCGCAGCGTCAGCACGGGCTCGCCGCCGACGGTTGCGGACCTGTCTGGCCTGTCGGGCCGGGAAGGTCCACCCGACCCAGCCCCCGACCTGCTCGCTGATGCCTGCCACGCCTCGACGAAACCGTCGGGCAGCGCGATGTAGCCTCGCCGCCTGCGCTGCGCGAGCTCTTGATCGAGCAGCCACCGGTACTGCGCGGGCCTGGCGCCCACCCGCGCCACTTTCAGCGCCGAGCGCTCGGCGGCGACCAGCCGGTTGCGCCATTTGCCGTGCATCGCAGCGCGCAGCGCATCGGGCTCGAGGGCGAGGTCGATGCGTACCGTCGAATGGCCCGTCATCACGCGGCGCAGCTTGGCGAAGCCGGTGCAGGCCGCCAGCGGCGCATCGGGCGTGTAGAGCAGCGCGCGCGGCCAGCGTAGCGGCGCCGAGGCCCGGATAGCATGCAGCGCCGCGGCCTGGCGCTCGGGCGTCGTGCCGGGCGCCCATACCGGGCCGTGCGAGCACAGTGCAACCGGCAGCAGCCCGCCGATTCGGCGCACCAGGAACTGCGCGGCGGCCACTGGCTCGCCGCCCTCGTCGACCCAGGCGCGCAGGCACTCGGTACCGAGTGCGCCCATCGCATCACCGTAGGCCCAGTCCTGCTGCAGCGCCGCCGCCGCGGTACGATGCAGGCGCATCCACGCGTCGCGCTCGAGTCCGTTCCAGGTCACCGGCATGCAACGAGTTTACCGCCCGGCAACGCTTCGGACGCGCCCGCCCCATCGACCCGCGAGGCACCACGTGTTCCGCAAGCCCCCCGAGACCATCCTCGGTCACACGCTCCCCGAGCCGCGGCTCACCGCCGCGGGACTGCTGACGATCGCCGCCTGGGCGACCGTGCCGGTGCTTGTCGTCGGCTCCGCGCTCGACCTGCTCGCGCAGTGGGCCTTCGGCGTATGCACCGGCCTGTGGTGCGCGTTCTGAGCCGACCGCCCGCGCGATCGAGCACCGGTTCCGGACCCCGCCGCACGGGGCGTGCACGCCCCGGCACGCATGCTATCGTCGCCTCGAACGACAACGAGGAGACCGTGCCATGTACGCTGGCCAGCATGCCCGCACGCACCCCGACCGCCCCGCCTTCATCATGGCGAGCACCGGCGCACAGGCGAGCTACGCGGAGTTCGACGCCCGCACCAACCGGCTCGCGCACCTGCTGCGCGCGCACGGCCTGGCGCGGCTCGACCACTACGCGGTCTTCATGGAGAACAACGAGCGCTACCTCGAGTCCTGCGGAGCGGGCGAGCGCTCCGGGCTCTACTGCACCTGCGTCAACTCGTACCTGACGCCCGATGAGCTCGCCTACATCCTCGTCAACAGCGAGTCGAAGGTGCTGGTCACCTCGAGCGGCAAGCTCGAAGTCGCGCTCCGGGCGATCGCACAGTGCCCGCGCCTGACGCTGTGCTTGGTGGTCGGCGGCACCGAAGGCAGTCCGGGCCTGCCCGTTGTGCCCGCGCACTGCCGCGTCGCTGACTACGCGGGCGCGATCGCGGCCTTCCCCGACACGCCGATCGCCGACGAGGCGCTCGGCACGCCGATGCTCTATTCGTCGGGCACCACCGGCCGGCCCAAGGGCATCCTGCGGCCGCTACCCGAGAACCCGCCGTCCGAGCCGCTGCCGCTCTTCAGGTTCCTCGACAGGCTCTGGCATTACCGGCCCGACATGGTCTACCTGTCTCCCGCGCCGCTCTATCACTCCGCGCCGCAGGCCGCGGTGTCGCTGACGATCCGCAACGGCGGCACCGTGGTGATCATGGAGCACTTCGATCCGGAGCAGTACCTCGCGCTCGTCGAGCGCTACAAGGTGTCGCACACCCAGCTCGTGCCAACGATGTTCAGCCGCATGCTCAAGCTGCCCGAGGCGGCGCGCAGCCGCTACGACCTGTCCTCGCTCGAGATCGCCGTGCATGCGGCCGCCCCCTGCCCCGCGCAGGTCAAGGCGCAGATGATCGACTGGTGGGGCCCGATCATCCACGAGTACTACGGTGCGACCGAAGGCTTGGGCTTCACCGCCTGCGACTCGGCCGAGTGGCTGGCCCACCGCGGCACCGTCGGCCGCGTGCTGCTCGGCGACCTGCATGTGCTCGACGAGTCGATGCAGCCGGTGCCCAGGGGGCAGCCGGGCGAGCTGTGGTTCAAGACCGCCACGCCCTTCGTCTACTTCAACGACCCGGAGCGCACGCAGCAGTCGCGCTCGGCCGACGGGACGATGAGCACCGTGGGCGACGTCGGCTACGTCGACGACGACGGGTTCCTGTACCTGACCGACCGCTCGACCTTCATGATCATCTCGGGCGGCGTGAACATCTATCCGCAGGAGTGCGAGAACCTGCTGATCACACATCCGCTGGTCGCCGACGCCGCAGTGTTCGGCGTGCCGAACGAGGACCTTGGCGAGGAGGTCAAGGCGGTGGTGCAGACCATGCCCGGCGTGGCCGCCGGTCCGGCGCTCGAGTCGGCGCTGATCGCCTTCTGCCGCGAGCACCTCGCCTCGATGAAGTGCCCGCGCTCGGTCGACTTCATCGAAGTGATGCCACGGCTGCCCACCGGAAAGCTCTACAAGAAGCCGCTGCGCGAGCGGTACTGGGCGGGGCGCAGCGGCAGCCGGATCGTCTGATCCGGCGCCGCAGGTTTCACGACCTCACTGCGCAGCGTCACTGGTACGGGACGCCGTGGCCATTGATGTAGCTCTCGAGGTAGCCGATGTGTCGGGCCTGCTCGTGCATCGCCTCCTTGACGACGTCGCTGACCGAGATCATCCCGATAACCCGTCCGTCCTACATCACCGGCAGGTGGCGGATGCTGCGGCCGGTCCTCTCGACCATACAGCGCTCGCAGGTCCTCGACCGGCGACCGGGTCGGGGGAATTCCCCGAGTCGACGTCGGTGGAACGTTGGATAGCGACCGCGGCGGGGCCGCGTCGCTGCCCGAATCATGTCTGGGCGCGCCCTTATCACCCAGACGCGCAGCGCGCCGTGCGGCTCCTGCGCGCCAACGTCGATTGCCAGCGGCGTGCGCCAGAGCGCGTCGAGGTACTCGGGAAAGGTCTCCCACTGCCGGCGGATACCTTCGGACAGCGCGGCGCCCGGGATGTCCTCGACGCCCTCCATCAGCCCGATCAGCCGGTCCCGACCCTGCGGCCCGGCCGGCGCGAAGCCGACGCCGCAGTTGCCCATCACCGCGATGGTCACGCCGTGCCATGACGAGTGCGTGAGCCACGGGCCCCAGGTCGCCTGGCCACCGTAATGCGTGTGCACGTCGACCCAGCCCGGGGTGACCAGCGCCCCCTGCGCGTCGATCTCGCGGCGAGCGGCGCCGGCGGTGCCGCCGACCTAGACGATGCGCCCGCCGTCGATCGCGAGGTCTCCGGCGAAGCGCGGCGCGCGGTGCGCCGGTGCGCCGGTGCGCCGGTGCCGTCGGTGCCGTCGGTGCCGTCGGTGCCGTCGGTGCCGTCGGTGCCGTCGGTGCCGTCGACGATAGTGGCGCCGCGGATGACGAGGTCGTACGTGGAGGTCTCCTCGCGGCGCTGTGGATCGGCGCCCATCGCCAAAGATAAGGGCGCGGCCGCTTTCGCGATCGCGCCCGCAGGGGCAGGTGGTAACGACCGTTACAAGGTGCGCCTCACCCGCCGGTGCTCACTGCCCTTCGAGGAAGGACTTCAGCTTGTCGGCCCGCGACGGGTGACGCAGCTTGCGCAGCGCCTTCGCCTCGATTTGGCGGATCCGCTCGCGGGTCACGTCGAACTGCTTGCCAACCTCCTCCAGCGTGTGATCAGTGCTCATCTCGACGCCGAAGCGCATCCGCAGCACCTTCGCCTCACGCGGCGTGAGCGAGTCCAGCACTTCCTTGACCACGTCGCGCATCGAGCCATGCAGCGCGGCTTCGGCCGGGGCCAGCGTCGCGGTGTCCTCGATGAAGTCGCCCAGGTGCGAGTCATCGTCGTCGCCGATCGGTGTCTCCATCGAGATCGGTTCCTTGGCGATCTTGAGGATCTTGCGGATCTTGTCCTCGGGCATCTCCATGCGCGCCGACAACATCGCCGGATCCGGCTCGGTGCCGGTCTCCTGCAGGATCTGGCGGCTGATCCGGTTCATCTTGTTGATCGTCTCGATCATGTGCACCGGGATGCGGATGGTGCGCGCCTGGTCGGCGATCGAGCGGGTGATCGCCTGCCGGATCCACCAGGTCGCGTAGGTCGAGAACTTGTATCCACGTCGGTACTCGAACTTGTCCACCGCCTTCATCAGGCCGATGTTGCCTTCCTGGATCAGGTCGAGGAACTGCAGACCGCGGTTCGTGTACTTCTTGGCGATGGAGATCACCAGGCGCAGGTTGGCCTCGGTCATCTCGCGCTTGGCTTTGCGTGCCTTGGCCTCGCCCATCGCCATCTGCTTGTTGATCTCCTTGAGGTCGGAGAGCGGCAGCACGACACGCGCCTGCAGGTCGATCAGCTTCTGCTGCAGGTCCTGGACGGCCGGGATGCTCCGGCGCAGCGTCTCGACGTAGGCGACATTCGAGTCCGCCTCCTTCTCGACCCAGCGCAGGTTGGTCTCGTTGCCGGGGAACGAGCGGATGAAGTGCTCGCGCGGCATGCCGACCCTGTGCACGCAGATCTCGGCGATCGCGCGCTCGAAGGTGCGGACCTGCTCGACCTGGCTGCGCAGCGTGTCGCACAGCCGCTCGACCATCTTCGCCGTGAAGCGGATGGTCATCAGCATGTCCTGCAGCTCGGTCTGCGCCTTCACGTAAGGCTTGGACTTGTAGCCTTCCTTCTCGTAGGCGACGCGCATCCGGTCGAACCAGCGCTCGATCTCCTCGAACTTCTCGAGGGCGGCGCGCTTGAGCTCTGCGAGCTTCGCGGCGTTGGCGTTAGTCGCCTCGTCGGCGGCCTCCTCGTCGTCCTCGAAGTCCGCGGCGGCGGCGGCGGCGGCCGGCTGCGGCGGGGAGAAGTCCTCGACGGCGTTCGGATCGACCAGGCCGTCGACCACCTCGTCGATGCGCATCTGGTCGGCGCGGATCTTGGCGGCGGCGGCGAGCACCTCGGCGATGGTCGTCGGGCACGCCGAGATCGCCATCACCATGTGCTTGAGGCCGTCCTCGATCCGCTTGGCGATCTCGATCTCGCCCTCGCGCGTCAGCAACTCGACCGAGCCCATCTCGCGCATGTACATGCGCACCGGGTCGGTCGTGCGGCCGAACTCGGAGTCGACCGTCGACAGCGCGGCCTCGGCCTGCTCCTCGGCGTCCTCGTCCGAGTTCACCACCGGGGTGTTGTCGTTGATCAGCAGCGTCTCTGCGTCCGGGGCCCGCTCGTAGACGGTGATCCCCATGTCGCTGAACGTGGTGATGATCGAGTCGATCGCCTCGGCATCGACCAGGTCCTCGGGGAGGTGGTCGTTGATCTCGGCGTACGTGAGGAAGC
>JBIPLJ010000079.1:0-16208 GCA_044368415.1 Burkholderiaceae bacterium
ATCCACGGCTCGGCGCCCGACATCACCGGACGCGGCATCGCCAATCCGCTCGCGACGATCTTGTCCTCGGCCATGCTGCTCCGCTATTCGCTGGGTGAGGAAGCGGCCGCCGGTCGCATCGAGGCCGCCGTACGGAAGGTGCTTGCGCAGGGATACCGCACGGCTGATATTACAGAGCCGGATTGCAGGCAGGTGGGTACCGTCGCCATGGGCGATGCTGTGCTCGCCGCACTCTGATCCACGTCGCAAGCAGGCTGGGAAGGACATGATGAAGGTCGGGATGGTCGGTTGGCGCGGGATGGTCGGTTCCGTGCTGATGCAGCGGATGCGCGAGGAGAACGACTTCGCGCACATTGAGCCTGTGTTCTTCAGCACGTCGAACGCCGGGGGCGATGCGCCGATCGGCGGGGGCAGACTGCTGCACGCCGATGACATCGATGCGCTGCGCAAGATGGACGTCGTGCTGAGCTGCCAGGGCGGCGACTGGACCCGCGCCGTCTTCCCGAAGCTGCGCGCTACCGGCTGGAGCGGCTACTGGATCGACGCCGCCTCGACGCTGCGGATGTCCGATGACGCCGTCATCATCCTGGACCCGGTCAACCGCAAGGTCATCGACGCCGCGCTCGCCGCTGGTACGAAGGATTACATCGGCGGCAACTGCACGGTCAGCCTGATGCTGATGGCGATGGGCGGGCTCTTCGAGCACGACCTCGTTGAGTGGGTCTCGGCGATGACCTACCAAGCGGCCAGTGGCGCCGGCGCCCAGAACATGCGCGAGCTGCTGCTGCAGATGGGCGCGGTGCACAGCGCCGTCGCCGCCGAGCTCGCCGACCCGGCGGGCGCCATTCTCGACATCGACCGCAAGGTGGCGGCCGCGCTGCGCTCGCCCGCGATGCCGGTGTCGGCCTTCAGGGGGGTGCCGCTCGCCGGCAGCCTGATCCCCTGGATCGACGTGCCGGTTGCCGGCGGCCAGAGCAAGGAAGAGTGGAAGGGCGGTGCCGAGTGCAACAAGATCCTTGGCCGGCCGGCGTTCGGCTCCCCGGGCAACATCCCGATCGACGGGCTGTGCGTGCGGGTCGGCGCGATGCGCTGCCACAGCCAGGGTCTGACGGTGAAGCTTCGTCGCAACGTGCCGATGGCCGACGTCGAGGCGATCCTCGCCGGCGCCAACGACTGGGTCGAGGTGGTGCCGAACGAGCGGGAGGCGTCCGAGCAGCGGCTGTCCCCGGCGGCGGTCACCGGATCGCTGAAGGTGCCGGTGGGACGCCTGCACAAACTCGCAATGGGGTCGGAATACCTTGGTGCGTTCACCGTCGGCGATCAGCTCCTGTGGGGGGCCGCCGAGCCGCTGCGCCGGATGCTGCGCATTCTCCTCGAGCGCTGAAACTGTTGCATCCTTACTTCCCGCCGAGTGTCAGCTTGCAGGTGCAAGTCACTGATGTTACGCTCAAAAATGACCGATAAACCGGGGGAATAGCCGTGACTTCACGGGCCTCGCGCGACAAGAAGACCTACCCGATGATCCCTCGGACTCTCGCTTCCGCCGTCTTTCTCGCCCTCGCTTCGCTGTCCGCGAACGCCGATGCCGCGGGTCTCGGACGGCTCAACGTGCAAAGCGGTCTCGGCCAGCCCCTCCGAGCCGAGGTCGAGGTGACCTCACTGACCCGCGAGGAGGGCCAGACCCTCAGCGCGAAGCTCGCGCCGCCGGAGTCCTTCCGCCAGGCTGGTCTCGAGTACAACGCGGCGCTGGCCGGGCTGCGCTTCGCGATCGAGCCGCGTGGCGGCCGCACCTTCGTGCGGATCACCTCCACGCAACCGATCAACGAGCCCTTCGTCGATCTGCTGGTCGAGCTGAACTGGGCGTCCGGCAAGTTCGTCCGCGAATACACCTTCCTGCTGGATCCTCCGGAGCTGCGCGCCAGTCGCGAGTTGGCCGACGCCGCTGCAGTGCCCGCGGCCCCCGCCACTGCCGCGCCCACGCCGACGCCCGTCCAGGTGCCCGCGCCTGCTGCCGTGGCGCCTGTGCCCGCGCCGGTTGCCGCCGCACCTGCGCCCGCCGCTGTCCCGACGCCGCGCCCGCAGGCCGAGGCGCCAGCACAGCGTCCGGCCCGTCCGGCCGCCGCGCCCATGGCGAGCGTCGGCTCGGTCGATGTCAAGCGCGGCGATACGCTCGGCAACATCGCCCGTGGTGCCAAGCCTGAAGGCGTGAACCTGGACCAGGCCATGGTGGCGATCTATCGCGCGAATCCATCGGCCTTCATTGGCAACAACTTGAATCTGATCCGTGAAGGGGCTCGTCTCTCGATCCCCGACGCCGGTTCCATGGCTGCGCTCGATCCGGCCGAAGCCGGCCGCGAGGTCAAGTTGCAGGCCGCCAACTTCGCGGCTTACCGTGAGAAGCTGGCTGGCGCCGCGCGTCCGATGGACGCGCCGCGCTCTGGCCAGACCGCGGTGGGCTCCGTCGGCGTGCGCGCCGAGGACCGCTCGGGCTCGGCCCAGGGCGACCAGCTCCGACTGTCGCGCCCGGGCAGCGGCGCCGCCTCGCAGGGTGGGGCGGTCGGCTCGCAGACGAGCCGTACCGGGGCCGGCGAGCAGGACGTCGCACGAAGCGCCGCACTGCGCGAGGCCGGTTCGCGGATCAACGAGCTCGAGAAGAACGTCACCGACCTGCAGAAGCTGCTCGAGCTGAAGAACCGCTCGATGGCCGATCTGCAGAAGCAGCTCGACGACGCACGCACATCGTCCAAGGCCGTCACCGGCCAAGTTGGCGCGCCCACGCCGGCGGCCAAGATCGAAGCACCCAAGGCCGTCGAGCCGCCGAAGGTGGAGCCGCCCAAGGCCGAGGCACCGAAAGTCGAGCCGCTCAAAGTCGAGCCGCCGGTTGCTGCGATGCCGCCGCCCGAGCCGCCCAAGGTCGAGGCGCCGCCCCCGCCGCCCAAGGCCGCGGCGCCCAAGGCCGAGCCCGCCCCGGTCGAGACCAGCCTGCTGGACGGTCTCCTCTCCAACGACTACCTGCTGCCGGGTCTTGGCGGCATCGCGCTGCTCGGTGCCGGCTACGGCTGGTATGCGATGCGCCGTCGGCGCAAGGTCGAGAAGTTCGAGGACAGTCTGATCGCGGCCGACGCCTTCACCGCCAATTCGCTGTTCGGCTCCACCGGCGGACAGAGCGTCGACACCAGTCACAGCGCCTTCGCGTCCAGTACCACCAGTGCCGCGGTCGACGTGCACGCCACCGAGGTCGATCCGATCGCAGAGGCTGACGTGTACATCGCCTACGGTCGCGAGGCGCAGGCCGAGGAGATCCTCAAGGAGGCGCTCAAGCGCCAGCCCGAGCGCCAGGCCATCCGTGCCAAGCTGCTCGAGATCTACTCGGGCCGCAAGGACACCCGCGCCTTCGAGACGGTGGCGCGCGACATGCACGAGATGACCGACGGCCAGAACGAAGAGTGGCCGCGGGTTGCGACCATGGGCCTGTCCATCGACCCGACCAACCCGCTGTACGGCGGCGCTCCGGCTGCCTCGGGCTCGGGTGCGGGCCTTAACGCCGGCGCCATCGCGGCCGGTGCGGCGGCGGTTGCTGCGGCGAGCGCCTCGGCGGCGGCCGCCTCGGCCCGCAACGACCTCGACTTCCCCGAGATGCCCATGCGCGGTTCGGAGGCCCGTGCGCCGATGAACGCCGACGACGACGACATCCCGAGCCTGGACTTCGACCTGAACATCGATACCCGGATCGATCGCTCGGCGCACGGCGAGGCTGACATGACCGACACACTGTCGGGTCCGGACTACGGCGCCTCGGCGCCGGGCGAGATGGGCGCGTCGCTCGACGACCGGTTCGACCTGCCGTCGCTCGACCTCGATCCGAAGCCTTCGTCGTCGCGCTCGGCCGGCTCGCTCGACCTGGATCTGCCCGCGCTCGAGAGCCTCACCCAGATCGGGTCGCAGGACATGGACCTGTCACCGGTCAGCCTCGACCTCGAGCCGGCCACCGTGTCGGCCGACGAGGCGAGCGCCGGCGGCGCGGGGCGTTGGCAGGAGATGGCCACCAAGCTCGACCTCGCCTCGGCCTACGAGGAGATCGGCGATAAGGAAGGCGCGCGCGAGCTGCTTCAGGAAGTCATCAAGGGCGGTGACAGCGGCCAGCAACAGAAGGCCCGCGCGATGATGAGCAAGATTGGCTGACGACGCGCCACGCGCGATCCGCGAGGGTCGCGCGGGCGCAGCCGGCCGGTGAGGCTCGCGCTCGGTCTTGCCTACGACGGGACGGGCTGCCCAGGCTGGCAGACGCAGTCCTCCGGAGACGCGCTGCAGGACCTCCTCGAGGCCTCCCTCGACGCGCTCGCCGGGCACCCGATCGCGAGCGTCTGCGCCGGCCGCACCGATGCTGGCGTGCACGCGCTCTCTCAGGTCGTCCACTTCGATACCACAGCGTCGCGCCCGTTGAACGCCTGGGTCCGCGGGGTGAACGCACGCCTGCCGGCGCGCATCGCGGTGCAGTGGGCCCGCGAGGTGCCCGACGAGTTCCATGCGAGATTCTCAGCGCGCACCCGCAGCTACCGATACCTGCTGCGCCGCGCCGAGGTGCAGCATCCGCTGTGGCGCGACCGCGCCGGCTGGGTGTTCCGCCCGCTCGACGTCGAGGCGATGCGCGAGGCCGCGTCGGCGCTGGTCGGCACACATGACTTCTCGTCGTTCCGCTCCTCACAGTGCCAGGCGAAGACGCCGGTGCGCACGATGCACCGCCTCGAGGTCGCCACCCGCGGCGAGTTCATCGAGCTGACCCTCACCGCCAACGCCTTCCTGCACCACATGGTGCGCAACATCGTCGGGTCCCTGGTCTACGTGGGCACCGGGCGCCAGCCCGTGGCCTGGGTTGCCGAGCTGCTGGCCTCGCGGCGCCGCGCGCTCGGCGCGCCGACCTTCTCGCCCTCGGGGCTGTATCTGGCTGGCGTGGGCTACGATCCGGTGTTCGGCCTGCCCACGGACGTGCCCGATCCGCTCGGCGCCGCACTGCCCTGATTCCATGAAGACACGCATCAAGTTCTGCGGACTGGTCCGCCCCGGCGACGTCGACGATGCGGTCGCGATCGGCGCCGATGCAATCGGTTTCGTGTTCTACCGCAAGAGTCCGCGCGCGCTGTCGCCCGAGGACGCGGCCGCGCTGCGTCGCCGGTTGCCGTCTTTCGTGTCGGCGGTCGGGCTGTTCGTCGATGCCCCGGTTGAAGAGGTCGAGGCCACCGCCTCGCGGGTCGGGCTGGACGTGCTGCAGTTGCACGGCGACGAGACCCCAGAGCTCGGCGCTGCGATCGCCGCGGGCTGCAGCCTGCCGTGGTGGAAGGCCATCCGCATGCGGGCGGAAACCGATTTGTTATCATCGTCTGGTTCGTTCGGTGCCGCCGAGTGTTTAGTGCTGGATGCGTTCAGCGACGGCTACGGCGGCAGCGGCAGAACGTTTGACTGGTCGTGGATACCCGATAGGTTGCCGTCACGGATCGTGCTCTCCGGCGGCCTCGACGCCGGCTCCGTGGCCGAGGCGATCGGGCAGGTCAGGCCCTTCGCGGTCGACGTCTCGAGCGGCATCCAGGGCAGCGACCCGAGAATGAAGGACAGGGTGCGGATGGAGCGATTCGTCGCCGCCGTGCTCGCAGCGGACGCAGACCGACCATGAAGCCCTACGACCTCCCCGACGCCCGTGGCCATTTCGGCCCCTACGGCGGCAGCTTCGTCTCCGAGACGCTGATGCATGCGCTCGAGGAGCTTCGCCTTGCGTACGCGAAGTATCAGAAGGACCCCGAGTTCGTCGCCGAGTTCAAGCACGAACTCAAGCACTTCGTCGGCCGTCCGAGCCCGGTGTACCACGCCAAGCGCTGGTCCGAGCAGCTCGGGGGCGCGCAGATCTGGTTCAAGCGCGAGGACCTGAACCACACCGGGGCGCACAAGGTCAACAACACCATCGGCCAGGCGCTGCTCGCCAAGCGGATGGGCAAGCCCCGCGTCATCGCCGAGACCGGCGCCGGCCAGCACGGCGTGGCCACCGCCACCGTTTGCGCACGCTTTGGTATGAAGTGTGTCGTCTACATGGGCTCGACCGATATCGTGCGGCAGGTGCAGAACGTCTACCGAATGAAGCTGCTGGGCGCCGAGGTGGTGCCGGTCGAGTCGGGCAGCAAGACGCTCAAGGACGCGCTCAACGAGGCGATGCGCGACTGGGTCACCAACGTGGAGGACACCTTCTACATCATCGGCACCGTCGCGGGCCCGCACCCGTATCCGATGATGGTCCGCGACTTCAATTCGGTGGTCGGCCAGGAATGTCTGTGGCAGATGCCCGAGGTGGTCGGCCGTCAGCCCGACTATGTCGTGGCCTGCGTGGGCGGCGGCTCCAATGCGCTCGGCATTTTCCACCCCTACATTCCGCATGAGGACGTCAAGCTGGTGGGCGTGGAGGCGGGCGGTGACGGCATCGCCAGCGGCCGCCACGCGGCCTCGCTGACCGCGGGCACGCCGGGCGTGCTGCACGGCAACCGCACCTACCTGCTGCAGGATGCGAACGGCCAGATCATCGACACGCACTCGGTGTCGGCCGGCCTCGATTACCCCGGCGTCGGTCCCGAGCATGCGTGGCTCAAGGACAGCGGCCGCGCAACTTACGTGCCGATCGACGACACCGAGACGCTCGCCGCTTTCCACACCTGCTGCCGCATCGAGGGCATCATCCCGGCCCTGGAAACCAGCCACGCGCTCGCCTACGCCGCGAAGCTCGCGCCCACGCTGTCCAAGGACAAGGTCATCCTGGTGAACCTGTCCGGACGCGGTGATAAGGACATGCAGACCGTCGCCGAACGCGACGGCCTGAAGGTTTGAGCGCAGCGAGCGATCCCGAGCCTGCCATGTCCCCCATGTCTCGTATTGACGCCACCTTCGCCCGACTGCGCGCTGCCAACCGCCGCGCGTTGATTCCGTACTTCACCGCGGGGCATCCGAGCCGTGAGCATGCGGTGCCGATGATGCACGCGCTCGCGAACGCCGGCGCCGACGTCATCGAGCTCGGTGTGCCGTTCTCCGACCCGATGGCCGACGGTCCGGTGATCCAGAGATCCGGCGAGCATGCGCTGTCGCTGGGCGTGGGGCTGGGTGACGTGCTCGAGTGGGTGCGCGAGTTCCGCCGCACCGATACCACCACGCCGGTGGTGCTCATGGGCTACCTGAATCCCATCGAGCGCATGGGCGCCGAGGCCTTCGCCGTGCGTGCGGCAGAGGTTGGCGTCGACGGCGTGCTGGTCGTCGACCTGCCGCCCGAGGAGGCGGAGTCGCTCGGCCCGATGTTCAAGTCGCACGGGCTCGACCCGATTTTCCTGATCGCCCCCACCTCCACGCCCGCGCGCATCGCGCGGGTCGGGCGCATCGCCAGCGGCTATGTGTACTACGTGTCGCTCAAGGGCGTGACCGGCTCGGGCGCGCTCAACGTCGACGAGGTGCTGTCGGCGTTGCCGGCCATCCGCGAGGCCACCGGCCTGCCGGTCGGCGTGGGCTTCGGCATCCGCGACGGCGCGACCGCGCGCGCGATCGCCGAGCGCGCCGACGCCGTCGTGATCGGCACGCGGCTGATCCAGGAGATCGAGGCCGCAGGGCCCGCGCACGCCGTCGAGCGTGCTGCCGCCTTCATCCAGGGCATCCGCCAGGCGATGGACGCCGGCGTGTCCGCCACCTGAGGTCACCGCCATGAGCTGGCTCGAGAAGCTGCTTCCCCCGCGGATCAAGCGTGCCGTCACGCCGGGCGGCGGCAAGCGCACGGTGCCCGAGGGCGTCTGGGTCAAGTGCGCGTCGTGCGACGCGGTGCTCTACCGCGCCGACCTCGAGAGCAACCTCAGTGTCTGCCCGAAGTGCGACCACCACATGCGGATCGGTGCGCGTACGCGCATCGATGCGCTGCTCGACCCCGAAGGCCGCTACGAGATCGGCCAGGAAGTCGTACCGGTCGACGCGCTCAAGTTCAAGGACAGCCGAAAGTACCCCGACCGCATCGCCGAGGCGATGGATGCCACGGGCGAGACCGATGCGCTGGTGGTCGTGGGCGGCGCCATCCGCGCGCTGCCGGTAGTGGTCGCGGCCTTCGAGTTCGAGTTCATGGGCGGCTCGATGGGCTCGGTCGTCGGCGAGCGCTTTGCGCGCGGCGTGCAGAACGCCATCGACCAGAAGGTGCCCTTCATCTCGGTGGCTGCTTCGGGCGGCGCGCGGATGCAGGAAGGCCTGCTCTCGCTGATGCAGATGGCCAAGACCACCGCCATGCTCACCCAGCTCTCGGACGCGCGCCTGCCGTACATCTCGGTGCTGACCGACCCCACTATGGGTGGCGTGTCAGCGAGCTTCTGCTTCCTCGGCGACGTCGTGATCGCCGAGCCGCGTGCGCTGATCGGCTTCGCCGGCCCCCGCGTCATCGAGCAGACCGTGCGCGAGAAACTTCCAGAGGGCTTTCAGCGCGCCGAGTTCCTGGTGGAGAAAGGTGCGGTCGACATGATCGTGCACCGCAAGCAGATGCGCGACGAGATCGCGCTGCTGCTCGCGTTGCTGCTGCGCCAGCCCTCGGAGGCGCTGGCCTGAGCACCGCCACGCACGGCGCGCCGCAGGGGCTCGAGGCCTGGCTTGCGCGCATCGAGGGCCTGCATCCGAAGGGCATCGAACTCGGCCTGGACCGGGTGCGCGAGGTCGCAGCGCGGCTGCGCCTGGAGCTGTCCGGCACCAAGATCGTGGTGGCCGGCACCAACGGCAAGGGCTCGACCTGCGCGATGCTCGAGTCCATCCTGCTGGCGGCGGGCTTTCGGGTCGGCTGCTACACCTCGCCGCACCTGCTGCGCTTCAACGAGCGCGCGCGCCTCGACGGCGTGCCGGCCACCGATGAGGCGCTCGTCGAACAGTTCGAGGCGGTGGAGGCCGCGCGCGGCGACACGCGCCTGAGCTACTTCGAGTTCACCACGCTCGCGATCCTGCGGCTCTTCCAGCTGGCCGCGCCCGATGCGCTGGTGCTCGAGATCGGCCTGGGCGGGCGGCTCGATGCGGTGAACCTGGTCGACGCCGACTGCGCGATCGTCACCTGCATCGACATCGACCACGCCGAGTACCTGGGCGACACGCGCGAGAAGATCGGCTGGGAGAAGGCGCACGTCTACCGCAGCGCACGCCCGGCAATCTGCACCGACCCGGTCGCGCCGCAGTCGCTGATCGACCATGCGACCGAGATCGGCGCCGACCTCTGGCGCTTTGGCCACGACTTCAACTACTCAGGCGACCGGCAGCAGTGGAGCTACGGCGGGCGCGGCCAGCGCCGCAACAGCCTCGCCTATCCGGCGCTGCGCGGCGCCAACCAGCTCCTTAATGCTTCGGGCGTGCTGGCCGTCCTCGAGTCGCTGCGCGACCGGCTGCCGGTGAGCGCGCAGGCCGTGCGCCAGGGCTTCGCCACGGTCGAGCTGCCCGGGCGCTTCCAGGTGCTTGCGGGGCGGCCCGCCGTCGTGCTCGACGTCGCACACAACCCGCACGCGGTCGCGCACCTGGCGGCCAACCTCGATGGCATGGGCTTCTTCCCGTACACCTATGCGGTGTTCGGGATGCTCGGCGACAAGGACATCGCCGGCGCCATCGGGCATCTGCGCGGGCGCGTCGACCACTGGCTCGTCACCGACCTGCCGGGCCCGCGCGGCGTGAGCGCACAGGTGCTCGAGCAGGCGCTTCGCGACGCCGGGATCACGCCGGGGCAGGGCGAGGACGCAGAGCGGAGCATCGCCCGCTTCGCGTCGCCGCGCGAGGCGCTTGCCGCCGCGCGGGAGCGGGCTGGTGAGAATGATAGAATCGTCGTCCTGGGATCGTTCCTGACCGTGGCCGATGTGCTGGCCGCGCGTGGACGATCCGGTCCCTGACTCGAACCGTCTCCCCCTCCCATGGCAACACGGGCCTCGCCCCCGGCGCGCAAGCGTGCGGGCGGAAGCGAAGCCGGCGACGTCGATCCGGCGCTCCCG
Source organism: Burkholderiaceae bacterium (assembly GCA_044368415.1). GTDB lineage: Bacteria > Pseudomonadota > Gammaproteobacteria > Burkholderiales > Burkholderiaceae_E > UBA4615. The sequence continues at coordinate 10,011 of JBIPLJ010000079.1, forward strand.
CAGAAGAAGCGCGCCCGGCATCGCCTCATCGGCGCGATCGCGCTGTGCCTGCTGGCCGCCATCGTCGTGCCGCTGCTGCTCGACGCCGAGCCCACTCGGCCTACGTCGGACGTGGCCATCGTGATCCCTTCGCGCGACACGCCGCTGCCTCCACGGGCCACGGCTGCCGGCGTCGTGCGCGGTGCACCCGAGGGCACGGAGCCCAGCGCTCGCGACGGCGCGGCGCGCGCGGCGGATGTGAAGCCGGTCGACACGAAGGGCAGCGACACGAAGGGCGCCGACGCGAAGGGCGCCGACGCGAAGGGCGCCGACCCCAAGCCCGCCGACTCCAAGCCCGCCGATGCCAAGCCCGCGAAGTCCGAGCCCCGCAAGGATGGCAGAGACGAGATCGCCCAACTCGCCGACGCCGCGCAGGCGCGTACCAGGGGCGAGGGCCGCTACCTGCTGCAGGTCGGCGCTTACGCGAACGAGTCGGGTGCAGCCACCGCCGTCGAGCGCGTGCAGTCCACAGGCCTGCGCGCCTTCACCGAGAAGATCAAGACCGACCGCGGCAACCGGGTGCGCGTGCGGGTCGGTCCCTTCACCTCGCGCGATGCGGCCGAGCAAGCCCGCACCCAGCTGCAGGCCGCCGGCGTGCAGGCCGCGATGATCGCGCCGTGAGCGGCGCTCCTGCGTCGCTCGCCGTCGCCGCGGGAGCAGGCTGATGCTCGACGCGATCACCGGCTGGGATTGGTTCGTAGCGACCGTCGTCGTGCTCTCGGTCGGCTTCGGCCTGATGCGCGGCCTGGTGCGGACCGTCTTTGCGCTAGCCGCCTGGGGGGTGGGACTGCTCGGCGTCCCGCTGCTCTCGCCGCACGCGCTGCGCCTATTGCCCGACGCCGTGCCCCATCCGGTCGTCTACTTCCTGGTCTTCCTCGTGCTCTTCGTCGCGGTCCGCATGCTGGGCTCGCTCGCCGCGCGCGGCCTGCGCGGCCTGGGTCTGGGCGGCGTGGACCGGCTGCTAGGCGCCGCGCTCGGCACCCTGCGCGCGGCGATCGTCATCCTGCTGGCCGCGCTCGGCACGCACCTTGCTGGCTACTCGACTCATCCGTCATGGACGCAGGCGCTGTCGCGCCCGCTGCTAGACGGGCTGGTACAGCGCGCCGAACCGTTCCTCCCCGAGCGGCTGTCCGGCGTGCGCAAGACCTGACCGACGAATCCCCCATGGTGCCGGCCAGTGCTGGCGCCGCCGATACTGAACGGAGAAGTTCCATGTGCGGCATCCTAGGCGTGGTCGCGCGCACCCCGGTGAACCAGCTGCTCTACGACGGGCTGCTGCTGCTACAGCACCGCGGTCAGGACGCCGCCGGCATCGCCACCTCCAACGGCAAGGCGTTCTCGATGCACAAGGCCAGCGGCTTGGTGCGTGACGTCTTCCGTACGCGCAACATGCGCGGCCTGCCCGGCCGCAGCGGCATCGGCCACGTGCGCTACCCCACCGCCGGCTCCGCGACCAACGAGGAGGAGGCGCAGCCGTTCTACGTGAACGCGCCCTTCGGCGTGACCCTCGCGCACAACGGCAACCTCACCAACTCCGACCAGCTCAAGGAGGAGATGTTCCGGCGCGACCGCCGCCACATCAACACCGAGAGCGACTCCGAGGTCCTGCTCAACGTACTCGCCAACGAGCTGCAGGCCGCGGCCGTCGGCGTGTCGCTCGATCCGGACACGATCTTCCGAGCGGTCGCGGAGCTGCACAAGCGCGTGCGCGGTGCCTATGCCTGCACCGCCGAGATCGCCGGCTATGGCGTGCTGGGCTTCCGGGACCCGTACGGCATCCGGCCGCTGTGCTATGGCGTGGCCGAGACCGACCACGGTCCCGAGTACCTGATCGCCTCCGAGTCGGTGGCCCTCGAGGGCCTGGGCTTCAAGTTCGTGCGCGACATCGCGCCGGGCGAGGCGGTTTTCATCGATATCGATGGCAACTTCCATGCGCGGGCCTGCGCACCGGGCGCCACGCTCAATCCGTGCATCTTCGAGTATGTGTACTTTGCGCGGCCCGACTCGGTCATCGACGGCGTGTCGGTTTACGACGCGCGCCTGAAGATGGGCGAGTACCTTGCCGAGAAGGTCCGCCGCGAGCTGTGGGCCGGCGAGATCGACGTCGTGATGCCCATCCCCGACACCTCGCGGCCGTCCGCGCAGCAGCTCGCCAAGCGGCTGAACCTCGACTACCGCGAAGGCTTCATCAAGAACCGCTACGTCGGGCGCACCTTCATCATGCCGGGGCAGTCGGTGCGCCGGAAGTCGGTGCGCCAGAAGCTCAACGCGATGAGCATCGAGTTCCGCGGCAAGAACGTGCTGCTGGTCGACGACTCCATCGTGCGCGGCACCACCTCGCACGAGATCGTGCAGATGGCACGCGACGCCGGCGCCAACAAGGTCTACTTCGCATCGGCCGCGCCCCCGGTGCGCTACCCCAACGTCTACGGCATCGACATGCCGACGCGCGCCGAGCTCATCGCCAGCGGCCGCAGCGACGAGGAGATCCGCATCGCGATCGGCGCCGACGCGCTCATCTACCAGGACATCGAGTCGATGAAGCAGGCGGTTCGCGACCTCGGTCCGCACCTGCCGGTCTTCGAGGCCTCATGCTTCGACGGCCGTTACATCACCGGCGACGTCTCGCCCGAGTACCTCGACCGCATCGAGGCCGCGCGCAACGCGGCGACCGACGCCGCCGAGGACACGGGCCCGAAAGCTCAGATGAACCTTCAGTTCTCGATGTTAAACGCGGATTCCCGATAGGCGGGGAGGGCGCTTAGTCCTGCACGCGGTAAGGCTGCTGCGGCGTTTCGATCTCGTCGTGCTCGAGCCCGGCGCCATCAGGGCCTGCAGCCGTGCGTCAAGGGGGTCGTTCAGCGGGTCGCGTTGTCGCCCCGCCAACGGCGCGGGTCCCTGTGCTACACTTTTTTGGCGCCGAGTTGTCTCGCTTGCGGGCGCGTTATAAATGCAGCTAAACCGAGTGGGCCGAGGCCCGCCGTCTGCTGCACGCACGGCGGGCTTTTCGTTTTTCGGGCACCGATCGACATGACCGATTCTCACCGGCCCTTGGGCCTGGACACCCTCGCCATCCGCGAGGGCATCGCACGTACCCAGTACAACGAGCACAACGAGCCGATGTTCCTGACATCGAGCTTCGTGTTCGACAGCGCCGCGCAGGCCGCCGCGCGCTTCGCGGGCGACGAGGAGGGTTTCCTCTACTCGCGCGCCGGCAACCCCACCGTCGCCGCCTTCCAGAACCGCCTCGCCGCGCTCGAGGGCGCCGAGGCCTGTGTGGCCACCGCCTCCGGTATGTCCGCGATCATGGCCACCGTGATGAGCCTCACGCGTGCCGGCGACCATGTCGTTGCCGCCTATGAGCTCTTCGGTGCGACCCTGCAGATGTTCACCATCCTGCAGCGCTTCGGCGTCGAGGTGACCTACGTGCCGATCGAGGACATCGACGCCTGGCGAGTCGCGATTCGCCCGGACACGAAGCTGCTGTACGTCGAGTCACCCTCCAATCCGCTCACCAAGCTCACCGACGTGCGTGCGCTCGCCACCGTGGCGCGCGAGCGCGGCGTGAAGCTCGCCGTCGACAATTGCTTCTGTTCGCCCGCGCTGCAGCGCCCGCTCGATCTCGGCGCCGACATCGTCGTGCACTCCGCCACCAAGTACATCGACGGCCAGGGCCGCGTGCTGGGCGGCGCGGTCTGCGGCGACACGAAGTACATCAACGAGACGCTTGCGCCCTTCGTGCGTACCGCCGGCCCCACCCTCTCGGCGTTCAACGCGTGGGTGCTGTTGAAGGGGCTGGAGACGCTGGGCATGCGCATGGAGCGGCAGTCGGCCAACGCGATGAAGCTCGCGCAGTGGCTCGAGGCGCAGCCCGGCGTGTCTCGCGTCTACTACCCGGGCCTGGCCTCGCATCCCCAGCATGCGCTCGCGATGGCGCAGCAGAAGACGGGCGGCGCCATCGTCTCCTTCGAGCTCGGGCGCGACGGCGAGGACCTCTACGGGCCGGCGCTTCGCGCGCGCGCCTGGCGGGTCATCGACGCGTGCCGGCTGCTGTCCATCACCGCCAACCTCGGCGACGTCAAAACCACCATCACCCATCCGGCCAGCACCACACACGGTCGCGCCGGCGCCGAGGCGCGGCGCGCCTCCGGCGTCACCGAGGGCCTGATCCGCATCGCGGTCGGGGCGGAGACGTCCGAGGACCTGATCGCCGACCTGGCCGGCGGGCTTTCAGCCGCAGGATGACTCAGCAGGCGTCGTACGAGCGCGATTCGGCCAGACCGCTCCGACCTCACTTCGGCGCGGACATCCCCAGGCGCTCGATCGTCGCGCGTTCGGTGTTGAAGGTGTCGGCTGCGAACTTGGTGTACTGCGCGGTGTCCATGTAGATGATCGGCTGGTCGTACTTCTCCAGCGTCTGCAGCACGGCCGGGTCGTCGATGACGCGGCGGAACGCATCGTGCAGGGTCTTGACGAGGGCCGGGTCCATGCCCTTCGGGCCGCACACGCCGAAGGGCGAGTCGGACACCGTCTCGTAGCCCAGGTCGTTGAGCGTGGGAATGGTGGGCCACTTCTTCGTGCGCTTGCTGCCGTAGGTGGCGAGCAGGCGCAGCCGGCCGGCCTCGACCTGCGGGCCCCAGCCGGTGGAGTCGCTGTGGCCCATGGTGTGGCCACCGATGAGTGCCTGCAGGCCGTCGGCCACGCCCTTGAAGGGTACGTGCTGCAGCGTGATGCCGGCGCGCGTGGCGAACTCCTCGATGGCCAGGTGGGGGCTAGTGCCGACGCCGGGCGAGCCGTAGGTGAACTCGCCGGGCTTGGCCTTGGCGAAGGCCACCAGGTCCTTGATGTCCTTGATCGGCGAGTCCGCACGCACCACCAGCCCGAAGGTGTAGCCGGTCATGCAGATGATCCAGGTGAAGTCCTTCGTCGTGTCGAACTGCACCTTTTGCATGTGCGGGATGCGAAAGACGCTCTGCGGCAGCTGCGCGAGCGTGTAGCCGTCGGGCTTGGCGTTGTTGGCCAGCTCCACCGCGCCGAGCGTGCCGCCGGCGCCGCCCTTGTTCTCGATGAGCACGTTCTGCCCGAGGATGCGCGAGGCGCTCTCGGCCCACGAGCGCATGACGATGTCGGTGGTGCCGCCGGCGGTCCAGGGGCAGATCAGGCGGATGGGCTTGTTCGGGAAGGCTTGGGCGCGGGCGGCGCCCGGGAGCAGGGCGGTGCCGGCCGCGGCGGCGGCTCCGGCTACGAAGGTGCGTCGATCGGTCAATCGTGTCTCCTTGGGGGGATGGCTCGGGTGGCCGGATCGTCGGGCGCCAAGCCTCGCATCCGGCGTGCCATGGGACTGTGCCACAAGTCGTGGGAGGGTTTGGCGCCTGTGGCGTGAGGGTGGGGCGTGGGCGGGCGGGTGTGCGGGCGGGTGAGGTGAGGTGAGGTGCGGGGTGAGGCGAGGTGTGGCCGGTGCGCGTGTTGCGGCGCCGGTCGCGGTGGATCCGGTGTCGCGTGACATCACTGCGGGGCCAATGCCGGGGCGGGTGGGGGGCGCGCAGCGAAAGGCGCTCTGAAATCGGGCGGAGGGGTCTCCGAAGTGCTTTGGAGATTGCCTGAACGGGTCAGTCAGTTGGATGAGAGGCGTCACTAGGACTTAGGAACTGAGTCGGTATGCTCATCCGTTTCGCCCGTTCCGGGTTCGGTCCCGAGAGAGATGCATGATCGATCGACGCGAGGCGGCCCGTGCGGGCCTCGCCGTGCTCGCGATGACGCTCGCGGCCTGCGGCGGGGGCATCGGCTCGGACCCCGCCCTGGGTGCGCCGCCCTCGAGCCTGCCCGACGCCGCGCCGTTCGCGCAGGACCCGAGCTCGGGCGACTACACGGTCTTCGCGAGCGACGGCGCCCGGTACGTGCTGTCGATCGACTACGTCGCCTGACGCTACCGGATGATCAGTGGCGGCGTGGACAAGGCGGGCGCGCTCGAGGTCGCAGCCGACGGCACGGCCCGAGGCGTCGGCGCGCCGCGCTGGTTCCGTGGCGGGCCGGGTCGGCGTCTTCGTGCCCTGAGCGGCGCGCGGGCGGCTGGCCGGACTCAGAAGCTGTGAAGAAACCGTAGCGAGCAGGCCCGAGCCGGTGCCGAGGAGCGCAGCCGTACGTGATGTACGGCGAGCA
>JBIPLJ010000108.1:0-5071 GCA_044368415.1 Burkholderiaceae bacterium
CTACCTGGACATCGTGCGCCGCGTGAAGGACACCTTTGCCGTGCCGACCTTCGTCTACCAGGTCAGCGGCGAGTACGCGATGCTCAAGGCGGCGGCGGCCAACGGCTGGCTCGACGAACGCACGGTCGCGCTCGAGTCGCTGCTCGCCTTCAAGCGTGCCGGTGCCGACGGCATCCTCACTTACTTCGCGCTGGATGCGGCGCGGTGGCTGGAGCAGCGCTGAGCACGCCGCGGGGCGAGGCGCCGGCGCGCGGCGACGACGACGACGAGCATCCGGTCGCGCGTGCGCCGGGCGAGTCGCCGCGCGACACGCGGTCCGACCTCGACACCGGCGCGCCGCCGGTGTCGGTGATTTGGATCCGGCCCGGGCGCTGCGAGCAGGTCGACGAAGCGTCGGCCAGCGCGCTGCCCGAGCACGGCTACGCCTGGGTCGACGCACATTTCGAGTCGCCCCGAGCCTGGGTCGAGACGGTCGAGCGCCTGACCGGTGTGACGGTGCTCGAAGATCACCTGGCCGACGCCGAGAACGTCACGCATCCCTCGTACTTCGATTCGACGCGCGACTACGAGATGATCGTTTTCCGCGGCCTCGCGATCCGCCCCGTACCCGATCCGGACGAGCCGATCCGCATCCGCACCCAGCCGACCGTCTTCTTCCTGTTCCCGCGCTGCGTGGTCAGCGTGCGGCCCGCGGACAGCCACCAGATCCCGGCGCTGCGCAGGCGCCTGCTCGATGGCGCGCGCGTCAAGCAACGCATGCCTTCGCGCCCCGAGGAGCTGATGCTGCGCATCCTCAACGGGATGGTCGACCGCTACCTCGACCTGCGCCAACCGGTGACCGACCAGCTCGAGTACTCGCAGCGCGAGCTGCTCGATCCGCGCCGGCCGTTCCGGGACTGGGTATCGCTGCTCGAAGCGAGGCGCCAGCTTCGCAAGCTCGAGAACCTGTCCGAGGAGCAGCTCGACGCGCTGCAGGAGTGGCGCGACGAGCGCCTCGACCGGCACGGCGGCCACGACGAACCGGCCCGGCATTGGACCGACGCGACCGACGACCCGAGGTCCGCCCCCGGCTCGGCCGAACCCACGATGCCCGCGCTGACCGACACGCTCGAGGTCCGCGTCAACGACCTGGTGGAACACATCGAGCGGGTCCGCGGCCATGCGCAGCGGCTCGAGACCTCGATCGAATCCGCGGTGCAGTTGCACTTCTCGGCGACCGCGCACCGCACCAACCAGATCATGCGGACGCTGACGGTGCTGACCGCCACCTTCATGCCGCTGACGCTCATCACGGGCATCTTCGGCATGAACTTCGAGGTCATGCCCGGGGTGCACTCGCCGGCCGGCTTCTGGTGGACGATGGCGGCGATGGGCGGGATCGCGCTCGGGCTCGTTGTGTTCTTCCGGGCGCGACGCTACCTCGAAGAGACGGGGCTGCGCGGGGGTTCGAAGCGCAAGCGGCGGCGGCGTAGCTGACGGCAGCCTGTCTAGCGGCGGCGTCGCACGTGCACTCGCACCGGGTACCGGAGCAGCACGGGTACGCCGTCGGAGGCACGCCCGGCCCTGAGCGTCGGCGCGGGCGCCGCCTGAGCCTCCCGGCAGCGCAATCGACCCGCGTGTCACGACCGGATGACCGCTCAACTGGGCAAACCCGTTTGGATGGCCTGCGCCTGCAGCCAGTCACAAAACACGTCCACCTTGGCATTGTGTTGCTCACGCCGCCTGGCCACATAGTGCAAGCCACTGGGGCAGAAACCAAAGGGTGCTACCAGGCGACCCGCGCGCACATCGTCAGCCACCAGATGCCACGGCGCGACTGCAATACCCAAGCCCGCAATGGCCGCCTCCAAGGCAAAGTAATAGTGCTCGAACAAAGGGCCATCGGCATGCGGGACCGTACAGCGTTTCGCTGTGGCCCACATGGACCATGCGTTGAGGCGGCCTTTGGATTGCAGCAGCACCTTTCCCGCCAGATCAGCGGGCGAGCACAGCATCAGCCTGGCTACAAGCGCTGGTGCAAGCACCGGCCCGAGATGCTCGGGGAAAAGTGAAACAACTTGTGCAGACGCGAGCGCTGCGGGCTCTACCGCAATAAGCAAGTCCACCCGCTCGCTTGCAGGGTTGCTGGCGTGCCCGGTGGCTTGGAGCCGCACTTCGATATGGGGGTGTCGCGCGTTGAAATCAAACAGCTTGGGTATGAGCCACTTCACCATGAAGGTGCTGAAACACGCCACGTCCAGCGGACCACGGGTGCGGTCGTTCAGCGCCTTGACCGCAGCCTCTATCTGATCCAGCGCGGCCGATAGCGCAGGCAGCAGGGCCTGCCCGGCGGCGGTGAGCTGGGGGTCGTTTCGAGCGCCCTCGAACAACTGCACGTTCAGGCAGTCCTCCAACTGCCGCACTTGGCGGCTGACGGCGCCAGGGGTCACCGAGAGTTCGTCCGCCGCCGCGCGCATGCGACCCAGGCGGGCGGCTGCTTCAAAGGCGCGCAAGGCATTTAGCGGGGGCAGGTGGCGCTTCATGTAGATGAGTTTATTGCACTTAGGGCGCGCCGATAAATCGCTTTTCTCGGCAAAGTTTCATCAGCAGAATTGCCCTGCCACCACATTGTGTTTTTGAAAAGGATGCACATGCCATTCATTCGCACCAACATCCCCGCAGACACCAGTCCGAGCCAGCGTGAAAGCGTGGTGCAAGGCATTCACCAAGCTCTGATAGACAGCATTGGCATGCCTCCAGATGAGTTGTTCAACATGGTGACCCCGTACACGCCGGGCCAGTTTGCCTGCAGCCGCACCTTCAATGGCATGAACCGCTCAGACCGCGTGGTGGTCATAGAAATCACCATGCGCCGGGGCCGCAGCGACGCCATGAAACGCGCCCTGTATGCAAACATTGCCCGCAATCTGGAAGTCAACGCCGGGGTAGCGCCGGCAGATGTGTTCATCTTCACGCACGAGAATGACTACTCGGACTGGTCCGTCGGCCACGGCCAATTTGCCATGGCCTTGGTGCAGCAAGTGGGCGTCGCCGCGCAAGCGGTATAGGTGGCCTGAGCAGCCACGCCGAGAACTCGTTCGCCGAGGCGGTCCTTTGGACGGGGGCCTCTTCCGGTCGCCGGCTCAACTCCTGAGTGCAAGGACCGCTTGGCGCGCTTTATGGACGGCGCCTGCGTCGTGCGTCACGGCAATGACGTCGGCGAACGCGGCAGACGGCATTGCGGGGATGACGAGTCGCCATGCCCGGGTCACGCGCCTCGCGCGTGGGCCAATCGATCCACGAGAACACCACCGCCTCGTCGTCCTTGCGCTGGACGGCCAGGGTGAACGAGGTCAGCTTGTCTTCGGGCACGTCGTCGCCCCGGCACTCGACCCCACGCAGTGCGCCGGGCTTCTTGAAGATCGCGGCCGCCGCAGAGACGGGTCGCCAAGCCTATGGATGCGGCGGGGTCGAGGCGGACGGCACGCGGATCGCAGTCGAGGCGGACGACATCACGACGCAGGCAGGGCTCGTCCTGCCGGGAGGCGGTCAGGGCCTGCCCGGCATCTCGATGCCCGACCTCGAGATCCGCGAGGCACACTATAGGATCGAGGCGCCCTCGTTGCTCGAGTTCGCGGTCAAGGTCGAGGGGATGCAGTGGACGCGGCAGCGCATCGAGGATTCCGACGTCTGGCAGATCGAGGGCGCAAGCGACGGGCGATCGACACTGGAGCCGGTCGTCGCCGACGCCTGGCTGCAGATGCCGCGAGTGCTGGTGTCGACCTTCGCGGACAACGCCGCGCTCGCCAGCACCTTTGCCCGGTCCATCGACGCGAAGGCCGCACCGACCGAGAGCACCCGAGCGCTCGCCCGGCGCATGGTCGGCGACCGGAGCACCGACGAGGCGAAGGCCGACGCGGTGTACAACTGGATCCGCGCAAACCTGCGCTACACAGCGGTCTGGATCGGCGTCGACGGCTGGGTTCCCCATGATATCGACGCGATCCTGCGGAACCGTTATGGCGACTGCAAGGACCTGACGCTGCTGATGATCGCGCTACTGCGCGCGGTCGACGTCGAGGCGGTGCCGGCGCTGCTCGACATGTTGCCGGTCTATACCTCGCCACCGGTCGGCATCGGGACAAACCACGTCATCGCCTACCTGCCCGGCCTGCAACGCTTCGCCGACCCGACCGCTGCCGACGTCGCGTTCGGCGGCCTGCCGGAGGTGGACCGCGACAAGCCCGTGGCGGTCGCGCTCGCCGGCGGGACGCGACTGCTGCGCACGCCCGCCGCAACGGTCTTCGGCGAGCACGGCAGCACGTTGACGGTGACGTCGCGCTATAAGATCGCCCGCAATGTAAGCGCCCGGCGAAGTCATCTTGAGCCGATGCGAATTCGTAAGGAGCATCGTGTCCACCAAGAATGAGGTGGACACGTGCACACCACGAAGAGTGAAGAAGGGGTGGTCGGGCAGCGCAGGCGCCGGCACACGGACGAGTTCAAGGCTGCAGTCGTCGCCGAATGCGCGCGGCCCGGAGTGTCGATCGCGCGGGTGGCGCTCAGCCACGGTCTGAACGCGAACCTGCTGCGCAAGTGGGTGCTCAGCGGTGAGCAGGTCGAGCGTTCGGTGCGAGCGCAGCCGGAGTCGGTGGAGCCGGCCGCGGCGATTGAGATGGCGAGGCCATCGTTCGTAGCCTTGCCGCTCGAGGTGCCGAAGGTGCTGACCGAGGCGACGATCGACGTCGAGGTTCGGCGCGGTCCGTTGGTGGTGAAGGTGAGTTGGCCGATGGGCGCATCGGCCGAGTGTGGCGAGTGGCTGCGCGAGCTGCTGCGGTGATCCGCATCGATGCGGTGTGGCTGGCGACCGAGCCCTTGGACATGCGGGCCGGGACCGAGACGGCGCTGGCGCGGGTAATCACGATGTTCGGCGAGGCGCGGGCCCACCACGCGTACCTGTTCGCTAATCGCCGCGCGAACCGGATGAAGGTGCTGGTGCACGACGGGATCGGCATCTGGCTGTGCGCGAGGCGCCTGCACCAGGGCAGCTTCACGTGGGCGGCGCCGGGTGTCACATCGAGCGTGAGCCTGA
>JBIPLJ010000080.1:0-16174 GCA_044368415.1 Burkholderiaceae bacterium
CCTCGACCTTGCGCTGCGCGCTCTCGATCGAGCGCGTGACCATGCCCGCCTCGATCGCCTCGCCCTCGGGCAGCTTCAGGCGATCCATGATCGACTTCAGCCGGTCGCCCGCGAAGATCTTCAGCAGTGGGTCGTCCATCGACAGGTAGAACCGCGAGGAGCCCGGGTCGCCCTGGCGGCCCGAGCGGCCGCGCAACTGGTTGTCGATCCGGCGCGACTCGTGGCGCTCGGTGCCGATGATATGCAGGCCGCCGGCTGCCACCACCTGGTCGTGCAGCGCCTGCCAGCCCGAGCGCAGCGCCTCGGACTGCGACTGCTTGGCGGCGTCATCGAGGCCCTCGCGCGCCATCAGCTGGTCGATCTGCTTGCCGGCGTTACCACCGAGCACGATGTCGGTGCCGCGGCCAGCCATGTTGGTCGCGATGGTGATCGCGTGCGGCCTGCCGGCCTCGGCGACGATCTGCGCCTCCTGCGCGTGCTGCTTGGCGTTGAGCACGTTGTGCGGCAGCGTCGCCTGCTTAAGCAGCCCAGAGAGCAGCTCGGAGTTCTCGATCGAGGTTGTGCCCACCAGCACCGGCTGGCCGCGCTGGTGGCAGTCCTGGATGTCCGCCAGGATCGCGCCGAACTTCTCCTTGTCGGTCCGGAAGACCTGGTCCTGCCGGTCTTTTCGAACCATCGGACGGTGCGTCGGGATCAGCACCGTCTCGAGGCTGTAGATCTCCTGGAACTCGTAGGCCTCGGTGTCGGCCGTGCCAGTCATGCCGGCGAGCTTGCCGTACATGCGGAAGTAGTTCTGGAAGGTGATCGACGCGAGGGTCTGGTTCTCGGACTGGATCCGCACGCCCTCCTTCGCCTCAACCGCCTGGTGCAGGCCGTCCGACCAGCGCCGTCCGGGCATCAACCGGCCGGTGAACTCGTCGACGATGATCACCTCGCCGTCCTGCACCACGTACTGCTGGTCGCGGAAAAACAGCGTGTGCGCGCGCAACCCCACCGTCAGGTGGTGCATCGACAGGATGTTGGCCGCATCGTAAAGGCTGGCGCCCTCGGGCAGGATGCCGAGCTGCGTGAGGATCTGCTCGGCTTTTTCGTGGCCAGCCTCGGACAGGTGGACCTGGTGGCCCTTGCGGTCGACCCAGTAATCGCCCGGCGGGTCCGGCTCGTTGGTCTTGGGCTCCGCCTCCATCGCCGTCAGCAGCGGCGGGACCTGGTTCATCCGGACGTAGAGCTCGGTGTGATCCTCGGCCTGACCCGAGATGATCAGCGGCGTGCGAGCCTCGTCGATCAGAATCGAGTCCACCTCGTCGACGATGGCGTACGACAGGCCGCGCTGCACGCGATCGCCGGCGTCGTAGACCATGTTGTCGCGCAGGTAATCGAAGCCGAACTCGTTGTTGGTGCCGTAGGTCAGATCGGCCGCGTACGCGTCCTTCTTGAGCGCGTGCGGCATCTGCGACAGGTTCACGCCCACCGTCAGGCCGAGGAACTTGTAGAGCTTGCCCATCCACTCGGCATCGCGCTGCGCGAGGTAGTCGTTGACCGTGACGACGTGCACGCCCTGCCCGGAGAGGGCGTTGAGGTACGCCGGCAGCGTCGCCATCAGCGTCTTACCCTCGCCGGTACGCATCTCGGCGATCTTGCCGTCATGCAGCGACATCCCGCCGATCAACTGCACATCGAAATGCCGCATGCCCAGCACGCGCTTCGAGGCCTCGCGGCAGACCGCGAAGGCTTCAGGCAGTACCGCGTCGAGGGTCTCGCCGGCGGCCACGCGGGTGCGCAGCTCGGCCGTCCTGCCGGTGAGTTGCTCGTCGGTCAGCGACGAGACCGCAGGCTCGAGCGCATTGATCCGCTCGACGACCTTGCGGTAGTCCTTCAACAGGCGTTCGTTGCGGCTGCCGAAGATTCGGGTCAGCAGTTTCTGGATCATGGGGGCGTTGCCTCCGCGCCCGGGCGCGGTTGCGCCGGGCCACGGTTTTGGACTCGTGGGCAGTCGTCGAGTCTAGCATGGGGTCGGCGGGGCCTCGCCGGCCGCAGGCCCCCTCCCGTCGGGTGGCGATCGGCTACAGTGGCTGACAGGAACACCCGTCGATGAAGCCCTTCCCTCGTACCCGCAACGCCTCAGCATGGCTGCGCAACGAGCCTGTGTTCGCCGCGCTCGGCGAGCAGGCCGCGAGGCTGACGGCGCTACAGGCGGACCTCGAGCAGTCGATGCCCGGGCTCGGCCTCGTCGTGGTCGCACTCGAGCGGGACACTCTGGTCGTCGGCGCGGCCCATGCGGCGGTCGCGGCGAAGGTCCGGCAGATCGGACCCACGGTGCTCGCCGGCCTGGTTCGGCGCGGCTGGAAGATCGAGAAGATCCGCTTCAAGCCGCAGTGGCGCCCCGTCGCGGTGGTGGCGCCGCGCCGCGCCAAGGAGGCACCGAGCGCGCAGGCAATCGCCGCCATCGACGCACTGTCCGATCGCATCGAAGACCCGCGGCTGCGTGCGGCGCTGCGCCGGCTGGCCTCTCGGCATCCGCCGCCCGAGCCGGGCTGAGCCGCGGCCGACGGTGCGCTCCGATAGACCGGACCCATCTCGAGTGAGCGCACGCTCTCGGGAATTTCTTGCGCGGATCGGACCGTCGCTTCAGGCGGACGGCACCCGCTTGCGCAATGCGCAGGCCTCGACGAAGCCGCGCAAGGTGTCCAGCGGCAGCGGTTCGGTGTAGCGGACCGTCCCGGCAGGCAGCCCGCCGCGCGCCTCCAGGTCCTCGTCGCCCAGCGCGGTCGACACGACGATCGCCATCGTCCGGTACTCCGGCACCGCGCGCAGCCGCCGCAGGAACTCGAAGCCGTCCATCGGCACTGCGCGCAGCCCGCTCACCAGCACGTCCGGCCGATGCCGCTCGATCAGCACCAGCGCGTCGAACGCGTCGCCCGCCCAGAGCGCGCGCACCGGCTCGGCCCAGCCGGCGATGGCCGCTGCGATCCGTCGACGCATCGGATCGCGGTCTTCGACGATCAGCACCGTGACCGTGCCGGCCCTGACCCCGCTCGCGGTCCCGCCGGCGGCGCGCGCCTCGCGCAGCGCGTCGATCGAGGCCCGGGCGATCCGCCGGTGACCGCCGCGCGTCTTCCAGGCCTGAAGGTCACCGCGTTCGACCATCACCTGGACGGTCGTCGGCGAGACGTCGAGCAGACGCGCGGCCTCGGACGTGGTGCAGACCCCGAGTCCGGCGCCGGAGGACGGATCGGTGTCGAAGTGCGTGACACCAGGCGCCTCGGTCGTCGGATCGGGACGCTCGGTCGGACTCATGGGGGCAGGCGCGGCTATCTCGACTCAGTCAGCGAGGCGCTCGAGGAGCAGGACACCGAAGAACACCAGCCCGATGGCCACGCCGATCCAGAGCAGCCGGTACGAACGGGTCAGCCACTTGCGGTCGCGGGTGATCAGCCAGGTGGCGGCGGAGCCGGCCACGCCCAGACCGATCAGTACGGCGACGATACGCAGGAACAGCACAGCGCGCGGTCGGTCAGGCCGCGACCCAGTCGCGAGCGAACATCCGGGGCGCCTCGCGCCGCTGCGGGAAGGTGGCGAGGTCCCAGGCCTCGCGGTCGGCCAAGAGCGCGCGCAGCAGCGCGTTGTTCATCGCGTGGCCGGACTTGTGCGCCGTGTAGGCCGCGAGCAGCGGATGGCCCACCAAATACAGGTCGCCGATCGCATCGAGGATCTTGTGCTTGACGAACTCGTCGTGCGAGCGCAGCCCGTCGGCGTTGAGCACGCGGTACTCATCCATCACGATCGCGTTGCCGAGGCTGCCGCCCTGCGCGAGCCCGCGCGAGCGCAGGGCCTCGACGTCCTGCATGAAGCCGAAGGTGCGGGCCCGCGAGATCTCGCTCACGTACGAGTCGCTCGCGAAGTCCACCTCGACCTCCTGGAGCGTCGCGTCGATAGCGGGGTGCCCGAAGTCGATCGAGAAGCGCAGCTTGTAGCCGAAGTGCGGCTCGAGCCGCGCCCACTTGTCGCCCTCGCGGACCTCGATCGGGCGCTTGACGCGGATGAAGCGCTTCGGTGCCGCCTGCTCCACGATCCCCGCCGACTGCAACAGGAAGACGAACGAGCCGGCCGAGCCGTCGAGGATCGGGATCTCGGCCGCGGTGACATCGACGTAGAGGTTGTCGATCCCCAGGCCGGCTAGCGCCGACATCAGGTGCTCGACGGTCGCGACCCGCACCTCGGGGTCGGACTCGGCCGTCAGCGTCGAGGCCATCCGCGTGTCGTTGACCCGCGCGGCGTCGGCCCGGATGTCGACCGGCACGGGCAAGTCGACCCGACGAAAGACGATGCCGGTGTCGGGCGCGGCCGGACGCAGGACAAGCTCCACACCCTGCCCCGAATGCAGGCCGACGCCGGTGGCCCGCACCAGCGCCTTGATGGTTCGCTGCCTCAGCACCGGCTGGCCCCGCGGGTCGCGCCGATCAGAGCTGGCCCAGCAGCGTGGCGCCGTCGCTGACCTCGAACTTGCCCGGCGCCTCGCGATTGAGTTGCCTGACCGTGCCGTCGACGACCAGCATCGAGTAGCGGTCGGAACGCACGCCCATGCCGCGGGCGGTCAAGTCGAGCATCAGGCCGGTGGCCCGCGCGAACTCGGCGCTGCCGTCGGCCATCATGCGGACCTTGCCGCCGGACTTCTGGTCGCGGCCCCAGGCGCCCATTACGAACGCGTCGTTGACCGACACGCACCAGATCTCGTCGACGCCCTTCGCCTTGAGCGCCTCGAAGTGCTGCAGGTAGCTCGGGACGTGCTTGGCCGAGCAGGTCGGCGTGAAGGCGCCCGGCAGGCCGAAGATCGCGATGGTCTTGCCGCGGACCAGGTCGGACACCTTAAAAGCATTGGGTCCGAGCGCGCAGCCGTTGCCCTCGACCTCGACGAATTCGGTCAAGGTGACCTCGGGCAGGCGATCTCCGATGGCGATGGTCATGCTCGCGACTCCTCTTGGATTGTGCGGATTCGGACGGAGCGCGAAGCTCCGGGGCAGCGGGGATTGTAGCCCGCCGCGGCATCGGAGACGCCGATCCGCGGGAGGCCCCCTCGGATCGGTCGTTCGTCGTCAGCAGTGTTCAGTCAGCGCAGTCAGCCTGAACAGCGGAGCCGCCCACCGTTCAGTCCGCGCATGCCGACTGAATGGCGGAGCCGCCCACCATTCAGTCAGCTTGCTTGCGCAGGAACGCGGGGATGTCGAGGCGGTCGACGCCCTTCTCCTCGAGCGCCGCGACCTGCGCCGACGCGCTGCCGCGCGCGGCGTTGCGCCAGACCGCCGGCGTATCGAGCCTGCCGTACGACGCGGACTCGTGCGACACCGCGTCGCTCGTGCCGGTCGCGCGGTAGCTCTGCGGCACCAGCTGCGGCTTGCGGGCCGTCTTGCCGATGCCGGTTGCCACGACGGTCACGCGCAGCGCGTCGGTCATGTTCTCGTCGTAGACCGTGCCATGGATGATGGTCGCGTCCTCGGCGCAGAACTGCTTGATCGTGTTGATCACCTCGTTCGTCTCGCGCAGTTTGAGCGAGCGCGACGAGGTGATGTTGACGATCACGCCGCGGGCTCCCTGCAGGTCGACACCGTCGAGCAGCGGCGAGGCCACGGCCTGCTCGGCGGCGAGACGGGCGCGGTCCAGACCCGAGGCCTCGCCGATGCCCATCATCGCCTTGCCCTGCTCGCCCATGATGGTCTGCACATCGGCGAAGTCGACGTTGACCAGGCCGGGGACGTTGATGATCTCGGCGATGCCGGCGACCGCGTTGTGCAGCACATCGTCGGCGCGGCGAAACGCGTCCTCGAGGCTCGCGTCCTCGTCCATCACGTCGAACAGCTTCTGGTTCAGCACGACGATCAGCGAGTCGACGTGCTCGACGAGCTGGTCGATGCCGTCGTCGGCGATCCGCATCTTGCGATTGCCCTCGAAGTCGAACGGCTTGGTGACGACGCCGACCGTGAGGATGCCCATCTCCTTGGCCACCGCGGCCACGACCGGCGAGGCGCCGGTGCCGGTGCCCTTGCCCATGCCGGCGGTGATGAAGACCATGTTGGCGCCGGCGAGCGCCGCCTTGACCTGCTCGCGCTCGGCCTCGCAGGCCGCACGGCCTGCGGTGGGGTTGGCGCCGGCGCCCAGGCCGGCGTCGCCGAGCTGGATGATGGCAGGCGCGAGCGAACGCTTGAGCGCCTGGCGGTCGGTGTTCACGGCGATGAATTCAACGCCCTGCACACCGCGGCTGATCATGTGGTTGACGGCATTGCCGCCCGCCCCTCCGACACCGACGACTTTGATGACGGCGCCGTCGGACTCGGACTCGATCATTTCGAAATTGGACATCTATTGGGCCTCCAACGAGTTGTTGCTGCTGCGCTTGTTTGACGGGCTGACTGCTGCTGACGACTGACGACTCTCGAAACCTGCCGCGGGCTCCCCGGGATCAGAAGTTCCCCAGGAACCACTCCTTCATGCGGCGCAGGGTCTCCTTGAACGAGCCTGACTGCTCCGCGACCTTGCGACCGCGCAGGCGCTGCATCCGGGCTTCTTCGAGGAGCCCCAGCGCCGTCGCGAACCGCGGCGTCCTGACCACATCGGCCAGTCCGCCGGCGTACTCCGGCACGCCGATGCGCACCGGCTTGAGGAAGATGTCCTCGCCGAGCTCGGCCATGCCGGGCAGCATGCTGGTGCCCCCGGTGATGACCACGCCCGAGGAGAGCAGCTCCTCGTATCCCGACTCGCGGATCACCTGCTGGACCAGCGAGAACAGCTCCTCGACCCGCGGCTCGATGACCGCGGCCAGGGCCTGACGCGACAGCGAGCGCGGCCCGCGGTCGCCGATGCCCGGCACCTCGATCTTGTCGGCCGGATTGGCCAGCACCTGCTTGGCGATGCCGTGCCGCAGCTTGATCTCCTCGGCGTCGGGCGTCGGCGTGCGCAGCGCCATCGCGACGTCGTTGGTGATTTGGTCGCCGGCGATCGGGATCACGGCGGTGTGGCGGATCGAGCCGCCGGTGAAGATCGCGATGTCGGTGGTGCCGCCGCCGATGTCGACGAGCGCCACGCCGAGCTCCTTCTCGTCCTGCGTGAGGACAGCGGTGCTCGAGGCAAGCGGCTGCAGGATCAGGTCCTGGACCTCGAGGCCGCAGCGGCGCACGCACTTGATGATGTTCTGCGCGGCTGACACCGCGCCGGTCACGATGTGGACCTTGACGTCGAGTCGCACCCCGCTCATCCCGATCGGCTCGCGGATGTCCTCCTGGCCGTCGATGATGAACTCCTGCGCCAACACGTGCAGGATCTGCTGGTCGGTCGGGATGTTCACCGCCTTGGCGGTCTCGATCACGCGCGCTACATCGGCGTCGGTGACCTCCTTGTCCTTGATCGCAACCATGCCGATCGAGTTGAAAGAGCGGATGTGACTGCCCGCGATCCCGGTGTAGACCGTGCGGATCTTGCAGTCGGCCATCAGCTCGGCCTCCTCGAGCGCGCGCTGGATCGAAGCGACCGTGGTCTCGATGTTGACCACCACGCCCTTCTTCAGCCCCTTCGACTCGTGCTGGCCGAGGCCCACGATCTCGTAGCGTCCGTCAGGGTGCATCTCGGCGACGACGGCGACCACCTTGGATGTGCCGATGTCGAGGCCGACGATGAGGTCCTTGCTGTCTCTGGTCATTGCGAACGCTTCGAGGGTGTGGACCGGTCCTGCGGGGGGGCCGGTCTGCTGGGCGAGGCGGGCTTAGCCGTCGAGCGAGCGCCGCCGCGCTCGGCGGGCGCCGTGTCGAGGGCGCCCGGGGCGCGCATCGCGAATCCGTTTTGATAGCGCAGGTCGACCGAGGCGATCTCGCGGTTCAGCCGGGTCTGCACCGTCGGGGCCACCGCGACCCAGCGCGCCACGCGCTCGGCGATCGGCATGCCCTGCTCGCGGCCGAGCAGCAGCACCGTACCGTTGTCGAGCCGCGCCGACCAAGCCCAGCGCGAGGACAGCGTCACCGCCTCGGGCGCAACCGAGAGCGGGGCGAGCTGCTCGCGAAGCATCTGCCAGCGGCGCGTGACCTCGGCCTGGCTGCCGGGCGGGCCGGAGAACTCGAGCAGCGCGCCCTCGGCCTCGGCCTCGGCAGGGTTCGCCGCGAACAGCTCGCCCTGGCGGTTGACCAGGCGGCCGTCGTGCCAGATCGCCAGCGGCTGGTGCTCCTCGATGCCCACCCGCAGTGTGTTCGGCCAAATGCGTCGCACCTGCGCGCGGCGCACCCAGGGCACCTGCTCGAACGATTCGCGCACCGCGCCGAGATCCACCGTGAAGAAGTTGCCGTGCAGGCGCGAGGCGCCCGCCGCCTTGAGCAGCGCACGGTTCACATGCTGCAGCGGCTGGGCCGACACCGCGGGCTCCACCACCACCGCAAACAGCGCGAACGCCGGGCGCTGCACGATCCAGGCGACGCCGGCCACCGCGAGCGCGATACACGCCGCGGCCATCAGGCCGTTGGCGATGGCGTTCAGCAGCCGGACGTCATGCCAGGGATTCACTTCGCGGCCCCTCCCGCCTTCAGGCGTGCTGTCTCGAGGATCCGCACACACAGGTCTTCGTAGGAGATGCCCTCGGCCTTCGCGGCCATCGGGACCAGCGAATGGCCGGTCATGCCCGGCGAGGTGTTGATCTCGAGCAAGAAGGGCTCGTCGTCGGCCCGGCGCAGCATCACGTCGGCGCGCGCCCAGCCCTCGCAGCCGAGCGCGTGGAACGAGCGCAACGCGATGTCGCGGATCCTCTCGGACAGCACCTCGGGCAGGTCCGCCGGGCAGACGTAGCGGGTGTCGTCGCGGAAGTACTTGTTCTGGTAATCGTAGTTGCCGGCGGGCGCGACGATCTCGATGACCGGCAGCGCGCGGGCCTGGGCGCCGCTGCCGATGACGGCGATCGTCAGCTCGCGGCCGTCGACGAACTGCTCACACAGCACGTCGTCGTCGTGGCGGCGCGCGATCTCGTAGGCCGCGGCGCACTGGTCCTCGGAGACCACCTTGGTGAAGCCGATCGTCGAGCCCTCGCGCGAGGGCTTGACCGCGAGCGGCAGCCCGTAGCGGCGCGTCGCCTCGAGCACGTCGGCGCCCGAGCGCGCCAGCGCGAAGCCCGGCGTGGGCAGTCCGTGCGTCGTCCAGATCCGCTTGGTGTAGACCTTGTCCATCGCGATCGCCGAGGCCATCACGCCGGAGCCGGTGTACGGGATGCCGAGCAGCTCGAGCGCGCCCTGCACCGTGCCATCCTCGCCGAAGCGCCCGTGCAGCGCGATGAACACGCGGGCGAAGCCCTCGCGCGCGAGGTCGTCCATCGGCCGCTCGGACGGGTCGAACGCATGGGCGTCGACGCCGCGGGTGCGCAGCGCGGCGAGCACGCCCGCGCCGGACATCAGCGACACCTCGCGCTCGGAGGAGCGCCCGCCGGTCAGCACCGCGACCTTGCCGAACTCAGCCCTACGGGCCTGGCCGGCGCCTGCATGCGCCGGCCGCTGATCCGGCTCGCCGCTTGCGGCTCGAAAGCCCGTATCAGCCACAAGCGATCTCCTGGGTGCGCGCCGCGACGGCGCCGATCGAGCCCGCGCCCATGGTGACGACGACGTCGCCGTCACGGACCGCGTCGAGCAGGGTCTCGGGCAGCATGCCGACGTCCTCGACGAACATCGGCTCGACCTTGCCGGCGAGCCGCACGGCGCGCGCGAGCGTGCGTCCGTCAGCGGCCACGATCGGCGACTCGCCGGCGGCGTAGACCTCGGCCAGCAGCAGCGCGTCGGCCGAGGACAGCACCTTGACGAAGTCCTCGAACAGGTCGCGGGTGCGTGTGTAGCGGTGGGGCTGGAAGGCGAGCACCAGCCGGCGTCCGGGGAACGCGCCGCGCGCCGCGGCGATCGTCGCGGCCATCTCGACCGGATGGTGGCCGTAGTCGTCGACCAGCGTGAAGCTGCCGCCGCCCTGGGCCGCGGGCACCGGCAGCTCGCCCCAGCGCTGAAAACGGCGTCCGACGCCGCGGAAGTCGGCCAGGGCCTGCACGATCGCCGCGTCGGAGACGCCCAGCTCGTCGGCCACCGCGATCGCCGCAAGCGCGTTCTGCACGTTGTGCAGCCCCGGCAGGTTGACGGTCACCTCGAGCGGCGCTCGCGTGCTGCCGTTGACCCGGGCGAGCGTGAAGTGCATGCGTCCGCCGTCGGGGCGCGGGTTCACGGCGCGGAACTGCGCCTCGGGCGAGAAGCCGTAGGTGATCACCGGCTTGGAGACGAAGGGCATGATCTCGCGCACGTGCACGTCGTCGACGCAGAGCACCGCCGCGCCGTAGAACGGCAGCCGCTGGGTGAACTCGACGAAGGCCTGGCGCAGCCGCGCGAAGTCGTGGCCGTAGGTCTCCATGTGGTCGGCGTCGATGTTCGTGATCACCGCGATCATCGGCACGAGGTTCAGGAACGAGGCATCCGACTCGTCGGCCTCGACGACGATGTAATCGCCGCTGCCCAGCTGTGCGTTGGCGCCCGCGCTGTTCAGTCGCCCGCCGATGACGAAGGTCGGGTCGAGGCCGCCTGCGGCGAGGATCGAGGCGACCAGGCTGGTAGTCGTGGTCTTGCCGTGGGTACCGGCGATCGCGATGCCCTGCTTGAGCTTCATCAGTTCGGCGAGCATCAGCGCGCGCGGCACCACCGGGACGCGGCGCGCTCGCGCCGCGGTGACCTCGGGGTTGTCGCCGCGGACCGCGGTCGAGGTGACGATGCAGTCTGCGGTGGCGACGTTGGCCGGATCGTGGCCGCGCACGACGGTCGCGCCGAGCGCCACCAGGCGCCGGGTCGCCGCGTTGTCGGCGGTGTCCGAGCCACTAATCCGGTACCCGAGGTTGAGCAGGACCTCGGCGATGCCGCTCATGCCCGAGCCGCCGATGCCGACAAAATGGATGTGCTTGACTTTGTGCTTCATGCGGGGACCTTGCGCGCGATCGCCTCGCAAGCGTCGGCGACCTGCGCGGCAGCATCGGGCTTGGCGAGCGCGCGCGCGCGGCACGCAATCTCGAGCAAGCGGGGGCGATCGAGGCCGGCGATCATCGCGGCCAGGCGCGGCGCGTCCAGCTCGGACTGCTGCACCAGGAGCGCTGCATCGCGCGTGGCGAGGAAGCTGGCGTTTGTAGTCTGGTGATCGTCGACCGCGTGCGGGAACGGCACCATCAGGCTGGCGACGCCCGCGGCGGCAACTTCGGAGACCGTCATCGCGCCGGCTCGGCAGATCACCAGGTCGGCCACCGCATAGGCCGCGGCCATGTCGTCGATGAATTCGACCGCGCAGGCCTCGACGCCGCCGGCCCGGTAAGCGGCCTGCAGCGCGGCCAGGTGCTTGCGCCCGCTCTGGTGAACGACGCAGGGGCGCGTCGCCGCAGGCAGCAACGCGAGCGCCTGCGGCACGACGGTGTTGAGCGCCTGCGCACCCAGGCTGCCGCCGACCACCAGCAGCCGCAGCGGGCCGGTGCGCCCACCGTAGCGCTGCTCGGGCGCGGGCAGTGCGGCGACGTCGCCGCGGACCGGGTTGCCGCACCAGGCGGCACCGGCGATGGCGTCGGGGAAGGCGACCAGCACACGGTCGGCAACGCGCGCCAGCACCGTGTTGGTCAGCCCGGCGATCGAGTTCTGCTCGTGCACCACCAGCGGCGTGCGGGTCAGCGCGGCCATGATCCCGGCCGGGAAGGCGACATAGCCGCCCATACCGAGCACGACCGCAGGCCTGACCTCGCGCAGCACCCGCAGGCTCTGGGCGAAGGCACGCAGCAAGTTGAAGGGCAGCATCAGCTGGGTGGCGAGCCCCTTGCCGCGCAGCCCGCCGAAGCGCACCCACTGCATCGGGATGCCGTGACGCGGCACGAGGGTCGCCTCCATGCCGCCGGGGTTGCCGAGCCACACCACGTTCCAGGCGCGCTCGCGCATCACGGCGGCGACGGCGAGGCCGGGAAACACGTGGCCACCGGTGCCGCCGGCCATGACCAGCAGGGTACGGCTCATACCGTCCCCCCACGCATCATCTTGCGACTCTCCCAGTCGACGCGCAGCACGATCGCCAGCGCCACGCAGTTCGCCAGGATGGCCGAGCCACCGTAGCTCATCAGCGGCAGGGTCAGGCCCTTGGTCGGTAGCAGCCCGAGGTTCACGCCCATGTTGATGAACGCCTGCACGCCGAGCCACAGGCCCACGCCCTGCGCGACCAGGCCGGCGAAGTGCCGGTCCAGCGCGATCGCCTGGCGACCGATCTCGAAGCAGCGCCTAACGATCCAGAAGAACAGCACGATCACCGTCAGCACGCCCACGAAGCCGAGCTCCTCGCCGATCACTGCGAGCAGGAAGTCGGTGTGCGCCTCCGGCAGGTAATGCCACTTCTCGACGCTGCCGCCTAGCCCGACGCCGACCCACTCGCCGCGGCCGAAGGCAATCAGCGAGTGCGACAGCTGGTAGCCCTTGCCGAGCGCGTTCTTCTCGTCGAAGGGATCGAGGTACGCGAAGATCCGCTCGCGCCGCCACGGCGAGGCCCAGATGATCGAGACGAACAGCAGCGCCATCGTCGCCGATAGCCCGAAGAACAGCTTGACGCTCACGCCGCCCAGGAACAGCAGCCCCATGGCGACCGCCGCGATCACCATAAACGCGCCGAGGTCGGGCTCGAGCAGCAGCAGGCCGCCGACCAGGCCGACGGCGAGGGCCATCGGCAGGAAGCCTTTGGAGAACACGTGCATCCGGTCCTGCTTGCGGACCGCAAAGTCGGCGGCATACAGGATCACGAACAGTTTCATCAACTCGGACGGCTGCAGGTTGATCATGCCGAGCGAGATCCAGCGGCGCGCACCGAGCACCACCTTGCCGATGCCGGGGATCAGCACCGCGATCAGCAGCAGCAACCCGAGCACGAACAGCCACGGTGCGGCCTTCTGCCAGCGCTGGATCGAGATCGCGAATGCGACGGTCGCCGCCGCCAGGCCGACCAGCAGCACGAACGCATGGCGGGTCAGGTGGTGGGTGGTGCGCAGCGTCGCGAAGCGCGACGAGTCGGGCAGCGCTATCGACGCCGAGTAAACCATCACCAGGCCGAACAGCAGCAGCACGGCCACCGACCAGAGCAGCGCGAGGTCGAACTCGCGCACGGCGATGGGCGCGGCGCCGCGCGCGCCGAGCACGCGGCCACGGGGCAGGCGCAGGCTCAGCACGGCTGTCCGTCCTCTTCGGCGACACGCTGCACGGCCGCGACGAAGACCTGGGCACGGTGGCCGTAATTGCGGAACATGTCGAAGCTCGCGCAGGCCGGCGACAGCAGCACCGCCTGGCCGGAGGCGACTGCGCGTGCCGCGGCCGCGACCGCGGCCTCGAGCGTCGGGCAGTCGTGCAGCGGCACGCCGGTATCGGCGAGCGCGGCGCGCAGCACCGGCGCGTCGCGGCCGATCAGCATCACCGCAGCCGCATGCGCGGCCACCGCGGGCGCGAGCGGCGCGAAGTCCTGACCCTTGCCGTCGCCGCCGGCGATCAGCACGCAGCGCTTGCCCAGCCCGGTCAGCGCGGCAACGGTGGCGCCGACATTGGTGCCCTTGCTGTCGTCGTACCACTCGATGTCGCGGATCACCGAGACGAGTTGGCAGCGATGGGCCTCGCCCTCGTAGCCGCGCAGCCCGTGCAGCATCGCGGCCATCGGCACGCCGACGGCGCGCGCCAGCGCAAGCGCGGCCAATGCATTGGCATGGTTGTGCGCGCCCCGGATGCGCAACGCGTCGGCGGGCATCAGCCGGTTCACGCGGATCGCGGCGGCGTCTCGGCGACGCCGTCCCGACGGGAGGGCGTCCTCGTCTGCGACGGCCTCGGCAAGCCACGTCAGCCCGCCGTCGCGCACGATGCCGTAGCCCGGCGCGGCGTTCGGCGCATCCAGGCCGAAGGAGACGGTCCGGCGGGCGGCCTCGAAGGCCGTGCGAGCGTCGGCGGCGGCGCGCGCGGCGCGCGCGGCGGCGCGACGCGCGGCGAGCCGCTCGGCCTTGGAGCCACCGGCGGCCTCGTCGGCCTCGGGCGGCACGTCGGGGCCGGCTTCGGCGGGCAGCGTCGCCCCCGGCACGGTTAGCGGGTCGTCGCGGTTGAACACGCAGACCGTGCCGGGCGCGTAGATGCGCTGCTTGGCCTCGAGGTAGTCGGCCATCGTGGCGTGCCAGTCGAGGTGGTCCTGCGTGATGTTGAGCACCGTCGCGCAGTCCGGCACGAAGCTCTCGGCCAGGCGCAGCTGGTAGCTCGCCAGCTCGAGGACCCAGACCTGCGGCAGGTCGTCGTGCTCGATCGCCTCGCGCAGCGCCTCGAGCGCGGCCGGGCTGATGTTGCCGCAGACGGCGACCCGCAGGCCGGCCTGCCGGCACAGGTGGCCGACGAGACGCGTTGTGGTGGTCTTGCCGTTGGTGCCGGTGATGGCGACGACACGACCCTCGTGGCCGGCGGCGCGCAGCCGCGCGAACTCGCGGGCGAAGAACTCGAGCTCGCCCCAGACCGGCAGACCCGCGTCGCAGGCGGCGGCGTGCAGGGCCGCCGCCTCGCCCAGGATCGGCGAGAGCCCCTGGCTCCAGCCGACGAGCTCGATGCCCTCGAGCAGCGACACGTCCAGGCCCCCCCCCACAAAACGCACCTGCGGGCAGGCGGCGCGCAGCGCGGCGAGCTGCGGTGGCGCCTCACGGCTGTCAGCCACGGTGACTTCGGCGCCGCGAAACGCCGCCCAGCGCGCGATCGCTAGGCCCGACTCGCCGAGCCCGGCGACCAGGAGGCGCCGGCCGGCGAGCGTGGCGCGCGCTGTCGCACGCTCGAGCGCCTCGGCCCGCTCGCGGACAAGCTCGGCCGCGCGCTCGGCGGCGCGGGCGAGACGCTCGGCCTCGAGCGCGGCCTCGTCGGCGGCGGGGTCGGTGGCGACCGGGTCAGCCGGGTCCGCGGACTCGAGCGACCCGACGCGCTCGATCGGCTCGATCGGCTCGATCGGCTCGATCGGCTCGATGTGTTCGTTCACCATGCTCACCGCAGCTTCAGCGACGACAGGCCGAACAGCACCAGTATCATCGTCACGATCCAGAAGCGGACGACGACCTGGGACTCCTTGACTCCGCCCACCTCGAAGTGATGGTGCAGAGGCGCCATCCTGAAGATGCGCCGCCCCACGCCGTAGCGCTTCTTCGTGTATTTGAACCAGGCGACCTGCATCATCACCGAGACGGTCTCGGCGACGAACACGCCTCCCATGATGAACAGCACGATCTCCTGGCGCACGATCACGGCGACCGTGCCGAGCGCGCCGCCGAGCGCGAGCGCGCCGACGTCGCCCATGAAGACCTGGGCCGGATAGGCGTTGAACCACAGGAACGCGAGCCCGGCGCCTGCGATCGCGCCGCAGAACACCACCAGCTCGCCGGCCCCCGGGACGTACGGAATCAGCAGGTACTTCGAGAACACCGCATTGCCGGCGACGTACGCGAAGATCCCCAGCGCGCCGCCCACCAGCACCGAGGGCAGGATCGCCAGGCCGTCCGCGCCGTCGGTCAGGTTCACCGCATTGCTGGTGCCCACGATCACCAGGTAGGTCAGGCCGATGAAGCCGAACACACCGAGCGGATATGACACCGTCTTGAAGAAGGGCACGATCAGGTCCGCGCGCGGGGGCAGGCTCATCTCGAAGCCCGACGCGAACCAGGCGAACACCAGCTGGATCGCCTCAGAGTTCGAGGCGGCCGGCACAGCGAACGCGAGATAGAGCGCGGCGACCCCGCCGATCAGCGACTGCCAGAAAAACTTGTGGCGCGCCGACATGCCCTTCGGGTTCTTGTGCACCACCTTGCGGTAGTCGTCGATCCAGCCGATCGCACCGAACCCCAGTGTCACGATCAGCACCGCCCACACGAAGCGGTTGGCAAGATCTGCCCAGAGCACCGTGGCCGCACCGATGCCGATCAGGATCAGCGCGCCACCCATGGTCGGGGTGCCCGACTTGGTCAGGTGCGTCTGCGGTCCGTCGGTGCGTACGGCCTGGCCGATCTTGAGCTGCGCGAGCTTGCGGATCAGCCACGGGCCGGCGAGCAGGCCGATCAGCAGCGCGGTCAGCGTCGCGAGCACGGCGCGCAGCGTGATGTAGTTGAAGACCGTGAAGAACC
>JBIPLJ010000109.1:0-5045 GCA_044368415.1 Burkholderiaceae bacterium
GCTGGGCGCGATGGCCTACACCATCGTCGTCGCCTCGACCGCCTCCGAGTCGGCCGCGATGCAGTACATCGCCGCGTACTCGGGCTGCACGATGGGCGAGTACTTCCGCGACCGCGGCGAAGACGCGTTGATCATCTATGACGACCTGTCCAAGCAGGCCGTTGCATACCGTCAGGTCTCGCTGCTGCTGCGCCGCCCGCCGGGTCGCGAAGCCTACCCGGGCGACGTGTTCTACCTCCACTCGCGCCTGCTCGAGCGTGCCGCGCGCGTGAACGAGGAGTACGTCGAGAAGTTCACCCACGGCGAGATCAAGGGCAAGACCGGTTCGCTGACGGCGCTGCCGATCATCGAGACGCAGGCCGGCGACGTGTCCGCCTTCGTGCCGACGAACGTCATCTCGATCACCGACGGCCAGATCTTCCTGGAGACGGACCTGTTCAACGCGGGTGTCCGTCCCGCCATCAACGCGGGCATTTCGGTGTCGCGCGTCGGCGGCGCCGCCCAGACCAAGATCATCAAGAAGCTGTCGGGCGGCATCCGGACCGACCTCGCCCAGTACCGCGAGCTGGCTGCGTTTGCGCAGTTCGCCTCGGACCTGGACGACTCGACCCGTCGCCAGCTCGAGCGCGGCCGCCGCGTGGTGGAAGTGCTCAAGCAGCCCCAGTACCAGCCGCTGCAGGTGTGGCAGCTGGCGGTCACGCTGTACGCAGTGACCAAGGGCTACCTGGACGACATCCCGGTCGAGAAGGTCCTGTCGTTCGAGTCGGCGCTGCATGCCTTCATGCGCGACAAGCACGCCGCCTGGGTCGACAGCGTCTCGAAGACCAATGACCTGTCGAAGGACGACGAGGCCGCGCTGCAGGGCGCGATCCAGTCGTTCAAGAAGACCGGCGCGTACTGACCGTCGCTGACGAACCGCACACGCGAAGGGCACCATGGCTGGCTCGCGAGAGATCCGCAACAAGATCAAGAGCGTTCAGAACACGCGCAAGATCACCAAGGCGATGGAGATGGTCGCCGCATCCAAGATGCGCCGCGCGCAGGAACGGATGCGGCATGCCCGACCCTACGCCGACAAGGTGCGCAACATTGCCGCGCACCTGGCCAACGCCAACCCCGAGTACCGGCACCCGTTCCTGGTGCGCCGTGACACGATGAAGGCGGCCGGCGTGATCATCGTGACCACCGACAAGGGTCTGTGCGGCGGCCTGAACACCAACGTGCTGCGCATGGTCACCCAGCGCATGCGCGAGCTCGAGCGCGCGGGCACGAAGCTCCAGGTCACCGCCATCGGCAACAAGGGCCTGGGCTTCATGCAGCGGATCGGCGCGAAGGTGGTCTCGCAGATCACGCAGCTCGGCGACTCGCCCCATCTCGAGAAGATGATCGGCCCGGTCAAACTGCAGCTCGACGCCTACGCAGCCGGCGAGATCGACGCGGTCTACATCGCGTTCACCCGTTTCATCAACACGATGAAGCAGGAGCCGGTGGTCGAGCAGTTGCTGCCCCTCGATCCGTCGAAGCTGCAGGACACCTCGCGCGAGTACTCGTGGGACTACCTGTACGAGCCGGACGCCCAGTCGGTGCTCGACGAGTTGCTGCTGCGCTACGTCGAGTCGATGGTGTTCCAGGCGGTGGCTGAGAACATGGCGTCCGAGCAGTCCGCGCGCATGGTCGCGATGAAGTCTGCGTCGGACAACGCCAAGAAAGTCATCGGCGATCTGCAGCTGTCGTACAACAAGGCACGACAGGCTGCGATCACCAAGGAACTGAGCGAGATCGTCAGCGGCGCGGCCGCGGTCTGATCACGAACGCATTCAACGCATCCAGAAGAATCAACGAGGTCCCGACATGCAACAAGGCCAGATCGTTCAGTGCATCGGCGCGGTGGTCGACATCCAGTTCCCGCGCGAATCGATGCCGCGCGTCTACGACGCGCTTGTGCTCGGCGACGCCGGCGACTCGCTCGCCGAACCGGGCCTGACCTTCGAGGTGCAGCAGCAGCTCGGCGACGGCGTGGTCCGCACGATCGCGCTGGGCTCCTCCGACGGCCTGCGCCGCGGCATGGGCGTGAACAACACCGGCGCGCCGATCTCGGTACCGGTGGGCGAGGCCACGCTGGGCCGGATCATGGACGTGCTCGGTCGCCCCATCGACGAGGCCGGCCCGATCAAGACCGCCGAGCGCCGTGCGATCCACCAGGTCGCGCCCAAGTTTGCGGACCTGTCGCCGTCGGTCGAACTGCTGCCCACCGGCATCAAGGTCATCGACTTGGTCTGCCCGTTCGCCAAGGGTGGCAAGATCGGCCTGTTCGGCGGCGCCGGTGTCGGCAAGACCGTGAACATGATGGAGCTGATCAACAACATCGCGAAGCAGTACTCGGGCTACTCGGTGTTTGCAGGCGTCGGCGAGCGCACCCGTGAGGGCAACGACTTCTATCACGAGATGGAAGAGTCGAACGTGCTCGACAAGGTCGCGATGGTGTTCGGCCAGATGAACGAGCCCCCGGGCAACCGGCTGCGCGTGGCGCTCACCGGCCTGACGATGGCCGAGCGTTTCCGCGACGAGGGCAAAGACATCCTGTTCTTCGTCGACAACATCTACCGCTACACGCTGGCCGGCACCGAAGTGTCCGCCCTGCTCGGCCGGATGCCGTCGGCCGTGGGCTACCAGCCGACGCTGGCCGAGGAGATGGGCCGCCTGCAGGAGCGGATCACCTCGACCAAGACCGGCTCGATCACCTCGATCCAGGCCGTGTATGTGCCTGCGGACGACCTGACCGACCCGTCGCCGGCGACCACCTTCGCCCACTTGGACGCCACCGTCGTGCTGTCGCGAGACATCGCCGCGCTGGGCATCTACCCGGCCGTCGACCCGCTCGACTCGACCTCGCGCCAGGTCGACCCGTACATCATCGGCGAAGAGCACTACTCGATCACGCGTCGCGTGCAGGCCACCCTGCAGCGCTACAAGGAACTGCGCGACATCATTGCCATCTTGGGCATGGACGAACTGTCACCCGACGACAAGCTGGCCGTGGCCCGTGCCCGCAAGATCCAGCGTTTCCTGTCGCAGCCGTTCCACGTCGCCGAGGTGTTCACGGGTTCGCCGGGCAAGTTCGTGCCGCTCAACGAGACGCTGCGTGGTTTCAAGATGATCGTCGACGGCGAGTGCGACGCGCTCCCCGAGCAGGCCTTCTACATGGTCGGCGCGATCGACGAGGCCTTCGAGAAGGCCAAGACGCTGAAGTGATCCCTCGCAGCCCGGTGCCTCGCGCACCGGGCTGCACACGCAACGCCAGGACATCCGCATGCACACGATCAAAGTCGACGTCGTCAGCGCCGAGTCGTCCATCTTCGAAGGCGAGGCCGAGTTCGTCGTGCTGCCGGGCGAGTCGGGCGAGCTGGGGATCTATCCGCAGCACACGCCGCTGATCACCCGCATCAGGCCGGGCGCGGTCCGCATCAAGCTCGTCGGCAGGGCCGAGGAAGAGTTCGTCTTCGTCGCCGGGGGCATCCTCGAGGTGCAGCCGAACCGCGTGACGGTGCTGGCCGACACCGCGATCCGCGGTGCCGACCTCGACGAGGCCAAAGCCGAAGAGGCCCGTAAGGCGGCCGAAGAAGCGCTGCACAACCGCACCGCCGACATCGACTACGCGCAGGCCCAGGCCGAGCTTGCGTCGGCGATGGCGCAGCTCGCGGCGATCAGGAAGCTGCGCGGGAGGTAAGGCCTCGCGGTTTCAAGCGGAAAGCCCGGTGCGGAGACGTGCCGGGCTTTTTGCTTTTCGGGAACTGACGACCGGTGTCGTGACGGGTCACGGACACTGTCCGACCTCCGCCGCCTGCAGAACCCCGCTCAGCCGTTCGCACGACGGCGCGCTACGCCCCTTTCCGCAACGCACTACGCCGAAACGGACGATGCCAGCAGGAACCCCATCCTGTCAGACTTAGGCACGTGCGGAATGCTTGGCGCAAGGGCTCAGGAAATCGCCATCGGGCTCAATCCATGAGCCACACCACGCCCACACTGCACAGTCGGGCTCGCCGCTTTAACGGGGAGCGACGAAGCCACGGCGCATCCGGCGCCCCCGAGTTCGACAGATATTCGCGTAAGTCGTTGATATGTCGATGTTCAGCTCGACGGTTTTGGCACTACAGGGCGTTTCTGACGGGTACAGGCAGATCGACGGCGTCGAACAGTTCGCGCTGTTGGTCGCTGAGCGTAGTGAGCCCGGCGGCGCTGTGGCGCTGGTTGAGAGTGACCTGATGCATCTGTATCCGGCGGGCGATTTCGAGTGCGCGCTCCGGCGAGTATTGGCCGCCATGAGCCCGCAGCCGCATGCGCAGCACGCGGTAGAGCACGAGCGCCAGGAAGCAGATCAGCGCGTGCGCGCGGATGCGCTGCGGCAGTCGGTGGAACACCGGCGCGATCTCGATCTCGCTCTTGAGTACCCGGAAGCCGCGCTCGATGTCGGCGAGCGCCTTGTAGCGCGCGACGACTTCCTGCGGGGTGTGGTCGGGCATATTGGTGATCAGCACGAGCTTGCCGTCGATGCGTTCGGCGCGGGCGCGCATCTTCTCGTCGATGTCGTAGGCGAAGAGATCCGAACTCAGATCGACCCGCAGAATCGAGGCCAGGTGTGCATCGCACACCGCCTGGTAGAACCTCGCCTTAGCGCCGCTGTCGGAGAGCTTGCGGCCTCGCGAGCGCTTGCCGGCATCCTGCCGTTCGAGCTTGTCCGTCAGGCGCAAGGCCTCATGCTCGAGTTCGGCGATGCGAGCACGACGCCGCCCCGTCAGTTCGGCCGCAAGCTCCGGGCGGTGCGCCACGATCAGCCGATGGCCTTGCCAGCCGAACTCGCTCATCACCTCGTGCGTGGCGCTCTGGCAGGTCTCGGTGTGGAAGGCATCGAGCAGCTTATCGAAATCGCCGTAGCGGCGAGCCGGCACCGCCAGGATGAACTCGAGCGGCCGGTCCCCGACCTTGATCTTGCTGATTTCCTCGAGGTTCTCGAGCGAGAGCAGGCCGCGGTCGGCCACGAGCAC
>JBIPLJ010000029.1:0-51030 GCA_044368415.1 Burkholderiaceae bacterium
ACCGTTGAATGCCAGACCGACAGCAGCATCTCACTTCATCTCCATGTAGGCGGCCTGGACCGCCTCGCCGAGCCGGATGTTGTTCTTGAGGAAGCGCTCGAGGAAGGCATCCAGGCCGACGCCGTAGACGTCCTCGAGCTCGCCGTGCTCGAGCAGCGCCAGCATGTGCGCGGCCAGCCGGCGCGCCGTCCGCGCGGGGGCGTGCGGCAACTCGCCGAGGTTGCGGACCACCTCGTCGAAGCAAAAGCGCAGCGAGCGCGGCAGCGACGGATCGAAGATCAGCAGTTCGGCGACGCGGCGGGCATCGATGGCGTCTCGGTAGGTGTCGCGGTAGGCCTCGAGCGAGCTCACCGAGCGCAGCACCGCGCTCAGCCGGTAGTAGTCGGTCAGTCCGTCGCCGCCGGACTCGGTCGCCTGGCGCGCCTGCTTGACCGACAGGATCCGGGCGGTGTTGTCGGCCCGCTCGAGGAAGGTGCCGAGCCGGATGAACTGGTAAGGCTGGTCGCGGCGGATCGTGGCGAAGGTGATGCCGCGGAATAGGTGCGAACGCTCCTTCACCCAGTCGAAGAACGCGGCGTCGACCGGCAGCACGCCGCCCTGGCGCTTGACCGACAGCTGCAGCCAGGTGTCGTTGATGTTCTCCCACATCTCGGAGGTGATCGAGCCCCGTACCGCGCGCGCGTTCTCGCGGCTCGCCTCGAGGCAGTTGACGATCGACGACGGGTTGTCGGGACTCCAGGCCAGATAGCGCGCAACGTGCTCCGGGGTGAGCAGCATGCCGGTCGCACCGAACGACTCGAGCGTGTCGGTGATGATCAGCGGTTCGCTCGCGGCGCGTTCGTCGCCGGCGCCGGACAGCAGCGCGAGCGAGGCACCGACGTCGAGGATGCGCGCCATGTTCTCGGCGCGCTCGAGGTAGCGGGACAGCCAGTAGAGGTGCGAGGCGACGCGGGACAGCATGTCGTCGGTCCTCCTCAGGCGTCACTTGAGGCGGCAGTGTCGGCATCGGCGTCGCCCTCGACGTCGACGACCCAGGTGTCCTTGGTGCCGCCGCCCTGCGACGAGTTCACCACCAGCGAGCCGCGCCGCAGCGCCACGCGCGTCAGCCCGCCCGGGACGATTTTGGTTTCGCGCCCCACCAGCACGAAGGGACGCAGGTCGATGTGCCGGGGCGCGACGCCTTCCTCAACGAAGGTCGGGCAAGAGGACAGCGCAAGCGTCGGCTGCGCGATGTAATTGCCCGGGTTGCTGACCAGGATGCGGCGGAAGGCCTCGATCTCGGCCTTGCTGCTCGTCGGCCCGACCAGCATGCCATAGCCGCCCGCGCCGTGGACCTCTTTGACAACGAGCTCCTCGAGGCGGGACAGAACGTGGGCCAGGTCGTCGGGCTTGCGGCACTGCCAGGTGGGCACGTTCTTCAGGATCGGTTCCTCGCCGAGGTAGAAGCGGACCATGTCTGGCACGTACGGGTAGATCGACTTGTCATCGGCCACGCCGGTGCCCACCGCGTTGCAGATCACGACGTTGCCAAGCCGATAGGCCGCGAGCAGGCCTGGCACGCCGAGCATCGAGTCCGAGCGGAACGCGAGCGGATCTAGGAAGTCGGCATCGAGCCGGCGGTAGATGACGTCGACGCGCTTGGGGCCGTCGGTGGTCCGCATGAAGACGCACGCGTCCTTCACGAAGAGGTCCTGGCCCTCGACCAGTTCGACGCCCATCTGCTGCGCGAGGAACGCATGCTCGAAATAAGCGCTGTTGAATCGGCCGGGCGTGAGCAGCACGACGGTGGGCGAATCGATCTCGGCGGCCTCGCGCAGGGTCTGCAGCAGCAGCGCCGGATAGTGCTCGACCGGGCGCACGTGATAGCGGAGGAACAGGTCGGGGAACAACCGCATCATCATCTTGCGGTTGCTCAGCATGTACGACACGCCGGAGGGCACCCGCAGGTTGTCCTCGAGCACGTAGTAGCTGCCGTCGCCGTGGCGCACGATGTCGACGCCGACGATGTGTGCATAGACGTCGCGCGGCACCTTGGTGCCGATCATCGCCACCGCGAACTGGTCGTTCGTGACGATCTGGTCCTCGGGAATCAGCCCGGCCTTAAGGATCTCCTGGCCGTGGTAGATGTCGGCGAGGAAGCGGTTGATCGCGGTCACGCGCTGCACGAGCCCGCGCTCGAGGCGCTCCCACTCGTCGGCCGAGATGATCCGCGGCACGACGTCGGAGGGAATCAGCCGCTCCGTGCCGCCCTCCTCGCCGTAGACCGAGAAGGTGATGCCGATCCGCCGGAAGATCAGGTCGGCCTCGGCGCGCTTGCCAGCCATCTGCTCGGGCGTCATGGATGCCAGCCAGTCGGCGTAAGCGGCGTAGTGGGCGCGCGGCACGAGCCCCGCATCCAGCATCTCGTCAAACACGCCCGGAGGCGGCGGCAGGGGGGTCAGGGCGGAGGCACTCATGCCCCTACCTTAGCAACAACCATGCCGCTCGAACAGTCGTCCGCGGCCTCCACGCGCTCACCCGCGGTGCGGGCAATCGGTCTTCGTGCAGTTGGCGTAGAGCGAGAGCGCGTGGTCCTGCAGCGCAAAACCGCGCTCATCGGCGACCAGGTGCTGGCGGCGCTCGATCTCGGCATCGAAGAACTCCTCGACGTGGCCGCACTGCAGACAGACGAGGTGGTCGTGGTGGTGCCCTTCGTCGAGCTCGTAGACCGCCTTGCCAGACTCGAAGTTGCTGCGCTTGAGAATGCCCGCCTGCTCGAACTGGGTAAGCACCCGGTACACCGTGGCCAACCCGATGTCCTGGTGCTCGGCGAGCAGTTCGCGATAGACGTCCTCGGCGCTCATGTGTCGAGGCTGGCGCCGGGCCTGGAAGATCTCGAGGATCTTGAGCCTGGGCAGTGTGGCCTTCAGGCCCATGCTCTTGAGTTCGTTCGGCGTCGGCACCGCGATGCTCCGGAAACGTCGCGCAGAAGGATGGGCACACGCGGCGGATCGGGCCGGGCGAGCGCGTATCATAGCGGCTTTGCCGGAACCGCCGCTGCGCCCGCCCATGCCCCATCTGCGGCCTTTGCGCCTCGCCTCGCTTCTCCTTGCCACCGCCTCGCTTGCCGCTGCGATGGCGGGCTGCGCATCGTCCGACCGCAACACCAGCGGCCTGTTCGCGCCTTACCGGATCGACGTGCCGCAGGGCAACTACGTCGACCAGACGATGCTCGGCCAGGTCAAGGAAGGCATGTCGCGCGAGCAGGTGCGCTTCGCGCTCGGCACGCCGCTGCTGATCGACCCGTTCCGGCCGGACCGCTGGGACTATGTGTTCCGCTTCCAGCATCCGAACGGCACCGCCGACCTGCGCCGTGCCACCGTGTTCTTCGCGGAGGGACGGGTCGCGCGGACCGAGGCTGATGCACTGCCGGCTTCGGACGAAGGCTCGGATCCGGCCCTGCCCGGCTACCGGCGCAAGCAGGGACGCTTCCGGTGAGCCTGCGCATCGCGATCGCGGGGGCCTTGGGCCGGATGGGCCGCATACTGGTCGAGACTGTGCTCGATGCGCCCGAGGCCGAGTTGGTCGGCGCGCTCGACGTCGCCGGGTCGCCGGGCATCGGCCGCGATGCGGGCGAGTCGCTGGGCCGGCCCACGGGCGTCATGGTCTCGTCGGACTTCGACGAGGCGCTCGGCCGCGCCGACGTGCTGATCGACTTCACCCGGCCCGAGGGCACGCTGCGGCATCTGCACGAATGCGCGGCGCGCGGTGTTCGGATGGTGATCGGCACCACCGGCTTCGACGAGGCCGGCCGCCGCGAGATCGAGGCCGTCGCCGCCCGGATCGGTATCGTCTTCGCGCCGAACATGAGCGTGGGGGTGAACGTGACCTTCCGCCTGCTCGAGGTCGCCGCCGCGCTGCTGCGGGACGGCTACGACATCGAGGTCATCGAGGCGCACCACCGCCACAAGGTCGACGCTCCCTCGGGCACCGCGCTCGGCATGGGCAGGGCGATCGCGGGCGCCCTCGGACGCGATCTCGACGAGCTCGCGACCTGGACGCGACATGGTGTCACCGGCGAGCGCACGCCGGGCTCGATCGGCTTCTCGGTGGTGCGCGGCGGCGACATCGTCGGCGATCACACCGTGCTGTTCGCCGGCACCGGCGAGCGCATCGAGATCACCCACCGCTCGGGCAGCCGCGCGACCTATGCGCAGGGCAGCCTCCGGGCGTGCCGCTTCATCGTGCAGCGCGGTGCCGGCCTGTTCGACATGCAGGACGTGCTGGGCCTGCGGGGCGGCCCGGCCGCCTGAGCGCCCCACCCCGGCCCACGGGCCTGGGATCCATCGAGAAGCACGACCGCTTCGCCCCTGTTCAGCCGGCGACCGCTCGTACGAGCGCGTCGACCGCCGGTCCCGTGACGCCATGCGCTCATCGGCGTCTGCTCGCCCGTCGTCCGTTGCCTCGATACAACGTCGCTCCATCACCACACCGAGTCCCGGCTCCAGCCGCCAGGGACACCAGGAACGGATGCGAGTCGACGGATCACTGCATGCGGCCCTGACGGCCGGAGCGCTGGGCCTGGCCCTGGCAACCGCGGCTGCCACGGCCCGGGCCAGCGACGAGACAGGGGAGGCACTGCGCGCGCGCGCGGACCTGCTGCTGAACGGGGTCCGGGAGCAGGTGGCGGACTGCGAAGGGCGGACCCGCATGCTGGCGAGCATCGGCGCCGACGCGGGCGCCCTGTCGACGGGCCGTCCGCCGCTGCGCTGGAACGCGCAGCTCGGCGACGCTGCGGCGCGGCACGGCGATGCGATGGCCCGCACCCGAGTCTTCGATCACGTCGGCACCGACGGCTCGACGGTCCGCGAGCGCGTTGATGCGACGGGCTACCGCTGGCAGGTGATCGCCGAGAACCTGGCGGCGGGCCATCCGCGTCTCGAGGATGCCGTGGTGGGGTGGCTGCGCAGCCGCACCCACTGCAGAGCGCTGCTCGACCGGCGCTTCACCGAGTTCGGCCTGTCCCGGACCGATTCCGCGAGCCCGAACGACGCATACGGGACGTACTGGACGCTGGTGCTCGGCCGGCCGCGCTGACGCTACGCTGAGGCGACCGGTCGCGCCCCGTCCCTGCACCGTCCTGGCGCAGGATGCGCCATGCGCAGGCACACCTTCCGCGCCGATTCGGCGTCCGGGGCACCGGCTATAATCTGCCGATGGTTTTGCGCCGTGTCATCGCTGCGGCGGGTGCAGTGGGCATCAATGCACTGGTCGCATTCGCGATGGTCGTCCTGTCCGGAAACGGTCCGCCCTCGCGCCCGGTGCGCGTCGAGCCGGTGATCGCCCGGCTGGTCGACTCCCCGCCGCCCGTACCCCCTAAGCCTGTCGCCGTACCGCCCCCGCCGCCGGCCGAGCCAGTGCGGGAGCGCCGCACGAACCCTCCGGCGGCGCGCGAGGCCGGCGCGAGTCCGGCGCAGGCCGCGGCGGCGGCGAAGCCCGCAGCGGCCGAGCGACCGGCGCCTCAGACAATGGCCGAGTCGGCGCCGGCTCCGATGCGTGAGCCTCCGTTGAGCGAAGCGCGACCAGCTCCCGCGGCGGCTTCGGCAACCCCCGCCGCTGCGGCGGCCCCGTCGGCCAACCCGGCGCTGGCCGTGCCGGCGCAGACTCCGCTGTCCGCGCCCGCGCAGGTTGCGACCACGGCCTCGTCGCCCGCCGCCTCCGGGCCGGCCGCTCCGCCCTCGTCGGAGGCGGCGCGGCGCGTCGGCCCGCGCGTCGATGCCAGCTGGGCCGGCAACGCGCCGCCGTCGTATCCTGCCGCAGCGCGGAGAATGGGTGAGCAAGGCGAGGTCCGGCTCGACGTGCACGTGGGCGCCGACGGCTCGATTATCGACGTGCAGGTGCGAGCATCGAGCGGCTCACCCGCGCTCGACCGCAGCGCAATGGATGCCGTCAGGCGCTGGCGCTTTCGCCCGGCCACGGTCGACGGGCAGGCGGTGTCCGAGTGGTATCGCGACTGGAAATGGGTCTTCAGGCTCGAAGGATAGGCATGGACAATCGTCCGCTCGGATTGATGCATTTCTGGCAGGCAGGCGATGCGGTGACGCATTCGGTCGCCTGGCTGCTGCTCGCGATGTCGGTCGCGAGCTGGTACTTCATCCTCTCCAAGGCCTGGTCGGCCTGGCGGATGCGGCGCAGCGCCCGCGCGGCGCTGGATCGCTTCTGGTCGGCGCGCACGCTCGACGAGGCGGTCGAGGCGCTCGAGCGCGACGACCGCGAGCGCGTCTTCGCCCCGATGGCTGAGAAGGCGCGGCGCGCGGTGCGGATGCAGGACAAGGCGACGCTCGCCGGCTCGGTCGATCGCGACGAGCTGGTGACACGCGTGCTGCGCCAGCAGATGACGCAGACCGCCTCGCGGCTCGAGTCGGGGCTGACTTTCCTCGCGTCGGTGGGCAGCACCGCGCCCTTCGTGGGCCTGTTCGGCACGGTCTGGGGCATCTATCACGCGCTGCTCGCCAT
This sequence comes from Burkholderiaceae bacterium, assembly GCA_044368415.1. GTDB lineage: Bacteria > Pseudomonadota > Gammaproteobacteria > Burkholderiales > Burkholderiaceae_E > UBA4615. The sequence goes on from JBIPLJ010000029.1 coordinate 6,496, forward strand.
CGCCGGGAGCGGCCAGGTGCTGATCGACCAGGTCGCCGGTCCGGTCGGCGAGGCACTGGTGATGACCGCCGCCGGCCTGGCCGTCGCGATCCCGGCGGTGCTCGCCTACAACGCGTTCACCCGGATCAACCGGGTCGTGCTGGCCGAGCTCGACGGCTTCGCGCACGACCTGCTCGCGCTGGTCACGCACGGTCGCCGGATCGACCGGGGCGATGGCGACGGCGACGCGCTGCGTGCCGCCGTGCCCGCGGCCGAGCCGATGCAGGCCGTCGGCCGCTGAACCGGAGGACAAGGCCATGGCATTCGGCGGATTCAACTCCCAGGAAGGCCCGATGCGGCCGATGGCCGAGATCAACACCACGCCGCTGGTCGACGTGATGCTGGTGCTGCTGGTGATCTTCATCATCACCGCGCCGCTGCTCACTCACGCGATCCGGCTGGACCTGCCGAGCGCGCAGGCGCCGGCCTCGACCGAAACGCCGGAGACGGTCACGGTGTCGATCGATGCGAAGGAGCAGCTCTTCTGGAACGACGCGCCCCTGGCCGACGCGCAGGCGCTGCGCGAGCGCCTCGCCACGATCGCGCAGCGCACGCCGCAGCCGGAGCTGCACCTGCGGGCCGACCAGCAGGTGCGCTACCAGCGGATCGCCGAGGTGATGTCGGCCGCGCAGTCGGCCGGCGTCACGAAGATCGGCTTCGTGACCGATCCCAAGCCCGCTCGGCGCTGAGCGGCTGAGGTACGCCGCTCTGCGGCGCGGGTCAGCGCTACAGTGCGAAGCGCAGCGCCGACACCAACGCTGACGGCGCCTCCAGGCCGCCGGTCGCCCGGCTGTCCCAGGTATCGGTCGACGGCATGCGCAGCGGCGAGTCACCCAGCGCCTCGAGCGACTCGCCGAGGATACGGTGGACCACGTCGTCGAAACGCATCGCCTCGATCGGGCCGACGGGCTCGCCGTCCTCGACCCACAGGCTCGCGAAGCGCGTCATGCCGGTGACGCGGCCGGCGGCCCGGTCGGACCAGTTCAGATACCAGAGGTTGGAGACCGAGACACCGGTGCCGAGCCGCGCGAGCGCCTCGTCGGCACGCAGGATGCCGGGGGCGACGCACATCGACTCGGGCGACTCGTGATCGGCGGCGGCGTTCGACATCAGGCCGAACTCGCGCGAGGTCCGCGGCGACACCAGGGTGTCGACCAGCCTGCCGCGCTCGATCAGCGGCACGCGCCGAGGCCGCGGATAGCCGTCCGACTGAAAGGCGGGTGCGAAGCCGCCGTCGAGGTCCTCGACGATCGACAGCATCGGCGACATCGAGACCTCGCCGCGCGCGAGCCGACCGAGCGGGGACTGCCCGCTGCGGTGCGAGCGGGCCGAGAAGCCGCCCCAACCGAACATCTCGAGCAGGTCGCCGAGCGCACGCGGCGCGAGCAGGACCCGATAGTCGCCCGGCGACAGCCGACGCGCCGGCCGTGCGAGCACCGTCGCGTCGGCACGCGAGCGCGCGATCGCCGTGGCGATCGCGCTGACGTCGAGGCCCGGCCCCGACCAGCTCGCCTTGACCGCGCGACGCGTGCCGGCGTCGTCGGGCAGGTGGATAGACCAGTCGAAGGCGACGCTGCTGCGCTGGTACCACTGCCGGCTGCCCGCAGAGCTGCAGAACCCGCGGGCGATCGGCCCGGCCGCGCAGAAGCCGACGAGGTCCGCGTCGCCCGCGGCCTGCGCGACCGCCTCGACGAAGGCGGCGCGGTCGAACGGCGCATTCGGTGCGGCGTCGTCGGAGACGACGGGTGCCTGGTTGACGTCGAGGAGCGGATCGGGCTCGGAGTCGGCCACCGCGGCGCGCAGCGCCAGCACCGCGTCCACGATTGCGGCGGCCACGGCATCGCGCCCGGCTCCGAGGCCGGGCAGCGTCACGGCGCAGCTCGCCTGGCGACCGCCATCGACGAGGCGCAGTCGCGCCACCGCGCGCTCGAGGCGACCCGCCTGCCGCACCCGCGCATGGTTGAACCGCACGAACTCCGAGGCCTCGGCCTCGAGCGTCGCGACCAGGAGCTCGCCCCTGCCCGCCTGCGCATCGAGGACCTCGGCGAGCGTGTCGAAGAGCGCGCGCACCCTCAGCCCGCCCCGCCGAACACGTCGACGCCGCGGAACAGGCAAGGCGGCGACGCATGGCCGACCCGCACCACCTGCCCCGGCTCGCCCTTGCCGCAGAACGGTGTGCCGTGCACCTCGACGCTGGCCGCATCGCCGACCGCCGCGAGGCTGCGCCAGAAGGTCGCCGACACGCCACGATAGCCCGGGTTGCGCACCACCGTCGTCAGTCTGCCGTCTTCGATCAGTTGGCCCCACTCGCAGCCGAACTGGAACTTGTTGCGCGCATCGTCGATCGACCAGGACACGTTGGTGCGCATCAGCACTCCTCGCTCGACCGATGCGACCATCGCGGCGAACGGCGTGTCGCCCGGCTCGACGTTCAGGTTCGCCATGCGGTCGATCGCAGGGCGGTGCCAGCCGACCGCGCGCGCATTCGCGGTGCCTTCGAGCGGCGCGCCGAGCGCGGCCGCGCGGGCTCGCGACAGCGCGCCGCCCAGCGGGCGCTGCAGCACCCCGCCCCGGATCAGCCAGATCTTGTGCGCGGCTTCGCCTTCGTCGTCGCTCGCATAGCCGGCGAGTTCGCCAGGCACCCCGGGGTCGAAGCTAACGTCGAGCAGCGGGGAGCCGTAGGCATAGCGGCCGAACATGTCGAGCGATACGAAGCTGCCGCCCGCAAAATTGCGCTCGTCGCCGAGGATGCGGTCGAGCTCGAGCGGATGGCCGATCGATTCGTGGATCTGCAGCATCATCTGGTCGGGCATCAGCAGCAGGTCGCGCACGCCGCTCGGACACTCGGGCGCGACCAGCAACGCCAGCGCCTCGTGGGCGACACGCAGCCCGCCGCCGACCAGGCCGCTGGCGCGGATCACCTCGAAGCCGCCCTGGCGGCAGAAGCCGTTGTACTGACCACCGAGCGAACGGGTCTGCGACACCGCGCCCTCGGCTGCGGTGACCTCGAGGTTGGGCTCGACGATCTGCACCGACTCGTGCGAGCGCGGGCTGGCGTCGACCCACAGCGACTGCTGCCGACGAACGAGCCTGAGCTGCGCGGTCCAGGAGACGATGCGCGGGTCGATGCACATTGCGTCGGACTCGGCGCGCAGCAGCGCGATCAGCGCGCCGCGCTCGGGCATCGGCTCGGCGCAGACCACCTGCGTCGCGCGAGGCAGCGGCGCGGCCTCCGGCAGCGTGCGCAGATCGAGCCCGTCGAAGACGCCGTGGCGCTCGACGGTCTGCGCCCAACGGTCGGCGACGGATGCGGCGCGCGCAAGGCCGTCCGCGGACAGGTCGGCGCTCGCGCAGTACCCCACGCCGCCGCGTCGCCAGACACTGACCATCGCACCGCGATCGCGGGCGAGCTCGACGGGGGCTACGATGGACCGGCGCACCGTCAGGCGTTCCGAGCTCTCCTCGACGATACGGACCGTCACCCGCGAGCCGGGGGACGGCGAGGCGGGCAGCACCCTCCCCGACGACACGGGCAACACGCGGGTCAAGACGGAGCTCAGTGGATGTTCAGTGCGTGTTCAGCCAGCCGAGCAGCGACTGCCAGGTCGCACGGTCCTGCTTGACGGTGCTGGCCGGGACATCGAAGAGCGACAAACCGTGCGCCGCGAGGTGGACATAGTTCTGCGTGTCGCGCAGGTAGCCAGCCACCGGCACACCGATCTGCGTGACGAACCGTCCAAGCTCCTCGGCTGCGCGGGTGCGAGGATCGAGACGCATCCCAACGATCGCGACCTTGTTCGCGAGCTTGCCGCTCTTTCCGTATTCGGCCTCGAGCGCCTGCAGGAAATCGCGCGTCGCGAGGATGTCGAACATCGACGGCTGCAGCGGCACCAGCACCTTGTCGGCGATGCGCACAACCTCGGCGAGCCGCTTGCGGTCGATCTGCGCGGGCGTGTCGAGCACGACGTGCGTGACGCCCCGCGGCGGACGCGCGATACTGCCATCGATGTCCCAGTTGCGGATCCGCGCGGCGGCATCGGGCCGCAGGTCGAGCCACGCGCGGGCCGACGCCTGACGATCGACGTCGCCGAGCATAACCGGCGTGCTGTCGGTGGCGTAGTAGCCGGCGATGTTGGTGGCGAGCGTCGTCTTGCCAACACCGCCCTTGGGATTCACGACTGCGATCACAGGCATCTTCGAGGAGGTTCCGTAAGCGTGCGGCGACCGCACGTAAGCGCGACGTTGGAGATCAGCCCTTGATTGTAGCGACGAAGCGGTCGCGCGTCGCCTGCGGGATGGGCGACCGCCTCGCGGACACGCACGTTCGGGCGGGCTCGAGCTCGCGAACGCCCCTGCCGGGCCGCCGGGACGACGTCTCGCCGTAGCGGCTCCGGACTAAGCCGCACGGGCCGCCGCGCGCGCTACCGGATGGCGTCGAGCACGACCGCCGAGGTGAGCAGCTCTGGCAGCACGCGGGGCCGGGCATCACCGGGTCGCAGCACGAGGTACAGCGGCACGCCGTTGCGGCCATGGCGCGCGAGCGCGGCCGTGATCGCGGGATCGCGCTGCGTCCAGTCGGCCCTCAGCGCGACGACGCGCTGATCGCGCATCGCCGAGGTCACGGCCTCGCGCTCGAGCACGAGCTTCTTGTTCGCCTGGCAGCTGACGCACCAGGCGGCGGTGAAGTCGACGAAGACCGTACGGCCCTCGGCAAGTGCCGCCGAGACCGCCTCATCCGACCACACGGCCCACTCGAGCGAGCCCGGTGTGCCGCCCGTCGTACGCGGCGCGGCGGACGCGGCCGCGGGGCGCGGCGCGTCGTCGAGCAGCGGCTCGGTCAGCGCGACCGTGGCGATCGAGGCGAGCCCGACCAGCGCCCACGCGAGGGCGGGCCGGCGCGGCGTGCCGTTCATCCAGCGGCCCCAGGCCCAGGCGCCCGCCGCGACCGCGACCGACGCGAACAGCAACCGCAGCATTGCGTCCGCCCCCGCCTGTTGGACGAGGACCCACGCGAGCCATGCCGCGGTCGCGTACATCGGGAACGCGAGCACCTCGCGCAGCGTCTGCATCCAGCGCCCGGGGCGGGGCAGCCTGCGGACCCAGCCGGGCACGAGGCCGAGCACGACGTAGGGTGCAGCCATGCCCAGGCCGATCGCGGTGAACACCGCCATCGTGTACGCCGCCGGTTGGGCCAGCGTGAAGCCCAGGGCCGAGCCCATGAAGGGCGCGGTGCATGGGGTGGCCACCAGCACCGCCAGCACACCCGCACCGAACGAGCCGGCGGTCGAACTGCCGCCCACCCCCCCCAGCCGCGTGAGCGCCATGCCGAACTCGAACACGCCCGAGAAATTCAGCCCGACCGCGACGAAGAGCAGCGCCATCGCCGCGACGAACGCGGGAGACTGGAGCTGGAAGCCCCAGCCGACCGACTCTCCGGCGGCACGCAGACCGAGCATCAGCGCGGCGAGCAGCCAGAACGACACGAGCACGCCCGCGGCAAACGCGAACGCGCCTCGGCGCATCGCGCGCCGCGCACCGCGTGCATCGCCCGAGGCCTGGGCGAAGCCGATGACCTTGAGGCCGACCACCGGAAACACGCAGGGCATCAGGTTCAGGATCGCGCCGCCGAGTACGCCGAAGAGCAACGCGAGCGCCAGGCTCGCGTCCGCCGCGCCGGCGCCGAGCGGGTCAGTTCCAGCCGCGGGACCGAGCGCCTCGAGCGGGACCGTTGAGCCGGTCGAGCCGCCCTGCAAACCACCGAGCAGCGAGCCGCCCGCCTTCGAGAGCCCGGCGGGCTGCGCGGCGACCGATACCGGCGTGCCCGTCGGAGCCGGCCCCGCGGCGATCGGTGCCTGCAGTTCGATCGCACGGCCGTCGACCCACAGCAGGCCGTCGATCGATGCGGGCAGCGTGGCGCCGTCGGCGAGTTCGAGATCGAGCCGCCAGCCGGCAGCGGTCTTCGACAGGGCCTGCGGCGCGGGCACCGAGACGACGCCCTCGGCATAGGGGAAGAACTCGGCGCGCACGATCGCGGCGCCCCCGGGCGGCGACGGGAACGCGATCGCGAGCCGCTGCCCGTCGCGATGGGCGCCGCCGCTCACGGGCTTCGCGGCGTCCGGCGTGCGGTTGGCCATCGCGTCGAAGAGCGGTGCATGGAGCGAGCGGGCCGGCTGCGCGGCGGTGTCGGCCACGACCGGCAGCTCGATCGCCAGCCGCGCCTCGCCCGGGATGCAGACGTCCTTGCAGACCAGCCACTGCGCGGCGGCCTCGAAGCGCATCCGAGGGCCGGCCATGCCGCGCGGCACCTCGGCTGCAAACGGCAGCACGATCTCGTCCTCGTAGCCGTAATTGGCGAGCGGGCCGACCCACAGCCGCACTGGCGCTGGCCACTGGACCGCGTCGAAGCGCGTGCCTGCGGGACCGGAGGGCTCGATCTGCGTGGCGAGGCCGGAGTCGCCGGGATTGCGCCAGTAGGTATGCCAGTGCGGCTCGTGGCGGATCCGCAGGCCCAGCAGCACGCGCTCGCCCGGGCGCACCGCCGAGCGTTCGGCGATCAGCTCGATCTCGACCGCGTCGGCCCGCTGAACCCCGGTACGCGCCTGCGGCGCGGGCGCCTGCGCCGAGGCGAGACCCGCCGCCGCGAGCATCAGCAGCCCGGCCGCGAACGCGGCCGCGCGACGGACCGCCCGACCAAGCGGCCCCTGCGGTTCGTTGCGGCGCGGCACGCTCGTGTCCATGCGCCGATCCTACCCGATCCATCCTCGCCACCCGTCGCGCCCTGGAGCTCGGCCATCGGCTTGACCCTGTGGAGGCGAATCCCTACCATCGACCGCATGGAAGAAGAACTGCAGGCGCTGCAGGAGCGCATCGAGCGCCTGCTACAGGGGTCTCGCCGCCTCGCGGACGAGAACCGGCGGCTCCAGGCCGAGCTGCTCGAATCGCGAGAGGCGCGGCTGCGCCTTGAGCGCAGGATGGGCGAGGCGCGCAGCCGCGTCGAAGCCGCGCTGTCCCGCCTGCCCGCGTTCGCGGACGACCTCAGCGACGCTGCCCACTGACATGGAGCAGATCGACGTCCGCATCCTCGACCGCGACTACCGACTCGCGGTGCCCGCCGAGGGGCGGGACAGGCTGCTCGACGCGGTGCGGGTGGTCGACGAAAAGATGCGCTCGATCCGGGACGCCGGACGCGTCGCCGGGCTCGACCGCATCGCCGTGATGGCCGCGCTGCAGCTTGCCCACGAACTGCTCGGCTCGCGCGATGCCGCCGAGACCGAGGCGGTTCCTGCTGCCGACGCCGCGCGCCGCATCCGCAGGATGACCGAGGAACTCGACGCCGAGCTGCGTCGGCAGGACTCGCTGTTCTGATCGGCGCACAGCGCCCCCCCCTGCGTTCGACATAGGTCTTCGGTTCCAGGTCATCGGCCGATCGTCGGCCGAGCTTTGAGCTGCTCGCCGCGCGACGTACAATCGGTTCACCCTGCGGTGTTCGCTTAGGCCATACATTCCTTGTTCAATGCGAAAGCACCCAGGCCGCGGGTCCAGTAGCGTGTCACTGTTGTGATCGTCCCTAGTCGGACGAACCTGATGTGATGCCACTCGCGGCCGCCCTGAACTTCATTGTTCAGGATGCTGGTCGACCGGCACAGGCGGGGTCCTCATTCACAGCGCGCGTTCCTCGGAGCGCGCGTTCCTTTTGGCGGGCCCGCTAGGGCGCACCGGCGCCCACAACCCGATGACCGATCGCACCGACCGGCGCTTCTGGCTGATGAAGTCCGAGCCGCAGGAGTGCTCGATCGACGACGCGCTCGCCGCACCGGCGGCGACCGTGCCCTGGGTCGGCGTGCGTAACTACCAGGCGCGCAACTTCATGCGCGATGCGATGCGCCCCGGCGACGGCGTGCTGTTTTGGCATTCCGGCTGCGAGCCGCCGGGGATCGCCGGGTTCGCCGAGGTAGCCTCGGCCCCGTATCCGGATCCCACGCAGTTCGATGCCGGCTCGCCGTACCACGACCCGGCCGCACGCCCCGACGCCCCGCGCTGGCTGCTGGTCGACGTGCGCGCGTTGCGGCGCACGCCTTACCTGACGCCGACAGCGCTGCGCACGCATCCCGAACTTGCAGGGCTGCAGGTCCTGCGCCGCGGCAACCGGCTGTCGATCACGCCGGTGACGCCGCAGGAGTGGGTGTTCCTGGGCGGACTGCTGGGCTGAGCGCCCGGCGCGGGCCGCGCGAAGGGCCCGAGATCGACTCAGGCGGGGGCGTAGCGCTTGCGCAGCTCGTTCTTCTGGACCTTGCCCATCGCGTTGCGGGGCAGCTCGTCGACGACGTGCACGCGCTTGGGCACCTTGAAGCTGGCGATCCGCGCCTTGAGCGAGGCCACGATGGCGCGCTCATCGAGCACCGCGCCGGGCTTGCGCACGACCACCGCGGTCACCGCCTCGCCGAAGTCGCGATGCGGCACGCCGATCACCGCCGACTCGGCCACGCCGTCCATATCGTCGAGGTAGGACTCGATCTCCTTGGGGTACACGTTGTAGCCGCCGGTGATGATCAGGTCCTTGCTGCGGCCGACGATCGTCAGGTAGCCGTTGGCGTCCCAGCGCCCGACGTCGCCGGTGCGAAACCAGCCGTCGGCGGTGAACTCTTCCTTCGTCTTCTCGGGCATGCGCCAGTAGCCCGAGAACACATTCGGCCCCCTCACCTCGACACCGCCGATCTCGGGGGCGGCGAGCACGCGCTGGGTGTCGTCGACGATGCGCACCGACACCCCGGGCAGCGGCAGTCCGACCGTGCCGCCGACCCGGTTGCCGTCGTAGGGGTTCGAGGTGAGCATCACGGTCTCGCTCATGCCGTAGCGCTCCAGGATCCGCTGGCCGGTGCGCGCCTCGAACTGCCTGAAGGTGTCGGTCAGTAGCGGCGCCGAGCCGGACACGAAGAGGCGCATGCCGCGCGCCGCATCGGCGGTGAACGCGGGCTCGTCCAGCAGGCGCACGTACATCGTCGGCACCCCCATGAAGACCGAGGCGCGTGGCAGGTGGCGCACCACCTCCCTGGGATCGAACCTTGGCAGCCAGATCATCTTGCTGCCCGACATCAGCGCGCCGTGCGAAGCCACGAACAGGCCGTGCACGTGGAAGATCGGCAGCGCATGCAGCAGCACGTCACCGCGGCGCCAGCGCCAGTAGTGGCTCAGCACCTGTGCGTTCGACGCCAGATTGCCGTGCGACAGCATCGCCCCCTTGCTGCGGCCGGTGGTGCCGGAGGTGTAGAGGATTGCGGCGAGGTCCGTGGCCTTGCGCGCGACGGTGCGATAGGCGTCGCGATGCGGCGCGGCCGCCTCGATCAGCGTGCCGCGGCCGTCGTCGGCCAGCGTGTAGACATGCCTCGAGCCGCGGGACCGCGCGATCGGCTCAATCCAGGCGCGGTTGCCCGGCGTGCAGACCACGACCGCGGGTTCGGCGTTCTCGACGAAGTGGTCGATCTCGGAGTGCTGATAGGCCGAGTTCAACGGCAGGAAGACGTGGCCGGCCCGCAGCGTGGCCAGGTACAGGCACAGCGCCTCGACCGACTTGTCGACCTGGACAGCGATGCGCGACCCCGCGGGCAGCCTCAGCGAGGCAAGCAGGTTGGCGATGCGCGCGGTGGCGCGGTCGAGGTCGAACCAGGTCCAGTAGCGTGCGTCGTGGGTCTCGATCGCGCAGGCGTGGAGGTCCGCGGGGAAACGCGCGGCGATCAGGGCGTAGAGGTTCTCGTTCATGGCGGCGCTTGAAGGGGGTACGTCAGGGCGTGCGTCAGAAGCGAGGGAGAGGCCGATAGCTGCCCAGGCCATCGAACATCCGGGAGATGACCGCGCGTGCCGCCGCGACCTCGCCGCGCATGAACTTCCGTGGTGGATCTCGATCTCGGCGAGATCGTACAGGGAGTTCACCGTCGTGCCGAACAGCTGCCCGCGCCCCTTGCGGGACAGGTCGCCGGCTCAGGCGAGGATCAGGCCGCCATCGACCGGCAGGGTCTGCCCAACCACGTAGGCCGACAGCGGCGACGCGAGGAACAGCGCGACGCCCGCCATGTCCTGCGGCGTGCCGAGCCGACCAAGCGGGATGCGCTGCAGCGCGCCGGCCAGCCGCTTCGGGTCCTTCGTGGTGACCTCGGTCATCTTGGTCGCGACGAAACCCGGGGCGATGCCGTTGACGCGCACACCGTCGGCGGCCCACGCATCGCCCAGTGTGCGCACGAGGCCCACGGCACCGGCCTTGGAGGCGGCGTAGGCCGGGTTGCCGCGGGTGGCGTGGAAAGCCGCGGTCGAGCTGACGACGATCACGCTGCCGCGGGAGGCCGCGAGACGGTCGTGGAACGCCGTGCAGCATGCCATCACGCTGACGAGGTTCACGTCGAGCACGGTCCGGAAGCCCGGCATCGCGTGTTCGCCGCGCCGGTACTGGACGATGCCCTGGGAGAGCACCAACACGTCGAGCTCGGGGACGCGCCCGGCGGCCATAGCGACCGCCGCGTCGTCGGCGACGTCGACCCGGGTGTAGTCGAGCCCGGCGAGATCCGAGCCGGGCTCGTCGGCATAGTCTGCGGCCGAGGCCCGGGTGCCCCAGACCGCGACCCGTGCGCCGCGGGCGAGGAAAGCACGCGCGATGCCGTTGCCGATGCCGGACGAGCCGCCGACGACCAGCACCCGGCGGCCGGAGAAGTCGAGGGGATCGGGCGGCACGGTCATCGTGTCGGACGCTTCTGGGAGGCGGAGGCGGCGGGTGCCGTGACATACGGCGGCGGCGCTGGCCTGAGCATCAGCCAGAGCCCGCCCGCGACCATCGGCAGCGACAGCAACTGACCCATCGACAACCCCCCGGCCAGCAGCCCGAGGAAGGCATCCGGCTCGCGTGCGAACTCGGCCAGGAAGCGCAGCGTGCCGTAGCCGAGTAGGAACAGGCCCGACACCCGCCCGACCGGCCGGGGCCTCGAGGAGAACCACCAGACCAGGGCGAACAGCAACAGCCCCTCGCCGGCGAACTGGTAGAGCTGCGACGGATGGCGCGGCACCGGCGAGCCCGACTGCGGGAACACCATTGCCCACGGCAGGTCGGTCGCCCGGCCCCAGAGCTCGCCGTTGATGAAGTTGCCCAGCCGCCCGGTGGCCAAGCCGATCGGCACCAGCGGGGCGACAAAATCCATCAGCACGAGGAACGGCAGCCCGCGGCGCCGGGCGAACCAGGCGCAGGCGACCAGCACGCCCACCAGGCCGCCATGGAAGGCCATGCCGCCCTGCCAGACCGCGAATACTTCGAGCGGATGCTGCAGGTAGTAGGCGGGCTTGTAGAACAGTACATACCCCAGGCGCCCGCCGAGCACCACGCCGAGCACGCCGTGGAACAGCAGGTCCTCGACATCCGACGGCGCGAGCCCGGTCGCCGGGCCGTGGTGCGTGCGGGTCACTCGCCAGCGGCCGAGCAGGTAGAACGCGGCGAAGGCCAGCAGGTACATGAGCCCGTACCAGCGGATGGCCAGGGGGCCGAGCTGCAGCGCGACCGGATCGAAATCGGGGTGGATCAGCATCGACGGTAGAGCGGTCCGGGCAGGCCCGGTGCAGGGGCACGGAACGGCGGTATTGTCACACGACTGGGGGCGCCCCGAGGCCCGGCGGGGCGGCCCGCCTCAGGCACCGGCCGGCGGCTCCTGACGCAGCACACCGCGCGAGCCGCCCAGCGCATCGATCACCCGCGCCACGTCGAGCGGCTTGACCCAGCAATCGTCGAACCCGAGCGCGCGCGCACGCGCGATGCTCTCTGCGTTGGCGTCGGCGGAGACCAGCACGATCCGCAGGCCCGACCAGCGCGGATCCTGCTTGACCCGGCGCTGCACCTCCAGCCCGTCGATGCCCGGCAGGTCGTGATCCAGGAGCAGCAGGTCAGGGTCGAAGTTTCCGATCGTCTCGAGCGCTTCCTCGCCGCTCTCGACGACCTGCATGTCCACACCGTCCACCTGACGGACGATCTGCGCCATCAACAGGCCGTTGAGCCGGTTGTCCTCGACGTACATGACGCGCCGCGGCGGCGCTTCCGGCGGCGCTTCCGGCGGCTCGGCCCGAAGCGGGCGCGCGCCCCCCGCGAAGGCGAGCCTCTGCGCGGACGGCAGGTGCACGACGAAGCGGGTGCCGCGCCCGGGCTCGCTGTCGACCACGATCGAGCCGCCCATCGCCTGAGCCAGGCCCTGTGCGATCGACAAGCCCAGCCCCAGCCCCTCGGTCTGGTCCCCGGCAGGGCGCGACAGCCTCTCGAACGGCCGGAAGACACGCGAGATCTCGTCGCGGGTCAGCCCGGGTCCGGTATCGATCACGGCGATCTGCGCGAAGCCGTCGCCGGGGTCGTCTTCGGCCTCCAGGCGAACCCGGCCCTGCGGCCGGTTGTACTTGACCGCGTTCGAGGCGAGGTTCAGCAGGATCTGCCGCAGCCGGGTCGGATCGGCCATCACCCGCAGCCCCTCGGGAATGCGCCCGCACTCGAGCGCGATGCCGTGCCCGGCAGCCTGCGGGGCGATCATCCGCAGACAGTCGCGCACGATGGCCGCGACCGGGACCGGTTCATTTCGGATCGTCAGGCGGCCGGCTTCGACTTGCGACATGTCGAGCAGGTCGTCGAGCAGCGCCGCGAGGTGCTCGCTTGCGGTGACCACGTGACCCAGCATGGTCTGGTTCGAGGACACGCCCTGACCCGCCTCGCGCTGCATGACCTGCGCGAGGCCGCGGATCGCATTGAGCGGCGTGCGCAGCTCGTGGCCCACCCGCGAGAGGAATTCGGACTTCGCACGGTTCGCAAGGTCGGCGGCGGTCTTGAGCCGGGCCGCCTCCTCTGCCCGCCGGATCTCGGTCACGTCCCGGCACACCGCGACCAAGCGCCGCGGCCGGTCGTGCGTGGCGGCCTCGAGCGCGACCACGAGCGTGAGGCGATGTGTGGTGTCGGCGACCAGCACGCTCAGCTCGTCGCGCAGCACGTCCAGACGAGCGTCCCAGACGGCCCTCAACCCGGCCCGGACCCGTTCGCGGTCCGCGTCGGCGGCCCGCTGCAACCAGACGTTCAAGTCGCCGGAGGCCGCCTGCTCAGGCTCGCCGGGCGTCGTACCGCCGACCCTGCGAACCGATCCCGAATCGAGGTCGGCCTCCCAGATCGTCAGCCCGGCCGCTGACAGCGCAAGCGTCAGTCGGCTCGCGCTGTCGAGCGCGGCCCGGTGCTCGGCGCGGATCGCGGTCACGTCCTGACCCGCCGTCACGCAGCTGCCGTCGGAGAGCATGACGTCGCGCAGAAGGTAGTCGCGACCGGCCCGTCGTACCTCGACCGGACCCGGGCGCTGGCCGCGCAGCGTGGTCCGCTCCGCGAGCCACTCGGCCTCGCGGCCGCGCGCGGTCTCGATCATGCCGAGCTCGATGTGCTGGAGCACCAGATCGCGCCAGACGTGCAGCCGCGGCACGCCTTCGATCCAGTTGAGCTCGCGCCAGCGGGCGTTGGTCAGCGCGATCCCGCCCGCCGGATCGGTCATCACGAAGGGTTCCTCGATCGCCTCGATCGCTTCGGCCAGGCGGCGATCGGCAAGCGCGGCCATGCGGCCCGACGCGTGCGCGGCCGAGACGTCGCGCGACACGCCGCGATAGCCGACGAATCGGCCATCGGCGTCATGCACCGGCACCCCGCTCTTGGCGACCACGCGCGAGCCGTCGACCGCGTCGCGCCGCACGTGCAGGTCGCGGAACGGCCTGTGGGCCCGGATCGCGGCCAGCGCCGAGGCATTGCGCTCGCGCACATCGGTGTCGTCGAGCAGCCTCTCGATCACCAGGTGGCCCTGGTAGGCGGCGGGCGGCACGCCGAGGACCCGAATGATGTTGTCGGAGACCCAGGTGACGCGCAGCCCCACGGTCTCCCACAGCCAGTCTCCGGAGGAGTCGAGGAAGTCGGCAAGGCGGGCGCGGTCGAGCCCGACGGTGGCCTCGTCCCGGTGGCGCCGCACCTGCACGGCGACCAGGCCGGCGATCTGCTCGAGCGCCGCGCGCTCCCGGTCCGACAGCGTGCGCGAACGCCGGTCGGTCACGCACAGCGTCCCGACCGAGCGGCCCTCGACACGCAGGGGCACGCCGGCGTAGAAGCGGATGAACGGATCGCCCCGGACCAGAGGGTTGCTCGCGAACCTCGGGTCGACCCAGGCGTCTTCGACGAGGAACAGCCCCTCCTGGGCGATCGCATGCGCGCAGAACGCGTCGCAGCGAGGGAGCTGGGTCGCGACCATGCCGATTCGCGACTTGAACCACTGGCGGTCTTCGTCGACCAGGCTGACCAGCGCGACCGGGGTGCCCAGGACGCCGGCGGCAAGTCGGGTCAGCTCGTCGAGCGCTGGATCCGGAGGGGTGTCCAGAATGCCCAAGCCCCGCAATACTGCGAGGCGTTCAGCTTCGTCGGACGGGATCGGCGGGCGCATGGAGTGGGCGGGAACCGGAACCTCGAAAGGGGAACTCTGGGCGAGACGCGGGGACCGAACGGTCATGCTGGTGATGCGACTGTGGCACGAACATGCCGCAGTGGGAACCACCTCGAGCGATGATTAGTGGGCATTCAGCCCATTTATCAGGGTTTTCAGCAGGAGCAATCGGCCTGCCGGCGGCGATGGTCATCTCGTTCTGGACCAGCCCGGTTCCGGGATGGCGCAGCCGGACATCGCGCAAGCACCCGTCCGAAGTGGCACTCGGCGACGACGGCGCGGAAGTAGGCCAGTGCACGCGGATCCATGCCCTGCAGGTCGGGCGGCAGCTGGGTCAGCGAGACTCCTTGGTATCGGCGGAGCCTCTCCCGAAAGTTTTACGTTCGAGGCGGGCCGACGTACCATCCACCGCCTCCGCGCCAGAGTGGCGCCACGACCGACCGAACCGGAGACCCGCGATGACCGCGAACCGCCGCTCCCGCAACATCACCGAGGGCGTCGCCCGCGCGCCCAACCGCTCGATGTACTACGCGATGGGCTACCAGAAGTCCGACTTCGCGAATCCGATGATCGGCGTCGCCAACGGGCATTCGACCATCACGCCCTGCAACTCGGGCCTGCAGCCCCTCGCCGACGCGGCCGTCGCCGCGATCAAGGCGGCCGGGGGCAACCCGCAGACCTTCGGAACACCGACCATCTCCGACGGCATGTCGATGGGCACCGAGGGCATGAAGTACTCGCTGATCTCGCGCGAGGTCATCGCCGACTGCGTCGAGACCGCCGTGCAGGGCCAGTGGATGGACGGCGTGCTGGTGCTCGGCGGCTGCGACAAGAACATGCCGGGCGGCATGATCGGCATCGTTCGGGCCAACGTACCGGCGATCTACGTCTACGGCGGCACCATCAGGCCCGGGAACTGGAAGGGCAAGGACCTGACGATCGTCTCGATCTTCGAGGCCGTCGGCGAGTTCTCGCGTGGCCGGATGAGCGAAGAGGACTTCGAGGGCATCGAGAAGAATTCCGTGCCCGGCACCGGCTCGTGCGGCGGCATGTATACCGCCAACACCATGTCCTCATCGTTCGAGGCGCTCGGCATGAGCCTACTGGGCTCCTCGACGATGGCGAACCCCGACGCCGAGAAGCTCGAATCGGCCGCCGAGTCGGGCCGCGTGCTCGTCGAGGCGGCAAGGAAGAACCTGCGCCCGCTCGACATCGTGACCCGCAAGTCGATCGAGAACGCCGTCGCGCTGATCATGGCGACCGGCGGCTCGACCAACGCGGTGCTGCACTATCTGGCGATCGCACACTCGGCCGGTATCGACTGGACCATCGACGACTTTGAACGCATGCGCAAGCGCGTGCCGGTTATCTGCGACCTCAAGCCCTCGGGCCAATACGTGGCGACCGACCTGCATGCCGCCGGCGGCATTCCGCAGGTGATGAAGCTGCTGCTCGACGCCGGCCTGATGCATGGCGACTGCATGACCATCACCGGCCGCACACTCGCCGAGGAACTCGCGACCGTGCCCTCGGTACCGCGCGCCGACCAGAAGGTGATCTTCCCGATCGACCGCGCCCTCTACGAGCAGGGCCACCTCGCGATCCTGAAGGGCAACCTGTCGCCCGAGGGCGCGGTGGCCAAGATCACCGGCCTGAAGAACCCGGTGCTGACCGGCCCGGCGCGGGTCTTCGACGACGAGCAATCGGCGCTCGCCGCGATCATGGCCGACCAGATCAAGGCCGGCGACGTGCTGGTGCTGCGCTACCTCGGACCGAAGGGCGCTCCGGGCATGCCCGAGATGCTCGCGCCGACCTCCGCCATCATCGGCGCGGGGCTGGGCGAGTCGGTGGCGCTGATCACCGACGGCCGCTTCTCGGGCGGCACCTGGGGCATGGTCGTCGGGCACGTGGCGCCCGAGGCGGCCGCGGGTGGCCTGATCGGCCTCGTGAAGGACGGTGATCCCATCACGGTCGATGCCTACAAGCTGCTGCTCGAGCTCGATGTCGACGAGGCCGAGATCGCTCGCCGACGCGCCGCGTGGCAGCCGCCGGCGCCGCGCTACACGCGCGGTGTCCTGGCGAAGTTCGCCAAGCTCGCGTCCAGCGCGAGCCGCGGTGCGGTGACCGACGCCTTCGACCAGTGATCCGAGCGGCAGCCGGCCCGGCCGGGTGTCTCGAGCAGGCGCGGGCTGCGCCTGCGCGAGGCGCCGTCCTCAGTGGCGGCGTGGCGACTTGTGTGGAAACTGGGCATCGATGCGCTCCTTGCGGCGCTTCTCCCATTGCGCTGCCTCGATCTGGCGCTTGTCCATGCCGAACAGCCGCTCGAGCGTCTCGAACCAGACGAAGCACAGCGCCAGCGGCGACAGGACCCACCACCACGAGAGGTCTGCGAACGGACCGATCTCGAGCCAGCGCAACAGCACGAGCAGAACGCCGATCCAGAGCAGGGGCATCGTATCGATTCCACGGGACAGGCCTTCAGGATCGCTCGGCGGCACATGCAGCGTCCACGCCAGGCGGCCGGGCGGTCAGAGTCAACGCACGAGCGGACGGACGAAACCGTTAGAATCTGCGGGCCCCGGGGCCGATGTCCGTCCCCCTGCCCTTCGAAGCACGAGTCGGAGATCGAATGAAAACCACCCTGATCGTCACCCTGTCGGCCGCAGCTGCGCTGCTGGCCGTGGCACCCGCGCATGCCAGCCTCGATCTGGCCAAGGCGAAGAACTGCACTGCCTGCCACGCCGTCGACAAGAAACTGATCGGGCCGGCCTACAAGGACGTGGCCGCCAAGTACGCCACTGACAAGGACGCCTCGGCGAAACTGGCCAAGAAGGTGCGCGAGGGCGGCGTGGGCGTCTGGGGCCAGATCCCCATGCCCGCCAACCCGCAGATCAACGCCGACGAGGCCGCCGCGCTCGTCAAATGGATCCTCGCGCAGAAGTAGCCCCCCCCCTTACCTCGAACGGGCGCTCTCGGGCGCCCGTTTGTCTTGGCGCAACACCGACCGGGGCGGCGCGCCGTCCGTCCGCGGCGACATCCCGCCGGTCCCGACGCTGCACCGAGCCCCGGGTGCAGGGACTAAATTGAAATCGTGGATCCGGTCGACGCGACGACCGACTCCGCCAATCTCCTCTCCAGCTCATGCATTTTTTCTCCCTGGCTGGTTTGCCCCGGACGAGTTCCGGGGCTTCTTTTTTGTGGTGTATCGCGCCGCGGGCGAAGCAAGTAGAATCCGGCGATTTTTGGAAGCCGGACCCGCCCGATGGACTTCGACATCCTGCTGCAGCAGATCCTGAACGGCCTAGTGCTCGGGAGCGTCTATGCGCTCGTCGCCCTCGGTTATACGATGGTGTACGGCATCCTGCAGCTGATCAACTTCGCCCACGGCGACGTGCTGATGGTCGGCGCGATGGTCGGCGTGACCGTCGCCGGCATGCTCTCGAAGTCAGGCCTCCCCGGCCCGGTGATCCTCGTCCTAGCGATCGGCTGCGCGATCCCGGTATGTGTGTTGCTGTCGCTGTTCGTCGAGCGCGTCGCCTACCGGCCGCTTCGCAACGCGCCGCGCCTCGCGCCGCTGATCACCGCGATCGGCGTTTCGATCGTGATTCAGACCGTCGCGATGATCATCTGGAAGCCGAATCCGATCGTCTTCCCCGATCTGCTGCCCACCACGCCGATCGAGATCGGCGGGGCGCTGCTCGCGCCCAAGCAGGCGCTGATCCTTGTGGTGTCGGCGCTGATGATGATCGGCCTGATGCTGCTGGTGAACCGCACCAAACTCGGCCGCGCGATGCGGGCGACTGCGGAGAACCCGCGGACCGCTGGGCTGATGGGCGTGAACTCGAATCAGGTGATCGCGGCGACCTTCGCGATCGGTGCGGCGCTCGCGGCGGTCGCGGGCGTCCTGGTCGCGATGAACTACAACATCGCGCAGTTCAGCATGGGCTTCATCCCCGGCCTGAAGGCCTTCACCGCGGCGGTGCTCGGCGGCATCGGCAACCTGGCCGGCGCGGTCGTCGGCGGCCTGCTCCTCGGCATCATCGAGAGCCTGGGCGCGGGCTACATCGGTGACCTGACCGGCGGCTTTCTCGGCAGCCACTACCAGGACATCTTCGCGTTCGTCGTGCTGATCGTGGTACTGGTCTTCAGGCCGTCCGGCATCATGGGCGAGCGCGTCGCCGACCGGGCCTGAGCCCCGCCCCCTCGGAAGGAACCCCCGATGGCTGCCTCGCATTCCTCGTTCTTCCCGTCCTTCAAAGACAACCCCGGCGCCGCGTACACATCGGCGATCGTGGTCGCGGTCGGGCTCGCGGCGCTGCCGTTTCTCGTCGGCAGCCACGGCAACGCCTGGGTCAGGATCCTCGACTTTGCGCTGCTCTACGTGATGCTGGCGCTCGGGCTGAACATCGTCGTCGGCTACGCGGGCCTGCTCGACCTGGGCTACGTCGCCTTCTACGCGGTCGGCGCGTACATGTACGCGCTGCTGGCTTCGCCCCACCTCGCCGAGAACTTCGAGTTCATCCAGGAGCTGTTCCCCGACGGCCTGCACAACTCGATCTGGCTGGTGGTGCCGCTGGGCGCGGCGCTCGCCGCGCTCTTCGGCGTGATGCTCGGTGCGCCCACGCTCAGGCTGCGCGGCGACTATCTGGCGATCGTCACGCTCGGCTTCGGCGAGATCGTGCGGATCTTTATGAACAACCTGAACTCGCCGGTGAACATCACCAACGGGCCGCAGGGCATCAGCAACATCGACCCGATCTCGCTGGGGGGCGTGAGCCTCGGCAAGACGCAGACGATCTTCGGCCTGACGATGCCGTCGGTGTACCTGTACTACTACCTCTTTCTCGCGCTCGCGATCGTGATCATCGTGCTGACGATCCGCCTTCAGGACTCGCGACTCGGACGCGCCTGGATGGCCATCCGGGAGGACGAGATCGCCGCCAAGGCGATGGGCATCAACACGCGCAACGTCAAGCTGCTGGCGTTCGCAATGGGCGCATCGTTCGGCGGCGTGGCCGGGGCGATGTTCTCCGCGTTCCAGGGCTTTGTCTCGCCCGAGAGCTTCACGCTGATGGAGTCGATTGTCATCGTTGCGATGGTCGTGCTCGGCGGCATGGGGCACGTGCCCGGCGTGATCCTGGGAGCGATCCTGCTCTACGCGATTCCCGAGGTCCTTCGCTACATCGCCAAGCCGGTGCAGGAAGCGGTCTTCGGCCACGAGGTCGTGGCGCCCGAGGCGCTGCGCATGCTGCTCTTCGGTCTCGCGATGGTCGGCGTGATGCTGTACCGGCCCGAGGGCCTGTGGCCCGCACCCAAGCACGGCGCCGGCCGGCGCTCCGGCAAGGACGGCGGTGGCGACACGAAGGTCGGGAGCGTGCAATGAGCGCGGCGGATGCGGTGACCGGGGCGCGGCCGGCGTCGGTAGGGAGCGCGACGCCGCTGCTCGCGGTCGAGGGCGTGAACAAGCGATTCGGCGGACTGCAGGCGCTGTCCGAGGTGGGCCTGCGTATCGAGCGCGGCCAGATCTACGGGCTGATCGGACCGAACGGCGCTGGCAAGACCACGTTCTTCAACGTGATCACCGGGCTGTACACCCCCGACTCGGGCAGCTTCGCGCTCGACGGCGTGCCCTACGAGCCGACGGCCGTGCACAAGGTGGCCGAAGCGGGCATCGCGCGCACGTTCCAGAACATCCGGCTATTCGCCGAGATGACCGTGCAGGAGAACGTGATGGTCGGCCGGCACATCCGCACGAACTGCGGCGCCTGGGCGGCGATGCTGCGCCTGCCGGTGCAGCGGCGCGAGGAAGCCGCGATCCGCGAGCGCGCGATGGCGCTGCTCGAGTACGTCGGCATCGGCCGCTTCGCGGACTACCAGTCGCGCACGCTGTCGTACGGCGACCAGCGCCGACTCGAGATCGCCCGCGCACTGGCCACCGATCCGAAGCTGCTGGCGCTCGACGAGCCCGCCGCCGGCATGAACGCGACCGAGAAGGTCGCGCTGCGCGGCCTGCTCGAGCGGATCCGCGACGACGGCAAGACGATCCTGCTCATCGAGCACGACGTGAAGCTGGTGATGGGGCTGTGCGACCGCGTGACGGTGCTGGACTACGGCAAAGTAATCGCGCAGGGGGTGCCGTCTGACGTTCAGCGCGACAAGGCGGTCATCGAGGCGTACCTGGGAGCGGGGCATGACTGAGACCGTGCTGTCGGTCAAGGGCCTGAAGGTCGCCTACGGTGGCATCCAGGCGGTCAAGGGCGTGGACCTCGAGGTGCGGTCAGGCGAGTTGATCGCGTTGATCGGCGCGAACGGCGCCGGCAAGACCACGACGATGAAGGCGATCACCGGGATGCTGCAGCCTGCAGCCGGCGAGATTGCCTACTACGGCCGCTCGATCAAGGGCCAGGGCTCGTACCAGCTCGTCAGCCAGGGGTTGGCGATGGTGCCAGAAGGCCGCGGCGTGTTCGCGCGGATGACCATCGTCGAGAACCTGCTGATGGGCGCCTACGTCCGCGACGACACGGCTCAGATCCAGGCCGACATCGCCCGGATGTTTGCCACGTTTCCCCGGCTCGAGGAGCGTGCCGAACAGCTGGCCGGAACCATGTCGGGCGGCGAGCAGCAGATGCTCGCGATGGCGCGCGCGCTGATGAGCAGGCCGAAGCTGCTGCTGCTCGACGAGCCGAGCATGGGGCTGTCGCCGATCATGGTCGAAAAGATCTTCGAGGTGATCCGCTCGGTGCACGCGCAGGGTACGACCGTGCTGCTGGTCGAGCAGAACGCCAAGCTCGCGCTGATGGCGGCCGACCGGGCCTACGTGATGGACTCGGGGCTGATTACGATGACCGACGACGCCAAGCGCATGTTGAGCGATCCGCGGGTGCGGGCCGCCTACCTCGGCGAGGCGCATTGAGGCGCCGCATTGCGCGCCCCCTGCCCCCGGCTCAAACCGTGTCGGGCATCATCTGTACCGCCTCGAGCAGCCGCTCGTAGGGCAATCCGGCGCGCTTGTTGAGGTCGGCAACCACCTCGCGTGTCGGAGCCTCGAAGTAGCAGTGGGTCTGCTCGGACTCGGCGAGGAAGAAGCTGCGCAGCCAGCGCACGTCAGCGCCTTCGGTCTGCATGACAGCCTCGCAGGACTTGATCCTGGCGCCCGCGCCTTTGAGCGCATCGGCGGACAAGCCCGGCAGGTGGCGGATGGCGACAAAAGTGGGCATCGATTCTGACTCCGGGACGACTCAGCCGACGATCGGCTCGCCAGAGATCGAGTCTACCGGGACGTCCGACGAATCACGGCGCCCCGCGAGCATCGGATGCTCGATGGCGCGCAACAGCGCCAGCAGCGCGACCAGATCGTCGCGACAGATGCGAACCGTGCCGTGGTGACCCGGGACACGATAGGCGGTGAGCTTTCCCTCGCGCACATAGACGCGCAAGGCCTCCACCGTCATGCCGAGCGCACGCGCGGCCTCGTCCTGCGGCACCAGCGCACCGAACCCGACCAGCGGCGCTGGAGGCGGCTCGCTGCGCCTCGGCATCGGAGAGCGCGGCGGCGCGATGCACGAGAGCAGCCGCCGCCAGCCCGTCGGATCGATGCCGTGCCGGACCGCGATGCGAGCGAAGGTCGGGATCGAATGATCGCCGAGCACCATCAGCAGATGGTTCGGCGCGAGACGGACTACGCCGTCGGCCCGGGCGACGCGGGCGGCGCGCTCGAAGACGGCCGCTGCCGCCGGCGTGTAGCACGGGCGAATGCCGAGTTCCGCGGGGGGCAGGTCGAAACCCGGCTCGAGCTCGGACAGATCAATCACCCGCTCGCCGAGATCGATGATGCCAAAGCGCGCGATCGCCAGCAGCATGCCGGCGAGCAGGTCGTCAGGCTCGACCCAGGCTGCGCCGCGTGCCCGCGCGCGCTCGATCGCTTGGGTGGTGCCCACCAGGAATCGATCGGGGTCGTGCAACCAAGCGCCCAGCGTCACAAGCGGAACTCAATGAAGCAATGGTTCCCAGACAATGGGCAATTTGCCCATAGCTGTCAAGACTGTACCGACCCCTGCGCTGGGGATGACCGATCGAAGGCGCGGCCAAATCGCCTGCCGGCCCTCATCCGGCCGATGTTGCGCGGATTCAGCCTGCGGCGGGGGCGGCGTCGGCGGCAGTGGTGAACGCGTCCGCGTAGAACTCGTCTTCGGGCAGGCCGCAGCGGGCGTTGAAGTCTGCCTTTGCGGCGTCGACGACGATCGGCGCGCCGCAGGCGTACACCTGGTAGGCCGACAGGTCGGGGAAGTCCTCCATGACCGCGCGGTGCACGAAGCCGCCACGGCCGCTCCAAGCGTCCTCCGGCAGCGGATCGGACACCACCGGCACGTAGCGGAAATGCGGCATCTCGGCTGCCCAGCGCTCACAGAGTTCGTGCCGGTACAGATCCTGCGGACGACGTCCGCCCCAGTACAGCGTCATCGGGCGGGTGATGCCCTTGTGGCTTGCATGTTCGACGATCGCCTTGATTGGCGCGAACCCGGTACCGCTGGCGACGAGGATGATCGGCTTGACGCTGTCCTCGCGCAGAAAGAAGGTGCCCATCGGTCCCTCGAAGCGCAGGATGTCGCGCTCCTTCACCACCGGCTGAACCGTGCCGAAGAGTGGATCGGTGAACTTGCCGCCGGGCATGTGCCGGATGTGCAGCTCGACCTGGTCGGCGGTGTGCGGTGCGCCGGCCATCGAATAGCTGCGACGGGTGCCGTCCTTGAGGATCAGCTCGACGTACTGTCCGGCAAGGTACTGCAGCCGCTCGTTGGCTGGAAGTTGCAGCCGCAGGATGGCCACATCAGGCGCAGCGCGCTCGATCGACGCGATCCGGCAGGGCATCTTGCGCAGCGGGACGTCGCCCGCGGCTGCGATCACGCGCGCCTCGAGCGTCAGGTCCGAGGCGGCCTGTGCGCAGCACAGCAGCGCGAAGCCACGCTCAGCCTCTTCCGGCTTGAGTGCCGCCACCTGGTGGGGACCCTGCTGGATCGAGCCATTGACGACCTTCGACTTGCAGGAACCGCAGGCGCCGTTCTTGCAGCCATACGGGAGCACGACGCCTTGCCGCAGGCCGGCCTCGAGCACAGTCTCGTCGGGCTCGACCGCGAACTGCTTGCCGCTGGGCATGACGGTGACGGAGAAGGTCATCTCGTAGAATCGCCGGATGGGAACGCGAAGGCCGCATTATCGCTCACTGCCGCGGCGCTTCCGCCGACCGCGCGTCGTCGTGCTCGGATGCGGCGACGTGGGGCTGCGCTTCGTGCGCGCGGTCTCGGGCCGGATGCGGGTGTTCGGCGTCGTGCGTCGCGCCGAGGCCGCCGGTTCGGTGCGGGCGGCCGGCGCGGTGCCGGTCCGCGCCGACCTCGACGACGGCGGCTCGCTGCGCCGGCTGGCCGGCCTGGCGCCGCGCGTGCTGCACTCGGCGCCGCCCGCAGGCGAGGGGCGAGACGATCCACGCACGCGTCGTGCACTCGCCGCGCTGCACGCGGCGCGCACCTGGGTGTACCTGAGCACCACCGGCGTCTACGGCGACTGCGGCGGCGCGCGCTTCGACGAGTCCCGCATGCCCGCACCGCGCAACGACCGCGCGGTGCGGCGCGTCGCCGCAGAGCGGCGGCTGCGACGGCGGGCCGCATCGGGGCGCATCCGGGCGACCGTGCTGCGCGTGCCGGGCATCTACGCCGCCGAGCGCTTGCCGATCGAGCGGCTGCAGCGCGGCACGCCGGCGCTTCTCGACGCGGACGACGTGTTCACCAACCACATCCACGCCGACGACCTCGCGCACATCGCGTTCGTTGCGCTCTGGCGGGGGCGTTCGCAGCGCACGCTGCATGCGGTCGACGACACCGACATGAAGATGGGCGAGTACTTCGAGGCGGTGGCCCGTGCGTACGGATTGACACCACCGCCGCGCCTGGCCCGCGAGGCGCTGCGGGCTGCGGTCTCGCCGACGCTCTACAGTTTCATGTCGGAGTCGCGCCGGCTCGACAACCGGCGGCTGCATCGCGAGCTGCGGGCGCGGCTGCGCTGGCCGACGGTCGAGCGCTTCCTAAAGCTGCACGGCCGCCTCGAAGGCCCGAGCGGCGTTCTGCCGCCGTGATCGACCGTGTTATGATCGATGGCTATGCTCGGCGGAACGGCCTACAGCCGCGATGTCGACGCATGCTGATGTAGCTCAGTTGGTAGAGCAACTGATTCGTAATCAGTAGGTCGGAGGTTCGACTCCTCTCATCAGCACCAGGATCCCGACGGGTCAGTGGCTAACAGCCACTGACCCGTTTCCGTTTTCGGGTGTCCCTGCGGTTGCCCGACAGGCACTCCGCCCCCGGTTCAGCTCCCCGTCAGCCCCTTCGGCAGCGGGAACTGAACGTGCTCCTCGATCCCGTCGAGCACCTGCACGCGGCCGATGCCGAGTTCGCGCAGCCGCGTCACCAGCGCCTGCACCAGGAGCTCGGGCGCCGATGCACCCGCGGTCACCCCGATGCGGCGCCGGCCGACCAGCCAGGCCGGATCGAGCTCCGCGGCGGAGCCGATCAGGCGCGCCTCGCGGCCCATCTTCTCGGCGACCTCGCGCAAGCGGTTGCTGTTCGAGCTGCTTGGGCTGCCGACCACCAGCACCAGGTCGCACTGCGGCACCATGAACTTCACCGCATCCTGGCGGTTCTGCGTGGCGTAGCAGATGTCCTGCTTCTTGGGCTCGGCGATCTCGGGGAACCGTGCCTTGAGAGCGTCGATCACGACGCGGCAGTCGTCGACGGACAGCGTAGTCTGCGTCACGTAGGCCAGACGCTGCGAGTCGGCGACGCATAAGCCGGCGACGTCCTCCGCGGTCTCCACCAGATGGATGCCGTCGTCGGCCTGGCCCATCGTGCCCTCGACCTCGGGATGCCCGGCATGGCCGATCATCACCACCTCGCGGCCGTCCCGGCGCATCTTGGCGACCTCGACGTGCACCTTGGTGACCAGCGGGCAGGTAGCGTCGAACACCTGCAGGCCGCGCCGCTCGGCCTCGTCGCGCACCGAGCGCGACACGCCGTGCGCGGAGAAGACCAGCACCGAGCCGGCGGGTACCTCGTCGAGGCGGTCGACGAACACCGCCCCCTTGCCGCGCAGGTCCCCGACGACGTGGTCGTTGTGGACGATCTCGTGGCGCACGTAGATCGGCGCGCCGAACTGTGAGAGCGCGCGCTCGACGATCTCGATGGCGCGGTCGACGCCGGCGCAGAAGCCGCGCGGCTGGGCGAGCAGCACCTCGGCTGCAAAGACGGCTTCGGACATGTCAGAGCACTCCCAGGATGCGGACCTCGAACCGGATCGGCTGGCCCGCGAGCGGATGGTTGAAGTCGAGCAGCGCGCCGGCGGCATCGACTTCCTTGATGACGCCGGCATAGCGCCCGCCGTCGGGGGCGGCGAAGTCGAGCAGGTCGCCGGGCGAGTAGCTCGCGCCCTGCTCGCCGTGGGCCTCGAGCATGGCCCGCGACACGCGCTGCAGCAGCGCGCCGCTGCGCGAGCCAAAGGCCTGCTCGGGCGCGAGTTCGAAGCTGGCGGACTCGCCTTCGCGCAGCCCGAGCAGGCATTGCTCGAGCGGCTCGACCAACTGGCCTAAACCCAAGGTCAGGGTCGCGGGCCGATCTCCGAACGTGCTGATGACGTCGTCGCCGGTCCGCGCCAGACTGATCCGGTAGTGAAGCGTCAGGTGCGAATCGGGTCGCACCGTGGGCGCTGTGTCGTCGGGCGACTCGGAAGCATGCATGCCGGGGATCCTCGCGAGTCGCAATTGTACTTTCAGGAGCTGTCCACGATGCCTTGCCCACCTCCGCAGCATTCGCAGCGCCCACGCGAGCGCCTGACCGAGGGCGGCGCCGCGACGCTTGCAGATGCCGAGCTGCTGGCGGTGCTGCTCGGCACCGGCCGGGCCGGCCGCCCGGCGCTCGAACTCGGGCGCGAGCTGCTCGAGCGCTTCGGCGGGCTCGCCGGACTCTTCGCGGCCCCGCGCGCCGCGGTGCTCGGTGTGTCGGGCATCGGCCCGGCCCGCTGGGCGGCGCTGCGCGCGGGGCTGGAGCTGGCACGGCGCAGCGTCGCCGAGGACCTGCGCCGGCGCGACGCGCTGGCCTCGCCCGAGCAGGTCGGGCAGTACCTCGCCCTGAGCCTTCAACACTGCCCGCAGGAGGTCTTCGCGGTGTTGTTCCTGGATGCCCGCAACCGCCTGCTGGCGGCCGAAGAGCTCTTTCGCGGCACGCTCAGCCAGACCGTGGTGTACCCCCGGGAAGTCGCGCGTCGCGCCCTGGAGCGCAACGCTGCGGCGGTGATCCTGGCCCACAACCATCCGTCGGGGCTGGCCGAGCCGAGCCAGGCCGACCGCGTGCTCACCGAGGCACTCAAGAGGGCGCTGCAGTGCCTGGACATTCCGGTGCTCGACCATCTGATCGTGGCCGGAGGGCGCCGCTACTCGTTTGCCGAGAACGGGCTGCTCTGAGGCGGGAGGCCGCCCTGCCCCTGCCCGGGGGCCGTGATCGCCCCCTGCCCCGCTCCGCTGGCTCGCTTGCGAGCCTGAGGCCTTATGGGCTACAATCCAGGGCTTTGCTTAATCCACCAGGCACGAAGCGCTCCGACGGTTTTCCGGGAGCGCTTTCAGCCACTACTTTCGATCCAGGAGTGAACCATGGCCAAAGTCTGCCAAGTCACCGGCAAGGGCCCGATGGTCGGCAACAACGTCTCGCACGCGAATAACAAGACCAAGCGCCGCTTCCTGCCGAATCTGCAGTACCGCCGTTTCTGGGTCGAGAGCGAGAACCGTTGGGTCCGTCTGCGCATCACGAATGCTGCGCTGCGCACCATCGACAAGAACGGCATCGACTCGATTCTGGTCGACCTGCGCGCCCGCGGCGAAGTCTGACCCGCCGCCCCACGTAACAGGAGCCTGAACCATGCGCGACAAGATCAAGCTGGAGTCGACCGCCGGTACCGGTCACTTCTACACGACGACGAAGAACAAGCGGACCACCCCGGACAAGATGCTGATCAAGAAGTTCGATCCGGTCGCCCGCAAGCACGTCGACTACAAAGAGACGAAAATCAAGTGATGGGTCGGGGCGCTACCGCGCCCCGATGTCCACACTGCCCGGCTCCCGATCGGAGTCCGAGCCCTGAAGGCGCCCGGCGGCGCCTCTTTTTTTGTGCGTCTTTGGGGCCCCGTTCCCGGGGCCTTCCAACAAAAAGGCCCCGTTCCCGGGGGCCTTCCAACAAAACGCCCCGTTCCCGGGGCGTTTGTATCCACACCTGCCTGACGGGCCGGATTAGGCGGCCGAGTAGCGCCGCATGCGCAGCGCGAGCTCTTGCAGCGCGCGCACGCCGCTGGCTTCGGCACGGGTGCACCAGTCCTGCAGATGAGCCACCAGCTTCTCGGGCGTCGCGTTCGAGCGCTCCCAAGTGGAGGCCAGCTCGGCGCGCATCTCGACCAGCTTGCGCAGGCTGTCGCTCGCCGCGAAGATCTCGCCCAGCTTGGCGCGGTTCTGGTCGCTCCATTTGGCAGCGTCCAGGTGCAGCCAACGGCGCGAGGCGTCGATCAGGCTGGCATCGGCCGGTCGCGCGGCGCGCAGCCGTGCGATCTCCTCCGAGCAGGCCTGGCCGAGCGACTTGCCGTAGGCGGCCATCAGGTCATAGCGATGTGCGATCACGGCCTGCAGCGTCTGCAGGTCGACGCTCGCGCGCGGCGATTGGAACTTGGGCACCGGAGCGACCTTGCGGACCGTCGCGAGGCCGAGCGCCTGCAGGATCCGGATGTACATCCAGCCGATGTCGAACTCATACCAGCGGTTGGACAGCTTCGCGCTCGAGGCGAAGGCGTGGTGGTTGTTGTGCAGCTCCTCGCCGCCGATCAGGATGCCCCAGGGCAACACGTTGCGCGCGGCGTCCGGGCTGTCGAAGTTGCGGTAGCCCCAGTAGTGGCCGATGCCGTTGATCACGCCGGCGGCGGTGATTGGGATCCAGAGCATCTGGACCGCGAACACCGACAAGCCGATCACACCGAACAGCAGCACGTCGATCACCAGCGTGATGTACACACCTGCGACCGAATACTTGGTGTAGACGTTGCGCTCCACCCAGTCGTCGGGGGTGCCGTGACCATACTTCTGGAGGGTCTCTAGGTTCTTGGCCTCCTCGCGGTACAGCTCGCTGCCCTCGAGCAGCACCTTGCGGATACCGCGGGTCTGCGGGCTGTGCGGATCCTCGGGGGTCTCGCACTTGGCGTGGTGCTTGCGGTGGATGGCCGCCCACTCTTTGGTGACCATGCCTGTGGTCAGCCACAGCCAGGCCCGGAAGAAGTGCGAGACGACCGGATGAAGGTCGAGCGCCCGATGAGCCTGGCAGCGGTGCAGGTAGATCGTTACGGCCGCGATCGTCACATGCGTGGCGATCAGCGTGTAGGCGAGGATCTGCCAGCCGCTCAGGTCGAGCAGGCCGGTGTCGAGGAAGCCCAGGATGCCCTGGACCACGGGTTGATCGATCAAGTTCTCAGCTCCCTGGGGTAAGCCAGTGATTGTAAAGGCGCCCGACGGCCACGTCATTGACGTATGTCGGCCGCGGCCGCTATTCGCGGCGGACCCAACGCGCCGCGAAGAAACCATCCGACTCGTCCATGTCGGGGCGGATCCTCAGGAAAACAGGGTCGGAAAACCCGGGGTGGGCCTGCGCGAACGTGGCCGCGACCGCTTCGTTCTCTCGCTCGAGCAGGCTACAGGTTGCATAGACGAGCGCGCCGCCCCGCTTCACCAGACGAGCGGCGGCGGCGAGGATGGAGGTCTGGCGGCCGTTGAGCTCCTCGATCGCCTCCGGCAGCATCCGCCACTTGAGCTCCGGGTTGCGTCGCAGTGTGCCGGTCCCGCTGCACGGCGCGTCGACCAGCACCAGATCGGCCCGGCCGGCCAGGCGCCGCAGCTTGGGGTCGTGCTCGCTGTCCAGGCCGAAGGGCTGCACGCTGGTCGCCCCCGAGCGCGCGAGCCGCGGCTTGAGGCGCTGCAGGCGGGCTGTCGAGACGTCGCAGGCGTAGACCTGGCCGCTGGAGCGCATCGCAGCGGCGATGGCGAGGGTTTTGCCGCCGGCGCCCGCGCAGAAGTCGATGACGGTCTGGCCGCGCCGCGGCGCGGCGAAGTCCACCAGGCGCTGGCTGCCCAGGTCCTGCACCTCGAACTCGCCGCGCTCGAACGAGGCGAGCCGATCAATCGCCGGCTTGCCGCGCACGCGCAGCGCGGTGTCGCAGCTCGCCATCGGCTCGCTCTCGACGCTGTCGGCCGCGAGCGAGGCGCGCAGGGACTCGCGGTCGGTCTTGAGCAGGTTCACACGCAGATCCAGCGGCGCCGGCGCGAGCAACGACTGGCCGAGCCGCTCGACGGCGGCGTGCGGCACCGCCTCGCAGGCGGCCTCGGCCTGGGCGAGCAGCGCGGCATGCAGCCAGTCGGGCAGACTCAAGCGGATCGCCTGCGGCATGCCGCCGGGGTCGCTCGCTAGCGCCCGGCGCAGCGCGGCCTCGTCCTCGGCGTCCGGGTGCAGCGCGGGCAGCATCGCCTCGCCGAAGCGCAGCACGAGCGACAGCCAGGTCAGCCGCCGAGGCAGCGAACCGCGCATCGATTGCGCCTGGTGACCGTAGCGGCGGCGATTTCGCAGCACGTCGAACACCGTCTCGGCGATGATGCCGCGGTCGCGCCGGCCGAGCCGCTCGTTGGCACGGAAGAAGCCGCGCAGCACAGTATCCGCGGCGCGGTCGAGCTGCAGCACCTCGCCGACGGCGCGCTCGGTCGAGGCGAGCAGGGGCGGCGTCAGGCGGGGGAGCTCGGCCGATGGGGTCGGCTCGGTCGCGGCCGCCTGCAGCCGCTCGGGGATCGTCGGATCGACGGACGGCTCGGTGCTCATCGGGCGCCCTCCCAGAGCAGCCGTTCATCCGCAGGGACGCCCACGACCTCGGCCCGACCTTCGGACACACGCACGCGGTCCTCGACCAGCCAGCGCACGGCCTTCGGAAAGATCCGGTGCTCGGCGCCGAGCACGCGCGCCGCGAGTGTCGAGGCGTCGTCGCCGTCGAGGACGGGCACGGCGGCCTGCGCGAGGATCGGTCCGTGGTCGAGGGTCGGCGTCACCAGATGGACCGTGGCACCGTGCATCCGGACCCCGGCGCCGAGCGCACGGGCATGTGTGTCCAGGCCCGGGAACGCAGGCAGCAGCGACGGATGGATGTTCACCAGGCGGCCCGCGAAGCGACGCACGAAGGCCTCGGTCAGGATCCGCATGAATCCGGCGAGCACGACGAGGTCCACGCCGAGGGCCTCGAGCCGCTCGGCGAGTGCCGCATCGAAGGATTCGCGGCTGGCGTGGGCCGCGTGCGGCACCACCTCGACCGGCACGCCGAGTCCTCGGGCGACCTCGAGTCCGGCGGCTTGCTCGCGGTTCGAGATGACGGCGGCAATGCGAGCGGGCCAGCGCTCGCTCCGACAGGCACGCACGAGGCTCGCCATGTTCGAGCCCTGGCCGGAGATCAGGATCACAACGGTCTTCAACGGGACGCCTGCTTCAAAGGGGCGCAGTCTAGCATCTGCACGTCCCGTGACCGCCCTAGATTGCTTTATGATTCAAGGTTTTGCGTCCGAACGCATGCAGGTCTTCCGCCAACTCCCTCCGCTCGAGCAGCGCCGCCCCTGCGCGCTGACCATCGGCAACTTCGATGGAGTGCACCTCGGCCATCGAGCGCTGCTCGACGCACTGCGGCACTCGGCTGCGCGCCTCGGCGTGCCCGCGTGTGTGCTGACCTTCGAGCCGCACCCGCGCGAGTTCTTCGCGGCACGCAGGCCCGGGGCCACGGCACCGGCCCGGATCGCCACGCTGCGCGACAAGCTCGAGGCGCTGGCAGCCGCCGGCGTGGACCGCACCTGCGTCGTCCACTTCAACGAGCGCTTCGCCTCGCTCGCCCCGGACGCCTTCGTGCGGTCGGTGCTCGTCGACGGGCTGCGAGCCGGCCAGCTGCTCATCGGCGACGACTTCCGCTACGGCGCGGGGCGCGGCGGCGACTTCGCCAGCCTCGAGCAGGCCGCGAGCCGCCACGGCTTCGCACTGCAGCGCATGGCGACGGTCGCCTTCGACGGCGAGCGAATCTCGTCGTCGGCGGTACGCGCGGCGCTGGCCGGCGCCGACTTCGTGCGCGTCGAGCGCCTGCTCGGGCGGCCCTATGCGATGTCCGGCCATGTGGTGCACGGGCGCAAACTCGGACGCGAGCTCGGCTTCCCGACGCTGAACCTGCGTATCCCGCACGGCCGCCCCGCACTTGGCGGCATCTTCGTCGTGCGCGTGCACGGCCTGTCCGACACCCCGCTCGCCGGCGTCGCCAGCCTGGGCACGCGCCCAGCCGTCGAGACCGACGGCGCCCCGCTGCTCGAGACCCACGTGCTCGACTGGGCAGGCAACGCCTACGGCCGGCTCGTCCGCATCGAGTTCCTGCGCAAACTTCGCGACGAGGCGCACTACGACGGCCTGGATACATTGGTCGCCCAGATCCGCCGCGACGCAGACGACGCCCGTACCCATTTTGCCGCCCTCGCCGCCCCACCGGCGCGCTGAGCAACCCGCCTCACCGAGACCGCCCCGATGGCCAAGCCGAACGACCCCACCAAGACCGACCACCGGGCGACGCTCAACATGCCCGACACGCCGTTCCCGATGCGAGGCGACCTCGCCCGCCGGGAGCCGACATGGGTCGCCGAGTGGCAGGAGAAAGGCATCTACAAGCGGATCCGCGCGGCCAGCAAAGGGCGCCCGCTGTTCGTGCTGCATGACGGCCCGCCCTATGCCAACGGCGACATCCACATCGGCCACGCGGTCAACAAGGTCCTCAAGGACGTGATCGTGAAGTGCCGGAACATGGCCGGCTACGACGCGCGTTATGTGCCCGGCTGGGACTGCCACGGCATGCCGATCGAGATCCTGATCGACAAGCAGTTCGGCAAGACCCTGCCCCCGGCCGAAGTGCAGTCGAAGTCGCGCGCCTATGCGACCGAGCAGATCGCGCGCCAGAAGAAGGACTTCATCCGACTCGGGGTGCTCGGCGAGTGGGACGACCCGTACCTGACGATGGCGCCGCGCAACGAGGCCGACGAGTTGCGTGCGCTCGGCAAGATCATGGAGGCGGGCTTCGTCTTTCGCGGCCTGAAGCCGGTGAACTGGTGCTTCGACTGCGGCTCGGCGCTCGCCGAGGCCGAGGTCGAATACCAGGACCGCACCGACCTCGCGGTCGACGTCGGCTTCGCGTTCACCGACCGCGCCAAGCTCGCGGCGGCCTTCGGCCTGCCCTCGCTGCCGACGGGCGCGGGCTTCGCGGTGATCTGGACGACCACGCCCTGGACGCTGCCCGCGAACCAGGCGCTCAACCTGCATCCTGACTTCGAGTACGCGCTGGTGGCGACCGAGCGCGACGGCGCGCCGGTGACGCTGCTGATCGCCAAGGAGCGCATCGAGGCCTGCCTCGCGTCGTGGGGGTTGCCCGCGGGCACGGTGCTCGCGACCGCGACCGGTCGTGCGCTCGAGCTGCTCGAGTTCCGCCACCCGTTCTACGACCGCGTCTCGCCGGTCTACCTCGGCGAGTACGTGACGCTGGACGCTGGCACCGGCATCGTCCACTCTTCACCCGCCTACGGCATCGAGGACTTCCTGTCCTGCAAGCACTACGGCCTGAAGGATGCGGACATCCTCAACCCGGTGACCGGCGACGGCCGCTACGCCAGCACGCTGGCGCTGTTCGGCGGCGAGCGGATCTGGGACGCGAACCCCAAGATCGTCGAGACGATGCGCGCCGCCGGTACGCTGCTGAAGGTTGCCAAGTACCCGCACAGCTACATGCACTGCTGGCGCCACAAGACCCCGATCATCTATCGCGCGACCAACCAGTGGTTCGCCGGCATGGACGTGACGCCGAAGCGCGGCCCGACGCTGCGCGAGCGCGCGCTGGCGGCGATCGACGCGACCGACTTCTATCCCGGCTGGGGCCAGGCCCGGCTGCACGCGATGATCGCGAACCGGCCCGACTGGACGCTGTCACGCCAGCGGCAGTGGGGCGTGCCGATGGCGTTCTTCCTGCACCGAGAGACCGGCGCGCTGCATCCGCGCACGCCCGAGCTGCTCGAGCAGGTCGCGCAGCGCATCGAGCGCGGCGGCATCGAGGCCTGGCAGACGCTCGATCCGCGCGAGCTGCTCGGCGACGAGGCCGACACCTACGAGAAGAACCGCGACACGCTCGACGTCTGGTTTGACTCGGGCAGCACCCACGAGACGGTGCTGCGCGGCTCGCACGCCGCACATTCGGCCTTCCCCGCCGACCTGTACCTCGAAGGCAGCGACCAGCACCGCGGCTGGTTCCACTTGTCGCTGCTCACCTCCTGCATGATCAACGGCGTCGCACCCTACAAGGCGCTGCTCACACACGGCATGGTCGTCGACGGCGACGGCCGCAAGATGAGCAAATCGCTCGGCAACGTGGTGGCGCCGCAGAAGGTCTCGGACACACTGGGCGCCGAAGTGCTCAGGCTGTGGGTGGCCTCGAACGACTACTCGGGCGAGCTGTCGCTGTCCGATGAAATCCTCAAGCGTGTCGTCGAGGCCTACCGCCGGATCCGCAACACGCTGCGCTTCCTGCTCGCGAACCTCGCCGACTTCGATCCGGCGGCCGATGCGGTGCCGGTCGCCGAGCAGCTCGAGATCGACCGATGGATGCTCGCGCGCGGCGCGCAATGGCAGGCCGACGTGGTCGCCGCGTATGGCCGCCTCGAATTCCACCCGATCGTCTCGGGCCTGCAGACCTTCTGCTCGGAGGACCTCGGCGCATTTTTCGTCGACGTGCTCAAGGACCGGCTCTACACCACCGCGCCGAAGTCGCTGGCGCGCCGCTCGGCGCAGACCGCGCTGTGGCACGTCACGCAGTCGATCGTGCGCTCGATGGCGCCGATCCTCTCGTTCACCGCCGAGGAGGTCTGGCCGCTGCTCGATGCGAAGGCCTGGGCCGAGCAGGGCGAGACGGTCTTCACACAGACCTGGCACGTCTACCCCGAGGTGATCGACGCCGAGGCGCTGCTCGCCAAGTGGGCGCGGCTGCGCGCCTGGCGCGGCGAGGTGATGCGCGCGATCGAGGGGGTGCGCTCAACGGGTTCCATCGGCTCGTCGCTTCAGGCCGAGGTCGACGTGGCGGCCGACGGCATGCTGTTCGAGGACCTCGCCAGCCTGGGCGACGACCTGCGCTTCGTGCTGATCACCTCGGCGGCGCGACTGCGCGAGGCCGAGGACGGCGAGGTCGGCACCGAGGACTCGGCCACCGGCCGCATCACGGTCACGCCGAGCACCCATGCAAAGTGCGGCCGCTGCTGGCACTGGCGCGCCGACGTCGGCCACGACCCGGCGCAGCCCGAGCTCTGCGGACGCTGCACCGGCACGCTCAACGGTGCGGCCGAGCCGCGCCATGCGGCCTGAGGCGCACACGATGGCCCGCCGCTCTGCCAAGCCGACCCTTCGCACCTGGCTGGCGCTCGCCTCGCTGGTGCTGATCCTCGACCAGATCACCAAGGCGTGGGTGTTCGCGCGCTTCACGAACGGCGAGCGCATCATGGTCATCCCCGGCTTCTTCGACTTCACGCTCGTCTGGAACCCGGGCGCGGCCTTCAGCTTCCTGGCCGCCGCCGGCGGCTGGCAGCGCTGGTTCTTCATCGCGATCGGTATCGGCGCCTCGGCCTTCATCCTGTGGCTGCTGATCGGCCACTCGACACAGCGGCTGTTCGCGGGCGCGCTGTCGCTGATCCTGGGCGGCGCGATCGGCAACGTGATCGACCGGTTCGTCCACGGCCAGGTGCTGGACTTCCTGCTCGTGCACTGGAACGACCGCTGGTACTTCCCCGCCTTCAACGTCGCCGACTCGGCGATCACTGTCGGCGGCGTCCTGCTGCTCCTTGACGAACTGCTGCGGGTCCGCAAGAGTGGCTAAATGACCGACGCCATCGTCTCCCCGCCCGCCGACGGCGAGCTCGCCGGCCGGCACCTGCTGCTCGGCGTGACCGGCGGCGTAGCCGCCTTCAAGGCCTGCGAGCTGGCCCGCGAGCTGCAGCGGCGCGGCGCAACCGTGCAGGTTGCGATGACCGAGGCGGCCACGAAGTTCATCGGCACCGCGACCTTCCAGGCGCTGACCGGCCGACCGGTCTATACCGACGCATGGGACGGCCGCATCGACAACGGCATGCCGCACATCGACCTGTCGCGTGGCGCCGACGCGATCCTCGTGGCGCCGGCCACAGCCGATTTCATGGCGAAGGTCGCGCACGGCCTCGCCGACGACCTGCTGTCGACGCTGGTGCTGGCGCGCGACTGCCCGCTGCTGGTGGCACCCGCGATGAACCGGCAGATGTGGACGTCCCCGGCCACGCAGCGCAACGTCGCGACGCTGCGCGCCGACGGCGTCGCGGTGCTCGGGCCGGGTGCCGGCGAGCAGGCCTGCGGCGAGACCGGCGACGGCCGCATGCTCGAGGCCCAGCAGCTCGTCGAGGAGACAATCGCCTTCTTCGCGCCCAAGCAGCTCGCCGGACGCCGCGTGCTGCTGACCGCCGGACCGACCTTCGAGCCGATCGACCCGGTGCGCGGCATCACCAACCTGTCGTCCGGGAAGATGGGCTATGCGATCGCGCGGGCCTGCCGGCACGCGGGTGCCGAGGTGGTGCTGGTGTCGGGGCCGACCGCGCTCGAGGCGCCCCAGGGCGTGCGCCGCGTCGACGTGCGCAGCGCGCGCGAGATGCTCGCAGCGGTGCAGGCCGAGATCGCCGGACAGGACCTGTTCGTCGCGGTCGCCGCGGTCGCAGACTGGCGGGTCGCGAACGCCTCGGCGCACAAGCTCAAGAAGACCGAGGGCGGCGGGCCGCCGGCACTCGAGTTCGCGCAGAACCCGGACATCCTGGCCGGTGTCGCGGCAATGCCGGGCGGGCCCTACTGCGTGGGCTTCGCCGCCGAGACCGAGGACCTGGAGGCCAATGCCCAGGACAAGCGCCGTCGCAAGGACGTGCCGCTGCTGGTCGGCAACATCGGCCAAGCCACCTTCGGGCGCGACGACAACGAGCTGCTGCTGATCGACGCGCAGGGCACGACGACGCTGCCGCGCGCGAGCAAGACCCGGCTCGCCGCCGCACTGGTCGGCGAGATCGCGCGCCGGCTGCCGCAGGCGCGCTGCTGATGGCGCTGCCCGAGCCTGGACGCGCAGGCGCCCGCGAGCTGGGCGGCGCACCGCGCGATGGCGACTTCGCGCGGCTGCTCGAGGCGGCGAGCATGCCCTCGGCGCACCGGATGCGGGTCGACGAGACGCTCGGGCTGGAAGACGCCGACTCGCGCGCCGCCCGCGCCGGCCGCTTCACCGGCTCGCCGCCCGCCGCCGCGACGATGGGGCCGCGCCCGCAGGATCCGCGCTTCGGCGGCGGGCCGCCGGCCTTCGACGAGGGACCCGCCTCCGTCGCCGCGCGTGCGCCCTCGGACGCCGACACCACGGGCTTCGGTCACGGGGGCGGGCCCGCGCATCACGGTGACGAGCCGACCGCCGCCCGCCCGGCGGCCCCGTACGGTCCGCCCGGGATGGCCGAGGGCCGCACCCGGGGCGTGCCGCCTCGCGCTGCCTCGCCCGGCGGCTTGCCCGACCCTTCGGCTGCGGTGGCCGGCGCAGTTGCCGCCTGGTCGCGCCGCCCGCTCAAGGACCGGATCGTGGTGGTGCTCTTCGGCGTGGCGGCGCTGTGGCTCCTGCTGTCGGTCCTGTCAACGGCGGTGCACGACCTCGACGATGCGACCGGCCTCGTGGTCGTCGGCGCCGTCGTCGCCTTCCTCGTGCTGCGCAACCGCTCGCGCAGGCAGCGCCCACCGGACGCCTGATGATCGACATCGACCTGAAAGTGCTCGACGCGCGGATGCGCGACGCACTCCCCGCCTATGCCACCGACGGCAGCGCCGGCCTCGACCTGCGCGCCTGCGTCGACGCACCGCTGCGGATCGCGCCAGGCCAGACGGTATTGATCCCGACCGGCCTCGCGGTCCACCTCGCCGACCCCGGCTATGCGGCGGTGCTGCTACCGCGCTCGGGGCTCGGCCACAGACACGGCATCGTACTCGGCAACCTGGTGGGGCTGATCGACTCCGACTACCAGGGGCCGCTGATGGTCTCGTGCTGGAACCGCAATCCGGTCGAGTCGGGCGAGGCCGGCACCTTCACCGTACAGCCGATGGACCGGATCGCGCAGATGGTGATCGTGCCAGTGGCCCGCGCGCGGTTCCGAGTGGTCCAGGGCTTCACCGCGAGCGAGCGCGGCGCGGGCGGCTTCGGCAGCACCGGGCGCGGCTGAGGCGCCCGGGCTCCCATCCGGACCCCGCCCGCGCGGCGGATCAGGCGGCGCCCGCCGCCGAGATCAGGCCATCGAGCTTGCGGGCATCCGCGACGAACGCCCGGATTCCCTCGGACAGCTTCTCGCTCGCCATCGCGTCCTCGTTCAGCTCGAAGCGGAACTGCTTCTCGTCGAAGCGCACACGCTCGATTTCGGCCTTCGCCGCGGCCACCGCGTCGAGCCGGCGTGGCACCTCGGCGTCCGAGGCGCGCAGCTGCTCGAGCAGCTCGGGGCTGATGGTCAGCAGGTCGCAGCCGGCGAGCGCCATGATCTGGCCGACGTTGCGAAAGCTCGCGCCCATCACCTCGGTCGGGTAGCCGAACCGCTTGAAGTACACATGGATGCGGCGCACCGAGGCGACGCCCGGATCGGAGTCGCCGTCGAAGTCCACGCCGTCGCGCTTCCTGTACCAGTCGTAGATCCGGCCCACGAAGGGCGAGATCAACGTGATGCCGGCATCGGCGCAGGCGACGGCCTGCGGAAAGCCGAACAGCAGCGTCAGGTTGCAGTGGATGCCATCGCGCTCGAGCCGTTCGGCGGCCCGAATGCCCTCCCAGGTCGAGGCGATCTTGACGAGGATGCGCTCGCGCCCGATCCCGGCTTCCTCGTAGAGCGCAACAATTCGGCGCGCCCGAACCATGGTGGCCTCGGCGTCGAAGGACAGCCGCGCATCGACCTCGGTGGACACGCGCCCCGGGACGATCGCGAGGATTTCGCGGCCGAAGCGCACCAGCAGCCGGTCGACCAAGGCCTCGAGCGGCTCGCCTCGGTGCCGCGCGACCGTCTCGTCGAGCAGCCCCCGGTACTCGGGCTTGCCGACCGCCTTGAGGATGAGCGTCGGGTTGGTGGTCGCGTCGCGCGGGGCGTACGCCTTCATCGTGTTGAAGTCGCCGGTGTCGGCGACCACGGTGGTCAGGGTTTTGAGTCGGTCGAGCGCGTTCATGTCGGCTCCATACGGGACCGACATGGTAGCCGCTCCGGCCGGCGGGGCTTGCCGGCTTAGCCGATGCCGCCGGATCATCATCGGACGAGCGGCTCCACGGGGTCCATTGACGCAAGTCAATCCGATCGGCCGGTGCCGCCGTACGCTGTGACCCATGGACGCCCGCCCGAGGCGGCGCGCCCCTCACCGAGCCCTTCAGGAGCGGACATGAGCTTCGGCTACAAGACCATCCTCGCCCACTTCGACTCGACCGAGCGCGCCGTCCGGCGCCTGCAGGCTGCGGCTCGCCTGGCCGACGCGCACGATGCACACCTCGTCGCGCTCTACAGCATCATGTCGCCGCTCTACAGCGAGCCCTTCGTCGCCGACGGCGGCGCCTTCGTCGCGCAGGAGTTGCTGCGCTTCCAGGAGCGCAAGGACGCCGAGGCGCGCGCCACGTTCGACCGGATCGCGCCCACGCTCGGGCGGGCCGTCGAGTGGCGCAACGAGACCGGCGACCCGGCCACCGTCCTCAACGAGCACGGCCGCTATGCCGATCTGCTCGTCGTCGGCCAGTACGACGACGATGCGGCCAACGACGTCACGCCCGACTTCATCGGCCGCGTGATCATGGGCTCGGGCCGGCCGGTGCTGGTCGTGCCCTACACCGGCGAGTTCGCGACGATCGGCCGCCGGCCGATGGTGGCCTGGAACGCCAGCCGCGAGGCCGCGCGCGCGGTGAGCTCGGCGATGCCGCTGCTGCGCCAGGCGCAGGAGGTGCAGGTCACCACCTTCAATGCGCGCGCCGGACGCGGCGGCCATGGCGACCTGCCCGGTGCAGACATCGCAACCTTCCTCGCGCGCCACGGCGTCAAAGCCAACGTGTCGGGCTCGACCTCCAAGGACGTCGACATCGGCAAGCAGATGCTGTCGCGGACCGCCGACTTCCAGGCCGACCTGCTGGTGATGGGCGGCTACGGCCACTCGCGCGCCTACGAGTTCGTGATGGGCGGTGCGACCCGCACCCTCCTCGAATCGATGACGGTGCCGGTGCTGTTCGCGCACTGAGCCGCAGCGCGCTCCACGGCGACGGGCAGGATGGACGAGACCCTGCTGGCCGCCGGCCTCGGGCTGGGTACGGCAGTCGCGATCGGCCTGCTGATCGGGATCGATCGCGAGCGCAAGGGGGACTCACGAGGGATCCGGACCTTCGGCCTGGTCGCTCTGCTCGGCGCCCTCGCGGGAGGCCTCTCGCGACGCCTGGAGCAGCCGCTCCTGGTGTCGGTGGGGCTGTTGATCGTCACCGTGATCGCGGTCGCCGCCTACTGGCACGACCACGCGCGGCAGGGTGAAGCGCCGACCACTTCGATGGTCGCGATGGCGGTCACCGGCGCGCTGGGACTGCTGTGCGGACTGGGCGAGCAGCGGCTCGCCGTTCCGGTCGCGATCGTCGTTGCCGCCCTGCTCGTCTTCAAGGGCGAGCTGCACGGCGTCGCAGGACGCCTGGGTCGCGTTGACCTCGTCCCCATCCTTCAATTCGGCGCGCTGACCTTCATCGCGCTGCCGCTGCTCCCCGACCGCGCGTTCGGCCCGCACGGATCGCTCAATCCGCGCGAGATCTGGCTGATGGTGGTGCTGGTGGCCGGCGTCGGGCTCGCCGGTTGGCTGCTGCTGCGCTTCACGGGTCGCCGTTACGGCGCCCCCCTCGCCGCGGTGGCGGGCGGGCTGGTGTCGTCGACCGCGACGACACTGGTGTTCGCCCGGCATGCGAAGGCCGGCGGCGGGCCGGCGATGGCCGCCGCGATGGTGCTGCTGTCCAACCTGACCATGCTCCTGCGGCTCGCGCTGCTGACGGCCATCGCGCAGCCAAGCCTGCTGCCGGGCGTTGCCGCTGTCGCCGGCGCGGCGATCGCCGCGAGCCTGCCGGTGGCCGTCCGGCTCGTGCCGAAAGCGCGGCGCGAGGGCGCGGCGCCGCTGCCCGAGGTGCGCAACCCGACCGACCTGCGGGTCGCGCTCGGCTTCGGGGTGGCCTACGGCGTCGTGTCGCTGCTGGCCGCCGTCGGTACACGGCGCCTGGGCGACGGGGCGCTGTATGCCGTCGCGGCGGCCTCCGGGCTGACCGATGTGGACGCGATCACGCTGGCGGTGACGCGCCTGCACGGCATCGGCGAGATCGACACCGATGCAGCGATCACGGCGATCGCGATCTCGGTGGTCGCCAACCTAGTCTTCAAGGCCGGCATCGCGCGCGTCGCCGGCACGGCGGCGCTCGGGCGCGAGTGCGCGACGGGCTTCGCGGCCATGGCGGTCGCGATCGGCGCCGCGGTGATGCTGATGCGACGGGCCGCCTGATGGCGAACGCGAAGGCGAGGACGGGGCGAGGACGGGGCCAGTGTCAGCCCTTGTGCCGAGCCAGCGCCTGGGCGCGCAGCTCGTCCATCGTCTGCCCCGCGGTGATCGCCTGCGGGTCGATCACCAGCTCGATCAACGCCGGCACGCCCGCCGAGCGGGCCCGCTCGAAGGCCGCTGCGAACTGACCGGTCTCGGTCACACGCTCGCCGTGGCAGCCGTAGGCTTCGGCGAGCTTCACGAAGTCGGGATTACGCAGCGCCGTGCCGTAGACCCGCGCCGGATACTCGCGCTCCTGGTGCATGCGGATGGTGCCGAACATGCCGTTGTTGACCAGCACGACGATCGGCGTCGCGCCGTACTGCACGGCGGTCGCCAGCTCCTGGCCGGTCATCATGAAGTCGCCGTCGCCGGTGAAGGCGACCACCATCCGGTCGGGAAACGCGAGCGAGGCGGCCACCGCGGCCGGCACGGCGTAGCCCATCGCACCGGAGGTCGGGGCGAGCTGCGTCTTGTGGCGGCGATGCCTGTGGAACCGATGCACGGGCGTGGCGAAGTTGCCGGCGCCGTTGGTCAGGATCGCGTCGTGCGGCAGCATACGCTCCAAGTGCAGCACACACTCGGGATAACTGAGCGTGCCGGGCTGCGGGCGCGGCACGCGCCAGGCGGCGTAGTCGCGCACTGCACCGTCGAGCCAAGCTGCCCAGCGCGCGGCCAGCCCCTCGGGCGGCGAGAGTGCATCGAGCGTCGCCGCGAACTCGCGGTTGCCGGCAGCGATCGGGAGCTCGGCGGCGAACACCCGGCCGAGCTCGTCCGCGCCCGGAAACACATGCACCAGGCACTGCGTGGGGGTCGGCGACTCGACCAGCGTGTAGCCGTTGGTGGTCATCTCGCCGAGCCGCACGCCGACTGCGATCAGCAGGTCGGCCTCGCGCACGCGGGCGCCGAGCTTCGGGTTCACGCCGATGCCGACCTCGCCGACATACTGCGCATCGCCGTTGTCGAACGCGTCCTGGAAGCGCCAGGCGCAGGCAACCGGCAGGCCGAAGCGGTAGGCGAAGGCACGCACCGACTCGCGCGAGGCGTCATCCCAGGCGGAGCCGCCGACCAGAAGCAGCGGGCGCTCGGCCTCGGCCAGCAGCTCGGCCAGGCGCGCGGTCTGGGCCGGCGACGGCGCGGGCTGTACGCGGCGGTACGGCAGCGCGTCGGGCACGTCGGCGCGCTGCACCAACATGTCCTCGGGCAGTGCCAGCACGACCGGCCCGGGCCGCCCCGAGGTCGCGACGTGGAAGGCATGCTGGATGAACTCGGGAATCCGGTCGGCGCGGTCGATCGAGGCCACCCATTTGGCCATCTGCCCGAACATGCGCCGGTAGTCGACCTCCTGGAAGGCCTCGCGCTCGACGAAGTCGGTGCCGACCTGGCCGATGAACAGGATCATCGGCGTGGAGTCCTGGAATGCGGTGTGCACGCCGATGGACGCGTTGGTGGCGCCCGGGCCGCGGGTTACAAAGCAGATGCCAGGGACGCCGGTGAGCTTGCCCCAGGCCTCGGCCATGTTCGCAGCGCCGCCCTCCTGCCGGCAGACCACCAACGGTAGCTGGTCG
Source organism: Burkholderiaceae bacterium (assembly GCA_044368415.1). Classification (GTDB taxonomy): domain Bacteria; phylum Pseudomonadota; class Gammaproteobacteria; order Burkholderiales; family Burkholderiaceae_E; genus UBA4615. Next base: position 49,337 of record JBIPLJ010000029.1, read on the forward strand.
CGCACGTCGTGCAGCGCGTCGAGGACCGCGAGGAAGCTCTCGCCGGGCACGCAGAACACGCGGTTGGCACCGTGCACGAGCAGCTGGTCGACGATCAGGCGTCCGCCGGTGCGCGGGCCCGGGGACACGGGACGGTGAGTGGTGATCATGGCGAGCTCGGGAGGGGTCGAAAGGACGGTGAACGGATGTGCCAGGCGAACAGGGCGATCGCGCCGGCGACGCAGGCGAGCGCGCCGCCCGCCATCATGGCGGCTGAGTGCCAGAGCATCGGTGCGATCACGCCGGCGATCACGGCGTTGCCGGCGCTCAGCGTGAACGCCATGCCGGAGGCGGCCATGCCGCGGCGCTCGGGGAAGGTGTCGAGCAGCATCACCTGCAGCGGCGCCATGGCCAGGCCCATGCCGACGTTGTAGGGAAAAAGCGGCAGCGTGGCCCACGGCACCCGCGGCGGATCCATCAGCAGCGCTTGCGCGACATTGCCGAGCACCGACAGCAACATCAGTGCGTAGCCAGCGACGATCGTACGGACCGGCGACAGCCGTCCGGCGAGCCGCGACGAAAGGAACGCGCCGGCCATGGTGCCGCTCACCGCGGGCACGAACAGCCAGGCGAACGCCGTCGGCGCCACGCCCAGCACGCCGGGCAGGAAGGCCGGGGCCGCCAACACGTAGACGAAGAAGCCGGCGAAGTTCAGCGCGAGCACCGCCGCCAGCCGCAGGAACGCACGGTTGGTCCCCAGCGACGCGTAGGCGCGCGCCATGGGGCCGGGCCGCATGCTGACCCGCTGCGCCGGCGGCAGCGTCTCGGGCAGGTAGCGAAAGCAGAACAGCGTCATCCCGAGGGCCACCGCCGCCAGGAAGCCGAACACCGAGCGCCAGCCGGCGATCGCGTCGATCCAGCCACCGGCGATCGGCGCCACCGCCGGCGCGAGCGCGAAGAACATCGTTGCCTGCGACAGCATCCGCTGTGCCTGGGGGCCGTCGGCCACGTCGCGGACCACCGCCCGCCCGACGGTCATGCCCACCCCGGCGACCGCGCCCTGCAGCGCCCGCCAGCCCCAGAGCGCCTCGATGGAGCCGGCCGTGGCCGCCCCGAGCGAGGCGACGGCGAAGGCCACCAGACCGACCAGCACCACCGGCCGCCGCCCGAGCGCGTCGGACAGCGCGCCGTGCCACAGCGCCATCAGCGCAAACGGCACGATGAACGCGGTCAGGGTCTGCTGGACCTGCAGGGGCGTTGCGTCGAGGTCGCGGGCGATCGAGCCGAAGGCCGGCAGGTAGGTGTCGATCGCAAACGGGCCGAGGATCGACAGACCCGCGATGATCGGCGGAAGGCGCCGCTGCAGGTCGGCCCTGGAGGCCGGAAGTGATGCGGAAGCGGGCATCTGCAGAGTGTCGCACGCAGTGTGCGCCGGCCTGGCTGCCGAAACTGGCAAAATGCCGGATTGGCCGTGTTGCGCTTCCCCGCTTCGCCCTTCCCTTCACCTCACCCCACTCGCAGGCCCATGTCCCAAGTCAAGAAAGTCGTGCTCGCCTACTCCGGCGGCCTCGATACCTCGGTGATCCTCAAATGGCTGCAGGACACCTACGGATGCGAGGTGATCACCTTCACCGCGGACATCGGCCAGGGCGAGGAGCTCGAGCCGGCGCGCCGCAAGGCCGAGATGTTCGGCGTGAAGAAGATCTACATCGAGG
>JBIPLJ010000030.1:0-50964 GCA_044368415.1 Burkholderiaceae bacterium
TGGAACTCGATCTCGACACCGGGACCGAGACCGTGCTGGGCGCGCATCCGGTGGTCGACATCGACGGGCCGGTGTTCATCGACCGGCACGGCCCACCGATCGGCTGGTCGTCGATGGACGGCCTGCCTCGCCTGCATGCGCTCGACGCGGAGGCGGCGCGCAGGCTGGCCGGGCTCGGCGAACGCGCCCGGCGCGACGGCCTGTTGGACGACGAGGCCGTGATCGTCCTGCCGCAGGACCGGTCCGAGGACGGCCGCCGCTGGATCGTGACCGCGTTCGGACGGCTCGATCGCGCCGAGCTGCTGTGGGACCGCGGGACGGACACGCTGCGCCGACTGGACCGACGCGACACCGACGCAGCGTTCCGCGCGTCGCTGTCCCCGTGGGAACCGGTGTCGTTCGACGCGTCGGACGGCCGGCGGCTGCACGGCCTGCTGCTCAGGCCGCGCGCAAGCGTCGGCCCGGTGCCGACGATCGTCGACATCCACGGCGGGCCGTGGTCTCGTGACCGCTGGGGCCCGGCGACGCCCAGCATCGAGCAGATGCTCGCCAACCGAGGCTACGCAGTGCTGAAGATCAACTTCCGTGGCTCGTCCGGCTATGGCCGCGAGCACCTGTGGGCCGGAGCGCGGACCTACGGCGACCGGCTGCAACGCGACATTGCCGACGCGGTGCAGTGGGCGATCGACGCCGGCATCGCCGACCGCGATCGGCTGGGTGTGCTCGGCGCGAGCTTCGGCGGCTATTCGGCGATGATGCAGCTGATCACGCAGCCCCATCCGTATCGGTGCGGCGTATCCATTGTCGGCGTTGCCGACTGGCCGAGGACGGTCGCGGCATGGCCAGCTTACTGGACGAATCGCAGCTGGGCCACTCGGTTCTACGGCCGCCTCGACGACCCCGCGGAGCGCGCCGAGATGCTGCGGCAGTCGCCGGTTTCCGCGCTCGAGCGGATCGCCGCGCCGCTGCTGGTGGTGCACGGCGAGCGCGACGTGCGCGTGCTGCAGCAGGATTCAATCGACGTCGTGCGCTCGCTGCGCGCGCGGGGCCATCCGGTGCGATACCTGTCGTTTCCCGATGCCGGCCATGCGATCGCCGGCTGGCGCAACCGGCTCACCCTGGGTCGCGAGCTGGAGGATCACTTCGCCCGTTGCCTGGGCGGGACGCGAGCGGGCTTCGACCTCTACGAGTGGGTGCCCTCTCGGGTCCGGCGCGACCCGGAATGAATGCAGCTGCGGTCGGATCGACCGTGCCGCCCGATCGCGCGGTCCGTTCGAGCAGACCGCGCGATCGCACTCAGACCGCCTGGCCGAGCTCGGGCCGCCCCCTCGGTCACACCCTCGCCCCCACCCTCGGTCACACCAGAACCCGCTCGATGCCCCCGTCGTTCGCGCGCTTCACGTAGTCGGGCATCCATTCCTTGCCGAGCACATGCCTGGCGATCTCGACCACGATGTAGTCGGCCTCGACGGCCGCATCGCCCTCGAAGCGCGACAGCCCCTGCAGACACGACGGGCAGGCGGTCAGCACCTTCACCGGGCCGTCGAACGCCTCGCCCTTAGCCGCGACCGGGGCGGCCTGCGCCCCGGCACGGATCGCCTCGGAGGCACGGACCATTTCCTCCTCCTTGCGGAAGCGGATCTGTGTGGAGATGTCCGGCCGCGAGACCGCGAGCGTGCCCGACTCGCCACAGCAGCGGTCGTTCTTCTCGATCCGCCCGTTGATCTCGGCGTTCATCAGCGTGTTCACCACCTTCAGTGGCGCATGCTGCTTCATCGGGCTGTGACAGGGGTCGTGGTACATGTACCGCGTCCCGGTCACGCCCTCCAGGCGCACGCCCTTCTCCATCAGGAACTCGTGGATGTCGAGGATCCTGCAGCCGGGGAAGATCTTCTCGAACTCGTACTTCTGCAGCTGGTCGTGGCAGGTGCCGCAGGACACCACGACGGTCTTGATGTCGAGGTAGTTGAGCGTGTTGGCGACACGGTGGAACAGCACCCGGTTGTCGGTGATGATCTTCTCCGCCTTATCGAACTGGCCCGAGCCGCGCTGCGGATAGCCGCAGCAGAGGTACCCGGGCGGCAGCACGGTCTGCACGCCGACGTGCCACAGCATCGCCTGCGTGGCCAGGCCGACCTGCGAGAACAGCCGCTCCGAGCCACAGCCCGGGAAGTAGAAGACCGCCTCGGCGTCGACGCTCGCCTTCGGGTCACGGATGACCGGCACGTAGCGGGCATCCTCGATGTCGAGCAGCGCACGCGCGGCCTTCTTGGGCAGGTTGCCTGGCATCTTCTTGTTGACGAAGTGCACCACCTGCTCGGTGAGTTTGGCACGCCCGACGGTCGCCGGAGGTGCTGCGGTCTGCGCCTTGGCCGGCGCCTTGAGCACCTCGTGTGCGACGCGCTGCGCCTTGTAGCCCCAGTCGATCATCGCCTTGCGAGCTAGGTTGATCGTGCTCGGGTTGGTCGCGTTCAGAAAGAACATCGACGCAGCGGTACCGGGGTTGAAGCGCTTCTGCCCCATCTTGCGCAGCAGGTTGCGCATCGCCATCGACACGTCGCCGAAGTCGATGTCGACCGGGCACGGCGCCTCGCACTTGTGGCAGACGGTGCAGTGGTCGGCGACGTCGCCAAACTCGTCCCAGTGACGGATCGACACGCCGCGGCGGGTCTGCTCCTCGTAGAGGAAGGCCTCGATCAGCAGCGAGGTGGCGAGGATCTTGTTGCGCGGGCTGTAGAGCAGGTTGGCGCGCGGAACGTGAGTGGCGCACACCGGCTTGCACTTGCCGCATCGCAGGCAGTCCTTGATCGAGTCAGCGATCGAGCCGATGTCGGACTGCTGCAGAATCAGCGACTCGGCGCCCATCAGGCCGAAGCTCGGTGTGTAGGCGTCGCGCAGGTCGCCGCCCTGCATCAGCTTGCCTTTGTTGAAGCGGCCCTCGGGGTCGATACGCTGCTTGTAGTCGCGGAACTCGCGGATCTCCGCGTCGTTCAGGTACTCGAGCTTGGTGATGCCGATGCCGTGCTCGCCGGAGATCACGCCGTCGAGGCTGCGCGCGAGCGCCATGATGCGGTCGACCGCGCGGTTGGCCTCCTGCAGCATCCCGTAGTCGTCGGAGTTGACCGGCAGGTTGGTGTGCACATTGCCGTCGCCGGCATGCATGTGCAGCGCCACGAACACGCGGCTGCGCAGCGTGGTCTTGTGCGCCGCCACCGCCCGATCAAGGATCGGCCGGAACGCCTGTCCACAGAGGATCTCCGACAGCGGACCGAGCAGCTCCCGCTTCCAGGACACGCGGATCGTGCGGTCCTGCAGCAGGTCGAAGAGCCGCGCCTGCGGGTCCCGGGCGGCGCGACGGCGCGCCTCGGCGGCGGCCTCGGGCAGCCCGATCAACTCGAGCGCCGAGGTGGCCTGCATCAGCGGCGCATCGATCGCATCGAGCAGGAACTCCCAGCGCGTGCGTACCGTGCCCGCAAGCTCGCGGGCCTGCGCGAGCCGCTCGGCGAGCATCTCGACCGGCAGGCGCGCATCGGGGCCGGTGGCATCGTCGGCCTTGCCCAGCGGCAGCGTCGCCGGGTCGGCGGCGAACAGCGCGTCGAGCGCGTCGATCACGCGGAGCTTGTTACGGGTCGACAGCTCGATGTTGATGCGCTCGATGCCGTCGGTGTACTCGGCCATCCGCGGCAGCGGGATGACCACGTCCTCGTTGATCTTGAACGCGTTGGTGTGGCGCGCGATCGCTGCGGTGCGTGCGCGGTCGGCCCAGAAGGACTTACGCGACTCGGGCGAGACCGCGATGAAGCCCTCGCCCGAGCGGCCGTTGGCCAGACGCACGACCTCGGAGGTGGCCTTCGCCACCGACTCATCGTCGTCGCCGACGATGTCGCCGATCAGCACCATCTTCGGCAGTCCGCCGCGGCGCGACTTGGTTGCGTAGCCGACCGCGCGCAGGTAGCGCTCGTCGAGGTGCTCGAGACCGGCGAGGATCGCGCCGAAGGGCTGGCGGTCGAGATAGGCCTTGATCTCGACGATGGAGGGCACCGCATCTTTGGCCTGGCCGAAGAACTCAAGGCAGACCGTGCGGATCTGCTTCGGCATCCGGTGCAGCACCCAGCGCGCCGAGGTGATCAGGCCGTCGCAGCCTTCCTTCTGCACGCCGGGCAGGCCGGCGAGGAACTTGTCGGTGACGTCCTTGCCCAGGCCCTGCTTGCGAAAGCGCGCGCCCTCGATCTCCAGGGTCTCGCGGCGCGTCGGCTCGCCGCGCATCATGCCGTCGGCCCCGAGCTGCGAGGGCGCATACCACGCGAGCGCGAAGCGAGCGCGCGGCACATCGTGGATCTTGCCGCGGTTGTGCTCGAGGCGGGTGATCTCGAGCCAGTCGCCCTGCGGATCGACCATCCGCCACCAGGCGAGGTTGTCGAGCGCGGTGCCCCAGAGCACGGCCTTCTTGCCGCCGGCGTTCATCGCGATGTTGCCGCCGATGCATGAGGCCTCGAGCGAGGTCGGGTCGACCGCGAAGACCAGGCCCGCCGAATCGGCGGCGTCAGTCACACGCTTGGTGACGACGCCGGCCTCGGAGAAGATCGTCGCGACCTCGGAATCGACACCGGGCAGCCGCAGCGTCTCGACCGGGCCGAGGCCGATCAGCTTCTCGGTGTTGATGACTGCGGACATCGGCGTGAGCGGGATTGCACCACCCGTGTAGCCGGTGCCGCCGCCGCGCGGGATGATGGTCAGGCCGAGCTCGATGCAGCCGGCCACCAGAGCCGCCACCTCTGCCTCGGTGTCGGGCGAAAGCACGAGGAAGGGATACTCGACGCGCCAGTCGGTGGCGTCGGTGACATGCGAAACACGCGACATGCCGTCGAAGCGGATGTTGTCGCGGCGAGTGACGCGCGACAGCCGCTTGAGCGCGCGGGCGCGCAGCTCGGCGGTGCGGGTGAAGTCGGCGTCGAAGCGGGCCACCGCCTCGTGGGCGAGTGCCAGCAGGCGGGCGACGCGGTCGGCGCGCAGCGCGGCCGACCTCGGGTCGGCTGCTGCCGGCTGGGCGGTGCTGCCGTCGGCGTCGCGCCGACGCTCGATCTCGCGCAGCCGGTGCTGCAGCGCCTCGATCAGCGCCGCGCGGCGCTTCGGGTTGTCGAGCAGGTCGTCCTGCAGGAACGGGTTGCGCTGCACGACCCAGATGTCGCCGAGCACCTCGTACAGCATGCGGGCTGAGCGGCCGGTGCGCCGCTCGCCGCGCAACTCCTCGACAATGCCCCAGGCCTCGGCGCCGAGCACGCGCATCACGATCTCGCGATCGGAGAACGAGGTGTAGTTGTACGGGATCTCGCGCAGGCGGGCGGGAGCGTCGGCGGTTCGCGTGGCGAGGGCCGGGAGGAGCGGGGCGTTCATCGGGGGGACATCCGTCCGGGGACGGCGGCGGGAACGGCGGGCTGGCCGCGGCCCGGCGACCGGTCCAAAACCGCGATTGTAGCTGCGCGGGGGTTCCCCGCCGCACCGTGGGGGATCGAGGTCTCAGCCCATGAAGGGCGACGCGAGCTTCATCCACCAGGAGTCGGGCACCCAGAGCAGCGCCGCGGTCATCGTCGTGTAGCGCAGGAACTTGCCGATCGCCATGTACAACACGCACGGCCAGAACGGCTGCTTGAGCCAGCCAGCGAGCGCACACAGCGGGTCGCCGACCGCGGGCAGCCAAGACAGCAGGAGGAACTTCGGGCCGAAGCGCGCGAGCCAGCCGAACCAGCGGGTGCCCTCGCGATGGCCGACCGCCACCTTCGCGCCGTAGCCCATCCAGTAGTCGACGATGCCGCCGAGCGTGTTACCCGCGGTGGCGACCGCGACGGTCAGCCAGAACGCGTCGGGATTGAGCTTGACGAAGCCGAACACCGCGGGCTCCGAGCCGAGCGGCAGCAGTGTCGCCGACACGAACGCGACCACAAACACGCTCGACAGCCCGTTCCTGGGCAGTGCGAACCAGTCGATCAGGCGTTCGATCAGCAGTTCCATGAGCGTCGCGACGGGCCGGCCCGCGCCGGGGGTCCATTCTAGTCGCGACGTCCGGGCGGTCCTGTCGGTGGCCGGCGGCCCCGCAGGGCCGCCGGGGGGCTCAGCAGGCCGTGGGCGGTGTCGGCGCCGGCGGCCGTACCGGAGCCGGGGCCGGCTGCGGGGTCGCCGGCTTCTCGTTCGTGGTCGTCGCAGACGGCGGGGCCGGCGGCGGCGGTGTGGTCGGCGGCGGGGCAGGCGGCGGCGGCTCGACCGGCGGCGGCGGCGGCGGAGGGGGCGGCGGAGGGGGCGGCGGCGGCGGGGCAGGCGACGGGTCGGCGATCTTGATCGACACCGCGGCCGGGACCGGCGGCGGGGTCGGCTGCCGGCTCGCGTCGCACCACAGGCCGAGGCCGTCGACCTTCGCATCCGCCTGGTTGCGGGCGCGTCCGTACAGGCCGTTGGCGGGAACGTCCTGGCCGCAGCTCATCCTAGGCTGGACCGGGCCGGGGACCGCGTTGGTCGGCGTGGCGGTGGCCGGCGTGGTGATGTTGCCGAGGGTCACGACTGGGGTCGAGGTTCCGGTGGTCCGACCCTCGGCGCTCAGCGGGCGGCAGACCGGGGTGATCGACGACACATAGGCCGACAGCGTACTGTCGAAGCCGACGACCGCGTTGTTCGGCGGGCACAGGCCCTCTACAACACCCGACTGTGCGGAGGGAAAGGGCGCTCCAGATCCGACGCCCTTGCCAAGCGCGGTCGGCGTGCCCGACCAGCGGCCGGCAGCGGTGACACCTACACACATCGGCTCAACACGCCCGATGACGCGGGTTGCGGGAAGATCGAGCGTGGTCGTCGCCTTCACGCCCGCCATCACCTGCCCGGCCGGGCACTTGGCGTCGAGCACGTTCTCGCCGTTGATCGCTGTCTGCGCGATGCCGCCCGACATCGGCGTCCAGCCGGCCAGCAGCACGGGCGCCGCGTCCGGCTCGATGCGCACGGTCGTGGCGAGCGACGGCGTGCCACGATCGTCGAGCGCGAAGAGCATGTAGTAACCAGGCGTCATCTCGGTGGACGCGCGAGGGAGGGTGGCGTTCAGGCGGATCCGGTCTGACAGCGTGGTGGTGGTGAACGGCACGTCAAAGTAACGACCCTCGAAGTTGGTCGTGTGCGTGACCGAGCCGTGTTTGACCATCGTCAGCTTCGAGACCGTGCGCCTGGACTCGACCTCGACCGTCATCGCGGCGCCGACCGAGGCGACCTGCGGGGCGGCGAGCAGGCGCGGGCGCTCGGCCCAGCCTCCGGCAGGATCGAACAGGTACGGCGGATAGAAGATCTCGGCGTTGGTGTTGGTCAGCGGACCGGGCGCGCCGCCACCACCGACCAGCACCGTGCCGTCGGGCAGCAGCATGGCGATCGAGTGGTACAGGCGGGGCACGGCGCCGGCCGACAGCCGCGTGAACGCCCCGGTGACCGGATCCCACAGGTCGGGCTCGAGCACGACGTCGGTGAGCGTGTTCTCGATGCGGCTGCCGCCGGTCATCAGCACCTTTCCGTCGGGGAGCACGGTCAGGAAGGCATGCTGGCGGTACTGTGTCAGTGTTCCCGTCTGCGTGACGGTGGGCAGCGGCCCATTGAAGTCCACCACCGCCGCGTACAGGCTGTCGCCGCCCGCCGTCAGCACGCGGCCCGGCCGGTAGAGCGCAGTCGCCGCGGTGAAGTTGCCCGCCAGATCGACGTCGATGTCGACGCCGTTCTGGTCGCGGACCTTGCCGAGCGGCAGCAGACCGGCCGGCGACAGGCGCCCGGCGCCGGTGGGGTCGACAAAATACATCCGGCGCTCGGCATCCAGGCCGAATACCCGGCCGTCGCGTGCAACGAAATTGCGCGGATACCAGTAGTTCAACTGCTCCGGCGGGTAGATCGCGCCCGAGAGCTGCCGGATTCCCGCGCCGTCCGCCGCGCGCACCTCGGGAAACGCCTGGTACGCATTGTTGCCGTCGGCGCCCGCGCGGCCGCCCAGGATCAAGATTTCGCCCGAAGGCAGCATCGTCGGCGAGCCGTACCAGCGCGGCTGCGACATCTCCGGACCGCGCACGAGGGTGTTGCCCTTCGGGTCGAAGAGGTTCGTGTTCGTGTTGCCGGTGTTGACCGTGGCGCCTTCGACGTAGTTGTCGCCGCCGGCCAGGAACATCCGGCCGTCGTCCTCGGCGCGAGGCAGCACCATCTGCGCGCTGCAGAAAAGGTCCGTGCCGGTCTGGTTCGGCAACAGCAAGTGCGCGCGATCGAGTTCGAGGCCGGCCTTCGGATCCCAGACGTCGTACCAGAACAGGCCGGTCTGGATGCCTTCCCTGCCACGGGCGCCACCCCGGTTGTCGTTCGTGCCATAGGACATCACCCGGCCGTCGGCGAGCAGCGCCGCGTGCAGAGGGATCAGATTCCAGGGCGCCACAGGCGACCAGGCGCCGTGCAGATGCGAGTCGGCCGCCGGCGTGCCCAGCCCCAGGCCGGGCACGGTAACGCGCGGCGTCGCGCCCGCCGCCTTCGAGCAGGTGCCGGGCGTCGTCGGTGTCGTGGGGTTCGACTGGGTGATGCCGCCGAGCGCGTTCGGCACCGGTTCGGTTGCGGCGCCGCCGCCGCCGCCGCCGCCGCCGCCGCAGGCCTGCAGCGCGATCGCGATCGCGGCGGCGACCGACGCGGCACGCGCCACGCGGGCGCCGGCGGCAAGCGACTGGATGGAAGGCGAATCGGCGCTGTACATGGGGGTGACCTGAGACTTATCTGAAGATGTGCGACTCAGGATGCAATGTCCGTGCCATCACTGCCAGGACATCGTTCACGCTGGGTATTCCGGATGTCACGCGGCGCTCGGCACCCCGCGAGGCCCTGAAGTGTAAAGAAAAACACGGACCCCTCGCAGGCACGGGATGATCTGAATCAACGCATCGGCAGCGTACCGCACGCACGCGCGGCCTACATGCAAGAGTCGCCAGGCGTACGTTGTAATAAGCCTCGACACCCCCACTCGGGTGGGGGCCCCGGACCGGTCGGTAGAATCCGGACCACCATGCCCATCGAATACCTGAAGCGGATCCTGACCGCCCGCGTCTACGACGTCGCGCAGGAGACGCCGCTCGAGCCCGCACCGTGCCTGTCGCGCCGCGTCGGCAACACCGTGTTGCTCAAGCGCGAGGACCTGCAGCCGGTCTTCTCGTTCAAGCTGCGCGGCGCCTACAACAAGATGGTCCGGCTGAGCGCCGAACAGCTCGCGCGCGGCGTGATCGCGGCCTCCGCAGGCAATCACGCGCAGGGCGTCGCGCTGTCCGCGCAGCGGCTCGGATGCCGCGCGGTGATCGTCATGCCGGTGACCACGCCGCAGGTCAAGATCGACGCCGTGCGCTCGCGCGGAGCCGAAGTAGTGCTGCACGGGGACTCATACAGTGACGCGCATGCGCACGCGATCGGGCTGCAGGCCCGCGACGGCCTGACCTTCGTTCACCCGTTCGACGACCCGGACGTGATCGCCGGCCAGGGCACGGTGGCGATGGAGATCCTGCGCCAGCACCAGGGCCCGATCGACGCGATCTTCGTCGCGATCGGCGGCGGCGGGCTGGCCGCGGGCATCGCCACCTACGTCAAGCAGCTGCGCCCCGAGGTGAAGGTGATCGGCGTGCAGACCACCGACTCGGATGCGATGGCGCGCTCGCTGGCCGCAGGGCATCGCGTCGTGCTGCACGACGTCGGTCTGTTCTCCGATGGCACCGCCGTCAAGCAGGTCGGCGAGGAAACCTTCCGGCTCTGTCGCGAGTTCCTCGACGAGGTGATCCTCGTCGACACCGACGCCGCCTGCGCGGCAATCAAGGACGTGTTCCAGGACACCCGCTCGATTCTCGAGCCGGCCGGCGCGCTGGCGATCGCTGGCGCCAAGGCCTGGATCGAACGCGAATCGGCCGCGCAGGGCGCACCGGTGACCGGTCGCACGCTCGTGGCGGTGGCCTGCGGCGCCAACATGAACTTCGACCGGCTGCGCTTCGTCTCCGAGCGCGCAGAGGTCGGCGAGCAGCGCGAGGCGGTCTTCGCGGTGACGATCCCCGAGGAGCGCGGCAGCTTCCGCCGCTTCTGCGAGCTGGTCGGGCCGCGCAATGTCACCGAGTTCAACTACAGGATCGCCGACGCACACGTCGCACACGTGTTCGTCGGCGTGCAAGTAGCCGACCGCGGCGAGGCCCGGGCGATCGCCGCGACCTTCGACGAACACGGATTCGCAGCACTGGACCTCACCGACGACGAGCTCGCGAAACTGCACATCCGCCACCTGGTCGGCGGGCATTCGGCGCTCGCGCGCGACGAGCGACTGTACCGCTTCGAGTTCCCCGAGCGGCCGGGCGCGCTGATGCGCTTCCTGACGAGCATGAGCCCGAACTGGAACATCTCGCTGTTCCACTACCGCAACCACGGCGCCGACTACGCCCGCATCCTGGTCGGCCTGCAGGTGCCGGCGGCCGACGGCGCGACGCTGGACGCGTTCCTGCACACCCTCGGCTACCCGCACTGGGACGAGTCGCAGCACCCGGCGTACCGCCTGTTCCTCGCCGCGGGCACCGAAGCGGACTGACCGCGGGACGGGCGATTCATGAGTTTTTATACACGGCGCTCCGTAATCCCCCGTCGCAGTCGGCCTGCAACCGTAAGGGGAAGGTAAAATCGACCATTCCCCACTCAGGGCCCAATGGCTCTCGTTTCGCACCATGCGGATCGCGATCATCGACGACGACACGGTGCTCTCCTCGAGCATCACGTCCTCACTGGCAGGTAACGGGTGGACGTGCCGCAGCCATGCCGACGGGCGCTCGTTCGTCGCGACGCTGCATCGCGAGAGCTACGACGCTTACATCGTCGACTGGGGCCTGTCGGACATGTCCGGCCTCGACGTGCTGCGCGCGATCCGCACGCGCGTGCCCGTGACGGTGCCCGTGCTGTGCCTCACGGCTCGCGACACCGAGCAGGACGTGATCGAGGCGCTCGAGGCGGGCGCGGATGACTTTGTCGTGAAGCCGGCCCGCATCGGTGAGCTGCAGGCGCGGCTGCGGGCGCTGTGGCGGCGTCTTTCGCGCTTGCCGGAGGTGCCGGACACCTACGCGTACGACCGGTTCCGCTTCGAGCTCAAGCTGCAACGCGCCTCGGTCGACGGTGCCTCGGTGGACCTGACCCAGAAAGAGTTCCTCCTGGCACTGCTCCTGCTGCGCAACCTCGGCAAGCCGCTGTCGCGCGGGCACATCCGGGAGGTGGTCTGGGGCCGCGACAGCGAGATTCCGTCGCGGACCATGGACACCCATGTCTCGCGGGTACGCACCAAGCTCGGCCTACGCCCGGAGCGACAGTACCTGCTCGCGCCGGTCTACAGCTATGGCTACCGCCTCGAGCACCTGCTGACCAGCACCGCAGCCGCCGAATCCGCATCCTGCGGGGAACCGGGTTAGACTCCGGGTGTCAACCCAGCCTGTCACATGCACCTGCTCACGCTCGGCCTGAACCACACCACCGCACCGTTGTCCCTGCGGGAGAAGGTGGCGTTTCCGGGTGACGCACTTCGGGACGCCGTCGCCGATCTGCGCTCGCAGCTGCGCACGCTCGTGCCGGAAACCGCGATCCTGTCCACCTGCAACCGGACAGAGATCTACTGCGCGACCCCCGACCCGCGCGACGCGCAGGCCGCCATCGCCGGCTGGATGGCCGACCGCAACCAGATCGGCGCGAGCGCGCAGCTCACCGAGCACCTCTACGCCAGGCCCGACGACCAGGCCGTGCGGCACGCCTTCCGCGTCGCCTCGGGGCTCGACTCGATGGTGCTCGGCGAACCGCAGATCCTCGGCCAGATGAAGGACGCCGCGCGCGTGGCGCAGGAGGCCGACGCGCTCGGCACGCACCTGCACCAGCTGTTCCAGCGCACCTTCGCGGTCGCCAAGGACGTGCGCAGCCAGACCGAGATCGGGGCGCATTCGGTGTCGATGGCCGCCGCCGCCGTGCGACTCGCGCAGCGCCTGTTCGAGGACTTGCGCGAGACCTCGGTGCTGTTCGTCGGCGCCGGCGAGATGATCGAACTGGCGGCTGCACACTTCGTCGCCCAGCACCCCAAACGCATCACCGTCGCCAACCGGACCGCCGAACGCGCCGAGAAGGTCGCGCAGCGCTTCGGCGGACGCTCGCTGCGGCTGGCCGAGCTGCCCGAGACTCTGGCCGAGCACGACATCGTCGTCTCGTGTACCGCCAGCTCGCTGCCGATCATCGGCCTCGGCATGGTCGAGCGCGCGCTCAAGACCCGCCGCCACAAGCCGATCTTCATGATCGACCTCGCCGTGCCCCGCGACATCGAGCCTGAGGTCGCGCGTCTCGACGATGTCTTCCTCTACACGGTCGACGATCTGGGCAAGCTGGTGCAGACCGGGCTCGAGAACCGTCAGGCCGCTGTGGCGCAGGCCGAGGTGATCATCGAGAACCGGGTCGGCGCCTTCATGAACTGGCTGAGCTCGCGCCAGGCCGTGCCCTCGATCCGTGCGCTGCATGCACGCGGCGACGCGCTCAAGCGCGCCGAGCTCGAGCGCGCCCACCGGCTGCTCGCGCGCGGCGACGATCCGACGGCGGTGCTCGAGTCGCTGGCAGCCGGCCTCACTGCGAAGTTCCTGCACGGCCCGACCACGCTGCTACAGCGCCCGGGCCCCGAGCAGATGCAGGTCGCGGGCCTGATCGACCGCCTGCTGCCGGACGAGAAATCCTGAGCGTGTGCACCGTGCGCGGCCCGATGCCGCGCGCCCGCCGCCCCGCCGAACGATGAACGCCTCGATGCTGGCCAAGCTGTCGCGCCTCGAGGAGCGTCTCGAGGAGGTCTCGCAGCTGCTCTCCGCGCAGCAGGCCACGCGCGACATGGCGGAGTACCGCAAGCTCAACCGCGAGCATGCTGAGCTCGCCGAGGTCGTCGAGCACTTCGTCGCCTGGCGGCGCGCGCGCACCGATCGCGACACCGCCGAGCAGCTGCGCGAGGACCCGGAGCTGCGCGAGTTCGCTACCGAGGAGATCGCCGCGGCCGACGCCCGCCTGGCCGACGAGGCGGCGGCGCTCGAGCGGCTGCTGCTGCCGCGCGACCCGGACGACGCCCGCGACGTGTTCCTGGAGATCCGCGCCGGCACCGGCGGCGACGAGAGCGCGCTGTTCGCTGGCGACCTGCTGCGGATGTACCTGCGATACGCCGAGCGGCGCCGCTGGCAGGTCGAGGTGATGTCGGAGAGCTCGTCGGAGCTCGGCGGCTACAAGGAGGTCATCGTCCGCATCGGCGGCCAGGACGTCTACGCGCGGCTCAAGTTCGAGTCCGGCGGCCACCGCGTGCAGCGCGTGCCCGAGACCGAGTCGCAGGGCCGCATCCACACGTCGGCCTGCACGGTCGCGGTGATGCCCGAGGCCGACGAGACCACCGAGGTCGCGATCTCGCCCGACGACATCCGCATCGACGTCTACCGGGCCTCCGGCGCGGGCGGGCAGCATGTGAACAAGACCGAGTCGGCGGTGCGGATCACCCACCTGCCGACCGGCCTGGTCGCCGAGTGCCAGGACGACCGCTCGCAGCACCGCAACAAGGACCGGGCGATGAAGGTGCTGGCCACCCGGATCCGCGACATGCGAATGCGCGAGGCGCAGCAGAAGGAGGCCGCCACGCGCAAGTCGCTGGTCGGCTCGGGCGACCGCTCCGAGCGGATCCGCACCTACAACTTCCCGCAGGGCCGCGTCACCGACCACCGCATCAACCTGACGCTCTACACGCTGCAGGCGGTGATGGACGGCGACCTCGACACGCTGCTCGGTCCGCTGATCGCCGAGCACCAGGCGGAGAAGCTCGCTCAGCTGTCGGAGGCACCGGCGTGAGGCGCTCGACGAGGCCCTCTTCGGGCCGCCGGATGCGCAGCGCTTCGAGCCGTCCATGAGCCGCGCGTCCTGGGACGCGCTGATCGCCGCCTGCGCGCTGCCCCGGCTCGATGCGCGCGCGATCGCCGAGCAGGCGAGCGGCCGGCCGCGGACCTGGCTGATCGCCCACGGCGACGCGCCTGCCGAGCCCGCCGCCGCGCACGCCTTCGAGGCCCTGGCCGCGCGACGCCGAACCGGCGAGCCGCTTGCCTACGTGCTGGGCTGGCGCGAGTTCCACGGCCGGCGCTTCGACGTCGGCCCGGCGGTGCTGGTGCCGCGGCCCGAGACCGAGGGCCTGGTCGATGCCGCGCTCGAGCGGCTGGCGGGCGTGCCCGCCCCGCAGGTGCTCGACCTGGGCACCGGCAGCGGCGCGATCGCGGTGAGCCTCGCGCTCGAGCGCCGGGACGCCGCCGTGCTTGCGACGGATACGTCGGCCGAGGCGCTCGCGGTGGCCCGAACCAACGCGGCGCGGCTGGGCGCGACCGGTGTCGGCTTCGCGCTCGGCGACTGGTGGGCCGCGCTGCCGCCCGGCTGCGCTCCGTTCGACGCGATCGTCTCGAATCCGCCCTACATCGCCGATGCCGACCCGCACCTGCTCGATGCGGCGCTGCGCCACGAGCCGCCCGGCGCGCTGGTCTCCGGATCCGAAGGGCTGGACGCGATCGACACGATCGTCGCCGGCGCCGCGGCGCGGCTCGTGGCCGGCGGCTGGCTGCTTCTCGAGCACGGGCATGAACAGGGCTCGGCCGTGCGCGAGCGGCTCCTCGGCGCCGGCTTCGAGGGGGTCGCCACGCTGCCCGACCTGCAGGGCCTGGACCGGATGAGCGTCGGCCGACGGCCTGCGTCCGCCCCGGGAGACCGCATCAATTGACGGGTTTCCCGCCCCTGCTAGACTCGACGCATCTCGGGCGATGCCGCCCTCATCCGCGAACAGGCCAGACGATGGACCCCAAGGAATTCATTCAGAAGACGGTCGAGGACCACCCGGTGGTGCTCTTCATGAAGGGCACCGCCCAGTTCCCGCAGTGCGGGTTCTCGGGCAAGACGGTGCAGGTGCTCAAGGCCTGCGGCGTCAAGAACATGGTCACGGTGAACGTGCTCGAGGACGACGATGTCCGCCAGGCAATCAAGGACTTCTCGAACTGGCCGACGGTCCCTCAGCTCTACATCAAGGGCGAATTCATCGGCGGCGCCGACATCGTCACCGAGATGTACCAGTCCGGCGAACTGCAGAAGCTGATCCCGTCGGACGTCCAGGCCTGAGACCGAGGGGGCCCCGCGCGCGGCTCAGCCCTGCCGCGGCCCCTCGTCGACCGCCGGCCATCGCGCGTAGGCAAAGACCCACAGCGCGACCAGGTTCACCAGCGGCACCAGCATAAGCAGCACCCACCACGGCGAGTAGCCCGCTCGCCGCAGCACGCGCGCGATCATCACCATCGGCACGGTCAGCAGCACCAGTCCGAGCAGCGTCACCATCGACGGCGATTCGCGCAGCCCCTGCAGCGCGGCGATCCATTCGGCGAGCAGGCCCATGTCAGTGACCGCCCGCGACGTCGGCGCCGCCCGCGTCGGGCCCTGCGTCCCGCGTGCCCGCGGCGCGCTCGGCCGGCCACCGGCCGAAGGCGAGGATCGCGATGAACACCAGCGTGCCGATCGGCGGCGTACCGAGAAAGAGCAGCGACAACCACGGGTCGCGGCCCGTGCGGCGCGTGATCCGCCACAGCGGGATCATGACCATCAGCGACGACACCGCAGCGATCAGCAGTTCGAGTTCCATCCAATTCCCGGCCGCGCCGTGACGATCCGCGGCCGGGCCGCGCGGCGAGCGCCGCGGATCGGGGCGCCTCCCGACGCCCGGTTGCTATTTCACCATCGTTGCGCACCGAAAACCATCGCGATCTCCCAAGTCCAGGGCCGCGGGCCTCAGATCGGATAGATCACCGAGTTCGGGATGTTCTCGGAGTCGAACACCGCACGCTTCTCGGCGAAGCGCAGCAGGCCGTCGGCCGGGTCCCGCACCACGCGATCGAAATCACGCCCGACGTTGAACACCTCGCTCGGCTCGTGGACGCGGGTGCGGAAGACCGCGTAGGCGGCCTGCACGTCGAGCCACTCGACACCGTCGGTCACACCCGTGGCGCGGACCCGTGTCGGACCGATCACGTGCCAGCAGACCGGCCCGCGCCGGCCACGGCGACATCACTGCAGTCATGGTCGGCATTGCTGCCGTCAATAACCAGAGACGTGCCGTGACGCCGCTGCTCGAGGCGCTCGACCGGAACCTGCTGCGGCTCGCGGTCGCGCAGGAGACCGGGAGCTCGACCGTGCCTGCCAAGCTCGCGCAGGCGGCCGCTGAGTCCCTCCCGGTACAATCGGTGTCGGTGCCCGTCGAGCTGCCCAGCTTCGCGATCTCTCAGTACTGGCATCCGCGCGCGCGCACAGACGCCGCGGTCCAGTCGCTGCGCGAACGCATCGCCGAACGATTCGCCGAGTCGCCCGCCACCCGCGGGCGCGCGCGCCGCCCCCCCGGAGGCCCCCGATGACCCGAAGACTGATCGTCGCCCTCACCGGCGCGTCCGGTGCCGTCTACGGCGTGCGCCTGCTGCAGGTGCTGCGCACGGTGCCCGACGTCGAGGTCCACCTGATGGTGACCCCCGCCGGCTGGATGAACGTCGAGCAGGAGCTCGGCATCGGCCGCCCGCAGGTCGAGGCGCTGGCGCACGTCGTGCACGCGGTGAAGGACGTCGGCGCGAGCATCGCCTCGGGCTCATTCGCCACCGACGGAATGATCGTCGCACCCTGCTCGATGCGCACGCTCGCCGCGATCGCGCACGGCCTGTCCGACAACCTGGTCGCGCGTGCGGCCGACGTCGTGCTCAAGGAGCGCCGCCGACTGGTGCTGATGGTCCGCGAGACGCCGCTGAACCTCGCGCACCTGCGCAACATGATTGCGGTCACCGAGATGGGCGGCGTGGTGTTCCCGCCGGTGCCGGCCTTCTACAACCGGCCGGCCAGCGTCGACGAGCTGGTCGACCACACCGTCGGCCGCGTGCTCGACATGGTCGGCGTGCGCCAGTCGCTCGCCCCCGAATGGCAGGGCATGACGCCCCGGCCCGTTATTGGAGCCTGACCATGCGCGAGCTCGAACTGAAGTTCTCGCTGCCGCTGTCGATGCAGGACAGCCTGGCGCGAGAAGATCGCGACGACCGCATCGAGCGCGTCTGGTCGTGCTACTACGACACACCCGACGGCGCACTTGCGCGATCGCGCACGGCCGTTCGCGTGCGGCGCAAGGGCGAGCAGTGGCTGCAGACGGTCAAGGCCGACGACGGTGACCGCTTCGACCGCTTCGAGTGGGAACGCCCGATCGCCGGCTCCCAGCCCGAGCGCGATGCGCTACCGCCCGAGGACACGCCGCAGGGCGCGCTTGCGCACCGCACCTTCGCGCAGTGGCGGCCGCTGTTCGAGACCGATTTCGAGCGCCGCGCGCGTGTGCTCGAACCGGCCCCGGATCTGAAGGTCGAGCTGGCGCAGGACGTCGGCGAGGTGCGCTGCGCCGAGCACCGCACGCCGATCCGCGAGGTCGAGCTCGAGTGCCTTGCGGGCTCGCGCGCCGCCTTCTTCGCCTGGGCGCTCGAGTGGGCGCAGCGCGAGCAGGCCTGCCTGCTGATGCCGACCAAGAACGAGCGCGGGCTGCGCCTGGCGGCGCGGCTGCCGCTCGCGCCGTCGCCGGTGAAGGCCGCCGCGGTCACACCGGATGCCGTCACGCCCACCGCGCTCGCCCTCGGCCAGGTGCTGCGTGCCTGCGTCTCGCATGCGTGCGCGAACCTCGAGCCCATCCTCGCTTCGGACGACCCGGAAGGGCCCCATCAGCTTCGCGTCGCGCTGCGCCGGCTGCGGGCGGCGCTTCGTTTCGCGGGGCTGCGGGAGCAGGACGAGCGTTGGCTCGAGATCGACGCGGGCGCGAAGGCGATCGCAGACACCGCCGGCCGCGTCCGCGACCTCGATGTCTTCGAGACCGGCGCCTTGCGCACGCTGCGCGAGCGCTTCCGGGGCGACGCCGCGATCGAGACGCTGTCGCGCAGCGTCGTCGATGCCCGCGAAGCTGCCCGGATGGACCTGCGGCGCACGCTCGCCGGCCCGGCGACGACCCGCTTCGTCCTGCGCACGCTTGCGATGGCCGAGACGCTCGCCGACCGGACCGACATGGGCGCGTTCGGCGCCTTCGCGGGGGAGCGCCTGCACGCGCTGCTCGCTCGTGTGCGCCGTCGCGCAGCTCGGGCGCACGACGCCGAGGGCTGGCACCGGACCCGCCTCGCGGTGAAGACGCTGCGGTATGCACTGGACTTCGCCGCGCAGGCGCTGCCACGCGGCACCGGGGTCGAGCGTGCCCAGTCGCTGCTGGCGCGCTGGCAGGAACGGCTCGGCACCGGGCAGGACTTCGCGGCGTCGCGTGAGGTCGCGGCTGGCGCGCTGTCGCGACCGGGTGTGTCCGACGAGGCGGCGGTGAGAGCCCTGGCGCTGATCGACGGCTGGCACGCCTTCGCGCCGGCCAGCACCGGCGAACCCCGGCGTCTCGCCCGCCGGATGCTGCGCGAGCTGCGCGACGCCTTGCGTCCGGCAGCGCCCCGGGCTGTGCGCGGACTGTCGTCCGGCAGCTCGGGCGAGATACCGGGCGCGGTGTCGGGCGCAATCACGGGCGATCCGCGATCAGAAGCGCGATCCGACGCAGAGGACGACGCACAGGACGACGCGCAGGACGACGCACAGGACGACGCGCCGGACGACGCGCCGGGCAGCCCGCAGGACGACGCCGGCATCCGCGCACGGCCCCCGCGCGCGCCCGTGTGATAATCGACGCTTTACCGCTTGATGACCGCGGAGGCCCGCCCCGATGAAGATCCTCGTCGCGATCGATGGCTCGAAGAACTCGCTGCGTGCCCTCAAGCACGCGATCAAGCTCTGCGCGAAGCTGACCGAGCCGTCGGAACTGCTGCTGGTCAATGCGCATGACGATGTCGCGCTGCGCGGGGCGAGCCAGTTCGTCGGCAAGGAGGCGGTCAGCAGCTACCTCGCCGACCTCGCCAGCGCCGAGCTCGCCGACGCGGTCGCGGCCGCGGAGAAGTCGAAGCTGCCGTTTGAGACCCGTGCCCTGCGCGGCCGGATCGCTCAGTCGATCGTGAAGGCCGCCGCCGACGAGGGCTGCGATCTGATCGTCCTCGGCTCGAAGGGACGCACCGCACTCAAGGACCTGCTGATCGGCTCGGTCGCGCAGCGCATCGCCTCGCTCGCCGAGGTGCCGGTGACGTTGGTCAAGTGACGCTGATCAATTGACGGCGGCACCCGCTGCCCGAGGAACCCCACGATGAGACTGGTGCTGGGATGGGCGATCAACGCCGGCGTGCTGCTGCTGCTGCCCTACCTGCTGCCAGCGGTCCAGGTCAGTGATTTTTGGACCGCGCTGCTGGTGGCGCTCGTGCTCGGCCTGCTGAACGCGATCGTACGCCCTGTGCTGGTCCTGCTGACGCTGCCGATCACCGTGCTGACACTCGGGCTGTTCCTGTTTGTCATCAACGGGCTGATGTTCTGGCTCGTCGCGCAGATGCTCGACGGCTTCGCGGTCACCAGCTTCTGGTGGGCGGTGCTGGCGGCGCTGCTCTACAGCGTCACCAGCTCGTTCGTGTCGTCGACGCTGCTGCGCCGAGACACCTGAGAGTCAGCGGACCGTCGCGAAGACGTCGTCGGCCTCGGCGAGCAGCCGCTCGCGCACATAGAGGCTGAGCGACAGCCGCAGCGTGGGCTCGACGTCGACGAACTGTAGGCCGAGGAGGGTTGCCTCGACGTCCGGCCTCGGGTCGGGTGCCGACGAGCGGATCACCGCCCTGACATGGACCGTCACCAACTCGCCGAACAGCTGGATACGCACAGACAGGTCGACCGCGTCGATGCCGTCCGGCAGCGGCCGCTCGATGGCGACCTGCGCGCCCTGCTCGCTCAGATCACCGGTAAAGCCCGCACGCAGCGCGTTGTCGGAGGGTCCGTAGCGCAGCGAGCACGGCAGCGTGATCAGCGCGCGCCGAACGCTGCGCACCGTCTCGCGCCGGCGCTGCTCGGGTGCAGGCAGCGACAGCTCGAGGCCGGGCGCCTCGCCCAGCACCACCCGCTGCACCGTGCTGTCGAAGGCGCTGATCACCGCCCCGTCGAAGGTCGACACGTTGAAGGCGTCGCCCTCCTTCACGAAGACCAGGCGCCCATCGTCGGTAGGATGCCCCACCAGGAACCGGGAGCGGCTCATCAGGCCGACCAGCCGCACATCCCAACGGTAGCCGCTCGAAGCGAGGCGCAATACAGGCCGCCGGTCGTTGACCGGCTGGCGCTTCCAGGAGAACAGTGGCTTTCGGGCGGGGAGTTGCATGCGGTCCAGCGGCCAAACGCCGATGCGATGATACGTGCAAGAGTTCACGCCAAGCTGGCGACGAACGGTGGAGAATCCAATTCAGACGGCGGCCCCGAGCCGATAAACGGAGAGCGAGATGATCAAGTTCAACGCGGCACCCGAGTTCGACTTCGACGAATGGTCGACCCTGCACAAGCGCGACCCGGAGGCCTTCGAGGCCCGTCGGCGTGCGCTGCTGGCGATCGAGGTGGCGCGCGGCGGCAACCACGCCCCCGCCGCCAAGGCGATGCTCGAGCGGCTCGAGGCGCAGCTCGAAGGCAAGAGCAACGCGGAACGCGCCCGCCTGTCGCTGCTCGCGATGGTCGCCTCGGCCAAGCAGATGACCGAGCGTCTCGATGACCTGGCCGCCCGATTGCGCGAGCGCGCCGAGCTGCAGAACCGACTTCCACGCGCCTGATCGCGCGGCCCGCGCGGTGCGACGCACCTGACCGCCAGGTTCGTCGCACCGCGCGGGTGACCGGCGCCGCGCATCAGCGCGCCGCCTCCGGCAAGGGGACGTCGACCCGACGGGTCGAACCGCTCTCCCCCGGAAACTCCGAGAACAGCGCCGTCGCCAGCCCCGGCATCAGCCGGGGCAACGACTCGGTCGGCGCATACGCCGCGGCCCGCGACTCCCAGACCTTGCGCTCCTGCGGCGCCTTGGCGCCTACGTCGAACAGGTCGACGCGCAGCTCATGCCTCACCACCGTCTCGTCACGCACCATTGGCATCGGCGGCATCCCCCACAGCGGGTCGTAGCGCCAGTAAGGCGACCGCGGGCGCGCAAGCCAGGGCCCCGGCCCGAACCCGTAGCCCGGCATCGACATGGGCCCGTAACTGTCGGTGAAGCGGCGCATCTCGCTGCTCGCGACATAGGTGAACTCGACCTGGAATCGAGCAGCAGCGGCCGGAGCCTCGACGAAGCCGAGTGCGAGCAGCCGCTCGCGCAGCAGCCCCTCGTAGCTGCGGTGCTCGAGGGTACCGATCGCGGGCGCCGCCGTACGGATCGCGAAGCTCATCGGCTCGGCGGGCTGCCACGCGTGGAAGCGCACGACCTCGCCTCGCATCACCGGCGCGGACGTGCAGGCCGCGAGGCCGGCGGCCAGCAGGGCGACCAGGCCGCAGCGCATGGCCATGGATCCCGCTGCCTGCGGGCGCATTGCTGGTGTATTCATCGGCATGCCTGCATCGGAAGGCCACGACGCCCCTCCGGGCGACGGAATGCCTCGGTAGTGGTGCCCCCGGCAGGATTCGAACCCGCGACCTTCGGTTTACAAAACCGCTGCTCTACCGACTGAGCTACAAGGGCATGTCTGCGTGTCATGCATTCTAGGCCGACACCGTGCCGGCCGCGAAACGCTACTTGATTCGTGTGAGGCGCGGGCGGCCGGGCTTCGGCGCGCCACCGCCGTCCGGCGCCGGACCGTCGGAGGATGGCGCATCGGGATCCGGCCTGTCGCTCGCCCCGTCGGTACCGCTCTGGGCGGGCCCGGGCGGCGCGCCCAGGTCGAGCACTGGCGCGAGCGCGGGCGCCAGCGCGAGCGGTCTGGGCGCGGGGGGTCCCGGCACCGGCCGGGGCTCTTCGGCCTCGCTGACAGCCATCGCCTTGGGCACGTCGAAGGCCATACCGTGCCCGTTCTCGCGCGCATAGATCGCCGAGACGTTCTCGATCGGGATCGACAGCTCGCGTGCGACCCCGCCGAAACGCGCCTGGAAGGCGATCATGTCGTTGCCCAGCGACAGCCGATTGGTCGCCATCGGAGACACGTTCAGCACGATCTCACCGGCTTTCACATGCTCGCGCGGCACCTGCGTGCGCTCGTCGACGGCCACCGCCAGGTACGGCGTGTAGCCATTGTCGTTACACCACTCGTAGATCGCGCGGATCAGATAGGGCTTCGTCGAGGTCTCGGCCATCGCGCGCTCCTGCGCCGCGTCAGCGGCGCATCACCTTCTCGGACGGCGTCAGCGCCTCGATATAGGCCGGGCGCGAGAAGATCCGCTCGGCGTACTTCATCAGCGGCGCGGCGGTCTTGGGCATCTCGATCGCGTAATGGTCCAGGCGCCAGAGCAGCGGCGCAATCGCGACGTCGAGCATCGAGAAGTCCTCGCCGAGCATGAACTTGTTCTTCATGAAGATCGGCGTGAGCTGCGTCAGGCGGTCGCGGATCTGCTGGCGCGCGCGCTCCATCAGCTTGGAGCTGTCCTTGGTGTGGTCCCGGCGCTCGAGCTGCTGAACGTGGATAAACAGCTCGCGCTCGAAATTGAACAGGAACAACCGCGCACGTGCACGCATCACCGGGTCGGCCGGCATCAGCTGCGGATGCGGGAAGCGCTCGTCGATGTACTCGTTGATGATGTTCGATTCATACAAGATCAGGTCCCGCTCGACCAGGATCGGAACCTGGCCATACGGATTCATGATCGAGATGTCCTCGGGCTTGTTGTAGAGATCCACGTCGCGGATCTCGAAGTCCATGCCCTTCTCGAACAGCACGAAGCGGCAGCGTTGGCTGAATGGGCAGGTGGTGCCCGAATACAGGACCATCATGGGCTTCGCTCCTCAGGACCAGACGAAGGGTCCGGTCGTCGCGCCGCGCGGTCGCGCGGCAGGGTATCCATAAAAACGATCAGGGTGAGCCGCATGCGGCTCACCCTGCGTCGCGGTGCTACGGCGCGCTACTTGATGTCTTTCCAATACTCGCGGTTCAGCCACCAGGCCAGCACGGTGAAGCCGGCAAGGAACAGCAGCACCCACGTGCCCAGCCGGGTCCGCGTCTTGGCCGACGGGTCCGACACGTAGGTCAGGAACGCGACCAGGTCGGCGATCTGCTCATCGTACTGCGCCTGCGTCAGCTTACCGCCGACCGCCGACCCGAGCTTGACGGTGCTGCCCTCGTGCGGATGGCCCGACTCGATCTTCTCGACCTTCTCGGTGCGCTGCCCGGTTACATCGAAGCTGACGACGGTTTTCGTGAAGCCTTGGGCTTGGCCGCCTTCGCCCTTGACCGCGCGGATCTCCTCGATCGTCACGCCGCGCGTGCCTTGCATCTCGAAGAGCACATGCGGCATGCCGACATTCGCGAACACCGCGTTGTTCCAGCCGGTCGCCCGGGTCGCATCCCGGTAATAGCTGCGCAGGTAGGTGTACAGCCAGTCCGAGCCGGACCCGTCCCCGGACGAGCGGGCTCGCGCCGTGACCGACAGGTCGGGCGGCAGCGCACCGAACCACTCCTTGGCATCCGCCGGCGCCATCGCGATCTTCATCGGGTCACCGACCTTGGTGCCGGTGAACATCAGGTTGTCGCGGATCTGCGCCTCGGTCAGGCCGATATCGGTCAGCCGGTTGTAGCGCATCAGGCCCGCGCTGTGGCAGCCGAGGCAATAGTTGGTAAACAGTTTGGCGCCGTTCTGCAGACCAGCTTGGTCAGTCAGCTTCGCGGTGGGGAACCGGTCGAGCGGGTAGCCGCCGCCGGCCGCCTGCGAGGCGAGTGGCGCCAGGGCCAGCACGGCCGCAGCCAGCGACGGAGCCAGCCGGGCGACGATTCGAGAGATCCAGTGGTTCATGACGAAGGTCCTGTGCGGTCGGGGCGCGGCTCTCAATGAGGGGCGAAGGTGACCCGCTCGGGCACCGGCTTAGGCTCGCCCATCGCGCTCCACCACGGCATGAACAGGAAGAACCCGAAGTACAGCAGCGTGCCGACCTGCGAGATGCGCTCGCCGATCGCCGACGGCGCCTGAACGCCGAAGTAACCGAGGATCACGAAGATCACGACGAACACCGCGTAGACCAGCTTGTGCCAGTCGGGCCGGTAGCGGATCGACTTGACCGGGCTGTTGTCGATCCAGGGCAGCGCAAAGAAAATCATCACCGAGGCGCCCATGGCGACCACGCCCCAGAACTTCGCGTCGAAGGTGAAGAAGCCGACGATCATCGCACCCACCGCTGCGGTGGCGATCAGCTTCGACAGGGCCTTCGTGCGGCTCATCCAGACGAGGGCAAGGTAGGCGAGCAGGAACGGCGTCAAGCCCCAGGTCAGAAACTCGCCGGTGATGGCGCGCAAGATCGAATAATACGGCGTGAAGTACCAGACCGGCGCGATGTGCGCGGGGGTCTTGAGCGGATCGGCCGGGATGAAGTTATTGAACTCGAGGAAGTAGCCGCCCATCTCGGGGGCGAGGAACACCACCGCCGAGAAGATCATCAGGAACACCGACACCCCGAGGATGTCATGCACCGTGTAATACGGGTGGAACGGAATACCGTCGAGCGGGCGGCCTTCCTTGTCCTTGAACTTCTTGATCTCGACACCGTCGGGGTTGTTCGAGCCGACCTCGTGCAGCGCCAGGATGTGCGCGGCCACCAGCCCCAGCAGCACCAGAGGGATGGCGATGACGTGGAACGCGAAGAAGCGGTTCAGCGTCGCGTCTCCGACCACGTAGTCGCCGCGGATCCAGACCGACAGCTCCGGGCCGATGAAAGGGATCGCCGAGAACAGGTTCACGATGACCTGCGCGCCCCAGTACGACATCTGGCCCCAGGGGAGCAGGTAGCCGAAAAACGCCTCGGCCATCAGCACCAGGAAGATCAGGCAGCCGAAGATCCACAGCAGCTCGCGCGGCTTGCGGTAGGACCCGTAAATCAGGCCGCGGAACATGTGCAGGTAGACGACGACAAAAAATGCCGAGGCGCCGGTCGAGTGCATGTAGCGCACCAGCCAGCCCCAGGGCACGTCCCGCATGATGTACTCGACCGACTCGAACGCACGGGCCGCGTCGGGCTTGTAGTGCATCGTGAGGAAAATGCCGGTCACGATCTGGATCACCAGCACCAGCATCGCGAGCGAGCCGAAGAAGTACCAGAAGTTGAAGTTCTTCGGAGCGTAGTACTCCGACAGGTGCGCCTTGTAGTTGGCCGTCAGCGGGAAGCGCTGATCGATCCAGCCCAAGAGGCCAGTGGTGTCAATCTTCTTTTCGGCTGCCATCGGATGCTCCTCGCCAGACTGCTCGAGAACGGTGATGAGGGGTGGACCTGCGTACGGGGAATGACGCTCGGAGCGGCCGCGGGTTGCACCCGCGGGCCGCCTTTCGTCAGGCCTTCTTGTCCTCGCCGATCAGCAGACGGGTGTCGGAGAGGTAGGTGTGTGGCGGAACATCGAGGTTGGCGTTGGCCGGTTTGTTCTTGAACACCCGTCCGGCCATGTCGAAGGTCGAACCGTGGCAGGGGCACAGGAAGCCGCCCTGCCAGTCGTCGGGCAGCGAGGGCTGGGCGCCGGGCTGGAACTTGTCGGACGGCGAGCAGCCCAGGTGCGAGCAGATGCCAACGACCACCAGGTACTCGGGCTTGATCGAGCGGGCCGGGTTCTTCGCGTAGGCCGGCGTCGGGGTCTGGTAGGACTTCTCGGAGCCCGGGTCCAGGAGCTGCGACTCGACCTTCTTCAGACTCTCGAGCATCTCGGGGGTGCGGCGGACGATCCAGACCGGATTGCCGCGCCACTCGACGCGACGCAGCTCGCCCGGCGCCATCCCGGTGATGTCGGCCTCGACCGGCGCGCCGGCGGCCTTGGCGCGCTCGGAGGGCTGGAAGGTGCTGACGAAGGGGATCAGGCAGGCGGCTCCGCCGACCGCGCCCACGGCGCCGGTCACGGCAATTGCGTTGCGGCGGGAGGGGTCCGGGGACGGCGGCGGCGTGAAGGACGCGCTCGAGGAGTGATCAGCCATTGAAACCTCGGTGAGGGGTCGGGGATGGCGAATGCTGCCGACCCCGGACGACAACCCTGGATTCTAGCTTATTGCGCCGCAACGGCGAAAGCAGGGGCATGTACCGGACGGCAGCGTCGCGATCAGTCACCACAGGGTGTCCGCAAGCGCGCCTCGCGGCGATTCCGCAACGCTCGGACATGTTGCGCGGACCCGGGGGCGAGCATCGGCTGGGGTCGCATGCTAAGTTCCGGTGCCCGCAGGCCACGTTCCTGCGCGTCCTTACTCCACATATAAAAAGGGGAACCTGAAGATGAGCCTGATGTCCGAGTTTCGCGAGTTTGCAGTCAAGGGGAATGCGTTCGACCTGGCGGTCGGCGTGATCATCGGCGCGGCGTTCGGCAAGATCGTCGACTCGATGGTCGGCGACGTGGTCATGCCCTTCATCGCCGCACTGATCGGCGGCAAGGTCGACTTCACGAACCTCTACTTCGTGCTCGGCACGTTGCCCGACGGGGTCGCGAACAATCTCGATGCGATCAGGAAGGCAGGCGTGCCGGTGTTCGCGTACGGCAGCTTCCTCACCATCCTGATCAACTTCATCCTGCTGGCCTTCGTGATCTTCATGCTGGTCCGCTACCTGGGCCGCGTGAAGGCCAAGTTCGTCGCCGAAGAAGCGGCGGCGCCGGCCGCGCCCCCGCCGGCCGCCGAAGTGTTGCTTGCCGAGATCCGCGACGAACTCAAGCGCCGCCCGGCCTAAGCGGGTGCGGCGACCCACTCCGGTTCAGACCGGGTTCGGGTCGTCGACGAATTCGACCTCGATCCCGAAGCGCGCGGCCACAGCCGCGCCCAGCGCCTGCACGCCGAAGCGCTCGGTTGCATGGTGGCCGGCGGCGGCGTAGACGACGCCGGCCTCGCGGGCGAGATGGGTGGTGCGCTCGGCGATCTCGCCGCTGACGAACGCATCCGCGCCGGCATCGATCGCCTGCTGCAGCATGTCCTGCGCGGCCCCTGTGCACCAGGCGACGCGGCGGATCGGGCGCCCCAGGTCGCCCACCAGCAGCGGTACCCGGTCGAGCGCCCCTTGCAGCCGCTCGCCGAGCGCCTCGGCGCCGAGGGGCGCCGGCAGCTCGGCGATCCGCAGCAGGCCGCCGCGTCCGAAGGCCTCGCCGTCCGGCCAGCCGAGCCGCCGCGCAAGCTGCACGTTGTTGCCCAGCTCGGGGTGCACGTCCAGCGGCAGGTGGTAGGCGTACAGGCCGATGCCGTGCGACAGCAGCGTCGCGAGCCGTTCGCGCTTGGCCGCAAGCACTCGCGGATCCTCTCCGCGCCAGAACCAGCCGTGATGCACGAGGATCGCCTGCGCGCCGCGCGCCGCCGCCGCCTTCACCAGCGCGAGGCTCGCGGTGACCCCAGTGACCATGCGCCGCACGTCGGCCTCACCTTCCACCTGCAGGCCGTTCGGGCAATAATCCTCGAAGCGCCGCGCCTCGAGCAACCCGTCGAGCCATGCGGCCAGATCCGCGCGCGACACCGATCGCACCGCGCCTTGACCGCCCCGCAGGCTCCCGTCCTCGTTCGAGTTCATGCTCAAGAAGCTCTGGTTGACGTTTGCCCAGGCCGCGACGGTCGGGCTCGCCGGTGTCTTCATCGTCGCGACGCTGCGACCCGAGTGGTTGCCCGAGCGGCTCTCGCAGCCCGCCCCGATTTCTTCGCCGGTCCGTGAGGCGCCGGCCCCCGGGGCCGCCGCCGGCGCGCCGAGCGCATCGATTCTGTCATACGCCGAGGCGGCCCGCCGCGCGACGCCCACCGTGGTCAACGTCTTCACGACCAAGGAGACCCGCGCAGCCCCCGACCATCCGTTCTTCAGCGACCCGCTGTTCCGCCGCTTCTTCGGCGACCAGCAGCGCCGCCAGCAGACCTCGAGCCTCGGCTCGGGCGTGGTGGTCGGCGACGACGGCACGATACTCACCAACCATCATGTCATCGACGGCGCGGACGGCATCGAGGTGCTGCTCGCCGACGGTCGCCGCGCGAAGGCCAAGCTCGTCGGCTCAGACCCCGAGACCGACCTCGCGGTGCTGCGCATCGACCTGCCCGGCGTGCCCTCGATCGTGCTCGCCGACTCGGACAACGCGAAGATCGGCGACGTGGTGCTCGCGATCGGCAATCCATTCGGCGTCGGGCAGACAGTGACGATGGGCATCGTCTCGGCGCTCGGCCGCACGCAGCTCGGCATCAATACCTTCGAGAACTTCATCCAGACCGATGCGGCGATCAACCCGGGCAACTCGGGTGGTGCGCTGGTCGACACCGAGGGCAGGTTGCTCGGCATCAACACCGCGATCTATTCGCGCAGCGGCGGCTCGCTCGGCATCGGCTTCGCGATACCGACCTCGACCGCACGCAATGTGATGGAGCAGATCGTGCGCGACGGCGCGGTCGTGCGCGGCTACATCGGGGTCGAGCCGCAAGACGTCACGCCCGAGCTCGCGCAGGCCTTCAAGCTGCCGCGCAAGGATGGCGCGATCATCGCCGGCGTGATGAAGGGCGGCCCGGCCGACAAGGCAGGCGTGCGCACCGGCGACATCCTGATCGAAGTCGAAGGCCGATCGGTCACGAACACCGCGACGATGCTCAACGTGATCGCGCAGTTGCAGCCAGGCG
Source organism: Burkholderiaceae bacterium (assembly GCA_044368415.1). Classification (GTDB taxonomy): domain Bacteria; phylum Pseudomonadota; class Gammaproteobacteria; order Burkholderiales; family Burkholderiaceae_E; genus UBA4615. The sequence continues at coordinate 28,739 of JBIPLJ010000030.1, forward strand.
CCACCGGCCGCTTCACCTTCGTGCGCGACGGCCGCGAGACGGTGCTGCCGATCACCGTGGGGCGCCGGCCCAAGCCAGGGCAGTAGGCCCGGGGCCCTGAGCGGGGCCGTGAGCGCGGAGCGCGGGCTCTGGCCGCGGGGCCGTGAGCGGGCGCCGGACGCTCAGGCCGGCTGCAGCAGCAGGCCGGCGGGCGTGACCGTGCCGGCGAGGCGGGTCGCGCGGCGCGAAAACACGAAGTCGTCGAGCGCATCGTCGGGTGCGAGGCCGCCCTCGTTCGTCAGCAGCAGCAGCTCGCCCGGCGCCCCGGGTGCGAGCCCGGGGCGGTCCGCGCCGAGCGAACGCCGTCCGCCGGCGACCGCGCGTCGCCAGAGCGCCGTGCCCGGGTGCGGGCAGTCGGCGTCGACCAGCACCGCCCTCGCCTGCCGGCGCAGGCGCGCCTGATACTCGAGCCAGCGAAGCTCCTCGGTCGCGTCGGTGCCGACGTTGCTGTCGCTGCCGACCGACAGGCACCCGCCGGCGGAGAACCAGTCCTCGATCGGGAAGAAGCCATCGCCGAGGTTGGCCTCGGTGGTGGTGCACACACACACCGTGGCGCCGCGCGCGCGGACCTCGCGCAGCTCGGCGGCCGTCGCATGGGTGGCGTGGATCAGCGTCCAGCGGTGGTCGACCGCGGCGTGCTCGCACAGCCAGGCGATCGGAGTCTGGCCGAGTGCGGCACGGGCGTCGCGGACCTCGGCGGGCTGCTCGGAGACGTGGATGTGGACCGGGCAGTCGGGCAGGAGCGCGTCGCGCAGCTCGAGCAGCCAGCGCAGGTCCTCGGGGTCGCAGGCGCGAAGCGAATGCGGGGCGAGGCCGATCCTCAGCATGCCGCGCAGCGCCGGATCGGCGGCCTGCAGGACGAGTGCCTCGATCAGGCGCCGATAGTCGTCACGGGCGAGCGCAAAGCGCGTCTGGCGCGGCCCGAGCTCGGCGCGCCCGAAGCCGCCCCATCGGTACAGCACCGGCAGCAGCAGCAGGGAGATGCCGGCCGCGTCGGCGGCACGGATCAAGGCCTGCGCCGACTCGAGCGCGGTTGCGAGCGAAGCGCGCCGGCCGGGCTCGCTGCCGAGCCGATGCAGGTAATGGAACTCGGCGACCGAGGTGTAGCCGGTGGCACGCAGTCGCCGGTAAAGCGCGGTCGCCGTACGCTCCAGGCCGGGGGCATCGAGCGTGCCGAGCGAGGCGTACATGCGCTCGCGCCAGGTCCAGAAGGAGTCGCCGTAGCCGCCGGCGCGCTCGGCCATGCCCGCGATGCCGTACTGGAACGCATGGCAGTGGGCGTCGGGCAGGCCGGGCACGACGAGGTCGGCGCTCGCGTCCGCAGCCTGCGCGACATCACGACACACGGTCCCGCGCGAATCGGTGCGCGGATCGGCCTGGAGGTGGAGGGCGGGGGCGTCCTCGATCGACACGATGTGTCCGTCCTCGCCGACATGCAGGCGCACGTGCGATCGCCATCCTGCCTCGGTGAGCGCCCAGCGGGCATCGATGCGGATCATCGGCCACATGATACGGAGATGGCGGGGAAAGCCGAAACATGAAGGTCGACGCCGTCATCGAGCACTGCCACGCGGCGACAATGGCCGGCGGCGGGCTCGGCGAGGTCCGGGATGCGCTCGTCGCGCTCTGCGAAGGCCACATCGCCTGGGTCGGCCCGCGTGCCGAGGCGCCCCGCTTCGAGGCCGCCGCGGGGGACGGCGCGCCGAGCGCCTACGACGCGCGAGGCGGCTGGCTGACGCCCGGACTGCCGATGCACACACCCACCTCGTCTAAGCCGGCAATCGCGCCCACGAATTCGAGATGCGGCTGGAGGGCGCGAGCTACGAGAACGTTGCGCAGGCTGGCGGCGGCATCCTGTCGACGGTGCGCGCGACCCGCGCCGCCGCCGAGGCGACGCTCGCGCTCGCGGCGTCGAAACGCCTCGAGCGGCTGCTCGCCTAGGGCGTGCCCCCTGTCGATATCAAGTCGGGATATGGCCTGGACGCAGAGACCGAGCTGCGGATGCTGCGGGTCGCGCGTACGCTCGGTGCAGCGTACGGCGTGCGCGTCGCGACGACGCTGCTGGCCGCGAATGCGCAGCCGCCCGAGCACGCGGGCCGTGCCGACGACTACATCGAGGCGATCGTCTCGGACTGGCTACCGCGTGCGGCGCGCGAGGGTCTGGCCGACGCGGTCGACGCGTTCTGCGAGCGAATCGCGTTCAGCCCCGCCCGATGTGCCGGCGTGTTCGACGTCGCGCGCGCGCTCGGGCTGTCGGTCAAGCTGTATGCCGATCCGCGCTCCGACCTCGGCGGCGCTGCGCTGGCCGCGGGCCACGGCAAGCTGTCGGGCGATCACCTCGCATGGACGGACGAGGCCGGCGTGGCCGCGATGGCGGCGGCCGGCACGGTGGCGATGCTGCTGCCGGGCGCGTTCTACTTCCTGCGCGAGACCCGGCTGCCGCCGGTCGACGCGCTGCGCAGACACCACGTCCCGGTCGCGATCGCCACCGACTGCAACCCCGGCTCCTCGCCGCTGGTCTCGCCGCTGCTGGCGATGAACATGGCCTGTACGCTGTTCAGGCTTACTCCCATCGAAGTGCTCGCCGGCCTCACCATCCACGCGGCCCGTGCGCTCAGGCTGGAGCGCGAGCTGGGCACGATCGAACCGGGCAGGCGGGCCGACCTGGCGCTGTGGGACGTCGGGCGCCCGGCCGAGCTCGCCTGCGCGATGGGTGCCGCGCCGCGGGTGAAGCGCTGGCAGGGCGGGCGGTGAGCGCGCAGCCGCGAGCCCACGACGTCACGGGCCGGCCGATCGGGCTCGAGGCGGTCTGGCGCGATGCGCCGCTCGCCATGGCGGTGATCGATACCGAGCTGCGCTTCGTGACGATCAACGAGCGGCTCGCCGAGAACACGGCCGCGATCGCGCGGCGCCAGCTCCATTGTCGGCATCGGTTGGTCGACGACCTGCCTGACGTGTCCAGGATCACGCACGACCATATCGAGCTCCTGGTGGAGACAGTGACCGCAGCGTCTGCGCTCGCGGCGGCCGTCGACGGCGCGTGCTACCCGGCCCGGCCCGATCGGGCACGGTCGGGCACGGTCGGCCGGGCCCCGCCGACCCGGTCTGGGACACCATTGTCAATGCGAACGATTCGTATTACGATCGTCGCACCCCGTCCTGCTGGAGTCCCCCCGATGCCGACCGCCCTTGCCCTGCCGCTGCGCCCGAGGTCCTACCGACCGGGTGGCCCGGTTGACGTCCGCCGGGCCCGCGCCGCCGCGCGCCCGCACTGAGGCCGCGCCGATGGACCCCTGCGATACCCCGTCGAGCGACGGCCGGCCAGAGACGCTTCTGGCCGCGACCATCCTTCTGATGTCTGCCTACGCCCGCGAGGGAGGCGGCCACCGCTTGGCCGGCTCGGTGCTGCGCCACCTGGAGTTGCTGGCCGATCGCGACGACTTGGCCGGCGTAGTCGCCGCGACCTGCGACCATGCCGCGGACCTGTGGGTCGGCCTGTCGCGAATCCCGGACCGGCCGGCTGCGCCGGTCGCGGCGCTCCGGCCGACCCCGGCGGCGGGTGGCCTGCGGGCACTGCTGCGCCTGGTGAGCGACCGGGGCCCGGCCACGCCGGGCCTCAACCGGTGACCGCCCAGTCGAGCGCGCGGCCCAGGCAGGCGCGCAGCAGCGGGCGCAGCCGCGCGCTGCGCGCCTCATCGAGTGCAAAGGGCGACGACTCGTCCATGTAGATCGCCTGCGTCATCTCGAGCTGGATCGCGTGCACGCCGTCGCGCGGCCGGCCGTGATGACGCGTGATGTGGCCGCCCTTGTAGCGCCCGTTCAGCACCCACGAGTAGTCCGCCTGCCCACGCACCGGTTCCAGCACTGCCTCGATCAGCGAGGCCTCGCAGGAGGCGCCGTCGGCCGTGCCGAAGTTCAGGTCGGGCAGCCGGCCCTCGAAGAAGCGCGGCAGCACCGAAGCGATCGAGTGCGCGTCCCAGAGCACGACACGCGGATGCACGGCGCGCAGCCGCGCGAGCTCACACGCCAGCGCGTCGTGATAGGGCCGCCACCAGCGCGCTCGCCGGGCAGCAGTCTCGTCGCCCGAGGGCGGCGCATCCCGCCACACCGGCTCGCCGCGGAAGGTCTCGGCGGGTATCAGCCCGGTCGTCGCCATGCCTGGGTAGAGGCTCGAGCCGTCGGGCGGGCGGTTCAGGTCGATCACGTAGCGCGACTGCGTCGCGACGACGACCGTGGCGCCGAGCGCCGCGACGAAGTCGTAGATGATCGGCAAGTGCCAGTCGGTGTCGGCGAGCGTCGCGGCGTGCGGGGTCAGGCGGGCGGCGATGTCTGCAGGCAGGCCGGTGCCGACGTGCGGCATCGACACCAGCAGCGGCGCGTCGCCGAGGATCCGCTCGAAGGCGGGGTCGGACGTGTCGCGTTCGAAGGCGATCATCGCGGGGTCCTTAGGGTCGGGGCGTGTTGACGGGTCTCGGGGGTCTCGGGGGTCTCGGGGGTCTCGGGGGTCTCGGGGGTCTCGGGGGTCTCGGGGGTCTCGGGGGTCTCGGGGGTCTCGGGGGTCTCGAGGGTCTCGAGGGTCTCGGTCGGGGCGGGCAGCGCAGCACCCGGCGGGCCGATCGCCACCTCGAGCAGCAGGGCGGCGCCGAGCGCCCTGGGGGGCGCGTCGTCCGCCTCCAGCACGAGCAGCACGCCCGCCTCGAGCACGTGCTCGCCGACGACGATGCAGCCGCGCTGCAGCCAGCAGGCACGCACAGCCGCGCCCTGCGCCGAGGCGCGCCGCGACCAGTCCGGATCGAGCATGGCGCCGTCGGTGAGCGCGACGCGGCGCATCGCACCGGCACGCCGGCCGCGCGCGAGCATCAGGTTCAGCGCACGGCAGCGCACGGCGCCGACGCGCCTCGCAACCGGTGCGGCCTCACCGGCGAAGGCTAGCGGCGGCCCCTCGGCATCGCAGGCGGGGGCCGCGGCGTCGGCGTCGGCATCGGCATTGGCGTCGGCATTGGCGTCGGCATTGGCGTCGACGACCGGCGCGTCGAACACCAACACCACCGCGCCCTCGACGGGCGCGAACACCCGGTGGACGCCGGGCAGCCGCGAGAACGCGCCGTCGCGATCGATGTCAGCGAGGCTCAGCCGCCAGTCGAACGCCGGACAGTCGGCGCGTCCGCCCGGCGGCCGCGGCTCGAGCGCGAGATCGCGCGTGTTACCACCGCCGTTGGCCCAGGGTTGCGACATGCAGTCGGCGGCGACAACGACCCGCATCGGCGTCTCAGCCGCGCACGCGGGCCTGGCCGCGGCCGTCGCCCGTTGTCATCGGCCCGCGCCCCCGGGCACGATCATCGGCAGGTCCAGGCCATGCTGCTGCGCGCACTCGATCGCGTCCTCGTAGGCGGCGTCGGAATGAGGCATCACGCCGGTGGCCGGGTCGTTCCACAGCACGCGCGAGAGCCGCACATCGGCCGCCTCGGTACCGTCGCACACGATCACCACACCCGAGTGCCGCGAATAGCCGATGCCGATGCCGATGCCGATGCCGACGCCGACGCCGACGCCGCCGCCCTGATGGATCGATACCCAGGTCGCACCGCTCGCGACGTTAAGCATCGCGTTGAGCAGCGGCCAGTCGGCGGCCGCGTCCGAGCCGTCGCGCATCGCCTCGGTGTCGTGGATGGGGCTCGCCACCGAGCCGGGGTCGAGATGGTCGCGGCCGAAGACGATGGGTGCGCGGAGCTCGCCGCGCCGGACCATCTCGTTGAACGCGAGACCCGCACGGTGCCGCACGCCCACGCCCTGCCAGCTGCGCGCGGTGAGCCTGGTGCCGCGCGGTGCGCGGACCGGGCGCGCGCCCAGCGAGCGCGAGGCGGCGGAGCCCGGCGCGGGCACTGCGGGATCGGCCGCATCGAGCGCGGCTCCGGGGACGGCTGCGTTCATCAGGCTCCAGCGGCGGGCCCGCGGACGATCGGCCGCCTCGCGGCCTGCCATGCGCCGCGGCGGGCGCCCCGTGATGGTTTCATGGGTCCGTTTTATTGTCTATACAACTGGCATGCCCGCCCGCCCGCGCTATCAGCAGGTCAAGGATCTGGTCCGCGAGCGGATCGCCGCCGGCAAGCTTGCCGAGGGTGACCCGCTGCCCTCCGAGACGGCGCTCGCCGAGTCACTCGGCTTCTCGCGGCTGACGGTGCAGCGGGCGCTGCGCGAGCTCACCGCCGAGGGCGCGCTGCTGCGCTTTCGCCGGCGCGGCAACTTCGTCGCGCCGCTCGCGCCGCAGTCCTCGGCAATCACCGTCGAGACGATCGAGCGCCAGGTCGCGCTGCGCGGACCCCGGCACGGTGCCCGCCTGATCGAGGCCGGGACACTAAAGGCCGACGCGCCGCTCGCCGAGCGGCTCGAGCTGCGCCCCGGCACGCGCGTCTTTCGTTCGCGCCTGGTGCTTCTCGAAGACGACGTGCCCATCCAGTTCGAGGAACGCCACGTCAACCCGCGGGTGGTCCCCGACTACCTGTCGATCGACTTCGCGACGACCACGCCGGCGCAGTACCTGCAGGAGCACGACCCGCTGCGCGAGGTCGAACACTCGATCGTCGCCGAATCCGCGGATGCGGCCATCGCGGCCCTGCTCGAGGTGCCGCTCGGCAGCGCGTGCCTGACGATCCTGCGCCGGACCTGGTCGAACGGCCGCGTGGCCACCTGCGCGCGGCTGGTCCATCCTGGCACGCGCTTTCGCCTGTTCAACCGCTTCCGTCCGGGGTGAGCGCGTCGCGACGCTATCATCCGACTGATTTTCCGAAGCCGCCCCGCTGCCCGCCCGTCATCGAGGAGATGCCCGTGATAGGGCCCACCGAGTCCTTGTCATGAGCGCGCGGCCGGGCTGCATCAAACACGAGGAGACGATCGGCTTCGTGCAACCACGCGATTACCGGATCAAGACCTCGACCGGGTTCGCGCGCCACAAGGCGCGGCTGACCGACGAGATCCGCGTCGAGACGCAGCGCGCGGTGCTCACGAGTTGAAGGAGAACACCATGGAGTTTGCGTGGACGGGCCGGCTGGCCCGGCAGACGCTGCTGCTGTCGGTCTGCACGGCCCTGGCGGGCTGCGGGGCACTGTCGGGCGCGCCCGACGGGCTGAGGTCGGTCGGCGCGGGCATGGCCGCACACAGCGTGTGCTCGGGTGCCTATGTCGCCGGTCGTCCGTGGCGCGAGGTGCTGGCCGACGACGTGCTGCCGGCGAGCCCGCTGCTCAGGATGATCGAAGTGCGGGCCGACGACGCCGCACGCAGCGTGACCGCGACCGCACCGGGCGTCGCCCCCCGCACCGCCCGCCTGCTGCCCGGGCGCGGCTGCGTGCTCGATGTGCCCGCCCCGCCGACGCCGGCCTTCGTCCTGCCGCCGCAGCGCGACGCAGCATGGCCGCAGGGCGACCGCACGGTCGCGCGTGCGGACTGGGGCGCAGGGGTGGACGCCGACGCGCTCGCGCGCGTGCTGGACGCGGCGTTCGTCGGCGCCGGCGACCCGGAGGCCGCAAACACACGGGCGGTCGCGATCGTGCACCGCGGCCGGCTGCTGGTCGACCGCGGCGCACCGGGCTTCCCGCCGGGCACTCCGCTGCACGGCTGGTCGATGAGCAAGACGGTGGTTGCGATGCTCGCCCACCAACTCGCGGCCGAAGACCGGCTCGAGCTGGCGGCGCCCGTGGTCGACATGGTCGACGGTCCGCGGACGCCCGACTGGGTCCAGACTTGGCGCACCGACGGCCGCGCGAAGATCACCGTCACGGACCTGCTGTACATGCGCGACGGACTCGAGCATGTCGAGGACTACGGCGCCGGCGCCTCGGTCACGCGAATGCTGTTCGGCCACGCGGACGTTGCCGCCTTCGCCGCGGCCGCGCCTGCCGCGGCACCGCCCGGCGAACGCTGGCGGTACCTCAGCACGAGCACCAACCTGCTGTCGCGGACGCTGCGCTCCCGCTACGCGAGCGACGCAGATTACTGGGCGGCGCCGCGGCGCAAGGTGTTCGAGCCGATCGGCGCCCAGAGCGCCCGGATCGAGACCGACACCGACGGCACCTGGATCGGTTCAGCCTACCTGTGGGCAAGCGCCGCCGATTGGGCGCGGTTGGGCGAGCTGACACTGCGCGACGGCCGCTGGCCGGACCGGCAGGTACTCGCCCCCGGCTGGCTCGCCCGCGTCTCGCAACCGGCAACGACCACGGGCCGCGGCCGAGGCTACGGGGCGCAAGCGTGGCGGATCGGCGACGCGGACGCCGGCTTGTGCAGGGGCCGGGGGCTACCAGAGGATACGATCGCGCTGATGGGACACTGGGGACAGGTGGTGGCGGTCGTGCCGTCGAGCGAGGCCGTGGTCGTGCGGCTGGGCTGGACCTTCGATCGGACGAAGTTCGACCCCTGCGCGTTCGTCGCGCAGGTGCTTGAGACACTGCGATGAAGCGTGCATCGCTGCCGAGGACGGCAGCGCGGGCAGCCGGGGTCCTCGGCCTCGCTCTCGCCGTCTCGCTGGCCAGTCCGGCCCGGGCACAGGCGCCTGCCACGCCGGGGGCGCCCGGACAGTCGGCCATGCCATCAGCCGCAGGCGCAACGCCGGGGCGCCCGGCGACGGGCTGCATCCTCGCGCTGCTCGATCCGGATGACGGACGCGTGCTCGCCCGGATCCCCTTCAACGGCCTGGATCGCACGTTCGAGGTGACCTTCTCGCATCCACTGCTCGGCACGCCGGTGCACGACGAATACCGCGTCGACGGTAACGCGCTCGTGCTGGTGGCCGAGCGCACCGAAGGCCCCCGCGAAGGCACGCTCATGGTTCGCGACGACGGCCCGGCGGGCGACGGCGAACGGCGCGGCACGCGCCAGTTGCTCTACCGTCCGGTGCCGAAGCTGCTGGTCCGCACCACCTCTCAGCAGCGCGCACGCCTGGTCCTCGATGGCGAGCGGCCGCTCACCCGCTACGGGGTGCAGCAGATCGAGCTTCGTCCGGTGGGCTGCGTGCTTCCGATCGCCCGCTGAGGGCCGTGCCACACGTGTTTTCAGGCGCCCGGACCGGGTGTCGGCTGATCCGGGGAGGGCACCGCCGGCCGGAAGTGCCGGCCGGCGTTCGAAGGCCCTGACTCAGGTCACCGCGATCGGGCCGCCGTTCGATCCGGTGGCCCCCTTCATCGGCGCCGGCGAGAAGATGTAGACGAACTGGTACTTCTTCGCTGCGATCAGCTCGTCGAACTGCATGTTCTCGTGGTTGAAGATGCCGTGCTTGGTGATCAGCTCGGCATGCACCGGGAACGCCAGCTTCGGGTCGGGGTTCGGCACCACCTCGGTCGCCCAGGAATCGGCGCCCGTCAGGCTGACACCCTTCTCGATGCACCAGCGCGCGACCTCCAAACCGATACCGGGCTCGCCCGCGACGAACCGGTCGTTGTTCTTCATCCAGAGCTTGCCCCAGCCGGTATTGAAGAACACCGCATCGCCCGGCTTGATGTCGGACTCGTTCATGCCCTGCTTCTGCAACGCATTCCGGATCCAGTCGAGCTTGATCTCCTGGCCCGCTTCCCACATCGAGCCACGTGCGCCCTCCACATCGATCAGGTGGCCGCGCGTGAAGAACGGCTTGACCTTCTCGATGCCGAGCTTCTGCAGCCCATAGGCACCGCCGATCTGCTGCTCGGTGAAGCCGTTGTAGTAGCGCATCTGGTTCTTGTCGCCGTCGGGACCCAACTGAAGCCCGATGTGGCCCAGTCCGTCGAACTGCGTGCCGCTCTGGCCGACCTCAGCGGCCAAGAACTCGTCGTTGTAGATCAGCTTGTTGTCGCCGAAGGGGCCGCCGGTCGGGCTGCCGGGGATCCGCAGCGAGTACGCGCGGGCGCCGAACATCGGCATGCCTTGCTCGTAGACGCGACCGATTCGATAGATCTTCCCGTCGCGGATCCACTTCGAGGCATCGAGCACCTTCTCGGGCGTGATCCAGTTCGACGCGCCGGCCTCGTCGTTCGGACCCCAGCGCGACGGCCACCACTGCCGCTGAGCGGTTCCGGCGGGTGTCTGCGCCTGGGCGCTCGCGATCAGCGGCGCGCTGCTGTACTTGCCATGCAGCGCGCCGGCCACGCCGATCACGCCGACGGCCGCAACCGCGCTGCGGAAGAAGTCGCGGCGGGGGCTGTCGCCCTCGGCCTGCGGGGTCTGCTGGGACGGGTCCTGCTCGGGCGTGGGACTGCCCTGGGTGTCGTCGCTCATCGGGTCTCCTCGGTCTTCGTTCTGATACAACACGGTTTCCGGGAACGCGCAGCGGGAGCGGTTCTCCGGGCGACGACGGCACGAGTCCCCGCAGGACCTAAGCTATGCTCACTCGTGATTGTGGTCAAGGCGCCGCGACGAGGAGACCCGCTTGAGCCTGTTCGACACCGACCGTTCCGCGGAACGCGTGCCCGTCACCGTTCTGACCGGCTTCCTGGGCAGCGGCAAGACCACGCTGCTCAACCACCTGCTCAAACAGCCCGAGCTCGGCGACACCGCGGTGATCGTCAACGAATTCGGCGCGGTCGGGCTCGATCACCTGCTGGTGGATTCGATCGACGGTGAGATGGTGGTGCTGCAGAGCGGGTGCGTCTGCTGCACGTTGCGCTCCGACCTTGAGAGCGCGCTGCGCCAATTGCTCGCCCGGCGCGATGCGGGCGAGATCCCGCCGTTCCGGCGCATCGTCATCGAGACCACCGGCCTCGCCGACCCGGCGCCGATGATGCAGATGATGCTGAACAATCCGCTGGTCTCACACTTCTGCACGCTCGCGGGGGTGGTCACGACGGTCGACGCGGTCAACGCCGCGCGCCAGCTCGACGAGCATCCCGAGGCGCGCAAGCAGGTCGCGCTCGCCGACCGGCTGCTGATCACCAAGACCGACCTAGACGCCGACGCCCTCGCCCGGCTCGAGCCCCGGCTGCGCGCGCTCAACGGCATCGCGACGGTCACGCCCATCGTTGCCGGTCGCGCCTCCGCCGACGAGGTGCTGCCGCGCGGCTCGCCGGACCTCGCCTCGCGCGTGCGCCGCTGGATCCGCTTCGAGCCCGCGCACGCCGAGCGCTCCGATCCCAACGCGCACGGTGAACACATCCAGGCCCTGTGCCTGACACCCGAGGCGCCACTCCACTGGCAACGGCTGCACGACTGGCTGGCCGAGCTGCGTCGCATCCACGGCGACCGGCTGCTGCGGGCCAAGGCGGTGGTGGCGCTCGCCGGCGAGCCGCTGCCGGTCGTGCTGCACGGTGTGCACCATGTGTTCCATCCGCCGGTCACGCTGGCGCAGTGGCCCGATGCGGGCCGCGGCTCGAAGCTGGTGTTCATCTTCCGCGACGCGCCGCTCGACGAGATCCGCGAGTCGTTCGAGCGTTTCGTGGGGGCGCCTGCTGAGGGGGCCGAGGACGCGCCGGCGGGGGCACCTGGAGACGCGCCGGTCGGCTGACGGGACATCGCCCTGGGCGTTGCCCCAGGCGGGGCCGCGACCTCAGGCCGCCTGCATCCGCCGCCGTACCTCGACCACCGCCTCGCCGCCCTGCTGCCACTGGGCCAGCAGCGCCTCGCGCTCGGTCTTCATCGCCGCGGCATGCTGCTCGCGCACATGGCCGTAGCCACGGACTTTCTCGGGCAGCAACGCGAGCTTCACCGCGACCGCGTGATTGGCCGCCGAGAGGCCGGCGATCACGCGCTCGAGGTCGGCCTCGTAGGTCGCCAGCAGGTCGCGCGCCAGCCGGCGCTCGGACGAGTTTCGGAACACGTCGAGCGCGCCGCCCCGCAGGCCGCGCAGCGGCGCCATCAGCCGGAACGCGGTCATCAGCCACGGGCCGAGCTCGCGCTTGACCAGCTTGCCAGAGACCGGATCACGCCGGCCGAACGGCCCGCCGGCGACATGGAACTTCAGCTTGAAGTCGCCCTCGAACGCGGCCTCCAGCTCCTTGCGGAACTCGGGCCGGGCATAGAGGCGCGCAACCTCCCACTCGTCCTTGTGGGCCATCAGCTTGAAGAGGTACTTCGCGACCGCGCGCGCGAGGGCGTCGCCTCGTCCGAGCACGGCCTCGGCCTGCTTCACGCGCTCGACCATCGCGGCGTAGCGGTTCGCGTAGGCCGTGTCCTGGTAGTCGGTCAGGTAGCCGATGCGGTGCGCCATCAGCTCGGCGAGGGTCGCAACCTTCTTCGGGTCGAAGCGCACCACCTGCGCGCTCGCCGGCCCCGAACCGGTCGCGATCTTCTCGACCGCGTTCAGGTCGTGCGCGGCGCGCCGGCCCCACAGGAAGGCGCGGCGGTTGCTCTGGATCGCGACGCCGTTGAGCTCGATCGCACGGTCGATCGCCTCGAAGGTCAGCGGCACGAGGCCGCGCTGCCACGCGGCGCCGAGCAGGAACATGTTCGCGGTGATCGCGTCGCCCATCAGCGCGGTCGACAGGCGCAGCGCCTCAAGCGCGAGGCCCCGCTCGCCGAACACACCGGCGAGCTTGGCGGCCAGCCCGTCGGCGTCCGGGTTCCAGTCGGGATTGCGCGAGAATTCCGAGGTCGGGACCATGTCGGTACAGACGACGCCGCCGCTGCCAGCCCGCAGCTTCGAGAAGGTCTCGACGCCGGCCGACACGATCAGGTCGCAGCCGATCAGCGCGTCGGCCTCGCCGGTGGCCACGCGGGTGGCATGCAGCATCGCCGGCTCGGGGGCGACTTTCACATGCGACAGCACCGCGCCGTATTTCTGCGCGAGGCCGGTGACGTCGAGGTTTGAGCTGAACAGGCCCTCGAAGTGGGCGGCCACCGCAAGCGTCTGCCCGATGGTCACGACGCCGGTGCCGCCGATGCCCGCGATGATGATCGCGTACGAGCGCCCGGGCCGCGCGATGGCAGGCGCGGGCAACGCCGGGAAGGCCGCATCGCCGGCTGCCGCCACCGCGGCAAGCGGGTCGGCGCCCGCGGCCGCGGAGGCGCCCGCCTTTCGCACGCGCCCGCCCTCGACGGTCACGAAGCTCGGGCAGAACCCCTCTTGGCAGGAGAAGTCCTTGTTGCAGCTCGACTGGTTGATGCGCCGCTTGCGTCCGAGCTCGGTCTCGAGCGGCTCGATCGACATGCAGTTCGTGACCTTGCCGCAGTCGCCGCAGCCCTCGCAGACCGCGCTGTTGATGAAGGCGCGCTTGTCCGGGTCGTTCCACTTGCCGCGCTTGCGAAGCCGCCTGCGCTCGGTGGCGCAGGGCTGGTCGTAGACGATCACCGAGACGTCGCCGTACTCGCGGAAGTCGCGCTGCACGGCGTCGAGCTCGGAGCGGTGGTGCACGGTCACGCCGGTGGGCAGCGTCACGCCCCGCCACTTAGCCGGGTCGTCGCTCACCAGCGCGATCTTCTTGACGCCCTCGGCCGAGAGCTCGCCAATGGTGCCGGCGATGGTCAGCTCGCCGTCGATCTTCTGGCCGCCGGTCATCGACACAAACCCGTTATGCAGGATCTTGTAGGTGATCGGCACGTGGGCGGCCACCGCCTGGCGCAGCGCGAGGAAGCCGGAGTGGAAATACGTGCCGTCGCCCATGTTGGCGAACACATGCTTCTCGGTGGTGAACGGCTGCTGGCCGAGCCACATTGCGCCCTCGCCGCCCATGTGCGACACGGTGGTCGTCTTGGTCGGGTCGAGGAACATCGCCATGGTGTGGCAGCCGATACCGGCAAGCGCGCGGCTGCCGTCGGGCAGCTTGGTGGAGCGCCCATGCGGGCAGCCCGAGCAGAAGCTCGGTGCGCGGACCGGTGTCGGGCCGTCCGACTTAGGGCCCGAGGCCTCGGCGGGCAGCGACAGCGTGCAGCCGGGGTCGAGCGCGCGCAGCGCATCGACGATCGCCCCTGCGACCATGGCCGGCGAGATCTCGCCCGCGTTCGGGAAGATCGCGGCGCCCCGGTCCTCGGCGAACATCGCGCCGGTGGCAAACTTGCCGCGGATCGCAGGCGCCCCGGCGAGGCCGTAGAGCGCGTTGCGCATCTGGTCTTCGAGTAGCGGGCGCTTCTCCTCGATCACCAGCACCGTCGACAGCCCCTGCGCGAACTCGCGCACGATGGTCGGGTCGAGCGGCCACACCAGGCCCACCTTCAGCGTGCGCACGCCGAGCGCGGCGAGGCCGGCCTCGTCCAGGCCGAGCGCGACCAGTGCCTGCTGCAGGTCCTGCCAGGCCTTGCCGGCGGCGACCACACCGATGCGCGCCTCGCCGGTCGCGCCGCCGATGCGGTTTAGCGCGTTGGCGCGCGCATAGGCGAGCACGCGGTAGATCTTGTGGTGGTGCAGCCGCTCCTCCTGAGGCACCGCGGCGTCGAAGCCGCGGGTGTGCACGCCGCCCGCGGGCAGCGTGCCTTCGGGCGGCATGACGATCACCGGCGAGTCGGGCGCGACATAGACCGAGCCGCCGCCCTCGACCACGTCGGTGACGACCTTCATGCCGGTCCAGCAACCCGAGTACCGGCTCATCGCGATGCCGTGCAGGCCCAGGTCGAGCAGCTCCTGCGCGTTGCTCGGATAGAGCAGCGGGATGGTCGCGGCGACGAAGTTCAGGTCCGAGTAGTTGGCGACGGTGGAGGACTTCGCACCGTGGTCGTCGCCGGCCAGCGCGAGCACGCCGCCGAGCGGCGAGGTGCCGGCGAGATTGGCATGGCGGAACGGGTCACCCGAGCGGTCCACGCCCGGTCCCTTGCCGTACCAGATGCCGAAGACGCCGTCGACCTTGGCGCCGGGAAAGACGCCGACGTACTGCGCGCCCCACAGCGCCGTGGCCGCGAGGTCCTCGTTGATGCCGGCCCGGAAGACCACGTTGTGGCGGTCGAGCACGTCCTGTGCGGCCGAGAGCTCCATGTCGTAGCGGCCGAGCGGCGAGCCGCGGTAGCCGGACACATAGCCGCCGGTGCGCAGCCCCGCGGCGGCATCGCGCAGGCGCTGCTGGATCGGCAGCCGGACCAGCGCCTGGGTGCCGGTCATGTAGACCCATCCTGCCTCGGCGGTATAGCGTTCCTTGAGGCTGGTGACCAGCCGCATGCCTTCTGTCGGCGCATTCATCTGACGGAGTCTCCTGGACCGGTTCCCGCGTGGCCCGGTGGTATGTGGCTCGGATGGTACTCGCCTGGCGAGCGGCCCACCCCGCGGGATTCCGCTGCAGAAAGGTCAGCCGCCTGCAGAAGAATCAGCCTCCTTCGGCGGGCACGAGCGCGCACAGGCGCGGCAGGGCGAGCGTGAAGGTCGCGCCCTGGCCGGCACCCGGGCTCGTGGCGTGTACCCGCCCGCCGTGCAGCTCGACGAGTCGGCGCACCACGGTCAGGCCGATGCCGAGCCCACCCGAGGCGCGGTCCAGCGTGGGGTCGACCTGGTGGAACAGCTCGAAGAGCTGGGGGATCTTCGCCGGATCGATGCCGATTCCGGTATCCGTGACCGAGATCTCGACCGTCTCGGCATGCGCCTGGACCGAGACAGCGATGCGCCCGCCGTCCGGGGTGTACTTGCAGGCGTTGTCGAGCAGGTTGCCGAGCATCTGCGAGAGCCGAACCGGATCGGCATCGACGTACAGCGGCGACCCGGGGAGATCGAGCTCGACACGGTGACCACGTGCCTGCACATCGGCCGCTGCCGACTCGATCGCGCCGCGCACGGCCGCGCCGACGTCCACCGGGCTGCACTGCAGCGCGATCTTGCCCCGCGTGATGCGGCTGACGTCGAGCAGGTCGTCGACCAGACGTGACAGCTGCCGGGCCTGCCGCGACACCATCGCGATGGCCTCGCGGCCGCGTTCGGTCAGCGGCTCAGTGCGCTCGACCACCCGGGCCGCATTCAGCAGCGGCGCCAGCGGGCTGCGCAGCTCGTGAGCGAGCATCACCAGGAACTCGTCCTTGCGCCGGTCGGCGTCGCGCAGCGCGCGCTCGGCCAGTGCTCGGGCGGTGACGTCAGTGTGCGAGACGACCACGCGTACCGGCCCTCCCCCCTGCCATCGGCTGGCCTGCAGATGGAACCACTTTGGGCGGTCTGGTGTCTCGCAGAGGTACTCCAGGTCGAAGCCCTCGGTCTCACCGGACAGGACGCGGCGCAGCCCGTCCTCAACCTCGCCGGCCTCGGCGCAGGCATCGCGTGCGCGCGCGCAGACGCTCAGGTAGCTCGTGCCGAGCCCAGCCACCGGGTCGCTGGTTCCGCCGTCGCTGCCGAAGCGGCGCCACGCGGCGTTGACGGCGACGATCCGACCCTGTGCGTCGAGCACCGCGATCAGGCTGGGCAGCGTGTCGAACACCGGCGCGAGCACGTCGAGTCCGGCCGCCGCGCCGGCGCCGGGGACCGCGGCTGGGGCGGGTTGGGATCGGGTGGGGTGCAGGGGACGGGTCACGGGGCCTTCGATGGAGCGGCGTTCGAGACGACGGACATCACCGAGGGTCGCACGGCGCAAAGGCACACACGGGGAAGTCCTATAGCGAATACAGGGGCAAGCCCCGGGCGCCCCAAGACAAGGCGACCCTCCGAGGCGCGTCGGAGCAGCGCCGAGCGATCGGCCCTTGACCTGCGTCAATCGGCGCCGCGTCGGCGGCCGCAGACTGCTCGGACGCGCCCCGTCGCCGATCGTCCGAGGTCGAATCATGTTCAGCCGCCACCGCACCCTGTCCATCGCCGTCCTCGCCACCTCGGCCACCTCGGCCGCCAAGGCCGCCCTCGCCACCGTGGCCGCCATGGCCGCCGTCTCGGCACTGCCCGCGCTCGCGCAGCCCGCACCGGCCGCGGCGCCTACGATGCTCGAACGCGGCCGGCTGGAGTTTGAATCGAACTGCGCCACCTGCCACGGCATGGGCGCCCGCGGCGACGGACCGATGCACCCCTTTCTCGCCCGCGAGCCGGCCGACCTCACGACAATCGCGCGCCGCCGGGGCGGCAGTTTCCCGCGCTCCGAGATCGCCGACCTGATCGACGGCCGCGGCATGACCGAGCCGGGCGTGCACGGCACGCGCGAGATGCCGATCTGGGGCCGCGTCTACCGCGAGCAGTCCGAGGCGCAGACCCGCGGCACGCCGTTCCCGGCAGAATGGAGCGTGCGCGGCCGCACCCTCGCACTCGCCGAGTATCTGCAGTCGCTGCAGCGGCCTTAGTCGTATGCGTTTCCGGACTGAACACCGCATCGGCCGCTGGCGTGCGCGTCTCGATGCTCTGCCCGCAGGAAGAGACCTCGTCCAGGCGCAAGGGCGAGGACTACGATCGCTGGCTCGGCGGCATGCGCCGGTTTACCGCGAAGCTGGAGTCGCTGCCCGACCCTGGGCTGCGCTGAGGCGCCCGGGCGCCCGCGCTCAACGCGGGTCGGTCGGCGGGCCGGCGGACGCCGCGGCGGTCTCCTCGACCGGCGCGGGCGCCTTGCTGACGGAGGCGATGAAGCCGGACAGCCAGATGCCAAGCTCGTAGAGAATGATCAGCGGGATCGCGAGCATGAACTGCGACAGCACGTCGGGCGGGGTCAACACCGCGGCGACCACAAACGCGCCGACCACCACATAGCGGCGCGCCTCGCGCAGCTGCTGCGTGGTCACCATGCCGAGCTTGACCAGCAGCATCTCGACGACCGGCACCTCAAAGGTGATCCCGAAGCCGAAGAAGATCGCGAGCGTGAAGTCCCAGTACTTCTGCAGGTCCTGCAGCGTTTCCGCGCCGGTCTGCTCGGAGAACGAGATGAAGAACTTGTACGCCGCCGGCAGCACGAAGTAGTACGCGAACGAGATGCCGACCAGCATGAAGAACACGCTGGAGACGATCAGTGGCAGCGCGAAGCGCTTCTCGTGGTCGTACAGCCCGGGCGCGATGAAGGCCCAGGCCTGGTAGAGCACCCAGGGCAGCGCGGCCAGCAGCGCTGTCAGGAACGAGACCTTCGTCAACGTGAAGAACGCGCCGGCCTGGTCGGTGAAGATCGGCCGGGTGCCGGCCGGCAGCGCTTGATAGAGCGGCTGCGACAGGAACTTCATGATGTCGCCGCTGAAGTAGAAGCACACGCCGAACAGGAGCAGCACGACCACCAGCGAGCGGATCATGCGGTCGCGCAGCTCGACCAGGTGCGAGACGAAGCTCTCGTCCTGTGCGGGGTCGACGTCGGGCTTCTTCTTGCGGCCGAGCAGGTCCTTGAGCGTCACGGCGGCCTCAGCGGTGGAACGGCCGCTTGGGCCGCTTGATGCCGAGCTCTTTCTCGCGCTCGATCCGACGGTCCTTGATCCGCTCGCGCGCGCGGCGCGTCGCGTAGATCTTGTCCCAGTCGGTCTTGGGCTCGGTGTCGGCCGAGCCGCCTTCCAGCGATTGCTGCACGTCGTTGAAGGATGTCTGCACGTCGGAGACGGTCGAGCTGATGGACGACTCGATGTCCTTGGCCGCGTCGGTGAGCTGCGACTTCAGGTTGCGCAGCTCGGTGAGCTCCATCTGGCGGTTGATGTCGGACTTCACATCGTCGACGTACCGGCGCAGCTTGCCCATCCAGGCGCCGGCCTGCTTGGCGACCTTGGGAAGACGCTCGGGGCCGAGGACGACAAGCGCCACGACCGCGAGGACCACCATCTCGGAGAAGCCGATGTCGAACATGAGGACCTAAATGCAGCGAGCGGCATTCAGCCGCTCGCACACTGCAACCGCCGATCGGACGGGGCGCCCCGCGAAGCGGGCCACCGCCGCGCCGTCAGCTCTTCGGCTTGGCGTCGACGTCGATCGTCTTGGACGCCTGCGAATCGGCCGCGGCCGATTCCGAGCCTTCCTTCACGCCTTCCTTGAAGCCCTTGACCGCACCGCCCAGGTCAGAGCCGATGTTGCGAAGCTTCTTCGTACCAAAGACCAGCATGATGATCACGAGGACGATCAGCCAGTGCCAAATGCTCAGCGAACCCATCGCGTACTCCTGTGTCAGGGCGTGTCAAGGCCCGAGCGAAGGGGGTCGGGACCGCCCAACACGTGCATATGGAGATGATACACCTCCTGCCGACCCACCCTTCCGTTGTTGATGATGGTCCGAAAACCGTCCGTCAGCCCTTGTTCCCGCGCGAGTTGCCCGGCCATTCCGAGCACCTTGCCGAGCACGGCCTGGTGCGCCATGTCGGCGTCGTAGAGGTTCACGACATGCACCTTCGGGATGATCATGAAATGCACCGGCGCCGCGGGATTGATGTCGTGGAAGGCGAGCACGTCCTCGTCCTCGTAGACCTTGCGCGACGGGATCTCGCCCCGGGCGATGCGGCAGAAAATGCAGTCCTGACTCATCTCGGATTCCTGGAAGACGTCAGTCACGCTCTTTTCGGAGCGCTTTCTCGTCGATGCCCGACGTTCCCTCGCGACGCACCAGCTCGGCCAGCACGTCGGAGGGACTCAGATTGTACTGGGCGAGCATGACGAGACAGTGGAACCACAGATCGGCGGTCTCGGAGACGATCCGGCCGGCGTCGCCGTCCTTGGCGGCCATCACCGTCTCGGTCGCTTCCTCGCCGATCTTCTTGAGGATCGCATCCTCGCCTTTGTGGAACAGCCGCGCCACATAGGAGGTGTCGGGGTCGGCGCCACGCCGAGAGGCGACGGTCGCGGCGAGGCGCGCGAGGGTGTCGTCGCTGCGTTCGGTCATGCGGGAGGTCCTACCTGTAGATCGATTCGGGGTCTTTCAGCACGGGGTCGACGAGGACCCAGCGGCCATCCTCCCAGCGGCTGAAGAAGCAGGATGCGCGTCCGGTGTGGCAGGCGATGCCGCCGGCCTGCCCGACGAGGAGCAGCACTGCGTCGCCGTCGCAATCGAGGCGCAGCTCGCGCACCGACTGGGCGTGGCCGGAGGCCTCGCCCTTGCGCCAGAGCCGCTGCCGGGAGCGCGAGAAGTAGACGGCGCGGCCGCTGCGGGCGGTCTCGGCGAGCGCCTCGCGGTTCATCCAGGCGACCATCAGGATGCGCCCGGTGTCGGCGTCCTGGGCGATCGCGGTGACCAGGCCGGCGGCGTCCCAGCGCACTGCGTCGAGCCAGTCCGCGGGCGTTCCGGCGGCGACGGCCTCACCACCGGTGGCCGGACGCACCGGCGCCCCGCCGCTCATTGCAGGCGCATCGCGATGCCCTGCGCCGCCAGATGGCGCTTGGCCTCGTCGACGGTGTGCTGGCCGAAGTGGAAGATGCTTGCGGCGAGCACCGCGTCGGCCCGGCCCTGGAGCACGCCGTCTGCCAGGTGCTGCAGCGTACCGACCCCGCCCGAGGCGATGACCGGGATGCCGACCGCGTCCGAGACGGCGCGCGTCAGGCCGAGGTCGAAGCCCTGCTTCGTGCCGTCGCGGTCCATGCTGGTGAGCAGGATCTCCCCGGCGCCCAGCCGCTCGATCTCGCAGGCCCACTCGACAGCGTCGCGGCCAGTAGCCTTGCGCCCGCCGTGTGTGAACACCTCCCAGCGGCCCGGTTCGACCTGCTTGGCGTCGACCGCGCAGACGATCGCCTGCGCACCGAAGCGGCGGGCGGCATCGGCAATGAGCTGCGGATTCTGCAGGCCGGCGGTGTTGATCGAGACCTTGTCGGCGCCCGCGTTCAGCAGCCGGCGCACGTCCTCGACCGCGCGCACGCCGCCGCCGACGGTCAGCGGGATGAACACCTCGGCCGCCACCGCCTCGATGACATGCAGGATGATGTCGCGCTCGTCGGACGAGGCAGTGATATCGAGGAAGGTCAGCTCGTCGGCGCCCTCACCGTCGTAGCGGCGCGCGATCTCGACCGGATCGCCGGCGTCGCGCAGCGCGAGGAAGTTCACGCCCTTGACCACCCTGCCGGCCGTCACGTCGAGACAGGGGATGATCCGCTTCGTCAGGGCCATGATTCAGCGCCGCCCGGCTGCCCGAAGGCGCTGAGCGCCCTCGCTGGGGGCGGCGAGCGCACCATGCGTGGGAGCCGTCATGACTCTCCGCCGAGCGCGTCGGCGTGCGCCTGCGCGGCAGCGAAATCGAGCGTGCCGTCGTAGATCGCGCGGCCGACGATTGCCGCTTCGACGCCTTCGTGCTCGACCGCGCACAGCGCGTCGATGTCGCTGAGCGCGGCCACGCCGCCGGAGGCGATGACCGGCACCGACAGTCCGCGGGCGAGCCGCACCGTGGCCTCAATGTTCACGCCGCTCAGCATGCCGTCACGGCCGATGTCGGTGTAAATGACCGACTCGACCCCGTAGCCCTCGAACTTCTTGGCCAGGTCGAGCACGTCATGGCCGGTGAGCTTGCTCCAGCCGTCAGTGGCGACCTTGCCGTCGCGGGCGTCGAGGCCGACGATGACCTGCCCAGGGAACGCGCTGCATGCGTCATGCAGGAAGCCCGGGTTCTTGACCGCGGCCGTACCGATGATGACGTACGAGATGCCGCCGTCAAGGTAGCGCTCGATGGTGTCGAGGTCGCGCAGGCCGCCACCGATCTGCACCGGGATGCGCGAGCCCACCTCGTTGACGATGGCCTTGATGGCGGCCTCGTTTTTCGGCTTGCCGGCGAAGGCACCGTTCAGATCGACCAAGTGCAGCCGGCGGGCGCCGAGTTCGAGCCACTTGCGGGCCATCGCGGCCGGGTCCTCGGAGAAGACGGTTGCATCGTCCATGTCGCCCTGGCGAAGGCGCACGCAGCGGCCATCCTTGAGATCGATGGCGGGGATCAGCAGCATCGGGGGGGGCCTGGGTCGGCGAGGAGCGTGGAGGGCGTCGGGCGGGTCGGACGGGATTCGGGGAAGCCTGGTACGAATCAGGGACGCCAGTCGACGAAGTTCGCGTAGAGCCGCAACCCGTGGGCCGCACTCTTCTCTGGGTGAAACTGAGTAGCGAAAATGTTATCCCGCGCGACGACACAGGTAAAGCGGCGCCCATAGTCGGTGCTGCCCACGCTCAGGCCGGCATCGCCGGGGCGGGCGTAGTAGCTGTGCACGAAGTAGAAGTAGGCGTGGTCGGGCACCCCCTCCCACAGCGCGTGCGGCCGGTCCTGGGCGACCCGGTTCCAGCCCATGTGCGGCACCTTCAGGCGCGCACCGTCCGCCTCGCGCATATCAGCCGGGAACCGGACGACCTGGCCGGGCAGCAGACCCAGGCCGGCCGTGCCGCCCTCCTCGCTCGCGTCGAACAGCATCTGCTCGCCGATGCACACGCCGAACAGCGGCTTGGTGCGGGCGGCCTCGAGGACGGCCTCGCGCAGCCCGGACTCGTCGAGGTGGC
>JBIPLJ010000031.1:0-49272 GCA_044368415.1 Burkholderiaceae bacterium
AAGGGGCGCGAGACCTCCTCGCCGCGGGTGTAGGGCACCACGCAGAAGCTGCAGTACTTGCTGCAGCCCTCCATGATCGACACGAAGGCGCTCGCCCCCACGACGCGTGCGGGTGGCAGGTGGTCGAACTTCTCGATCTCGGGGAAGCTGATGTCGACCTGCGCGCGGCCGGTGCGGCGGCGCGCATCGATCAGTGCGGGCAGCCGGTGCAGCGTCTGTGGCCCGAAGACCACGTCGACGTAGGGCGCGCGGCTGACGATGTTCGCGCCTTCCTGGCTGGCCACGCAGCCGCCCACGCCGATCACCATCCCGGGCCGCTCTTTCTTGAGCGCGCGCAGCCGGCCGAGGTCCGAGAACACCTTCTCCTGCGCCTTCTCGCGCACCGAACAGGTGTTGTAGAGCACGATGTCCGCAAGCGCCGGATCGTCGGTCATCTCGATGCCGCCCGCCTGCGACTGCCCGAGCACATCGACCATCTTGGCCGAGTCGTATTCGTTCATCTGGCAGCCGAAGGTGCGCAGGTACAGCTTGGTGGTCATCTCGGTCTTGCCGGGTGGGGTCAGCGCGGCGGGGCGGCACGACGCGCCGCCGCGATCCGCGCGCCCAGGTCGCGGAACTCGGCGTCGGACAGCAGCCAGATCTGCACGACCTCTCCGAGCGGGCCCCGCACGTAGGCGATCTTGCGCTCACCGTCGACCATCGCCGGCGGACGGATCATGTTGTTCTCGTCGTAGATGCGCGTGCCAGGCCCCAGCCGCAGCTCGCGTCCGTCGATCGTCGCCAGCGGGAACACGCCCATCATCAGCCGGCCGGCCTCGGCGCCGTCGGGGAGGTTGCGGGCGGCCTGGCCATGAACGACCGGGGCCGCGATCGCCAGCATGGAGAGCGCCAGGCCGGCGGCGGCGAGGCGGGGGCGGAGACGGGCGGGGGACGGCATCGTGCGCGGATCATACCAAGGCGCCTGATGGTGCTCCGGTGCATCTGCGCGCCCGCGCCCCGGCGGGTCAGGCGGCCCGCGCCGGCGAGGCCGAGGGCGGAGCCGGGTCGCGGCCAGCATGTCTGTGCCCGTCGAGGGCTCGACGGTGAGCGCCGTGCTGTTCGTCGGCGGCATCGTGTCGCTGCCGTTCATGTCGTCAGGCGGCGCTGCGGTGGTCACGCTCGGCATCGCGATGGGCGGGCTGGAGTCAATTGACCGGCGCGGCAAGCTCGTGCAGCGCTGCCGGCGTGTGCCACAGTCAGCGCTGTCGCCTGCCTGCCGTCCCCGCCTTACTTCGTCATCCGGTCCGCGGGTTTCCGGTTGCGTTCGGTCTCCCGGGAATAGGCATCGAGCGCCTCACGTCTTTCCCGCTCGCAGTCGATCGCCGCCCGGGCATCCGGCGTGTTGCCGCACTGCCGGAAACGACTTTCACTTAGCTTCGATGAATTACATCCGACACTACCGACGCCCAAGCAGCCTGCGCATAGCGTCGCGAGCAACCGCATCACGGTGACCTCACCAAACCTTCCAATCATCGCGGCCTTTCCCTCGTCTCTTCAATCGGAACTCGTCTACACCCTCTCAAGCTGCCCGCTGCGGCCGCGAACCACCGAGCTCGCGGTCAGCCAGCCCGAGCCGGTTCGCCGCCGAGATCAGCGCGCGCAGCGAGGCGACCACGATGCTTCGGTCTATACCCACGCCGTAGCGCGTCCCGGTCACGCCGTCACAGGCCGCCTCGATGAAGGCGATGGCGCGTGCGTCGGCACCGGCGTCGATCGAGCGCTCCTCGTAGGCGTCGACGCGGATCGGCAGGCCGAGCGCATCGACCGCGGCATCGATCGGGCCGTTGCCCTCGCCACGCAGCACGTGCCGCCGGCCGTCGACCGAGACCTCGAGCTCGACCTGATGGCCGCGGTCGCTGCCGACCATCCGGTGCGCCAGCAGCCGAATCCGCGCAGTCTCGTCGAGGTAGGCCTGCGAGAACAGAGTCCAGAGCTGGTCCGCCGTCACCTCGCTGCCGTGCGCGTCGGTGTGGCGTTGCACGATCGTGCTGAATTCGACCTGCAGCCGGCGCGGCATCACGATGCCGTGGTGCCGCTCGAGCAGGAAGGCGATCCCGCCCTTGCCCGACTGGCTGTTGACGCGAATCACCGACTCGTAGCTGCGGCCGAGGTCGGCCGGGTCGATCGGCAGATAGGGCACCTCCCACGGCGCGTCCGACGCCTGCACCGCGAAGCCCTTCTTGATCGCGTCCTGGTGCGAACCGGAGAACGCGGTGAAGACCAGGTCGCCGACGTACGGATGCCGCGGATGGATCGGCAGCTGGTTGCACTGCTCGACGGTGCGCGCCACCGCGTTGATGTCGGAGAAGTTCAGCTCCGGGTCGATGCCCTGCGTGTAGAGGTTCAGCGCGAGCGTGACGAGATCGACGTTGCCGGTGCGCTCGCCGTTGCCGAACAGGCAGCCCTCGATGCGCTGTGCCCCCGCCAACACCCCGAGCTCGGCCGCCGCAATCGCGGTGCCGCGATCATTGTGCGGATGGACCGAGATCACCGCCGACGCGCGGTTCGGCAGATTGCGGTCCATCCACTCGATTTGGTCCGCGTAGATGTTCGGCATCGCACATTCGACAGTCGCGGGCAGGTTCAGGATCACCGGCCGCTGCGGTGTCGCGCCCCAGGCGTCCATCACCGCGGCGCAGACGTCGCGCGCAAAGTGCAGTTCGGTCGAGGAGAACACCTCGGGGCTGTATTCGAAGCCCCATTCGGTGCCGGGCCGCGCATCGAGCTGCTCACGCACGAAGCGCGTGCTGCGCACTGCGAGCGCCAGCACCTCGTCCTGGCTCAGGCCGAAGACAACGCGGCGGAACACCGGCGCGGTCGCGTTGTACAGGTGAACGACCGCGCGCTTCGCGCCGGCCAGCGAGTCGATCGAGCGTGTGATCAGGTCCTCGCGGGCCTGCGTCAGCACGCTGATGACGACGTCGTCGGGCACCAGCCCCTGCTCGATCACATGGCGCACGAAGTCGAAGTCGGTCTGCGAGGCTGCGGGGAAGCCGACCTCGATCTCCTTGACGCCGATCTTCAGCAGGGTCTCGAACATCCGCAGCTTGCGCGCGGTGTCCATCGGCTCGAACAAGGCCTGATTGCCGTCGCGCAGATCGGTCGACAGCCAGCGCGGCGCGCGCTCGATGGTGCGCGACGGCCAGCGGCGGTCGGGCAGGTCGATGCTCGGAAACGGTCGGTACTTGCCGGCGGGGGGCTTCATCGTCATGGCTCGGACTCCAGGGGTCGGTCGGGTTCGGGAATCGACCGTGATCCGGGGCGGAGGAAGCGATGAACGTGGCCGTCGCCTCCCGTGGCCCCGAGCATCGGTCGGGGTACGGGGCGGGCCGGGGTGGCGCGCTGGACTGGCTCGATCAGCCTGGTGCGGGCAGCGTGCGACCCCGGCCCGACGCTAGTCGTAGCGTGGGCAGCAAAAACAGCGAGGGGCGCAGACAGGACATTGGAGGAGCCTATCCGCCCGCAGGGCGGCCTGTCAAACACGAGCCGCCTCGCCGTCCCCGAGCGCCGCGCTGGGCATGGCGCATGCAGGAGGGGTTACCGGCGCTTGCAAAGTAGCGGTGCGCCACGGTCCACGGGCACGGTCGCCCCACCGTTGAACCGCCACGTCGCCCTCAGATGGAGAGGTTCATGCAGGCCAGTCCGATTCGCAGTCAGAACACCCCCCGTTTATCCCGCGGCGCCCCGCGACCCCTGATCCGTTCAGTCGCGGCAGCTGGAGCGCTGCTCACGGCCCTGCTTGCACCATTCCACCCCGCCGGCGCCGCCGAGGTCCTCTTGCGAGGCAATGCCTCGTTCAAGGTACCCGCCGACACCACCCTCGCCGCGCTGCCCACCGACGCGCCGGTGCGCGCAGCAGACCTGCGCGGCGGCACCTTGAGCTTCGAGCTCAGCTACGACGACGCGACCCCTGATACCGACACCGATCCGTGGACCGGCCGCTACGAGCGCGCGATCCGCGCGTTTCGCGTGCGCATTGGCGACATGCTGCTCGACATGCCGGTCTCGAGCGCACGGCTCGTCGTCTCCGATGGCGGCCAGGGGCGCACGTACCGCGAATCGGTCCAATTCGTCGCGGACGCGCGCTCGGGCGGCTACATCGTGCAGGCCGGCTGGGTGCAGCTCAACCAGGCCGCGATGACTGCGGACCTGCGCGGCGCGGCGGGCGTCCTCGACGGTGACGGTCTCCCCGCGCCGTCGCGGCTGGTCGCGCTGCCGACCTCGGGCGAGTTCGACCGTGCGTTCTATCTGCGCATCGATGCGCCTGGCGACGCGGCCAGGACGCTGCTCTACCTGAGCACGTCGACGCTGTCGGTTGGTCTCGCTGCGCACGCCACCGCTCCAGCCGGCGCCACGGCGCGCTGACCTGGAGCCGCGATGACCCCACGCATCCGCCTGTTCGCGACCACGCTGGCGATGACTCTCGCCCTGGCAGGCTGCGGCCATGATCACCATTACGATCCTGGCCCGCCCCCGATCGCCGGCCTGGGCCTCACGCTCACCCGGGTCGGTCCGGAAGCCATCCAGCTCGACTGGAGCTTCGATCCTGCTGCCGCCGCCTACGAGGTCACCCGCGACGGCTTCCCGTTGGCGCGGACTTCGACAACGAGCCTGGTCGACGCGAGCGTGGTCGGCGGGTACCGGTACTGCTACCAGGTGACCGGACGCGGATTCTCCGGTGCGGTGGTCTCGGCCACCTCGGTGGGCTGCATCACCGTGTTCTGAACACGGGGCGGCGCGGGCGTCGGGCGGGCGCGCTGGTGCCTGTCGTCCAGGCAGCGCGAACAGCGGGGTGGCCGGGGCGGGGGATCGTTGCGGCCTCTGTCACGCGCTCGCCCGGTACCAGGCGACGCCGTCGGCATCGACCTCGACTGTCGCATCGCCCTGGGCGATCAGCCGGTTCAGGTGCGCCAGCGTCTCGCCAGTCGCCATGCCGAGCAGCCCGCGCGAGTCGATGGGGCGGCGGAACAGCGCGGTGAAGACGTCGACCGCGCGGCGCGGCTCGGACAGCCGCTCGCGCAGCGCGGCCAGCCCGCGGGCGTGGCCATCGGCGAGCTCGTCGAGGCGGGCATGCAGGCCGCGGAACGGCAGGTTGTGCGCCGGCAGCACCAGCACGTCGTCGGGCACGGTCGCCTTGATCTTGGCCAGCGAGGCGAGCCATTCGCCGAGCGGGTCGGCGTCCGGCTCGGTCGGGAACACCGAGACGTTCGACGAGATCCGCGGCAGCACCTGGTCGCCCGAGACCAGCAGCTTGAGCGCGGGGCTGTACAGGCAGGCGTGCTCGGGCGAATGGCCGCTGCCGGTGACGACCTGCCAGTCATGTTCGCCGATGCGAATGGTCTCGCCGTCGACGATGCGCCGGTAGCTGTCGGGCAGTGCGTAGGTAGACTTTCCGAACTCGCCAAAGCGCGCCCGGTAGTGCTCCAGCGCGTCGTCGTCCCAGCCGGCACGGCGGTAGAAGCGGGTGCCGTCCTCGGGCGCGTCGCGGCCGGTGTCTGCCACCAGCACGCGGCAGGTCAGGTATTCGAGCCGCGTCATCCACAGGCGGCAGCCGGTCCGACGCGTGATCCATCCGGCCATGCCGACGTGGTCCGGATGCATGTGCGTGACCACGACCCGCTCGATGTCGCGGCCGCCGAGTGCGCCGTCGCGCAGCTGTCGCCATGCCGCCGCGGTCTCGGGCGAGCGCAGGCCCGAGTCGACGAGTGTCCAGCGCCCGCCGTCGGCGATCGCCCACAGGTTGATGTGCGAGAGTGAGAACGGCAGCGGCATCCGGATCCACAGCACGCCGGGCGCGACCTCGGTGGCCTCGCCGGTCGGGGGCGGCGTCTCGAACGGATAGTCGAGCACGGCTCGGGGCGGCTGGTCGGGCGCGGCGGCGGAGGTGGCGGTCATGGGGGGCGTAGCGGGCCGGTGCGCGCGCCGGGCCCGGGTCGTGACGGTCGTCCGATCCTACACGCACCGCCCGGCGCCCGGCCGCCGCAGCGTTTCCCGTATCCTGAGGCGGCTGCAAGTATCGGACATCCGGCAGGGAGCGCGGGCGCCGCCCATGGACGACATCGATTTCCTCTTCTCGAACAACCGGGCCTGGGCCCGGCGGATGTGCGAGGACGACCCGGCCTTCTTCAGCCGCCTCGCCGAGCAGCAGGCGCCGCGCTACCTGTGGATCGGCTGCTCTGACAGCCGGGTGCCGGCCAACCAGATCATCGGGCTGGCGCCGGGCGAGATCTTCGTCCATCGCAACGTGGCCAACCTGGTGGTGTTCACTGACCTGAATTGCCTGTCAGTCATCCAGTACGCGGTCGACGTGCTCGAGGTCGAGCATGTGATGGTGGTCGGGCACTACGGCTGCGGCGGCGTGCAGGCGGTCCTCGAGCGGCGCAAGCTCGGCCTGGTCGACAGCTGGCTGCATCATGTCGAGGACCTGATGCACATGCATGCGCGCCGGCTCGATGCGATCGCGGACCCGCATGAGCGGGCCGACCGGCTGTGTGAGATCAACGTACTCGAGCAGGTCGGCCACGTCGGCCGCCTGCCGATGGTCGAGAACGCCTGGAACCGTGGCCAGAAGCTGACCCTGCACGGGATGATCTACGGCATCCACGACGGCCTGCTGCGCGAGCTCTGCCCGGGTATCACCGCGCCCGTCGAGCCAGCCGAATGGCGGCGCACCGCGCTGCGGGCGCTGTTCGAGCGCCCGGGGGGCCGGGCGGTCAGGCCGACCCGTCAGGGCGCGGACGGCGAACGCGGGAGCGAACACCCGGGCGCGGAGGATGACCGCACCGACCTGCGCGTCCCGTGACGCCCGGGCCTGACCACCCGCATCGTCGCGGCCGGACCGATCAGCAGCCCGCCGGCGAAGGCCGGGCCGGGGGGTGTACGCCCGCTCCTCGCGCACGCCGGTGACCCTCAGGCCCTGGTCATCGTGCGCGGGATAGGGCAGGCAGTCGAGCGGCAGGCTGAACGGCTCGGTGAGTACCGAGCGCCACAGCCGGTGTGCATCGCCCTGCTGGACGCCGGTGCGGCCGCAGCCGCGCCCCAGCAGGCAATCCCCAGTGAAGGCCATCGACGCATCGTCGAGGACGAGGCTCAGGCAGCCGTCGGTGGGGCCCGGGGGCGCACGTACCGCGAGGTGGCGCGCGCCGAAGTTGGACGAAGTGGGTTCGAACACCTGCCGGAAGATCAGCCTGGCACGGTTCTCCGGTCGCGGCGGCACGGTGGAGGGGTGTCGCTGCGCGGCCGAGTGCAGCGCTGCGACCGGCGGAGCCGTGCCGCGTACCGCACGCCTCGCACGGTGTCCTGCCGCGTCGTGCCGAGAGGTAGCATCCGTGCCTCCCTCGTTGCCCGACCGAAGTCCCGAATGCCCTCATCTTCCGGGGCGCCCGCCCGCCCGCCGGTCAATCCGATCCAGCCCGCCAAGCTGCTCCGCTCGAAATGGACCGCGGCCGTGCCGGTCGCGCGTGAGAAGCATTTCATCGTCACGCGCCTGATCGAGCCCGAGGACCCGGCGATGCGGATGGCGTGGATCGAGATCGAGGCGGTCCATTCGGGACGGGTGCGGCGCATCGCATGGCGCGAGCTGCGCGATCCGGCGGTCTGGTTCCAGGGCTGGGTGTAGCGCGGCGCGACGGGAACCGCGATCGCACCCGTCGCGGCGCGACAGGGCCGGGGGGGCGCCCGTCGCACGCCACGCGGACGGCGCACGGCGCGTGCAAGGCCCCGGCCGGTCAGCGCTGCGGCATGTCCTGCGTCGTGTAGCCCAGGCTGACCGCGGCGTCTTCCGGGATCGCAGGCATGGTTGCATTCCAGGCCTCCCAGGCCGCGCGCATCGCCGCCAGGCGCGCGGGCTCGCGCTTGGCGAGGTTGGCGCGCTCGCGCTCGTCGTGCGAGAGGTCGAACAGGTCGTCGACGTCGTCGACGCGCAGGTACTTCCAGGCGCCGTCGCGCAGCGCACGCTGGCCGCGGTGCTTCATCCGCCAGTGCAGCGGGCGCGGGAACGCGCACGCCGGATCGCGCAGCAGCGGCAGCATCGACATGCCGTCCAGCGGATACGCGGGATCGGCAGGCACGCCGGCCGCCTCCAGCATCGTCGCGCTCGAGGCCCAACCGGCGCAGTGCGGCCATCATCGTGCCGATGCCCTCATCCATCTGCCGGATCATCGTCCGGTAGGTCTCGATGTTGCCGCCGTCGAGGTGGAAGAGGTTGTTGCGCACCTGCGGCGCGAGCTGGGCGTCGTCGCGGGTCTCCCAGGGCCAGTGCGGCGCGGTGTAGTGCAGGCTCAGCAGAAAGGGCGTGCCGGGCTCGCGCGCGGCACGCTCGACAACCTCGACCGCCCGGCGCGACAGCAGGTCGGTCAGGTAGCCGTCGGTGGGCGTGAGTGTCTCGCCCTCCCACAGGTCGTGCTGGCCGCGCGAGTCGCAGTGGGTGAAGTAGTCGACACCGCCCGCCATCGGTCCGAAGTACTCGTTGTAGCCGGACTTCAGCGGGCCGAAGGCCGGCGGATGGCCGAGGTGCCACTTGCCGACGAGGGCGCTGCGGTAGCCCGCGGCCTTGAGCAGCGA
This sequence comes from Burkholderiaceae bacterium, assembly GCA_044368415.1. Lineage (GTDB taxonomy): Bacteria > Pseudomonadota > Gammaproteobacteria > Burkholderiales > Burkholderiaceae_E > UBA4615. The sequence goes on from JBIPLJ010000031.1 coordinate 8,602, forward strand.
GTGCAGCGTCGGATGCGAGGGCGGCAGCCCGATATGCGGCTTGCCGCGGTCGGCGCTGCGGATCGGCTCCTCTGCGCTGCCTGCGGTCAGTCTTCAGGGGTGAAGCCTACGGCCTTGACGCGCGGACCCCCATCGCGGACTCGCGCTGCTGCGGCGCGCTCACAGTCCGCGCCGCGCCGTCTGCATCGCCTCGCGCAGCACCTCGCGATCGCCGACGTGGTTCGCCAGCACCAGCAGCAGCTTGGCCTGGAAGCGCTCGGCCCGGGCATCGTCCAGATCGCGCACGCAGGCGATCAGCTCTTCGTAGAAGCCGTCGGGGTCGGGGATGTTGGGGTCGCGCTGGAGGGGCATGATGGATCTCTTCGTCGCCGCTCAGCGGCCGCAGGCGCGTGCGATCGCGGCTTCGATCGCCGGTGCGTCGAACGCCCTCCAGCGCGCGGCGACGTGCTGGTCGGGGCGCAGCAGGTACACGGTGCCGGGCTGCGCATCGTAGCGCGCGGCGGCCAGACCTTCGACATCGACGAGATCGTCGCCCACCGACAGCACCGTCGCGCTCACCCCGCCCGAGGCGAGTGCGGACACCGGCGGCGTCGCGTCGGACACTGGCGGCTTCGCGCCGAACACCAGCAGCGAGAAGCCTTCGGACAGCTCGCCCAGCAGCCAGGCGGGACGCCCGTCGCGGATGACCGGCGCGTCGGCGCAGGGCGTGCCGGGCCGCATCGCGCCGGCGAAGTCCGACGCGTCGGGCGTGTTCAGCGGCGAGTCCAGGTAGGGCGTCGGCATCGACAGCCGGCCACTGTTGACCAGCTTGCGCGCGAACGGCTCGTGCTCGGCGAGCTCGAGCACCGCGTCGCGCAGCACTCGGCTCGCTCGGCTCTTGGGCGTGATGAAGTCGGTCGAGCGCGTCGAGTTCAGCAGATTGTCGTCGGCGGCGCGCGCGCGCTCGTCGTGGTACGTGTCGAGCAGCGACTCGGGCGCCATGCCGCCGAGGACCAGCGCGAGTTTCCAGGCGAGGTTGTCGACGTCCTGCACACCCGAGTTCGCGCCGCGCGCGCCGAATGGCGACACCTGGTGCGCGGAGTCGCCCGCGAAGATCACGCGTCCATGCCTGAACCGGTCGATGCGTCGGCAGGCAAACTGGTAGACCGACACCCATTCGAGGTCGAACTCGACTTCGGGCCCGAGCATTGTCTGGATCCGAGGGATCACCCGCTCGGGCTTCTTCTCCTCGTCCGGATCGGCGTCCCAGCCGAGCTGGAAGTCGATCCGCCAGACGTTATCGGCCTCGCGGTGCAGCAGCACGCTCTGGCCGCGATGGAACGGCGGGTCGAACCAGAACCAGCGCTCGGTCGGGAACTCCGCCTTCATCAGCACGTCGGCGATCAGGAAGCGGTCCTGGAAGCGCCGGCCGGTGAAGTCCGCGCCGACCATCCGGCGCACCTCGCTGTTGGCGCCGTCGCAGGCGACGACCCAGTCGGCCTCAAGGCGATGGGGGCCGTCGGGCGTCTCCACCGTCAGCGCGACCCGTTCGCCGTCCTGCTCGAGGCCGGCCACGCGGTGCTTCCAGCGCAGGTCGACCCGGCCGGTGTGCAGGCACGCCTCGACCAGGTACTCCTCGAGGTAGTACTGCTGCAGGTTGATCATCGCCGGCATGCGGTGACCGGCCTCGGGCAGCAGGTCGAAGCCATAGACGAGGTCGCGGTCCCGGAAGACCTTGCCGAGCTGCCACTGCACGCCCTTGTCGACCAAGCGCTCGGCCACGCCGAGCCTGTCCCAAACCTCGAGCGTGCGTTTGGCATAGCACAGCGCGCGCGAGCCGACGCTCACGGTGTCGTTGTCGTCGAGTACCACCACCGGCACGCCGCGGCGCGCCAGGTCGAGCGCTGCGCTCAGGCCTACCGGGCCGGCGCCGATCACCACTACGGGCCTCCGCTCGACGCCGCCCCCGCGCGGCGCCGGGGCGGGCCGGTATTCGAACTTCGGGAACGTGTAGGTCTTGAGCATCACGGGTCGCCTCAGGGTAGGGGCGACGCCGGGAGGATCGTGCCGACGCAGCAGCCGAAGCCGATGCGGCGCGCGCCGGCGCGCTCGCAGTGCGCGCGCAGGGTCAGCGTGTCGCCGTCGGCGAGGAAGGTGCGCGTCTCGCCGTCAGGCAGCGTGATGGGGTGCCTGCCGCCGTCGGAGAGTTCGAGCAGCGAGCCGGCCTGCGAGGGCTCGCGGCCCGACAACGTGCCCGAGCCGAGCAGGTCGCCGGGCTGCAGGTTACAGCCGCCCGAGGCGTGGTGCGCGACGAGTTGCGCTGCGGTCCAGTAGGCTGCATCGCGCGCGTTGCCCGAGGACACGCGCACGCCGGGCGAGCCCGCCGCGCGCATCGCCGCGGTCTGCAACCAGGCCTCGAGGTGGATGTCCAGCGCACCCGCGGCGCGGTTCGCCGGCGAGTCGAGGTAGGGCAGAGGCGCCGGGTCGCCCTCGGGCCGTACGAAGGGCACACGGAAGGGCGCGAGCGCCTCCATCGTCACCACCCAGGGCGAGATCGTGCTGGCGAAGTTCTTCGCGAGGAAGGGGCCGAGCGGCTGGTACTCCCAGGGCTGGATGTCGCGCGCCGACCAGTCGTTGAAGAGGGTCACGCCGAACAGGTGGTCCTCGGCCTCGGCCATCGGGATTGGGTCGCCGAGCGTGTTGCCGGTGCCAATCAGGAAGCCGAGCTCGAGCTCGTAGTCGAGCCGCCGGCTCGGACCAAAGGTGGGCGTCTCGGCGTCGGGGGCCTTGGTCTGGCCGTTCGGGCGGCGCACCGGTTGGCCGCTGGCCACGATCGACGAGGCGCGCCCGTGATAGCCGATCGGCACCCAGCGGTAGTTGGGCAGCAGCGGGTTGTCGGGCCGGAACAGCTTGCCGACCGCGGTCGCGTGGTGGATGCCGGTGTAGAAGTCGGTGTAGTCGCCGATCGCACAAGGCACCGTCAGCTCGACGTCGGGCTGCCCGACAAGGGCGCCTGCGAGTGCGTGGCGCCGGGCGCTAGAGACCTCGAGCGCCTCGGAGAGTGCCGCCCGGAGCCGGCGCCGTGCCGGCGCGCCGAGGGCCATGAAAGCGTTCAGGTCGCCCGCGGCCAGCGGCCCCAGCAGCGCCGCGACCTCGGCGTCCCAGCTGCTGAGCGCCCGTGCGGCAGCGAGGTCGAGGACGTCATCGCCGATCGCCACGCCGATTCGCCACGGCTCGTTCGAGTCCGCGCGCCGGAAGCGCCCGAAGGGCAGGTTCTGGATCGGGAAGTCGGTCGAGGGATCGTTCGCCGAGTCGACCCAGCTACGCCGGGCGGGGTCGAGCGTGGTGTCCAGAGTCGTCATGATCCGGGTCTTATCCGTGTCTCCGAGCGGCAATGTGGCGTACAGCTTCCCGTCCTAGGGCCGGGCTTTCGCCAGCGACTCCAGGCGCCCCAAGTCCAGGCCCTCGACCGCGCCCTTGAGGGCCGCCATGTCGACACCGCGTCCCTGCGCCTCGACGACCAGCCCGCTGTCGAGGGTTAGCGTGTACTCGGCGAGCCCACTGCTGCGGTCGGTGACCTCCTGCACCATGTGCCGGCCCTGCCGATAGCGCCGCTCGGTGCGCCCCTCGCTCTCGCGCTCGCCGGTGGCGAGCTGCCCGACCATGGCCGCGACGCCGGCGAGCGTGCCAGGGTCGGTGATCTCGAGCTCGATGCGCCGATCGCCGTCCCCATAGCGGGCCTTGGCCGCGCTGAGCGACACGCCGACCGCCGTGCCGCCGCTCGACTCCCAGTCACCCCGCTCCAGGCCGGCGATCGTGGCCGGCAGCAGTGCCTTGAGGTCGGCCGGGGCGACCGGGGCCCGCCCGCCGGTGGCGCCGCCGGGCGCCCCCGCCACCATCGCCATCGCCTCGGTGGCGGCGCGGCCGGTGGCCGCCGTGTCGCCCGATCGCGACGCCTCCTCGACCTTGCGGCTGCTCTCCTCCATCTTCTTCGCCATCGCCTCGAGGCGCGCGGTGTCGACGGCCACGCTGCCCATCGGCGTCTCGATCCGCAGGTCGCCGCCCGCGGTCGGCCCGAACGAGGGCAAGAGCGACACGGTGATGTAGGCGCCCACCAGGTTGGCAACGAAGCCGCAGACCATGATCACCGCGGTGTAGGGCAGAGCCCGGCCCGGCGGACACTTCATCAGCACCGGCAGGCCGATGTAGAAGAGGTAGAGGCTGTAGAGGGCGCCGAGCAGCATCAAGAAGGGCAGCGCGGTCAGCAGGTAGGACAGCCCGGATACCATGGCGGCCGTGCTTGCGTAGGCGACGAGCTTGAATGCACGGACAAAGTCCTTGCGGCCACCGAACTTCGGCGCGAGCGCATCGACGATCCAGGCCATGACCCAGGTGGTGGCGAGCGTCAGCGCCATCCCGAGCACCGCGTTCCACAGGCCCTGCAGCACCGGCACGCGGATGGTGACCCCGAAGCCGCCGACGCCGATCAGCGAAAACCCGATGAATCCCGCGAGGACCGGGATCGCGGCAAGCCAGACGACGTAGTCGCGATAGATCGAGCGGACCGTCGAGCCCTCCGCGTCGATGATCGGCCACTCCGTGCGCGGGGACAGCAGGATGGACTTGACGCGTGGGAACGGGAACATGGCGGGCCTTCGTCGGATCGGATCGGTTCGGTGGGACGGACGCCGTCAGCCGTCCCTTTCGGAGGCGGCTGAAGCGTGGTTTCAGGGTATCGGTAACCGCCTGGCACCGTCATCACCCGAATCGATGTTCCCGGCGGACCGGGCGCGATGTCCCTATCCACCGGGACCAAATCCTCACGCCGGCGCCCGGCCAGCGGTATCGTCGGCGTCCGGCACGGGCCACGGTGCCCAGCCAGCACTTGGAGCACCCCCATGAACCGAGTCCTCCGCTACGCTGCCCCCGCGCGCGGGCTGCACTGGCTGACTTCGCTGCTGGTGCTCGGCATCGTGATCCCGGCCGGTGTCTGGATCAAGTACTTCGAGCCGGCCGACGAAGCCTTCAAGCTGCGCCTCTACAACGTCCACGAGAGCGTCGGTGTGATCGTGTTCGTGCTGGTGCTGCTGCGGCTGGTCTACCGGTGGCGCAATCCGCCGCCGCCGCTGCCGGCCGACACGCCAGCCTTCGTGCGCCTCGCCGCGCACAGCGTTCACGTCGCGCTCTACGCGCTGCTGCTGCTGATGCCGATCGGCGGCTTCATCGCCACCAATGCGTGGGGCTTTCCGCTGTCGGTGTTCGGGGTGCTGCCGCTGCCGTCGCCGGTGGGCAAGGACGAGGCACTCGCGAAGGTCTTCTCGTTCCTGCACTGGAGCGGGGCGATCGCGATCGGGGTGTTGATCCTGGGACATATCGCCGGCGCGATTTACCACCAGTTCATCCGGCGTGACGGGCTGATCAGACGGATGCTCTGAGCCACGCGGCGACGATCCACGCCGAAGGCATGAGATCCTTCGGTGTCCCGGCCGGCCGGCCCGCCGTCCGGAAGCAGTACAGCAGACCAACGTGACACCCAAAGCAACGCCTCCTGACGCGGCCCTCTCCCGGTCGCGCCTCCCCGCCCTGCGCACGCGGCGCATCGGCTTCGCCCTGCTCGTGCTCGCCACGTCGGCGGCGCTGCTCGCGCTGATGGCCGCGGCGACCTTCCCGTCCGGTCCCGATCCGCTCGGCCTCGCGATGCTGGCGCTCTTTGCGCTCACCCTGCCGTGGACCACGATCGGCTTTTGGAACGCCGCCATCGGTCTGGCACTGATGAGCTTCGCGCGCGATCCGGAGGGGCTGGTCGCGCCGCACCTGCGCACGATCGCGGGTGACGAGCCGATCGCGACGTCCACGGCGGTGGCAATCTGCATCCGCAACGAGGACACCACACGGGTCTCGCGCAACCTGCTCTGGATGCTCGAGGGCCTGGTGGCGAGCGGCGCGGCGCCCTGGTTCCGGCTGTACGTGCTGAGCGACACCGACGAACCCGCGATCGCCGCCGACGAGGCCGCGCTCGTCGAGCGCCTCGAGGCACGCTTCGGCACCCGGATCGGGATCACCTACCGGCGGCGCGAGCGCGGCGGCGGCTACAAGGCCGGCAACCTGCGCGACTTCTGCGAGCGCTGGGGGGCGGCCCACGAGACGCTGATCGTGCTCGATGCCGACAGCGTGATGACGCCTGCGGCGATGCTGCGGCTGGTCCGGGTGATGCAGGTGCGCCCCGAGATCGGCATCCTGCAGACGCTCGCCACCGGGCTGCCGAGCGCCAGTGCCTTTGCGCGGATCTTCCAGTTCGGCATGCGGCTCGGCATGCGCTCCTACACGCTGGGGGCGGCGAGCTGGCAGGGCGATTGCGGCCCGTACTGGGGCCATAACGCCATCATCCGGCTGGCCCCGTTCATCGAGCACTGCCATCTGCCGGTGCTCCCCGGTGGCCCGCCGCTCGGCGGTGACGTGCTGAGCCACGACCAGCTCGAGGCGGTGCTGATGCGCCGCGCCGGCTTCGAGGTGCGGGTGCTGCCCGAGGAGGACGGCAGCTGGGAGGAGAACCCGCCGACGCTGCTCGAGTTCATCCGCCGCGACCTGCGCTGGTGCCAGGGCAACCTGCAGTACCTGAAGCTGGGCCGCATGGACGGGCTGCTGCCGGTCAGCCGCTGCCAGCTGTGGCTGGCGATTGCGATGTACGTCGGCACCCCCGCCTGGCTGGGCTTCATGCTCCTCGGCTTGATTCGCCAGGGGCCGTTCCGGCCGGACATCGGCGCGATCGTGCTGGCGCTGACGCTCCTGATGAGTTTCGCCCCCAAGTTCGCCACGCTCGTCGACGTGCTGGCTCGGCCGCGGCTACGCGCGGCCTTCGGTGGCGCGCCGCGCATCGTGGCAGGCGCCTTGCTCGAGACCTTGTTCACCCTGCTGATCGTGCCGATCTGCGCGGTGTCGGTCACGCTGTTCGTGATCGGGCTGCCGTTCGGGCGGCAGGTCGGCTGGGCCGCGCAGCTGCGCGATGCCGACGGCATCCCGTTCGGCGTGGCGCTGCGCCGCCTGTGGCCGCACACGCTGGTCGGCATCACTTTCTCGGTGTGGCTCGCACGGATGGCGCCCGGCGCGCTGTGGCTGGGCATCGGCATGCCGTTCGCCCTCGGGCTGGTCGGTTCGATCCCGATCGCGATGTTCACCGCGCATCCGGCGGTCGGCCGCGCGCTCGGCCGGATCGGCCTGTGCCGCATTCCCGAGGAGGTCCGCCCGCCCGCTGCCGCCGGCTCGGCCGTGCTGTTCACGCCGTTCGCGGTCGCGGCGGGCTCCGAGTGACCCGCCGTGCCATCGCGGTCATGCTGCTCGGGGCGTCGAGCTGGTTCGCCACGGCCGCCCACTGTCTCGCCGCGCCGCTCGAGGTCGAGTTCGTCGACGCGAGCCGCCCGACGCGCTGCGCCGAGGAGGACAACGTCTACGTCAAGCTCGTCGGTGCGCCGGTCGCTTCGTTCCGGATCACCGCCGAGCATCCGCCCTACATTGCCGACGTGCACACCGACAGCACCGCACCCGACTTCACCGACTGCGACATGTCGTCCGACCCGAGCTTCGCCTTCACCCCCCGCACCGTGGTGCTGCACGAGGATGCGTCGATTCGTCTCGTAGGCCACACGTTCGCCACGAACTGGCGGCCCGAGTCGGTCGAGCTGCGGGTCGGTTCGCGCGTCGAGACCGGCCTGCACCTGGTGCAGCTGATCCGCCGGCTCCCGGCGCGCGACGTCGAGATCCTGGTGGTCTATCCGGCCGATGGCTACTGGCGGCCCAAGCCGCTGCCGCCCGGCTCGCTGCCCGACACCGCCTATGGCAGCTCGTTCCTGATCGGGCCGGTCGAGGAGGATGGCCGCCCGTTCGTCGCGATCCGCAGCCTGACGTTCGAGCCGGCGACGCTCACCTTCCGGCTGGTCTTCCGCGACGGCTCGCGTGGGGTGCTGTCGGTCGCCGAGGCGAGCGCCGAGCGCCTCGCCCTGTCGGTCGCGCTCGATCCGCCGGTCGCGCCGGGTCGGCCCTTCGCCGCGCTGCGCTCGATGTTCGTCGCGACCGCGCAGGCGGACGTCGCGCTTGCGCGCTGGGAGGGCGGGGCGCGCGGCACGGGGCAGGCGCCGGTGATCGGCTTCGGCAGCGCCGGTGCGCGCAGCGCGCGCTTCGGCCGCGTCGAGCCCTCGCGCCACAACCTGAGCGCCCCCGACCTGGTGTTCGACGCGTTTTTGTCGTCAGGCGACGCGGGAGTCTGGCGATGAACGCCCCCGACGTCGGCCTGCCTCACGGGCTCGTATCGACCGGCGAGCCACCGCCCGATGATTGCGCCGACTGGCAGGCGGTGCTGGCCGCACGCCACGGCCGCGGCCCAGTGCCCGAGGGCACGGCGCTCACGACGCTGTATGGCCCGCTGTGCGCGCCGCGCCGCGAGAGCTGCGCGTTCGCGCATCTCGCGCAGAGCCTGGACGGGCGCATCGCGACCGCCGGTGGCATGTCGCGCTGGCTGAGCGGTGCCGAGGACCTGCTGCACACGCACCGGATGCGCGCGCTGTGCGATGCGGTGTTGGTCGGCTCGCAGACCGTGCTGCACGATGATCCGCAGCTCACCGTGCGCCGCTGCACCGGCACGAGCCCGGTACGGGTCGTCATCGATCCGGAGCGCCGGCTCGACGCCACCCAGCGCGTGTTCCGCGACGGTGCTGCGCCAACGCTGCTGCTGGTCGCCGAGGACCGCTTGGGCGAGGGGCCGGACCCGGGCCTCGCCGAGCTGGTGCCGATTACGCGTATTGCCACCCAGCTCGATCCGCGCGAGATCCGGCGCGTGCTCGCGCGGCGCGGGCTCACCCGGATCTTCGTCGAGGGTGGCGGCAGCACCGTGTCGCGGTTCCTCGCGGCGGGCGCACTCGATCGCCTGCAGATCACCATCGCGCCGGTGATCCTCGGCTCCGGGCGACCCGGGCTCGTGCTGCCGGAGATCAGCGACCTCGCGAACAGCTTGCGGCCGCGCACGCGCCGCTTCGACTTCGGCGACGACACCTTGATCGAGTGCGTGTTCGATGACTGAGCCGATGTGCGCGCGGGCGTTCTGGACGGTGGAACCGGGCCGGGGCGAGCTGCGCGACGAGCCGCTCGCCGAGCCCGGGCCCGACGAAGTCCGGGTCCGCACGCGCCGCAGCGGGATCAGCCGCGGCACCGAGTCGCTGGTCTTTCGCGGCGGCGTGCCGGCGAGCCAGCGCGTGGCGATGCGCTGCCCGTTCCAGCAGGGCGAGCTGCCCGGCCCGGTCAAGTACGGCTATGCATCGGTCGGCGTCGTCGAGGCCGGGCGCCCTGCGCTCGTCGGACGGCGTGTCTTCTGCCTGCATCCGCATCAGGACCGCTACGTCGTGCCCGCCGACGCGGTGCTGCCGCTGCCGGATGCGGTGAGCGATGCGCGCGGCGTGCTCGCGGCGAACATGGAGACCGCGGTGAACGGCCTGTGGGACGCCGCTCCCCGCGTCGGCGACCGGATCGCGGTGGTCGGCGCCGGCGTCGTCGGCAGCCTGGTCGCCGCGCTCGCCGCCCGAATCCCCGGCACGCGCGTGGAACTGGTCGATCCGGACGAGCGCCGCGCGCCGCTCGCCGCGCGGCTGGGCTGCGCGTACGCGACGCCGGCCCGTGCCTCGGTCGACGCCGATCTCGTCGTGCACGCGAGCGGCCGTCCGGAGGGCCTCGCGACCGCGCTCGGTCTGGCCGGCTTCGAGGCTACCGTGCTCGAGCTCAGTTGGTACGGCGACCGCGCGGTGTCGGTGCCGCTGGGCGAGGCCTTCCATTCGAAACGGCTGCAGCTGCGCTCCTCGCAGGTCGGCGCGATCGCGACTGCGCAACGCGCGCGCTGGAGCCACCGCCGCCGGATGACGCTTGCACTCGAGTTGCTCGCCGATCCGACCTTCGATGTGCTGCTAGGCGCCGAGAGCCCGTTCGAGCGGCTGCCCGCAACGCTCGCCCGCCTCGCCGACGCGCCCGACGGCGCGCTCTGCGAGCTCGTCGCCTATCCCTGAACCCAAACGGACCGACCGGGACCCGCTCGCGCCCCCCCTAACTCTGCTGCCGGAGAAAACTCGTGTACTCGCTCGCCGTATCGGACCACTTCATGATCGCCCACGGCTTCCGAGGCGAGGTCTTCGGGCCGGCGCAGAAGCTGCACGGCGCCACCTACGCGGTCGAGGTCGAGTTCCGCCGCGCTGCGCTCGACGCCCACGGGCTGGTCTGCGACATTGGCCTGGCGCTGCAGGTGCTGCACGAGGTGCTGGGCGCGCTCAACTACCAGAACCTCGACGAGTTGCCCGAGTTCCGCGGCATCAACACCACCACCGAGTTCCTCGCCGGCGAGATCTTCCGGCGGATGGCCGAGCGCGTCGCGCAGGGTGCGGTCGGCCCCGGGACCGCCGGCGCGCTCGCGTCGATGCGGGTGGTACTGCGCGAGTCGCCGGTCGCCTGGGCGGCCTTCGAGGGCGCGCTGGCTTGAGGCCCCTGGGGTTCGTCGTCCCAGGACGGCTGGACCAGCTGACCGGCGGCTACCTGTTCGACCGGCGCTTGGTCGACGGGCTGCGGGCCCGCGGGCGCGCCGTGTCGGTGATGGAGCTGGACGGCGCCTTTCCCGATGCGGACGACACAGCGCGCGAGGCGTCGCGGGCCGCGCTCGCCGCGCTTCCCTGCGACGCGCTCGTGGTGATCGACGGCCTCGCGCTACCCGGCTTCGAGACCTGCCTCGCTGCGCACGCGCACAGGCTGCGGCTGGTCGGCTTCGTGCATCACCCGCTGTCCTCGGAGGCCGGCGCGGTGCCCCGGCACCTGGCGCGCTACGCGGCGCTCGAGGCTCGGCTCTGGCCGCTGCTGCGCGGCATCGTCTGCGCGAGCCCGTACACCGCGCGGCAAGTGATCGCCGCCGGCATCGCCCCCGACCGGGTGGCCGTTGCGCCGCCGGGCACCGAGCGCCCGGCCGAGGCCGCAGGGCCGGCGGCCGCCGCGGGGCTGGCGCCCGACGGCGACGGCGACCGCGCGGTCCGCTTGCTCACGGTCGGCACCCTCACGCCGCGCAAAGGGCACCTCGACCTGGTCGAGGCGCTGGCGGACCTGGGCGGCCTAGACTGGCGGCTCGACTGCGTGGGCAGCCTGGTGCGCGATCCGCACTGCGCCGCCGCGGTGCGCCGCGCGATCGAGGCGCACCGGCTTGGCGGGCGCATCACGTTGCTTGGCGAGCTGCCGGCGGCGGACCTCGACGCCGCATGGCGCCGGGCCGATGCCTTCGTGCTGCCCTCGCTGCACGAGGGCTACGGCATGGCCTTCGCCGAGGCGCTTGTGCGCGGCCTGCCGATTGTCGCGACCCGCGCCGGCGCGCTGCCCGAGACCGTGCCCGCGGATGCCTCGCTGCAGGTGCCGCCGGGCGATGTCGGCGCGCTGCGCTGCACGCTGCGCAGGCTGCTCGGCGACGCCGCGTTGCGCGGGGCGCTCGCGGCGGGCGCGCGACGCGCCGGGGCCGAGCTGCCCGACTGGCCAACCGCGGTGGATCGCTGGACCGCTGTCGTGGACCGGCTCGCGGCATGAGCGGCTTCGACGCCGACTGGCTGCGGCTGCGCGAGCCGCTGGACGCGGCGTCGCGCGATGACAAGCTCGCTGCGCGCTTCGCCGGGGTGATGCAGGCGCGCCGCGCCCGATCCGCGGACCGGCTGCGCATCGTCGACCTCGCGGCCGGCACCGGCGCCAACCTGCGCGCGCTCGCGCCGCGGCTGGGCGGCGAGCAGCACTGGACCTTGGTCGACTTCGACCCCGCGCTGCTCGCCGCGCAACCGGCGGAGCTCGCACGCTGGGCGGGCGCGCGGCGCTGGGCCTGCGAGCCCGAGGACGCTGGCGTGACGGTTTGCTGCGGCACGGCGTCGTGGCAGGCCCGGGGGCGCGCGCTCGACCTCGTAGCCTCCCTCGAGACGCTGGACGCCAGCGAGTTCGACGCGGTCGTCACCACCGCCTTCCTCGACCTGGTCTCCGCGCGCTGGCTCGAGCGCTTCGCCGCCTGGCTGGCAGCGGCGCGGCTGCCCCTGCTCGCGACCCTGAGCGTCGATGGTCGGCGCGATTGGCATCCGCCGCTGCCCGGCGACGCGACGCTCGATCGCGCATTCCGAATGCATCAGGGCGGCGACAAGGGCTTCGGCGCGTCGCTCGGCATTGGCGCTGTTGCCCACCTGACGGCATGCCTGTCGGCGCTCGGCTTCGAGGTGTCCACCGCGCGCAGCGATTGGCATATCGATGCGTCGAACCGGCTGCTGCTGGAGCGGCTGGCCGCCGAGGCGGTGCAGGCGGCCTGTGAGGCCGAGCCGGCGCGGCACACGGACTTCCACGCATGGGCGGCCGCTCGCGCGGCCCACGCGCTCGACGGGCGCCTCGCGCTCGAGGTCGGCCACCTCGACCTGCTCGCGTTGCCGTCGACGTGAGGTGAGGTGAGGTGAGGCGGCGCATACCGTCAGCGTGGGCTTGACCCCGACCCCGACCCCGACCCCGACCCCGACCCCGACCCCGACCGCGCTCAGCCCGGCCCGCGATCCCCGAGCCTGCGCGCGATGCTCCAGCGGTGGACCTCTGACGGGCCGTCGTAGATCCGGAACGCACGTACGTCGCGGAAGATCCGTTGCACCTCGGTGTCCTCGGTCAGCCCCAGGCCGCCGAGCACCTGCATCGAGCGGTCCACCACACGAAAGATCGCCTCCGAGCAGTGCACCTTGACCATGCTGCTCTCGCGGCTCGCGCGCTCGCCCTGGTCGAGCAGCCAGGCGGTGTGCCAGATCGACAGCCGCGCGGTGTGCAGGTCGATCTCGTTGTCGGCGAGCATGAAGCCCACGCCCTCGTGCCGGATAAGCGGCTGCCCGAACGCCTGGCGCGCGCGGGCGTACTGCGTGGCGATGTCGTGCGCGCGGCGGGCCGCGCCCAGCCAGCGCATGCAGTGGGTGAGGCGCGCCGGCACCAGCCGCACCTGCGCGTAGCGAAAGCCCGCGCCCACCTCCCCCAGCACGTTGGCCGCGGGGACCCTGAGCTTCGTGAGGCGCACCTTCGCGTGGCCGCCGCAGAAGCTCGAGTCCATCGAGTGGATCAGGCGCTCGATCTCGAAGCCGGGCGCAGGCAGGTCGGTGAGGAACATCGTGGCGCCGACGTCCTGGCCATCGACGATAGTGCGTGCCATCACGATCGCGAAGGCGGCGCCATCGGCGCCGGTGATCAGCCACTTCTCGCCGTCGATGACAAAGTCGTCGCCCTCGCGCACCGCTGTGGTCTGCAGCAGCGCGGGGTCCGAGCCCGCGCCAGGGGACGGCTCGGTCATGCAGAAACACGAGCGTGTGGTCCCGGCGGCCAGCGGAGCCAGCCAGCGCGCCTGCTGCGCGGGCGTGGCCACCGCGGCCATCAGGTGCATGTTGCCTTCGTCGGGCGCCGCGCAGTGCAGCGCGATCGGGCCGAGCATCGAGTAACCGGCCTCCTCGAAGACGATCGCACGCCCGAAGTGACCGAGCCCCAGGCCGCCCCATCTCTCCTCGACGTGCGGCGCGAGCAGCCCGTGCTCGGCGGCCAGGCCGTTGAGCTGGCGGCGCATCGCATCGGTCGGGCCGTGGTCGGTGCGGCGCGGGTCGCGCTCGAAGGGGATGACCACCTCGCGCACGAAGGCGCGGGTGCGGGCCTGCAGCTCGGCGAGCGGCGGTGGGATCGAGAAGTCCATCGGGGGTGTCCGGAGGCGGCGTGCGGCCGATTCTGGTGGCCGGGTCCGCGAGCGTCAAACCGGGGCGGCCAGCGCGCGACCACGATCCCCTCGTGCTCGCGGTCCCTCAAGTGCCGGATGGTCGGCGCGGTCGAGGCCGCCGATATCGGCGGGCGCATCGGGCTGCTGGTGCTGCGCTACGAGGACGGTGCGCTGTTCGGCGCGCGCATGACACACTCGCGCTCGACGACCCGATCCGATTCGCAATCCGACCCCTGGAGCCCCTCATGAGCGACACGAACGCGTACCTCCCGCCCAAGGTCTGGACCTGGAACAAGGCCAGCGGCGGGCGCTTCGCAAACATCAACCGCCCGATCGCAGGACCCACCCACGACAAGGACCTGCCCGTCGGCCGGCATCCGATGCAGCTCTATTCGCTCGGCACGCCGAACGGACAGAAGGTCACGATCATGTTTGAGGAGCTGCTTGCGCTCGGCCACGCCGGCGCCGAGTACGACGCCTGGCTGATCCGTATCAACGAGGGCGACCAGTTCGGCAGTGGCTTCGTCGCCGCCAACCCGAACTCCAAGATCCCCGCGCTCGTCGACCGCAGCGGACCCGAGCCGCTGCGGGTCTTCGAGTCCGGGGCGATCCTGATGCATCTGGCAGAGAAGTTCGACGTTCTCCTGCCGAAGGCTGCCGCGGCCCGCGCCGAATGCCTGTCGTGGCTGTTCTGGCAGATGGGCAGCGCGCCCTACCTGGGCGGTGGCTTCGGCCACTTCTATGCGTACGCGCCCACCAAGATCGAGTATGCGATCGACCGGTTCGCGATGGAGACCAAGCGCCAGCTCGATGTGCTCGACCGGCGTCTGGCCGAGAGCGAGTTCCTCGGCGGCGCCGACTACACCGTCGCCGACATCGCCGTCTGGCCATGGTACGGTGGGCTGGTCAAGGGGTTGCTCTACGGGGCGGGCGAGTTCCTCTCGGTCCACGAGTACACGCACGTCCTGCGCTGGGCCGACCAGATCGGCGCGCGGCCGGCGGTGCGGCGCGGGCGCATCGTCAACCGGGTGATGGGTGACCCGGCGATGCAGCTTCGCGAGCGGCACGAGGCGAGCGACTTCGAGACGAAGACACAGGACAAGGTCGAGGCCCGGGCCGCCGCGACATCGGACGGGGCCGGCTGAGCGCTGTATCGGGCATGGCAGGAAGGTCGCCGTCATTCAAGAATGCCGAGACGCCTCCCACCTTCGCGCGCCTGTACCTGCACCCGCCCCTCTCCTCGAGCCCCAGACCGCGTGTTCGATCCCAGAGGCGTCAGGCCGGATTGCAGCGTACCTGGCTCGCCTCGAAGGGTCGGGTCGCGTCTCGATCGTCGCCGACTACACCGCCGACCGATACCTCACGAGATCACTGTTGCTGGCGGGCGGCTACGACTAAGACGCCGCAGACTGGTACTTGCAGCCGCTCCGTCCGCACGGGCAGCGGCTGGCCGATCAACACCTCTCTCGATCCCGTCGGCACCACGCCCTCGACGATCCGCGGGCCTACCGGGCTGGCCGCCTCGCTGAGGACGGGAGCAGATGATCGTCGCCGATCCGGATCAGTTCGTCCCGGTGATCGCCGGCGGGGCGGGCAGGGGCGTGAAGGCGTGGCGCATCTGCATGTGCTGACCCCACGCGTGCTGAACGAACGGGTCCGCGACTTCGAACTGGCCGTGTCCGCGTCGAAGAATCAGGTTCGCGGCAACCAGTTTGTCGATCACCGGAATCATGTCGTTCGTCGAGATCTCGCGGCCGAGCTCTCGGGAGAACACCGCGAGCGTGTCCGCCGCATAAAGTCCGCGGTTCTGGCCCCCCGCGATCCTCGAGAACGCCAGAACGGCGAGCTCTCCAGCGTCTTCGATCGTCTGGATCTCGATGTCGGCCGCGGTTGTGGCGATGGTCGCGCAAATCGTCGCGAACGACACTGCCGAATCAAGGTTTCGGCCAGAGGCGATCTCGTCCTGGAACTGCCGAATTGCCTTCGCGAGTTCCTCCGGCCGGCTGCCCATCCGTTGAAACCCATGGTATGCCGCGTCCAGGGGTGGAGCTACCAGGCCGGCTGTCTCGATTCGACGCAGGAACCATTGGACGTAGTCCTTGCCCAGCGGCTCGAACGACGCCGTGTGGGCGCCAGCGAAAGCCTGCGACCTGCGCGTGGCCATGTCGGTGACGAGCGACTTGTGGGAGCCGGTGCCGACGATGAGCAGCTTGCCGGGCAGGTCAGTCGCCGTGTTCACGGTGTCTCGAGCGGCCTTGAGAGCGAACAGCATGTCCTGCCCATCCTGCGTAGCGACGGCCTGCTGCACCTCGTCGATGATCAGTACGACGTCGCCTTCCGACTTGCGGACGATCTCGACGAAGACGTCGGCGAGGGTGACCCCGCCGGGCTCTCCGATCGAATCCAACTGGATGCCGAAGGAGAGGCCTGCAGCTCCGAAGTTCATGCCTTTGGCCCTTCGGAGCCGGCCCAGGAGGGCGGATCCAGGAGTTGCAAGGCTGGCGATCGCCTGTTGGACGGCGTCCTTCACCAACGCCATGGGAGGGCGCGATCGGTCGGTCCAGAGGTCTACGTAGAGCGTGAGGGCGCCCTTGTCCAGGAGCGCGGGGATCAGGTCCTGCCGAACGAAGGTCGTCTTCCCGATTCGGCGGATGCCGGACAAAAAGACCCCCGAGCGCAGGGCTTGGTCAAGCGGACCGGGCCGGAGCAGCTGCTGCGCAAGCGAGCTGGCGTACTCGGGGCGGTGGAAGATGCTCAGGTCGGCCATGGCGAATTTGGAGAAATTTTTGGTAAGGGAAAAATTTTACCGCGGAGAAAAATTCAGGCAAATTCGAACTGCGACCTCATTGCGTACGGCTTGCCTATGTCGTCGACGGCCGGTAGAGCTGTTGAAGAGCGCGGAGGGCGGGGCCTAGGTGAACGTGTTGCTCGATCGCCTAGAGCACGGGATGTAGGTCTGATGCTCGAATTCGTCGACGTTTTAACGCCCGCTAGCTCGCTGGACGAGCCACGGGAGCGGCAGGCAGGAGAGACGGGCTGCAAGGGCTGGACAGGGTCAGGGAGAGGGCGAGGGCGAGGGCGAGGGCGAGGGCAGTGCTCGGGACTGACGAGCTTGCCCGGGCGTTGCTCTCACGACCTCAGCTCGCGTTGGACGGCCAGCGCGCGATACACCTGAGCCATTCCCGGCACCGGGCTGACGTCTGAGGGCGTTGCGGTCTGGGGCCCTTCCCAAGCGGCTCTGACTCCTCGAGCTCGGTCTCCCCGACGAACACGGAGAGACTCACCGTCCGCAGTTCTCCGATTTCGGAACGCACGGCCCCAGACGGCAAAATGCCGCTGCCAGGTCACCCCGGGAGCGGCATCTTGGACTACTGGATATCAGAAGCCTTCTAATATCCGACCTTCCAGATCCTTGCGACCGTCACCGGTCGGTTTGCTAAGTGCTTGATCTGTAGGGCGAGTTTGGTGGCGAATCAGGGACTCGAACCCCGGACCTGCGGATTATGATTCCGTCGCTCTAACCAACTGAGCTA
Organism: Burkholderiaceae bacterium; assembly: GCA_044368415.1. GTDB lineage: Bacteria > Pseudomonadota > Gammaproteobacteria > Burkholderiales > Burkholderiaceae_E > UBA4615. The sequence continues at coordinate 25,876 of JBIPLJ010000031.1, forward strand.
ATTCGCCGAAGGGGCTGGAGTTTAACCCAGCCCTCTGGGCCTCGTCAAAGCGGGGCCGGCAGGCCCGCTCCGGTTCACGCCGAGCTGGCCGCGAACGCCACCGTGATCAGCGTCCCGGGCGGGTGCCCGCCGGGTACGGCGTCGTCGATCTCGATGCTCGCGCCGTGCTGGTCGGCGATCTCACGCACGATCGGCAGCCCCAGGCCGCTGCCGTCGACGCCCGTGCCCAGCACTCGGTAGAAGCGCTCGAACACCAGCTCGCGCTCGCCCTCGGGGATGCCGGGGCCGCTGTCCTCGACCTCGAGGAACACGCGGCCCTCGCCGCCAGCCACGCGCACGGTCACGCTGCCACCGCGCGGGGTGTAGCGCAGCGCGTTGTCGACGAGATTGTTCAGCAGCTCACGCAGCAGGATCGGATGGCCGAGGATGCGACACGAAGGCGGGTCCTCGTCCGGAGTTCCCTCGTCGTGGTCCACATCTGCATCCACACCGACGTCCCGCGACTCCGCCGCCGCCGCCGCCTCCAGCCCCAGGTCGATCCCGCGATCAAGCGCCGCCGGCACCCAGTCGGACACCGCCTCGCGGGCGAAGGCGGCGAGTTCGAGCGGCGCCAGCGTGGCGGCCTCGCGTAGATTCTCGGTCCGCGCCAGCGCCAGAAGCTGGCTGACCAGGTGCGCGGCGCGCTGCGAGCCGCGTGCGATCTGCTCGAGGGTGCGGCGCAGCTCGGCGGGGTCGCGCTCGCGCAGCGCGAGCTCGCTCTGGGTGCTGAGACCGGCGAGCGGGGTTTTCATCTGGTGGGCGGCATCGGCGATAAAGCGCTTCTGCACGCTGATCGTCGTGTGCAGACGGTCGAGCAGGTCGTTGAATGCGTCCACGAGCGGCGCGATCTCCTCCGGCGCGCCGCGTGGGTCGATCGGAGACAGGTCGTCGGGGGCGCGGTCGCGGATCCGCCGCTGCAATGACTTGAGCGGAACCAGCCCGCGCGACAGGCCGAACCAGACGAGCAGCACCGCGACCGGCAGGATCATGAACTGCGGGAAGATCACGCCCTTGATGATCTCGTTGGCGAGCCGTGCACGCTTATCCAGAGTCTCGGCGACCTGCACCAGCACCTGCTCTGTCTCCTGCCCGTCGGTCAAGCCGATGTACAGGTAGCCGATCCGGACCTGGACGCCGCGGTATTCGACGGTGCGCAGCTTGACCTCACCGGGCACGGGATAGTCGTACAGGCCGGGCCGCGGCAGGTCGGCTTCGCCGGCGAGCAGCTGGCCGCGTGCTCCGATCACCTGAAAGTAGGTGACGTCCTCCTCGTCGGTGGCGAGGAAGTCTCGGACGGCCCGCGGCAAGGTCACGACGACGCGGTCGGAGGCGATGCGCACCTGCTGAGCGAGCGCCTCGGTCCGCTCGTCGAGCGCCCGGTCGAACGGGGCATCGGCGAGCGAGCGGGCGATCAGGAAGGTGAGCGCCACCGACAGTGGCCAGAGCAGCAACAGCGGTGCGAACATCCAGTCGAGGATCTCGCCGAACAGCGAGCGCTGCTCGAGCGCTTCGGCGTCGGGGCGCTTGGCACGGCGCCGGCGCCAGCCGCCGGCCCAGATTCGGGCGCCGCCGCCCGCGGCGGGCTGCGGCGGGTCCGCCTCGGGCGCAGGGCCGTCGGCGCTGAGCCGAGCGGGCGCGGACGGCGGCGTCTCGCGCACCCTGCGCCGGGCGGGCTCTGGGGGACCAGCGGCTTCGGGCGCGTCGTTGCCTCGGAAGATCGGCGCGTACGGGCGCTCGTTGGTGTCGATCAGGTCGCGCAGGCTGCCGCGGCCGGGGTGCAGCAGCGCCCACAGGCCGCGCGGGGCAGGGCGTCGCGGGCTCCGACGGCGATCGACCGTGTGCTCGGTCGCGCGTCGCGTCGGCAACGGCGTGTGGCTCAGGGCTTCCCGACGCCTTCCGGCGGCCGCTCCAGGCAGTAGCCCAGCCCGCGCACCGTAGCGATCCGCAGGCCGGCGCCCTCGAGTTTCTTGCGCAGCCGGTGCATGTAGACCTCGATCGCGTTGTGGCTCACCTCGTCGCCCCACTCGCAGAGGTGATCGACGATCTGCTCCTTGCTGACGAGCCGACCGACCCGCGACAGCAGCACCTCGAGCAGGCCGGTTTCGCGCGCGGACAGCTCGAGCGCGGTGCCGTGCAGCGTGGCGGTGCGACCGCTCTGGTCGAAGCTCAGGTCGCCGAGCCGCACGAGGTTGGAGCCGGCACCGTTGGCCCGCCGCACCAGCGCCCGCACGCGGGCCTCGAGCTCGGACAGCGCGAAGGGCTTGGCCATGAAGTCGTCGGCGCCGAGGTCCAGGCCGTGCACGCGCTGCTCGACCGAGTCGGCGGCGGTGAGGATCAGCACCGGCACGCTGGCCTCGCGGGCTCGCAGCCGCTTGAGCACCTCCATGCCGCCGAGCTTGGGCAGGCCGAGGTCGAGGATCACCAGGTCGTAGGGCTGGGCGGTGAGCGCGGCATCGGCCTCGCTTCCGGAGCCCACCCAGTCGATGGCGTAGCCAGCCTTGCGCAGCGAGCGGCACAGGCCGTCTGCGAGCACGGAGTCGTCTTCGGCGAGCAGCACCCTCATCGGTGTCTCGACCTTGGCCCGGGGGTGTTCAGTGTAAGCCTAGTGCTAGGAGCGGCGGTACCGGTTGATCGCGTCGCGGGTGTCGACGGCAGCCTTTCGGGCGGCCTCTGCAAAGTCCTCGCCGCGGCTGGCGTACAGGATCGCCCGCGACGAGTTGATCATCATCCCGGCGCCGGCGGCATCGCGCCCGGCGACGACGGTGGCGGCGACGTCGCCGCCCTGGGCGCCGATGCCGGGCACCAGCAGCGGCAGGTCCGGGGCCAGGGCACGCACGCGTGCGAGCTCGCCGGGCACGGTCGCGCCGACCACCAGGCCGAGCTCGCCGCCGACGTTCCAGGGGCCTGCGGCCAGGCGCGTCACGCGCTCGAACAGGCGCTCGCCGCCGACATCCAGCGATTGCAGGTCGGCGCCGCCCGGATTCGAGGTGCGGCACAGCAGGATCACGCCGCGCCCGGGGTGCGCGAGCCAGGGCTCGACCGAGTCGAAGCCCATGTACGGGTTCACGGTGACCGCATCGGCCCGGTAGCGCTCGAAGGCCTCGCGGGCGTACTGCTCTGCGGTGGAGCCGATGTCGCCGCGCTTGGCGTCTAGCACGACCGGCACGCCGGGATGGCGTGTGTGGATGTGCGCGATCAGCGCCTCGAGCTGGTCCTCGGCGCGCTGTGCGGCGAAGTACGCGATCTGCGGTTTGAAGGCGCAGACGAGGTCGGCGGTGGCGTCGACGATCGCAGTACAGAACCGCAGGATTGCGTCGGGTCGGTGGGCGAGGTGGGGCGGGATGCGCGCGGGGTCGGGGTCTAGGCCGACGCACAGCAGCGAATCGGAACGGGCCCAGGCGTGCCTGAGCGACTCTGTGAACGAGGCAGCCATCGCGGCGGGATTCTACCCGGCCGTCCGACGCCGGGGTCAGCCGCGCGCGTCGAACCGCAAGATCGCGTCGGCGATCCGATCGATCGGCAGCACCTCTTCGACGGCGCCGAGCGCGATCGCCTCCTTGGGCATGCCGAACACGATGCAGGTCGCCTCGTCCTGCGCGACGGTCCGCGCGCCAGCATCGTGCAGGGCCTTCATGCCGCGCGCACCGTCGTCTCCCATGCCGGTGAGCAGGATGCCGAGCGCGTCCGAACCGGCGCACGCCGCCGCGGAGCGAAACAGCACGTCCACCGACGGCGTGTGCCGGTTGACGGGGGGGCCCGGCCTCACGACCGCGTGATAGTCGCCGCCGACCTTGCGCAGTTCGAGGTGGCGACCGGCGGGCGCCACCAGTGCGACGCCGCGATCCAGGCGGGCACCGTCGGTCGCCTCGCGCACCGTCATCGCCACGATGCCATCGAGGCGTTCGGCCCACATCCGCGTGAAGCCGGCGGGCATGTGCTGGACGATCACAATGCCCGGGGCATCGGCGGGCAGGCGCGAGAGGACGGTCTCCACCGACTGCACGCCACCGGTGGAGCCGCCGATCAGGACCGGCTTGCCGACAGCAAGCCTGCGACCTGCAACGGGCACCCCGGGTCGGTACGGCAGCGCGGTAACGGCGGTTGCGGCCGTCGACCGGCACGACCGGGCCGCCGCAGCTGCCCGGATCGCCGAGATCAGTTCGCGCCGCGAGGACTCAATGCAGGCCTGCAGATCCATCCGGGGCTTGGTCACCACCGAGACCGCCCCTGCCGTCAGCGCCGCCAGCGCCTCCAGCGCGATCGGTCCGCCCGCCACCGTCAAGGTCGAGCACATGATGGTGGGGATCGGCGCTTCGGCCATCTGCTGACGCAGGAAGGCCAGTCCGTCCATGCCCGGCATCTCGACGTCGAGGAGCAGCACGTCGGGCTTGAGCCTGCGGATCATCGGTGCAGCGACGATGGCGTTGGGCGCGGTGCCGGCGAGCACCACCTCGCGATCGCCTTGCAGCAAGTGCGTGATCCCCTGGCGCATCACGGCCGAGTCGTCGACGACGAACAAGCGGATCGCCACGGTTCAGACGCCGACGGAGTGCACGACCGGGTCGCCGACCCCGACATCCCACTGCACGTGTGTCGTGCCCACGTGCATCTCGTCAGGCGTGAGTCGGGGGACCATGTTCCCGCCGTCGTACACCCAGGCGTCGCAGTGCAACGGTTCGCCGCCCCGCGCCCGCAGCGAGGCGGACATCTGAGGTGCGAGCTGCTGTTCACGCACGCGACGTCGCCCGGATGCAGCGTCTGGCTCGCTGGGGCGAGCGGGTCGGCGCGCATAGGTCCCCGCGCCCGCACCGACGACCGAGGGAGGTTAGGGTGAGGGTGCTCATGCCGGTCGGCGGAATGCGCCGGGAGCGAGCGGCTCCAGCCGCAGGCTGCATGGCATCCGTCCCTCCGCCGTACCGACGAAGAACAGGCCGCCCGGCCGCAGCCTGGAGACGACGCGGTCGACCACCTCGCGCTTGGTGTCCTGGTCGAAGTAGATCAGCACGTTGCGCAGGAACACCACGTCGAAGGGGCCGAGCGCCTCGACCGGCTGGCACAGGTTTGTCCGGCCGAAGCGGACCCGCTGGTGCAAGGGCCCGCCGATCCGCACCAGGCCCGCGGCCTCGCCCTCGCCGCGCTGGCAGTGGCGCCGCAACCGCTCCCTCGAGACGGCGCGCAGCCGCTCCTCTGGAAAGACCGCGGCCGACGCGCGCCGCAGCACGCGGTCGCTCACGTCGGTGCCGAGCACCGACCACGTCTCGCCGACGTGGCCGGAGCGCTGCAGGTCGTCGAGCAGCATCGCGATGCTGAACGCCTCGTCGCCGAACGAGCAGGCCGCGCTCCAGACTTCGAGCGAGCGCGGCCGCTGCCTGGTCAGTTCGCGCTCGAGCAGCTCGAAATGTGCGGGTTCACGGAAGAAGTAGGTCTCGTTGGTGGTCAGCAGGTCGATCGCGACCTGCATCTCCTCGCCCAGTGGATCCCCGGTGATCATCGACACGTAGTCCTCGTAGCTGCCCAGCCCGAGCCGCTGCAGACGCGGCGCGAGCCGGGAGCTCACCAGGTGGTGCTTGGTCTCGCCGAAGGCGATTCCGACGGTGTCGTACATCAGCTCAGCGATCCGCTGGAAGACGTCGTCGCGCAGTGCGAGCGTGGTCATGGTCAGCAGTTCCTGTCGATGTGACCCGGGTCAGGCGAGCGCCGCCTCGGGGTCGACGGCGCACATCGCCGCCATCTCCTCGACGTCGAACGCCTTGTCAGGCTCGAGCAGGATCACGAAGCGCCCGCCATGCTTGCCCATGCCGCGGATGAAGTCGCGCCGCACTCTTGCACCGAAGTTTGGCGGGGGCTCGATCATGTCCGCAGAGATCTCCACGACCTCGCTGACGGCATCGACCAGCAGTCCGAGCTCGGTCCGCTCGCCGTCGCGCTCGGCATCGAAGATGATGATGCAGGTCTTCTTGCCGACCTCGGCGCCGGCGCGCCCGAAGCGCGCCTGCAGGTCGATCACGGGCACGACCGCGCCGCGCAGGTTGATCACCCCACGCACGAACGTGGGCATCAGCGGCACGGTGGTCATCGTGCCGTACTGGATGATCTCCCGCACCGTGCGGATGTCGAGGGCGAACACCTCCTCGTCGAGGCTGAAGGTGAGGAATTGAGCCGCCTCGGCCCCGGGGTGCGGGGAGGCCGCGGCGGCGGCTGTCCGGTTCTGGGTTCTCATGGTCGCCACCTTCTCTCAGTAAGGACGGAAGTTGCCGCTCGCGCGCGCCCCCGCGGTCGCGGTCGCGGGAGCGGTCGCTGTCGTGGCCGCAGCGCGGCGCGGCCGGGCCGCCTCCGGCCCCGCACGACCTCCTCGAGCCGGCTTGGCAGCGGGCTCGGACGTCGCGAAGAAGGACATCGACTGCTGCAACTGCTCGGCCTGGCCCGAGAGCTCCTCGGAGGTGGCGGCGAGCTCCTCGGAGGCCGAGGCATTCTGCTGGGTGGCCTTGTTGAGCTGGCTCATCGCCATGCCGATCTGGGAGACGGACTGGCTCTGCTCGGACGATGCAGCGGCGATCTCCTGCACGAGGCCGCTGGTCTTTTGGATCGAAGGGACGATCTCCTGCAGCAGGCGACCCGCACGCTCGGCCGTGGAGACAGAATCGGTGGCGAGATCGCCGATCTCTTTGGCGGCCTCCTGGCTGCGCTCGGCAAGCTTGCGAACCTCGGCGGCGACGACCGCGAAGCCCTTGCCGTGCTCGCCTGCCCGGGCGGCCTCGATGGCGGCGTTCAGTGCGAGCAGGTTGGTCTGGTAGGCGATGTCGTCGACGATCGAGATCTTCTGGGCGATCTTCTTCATTGCCTGGACGGTGAGCGCGACCGCCTCGCCGCCCTCGCTCCCCTCTTTGGAAGCCTTCGCGGCCATGCCGTTGGTGACGCGGGCGTTGTCGCTGTTCTGGGTGATCGAGGCCGACATCGCGTCGATCGAGGTGGTGGTCTCCTCGACCGAGGCGGCCTGCTCGCTCGCCGACTGCGACAGCGACTGCGCGGTCGACGAGACCTGGGCCGAGGCGCTGGTGAGCGCGTCCGCGGCGGCGCGCACCTCGTCGATGATCTGCGCGAGCTTCTCGCTGCTCTCGTTGGCGTCGTTCTTCAGCCGCTCGAACACGCCCGAGGCCTCGCGGGTGATGCGCTGGCCGAGGTCGCCGTTGGCCAGACCGCCGAGTACGCGCGCCACGTCGTCGATCACATCCGCCAGTGTCTGGCTGGTGACGTTCGCGTTTCGGCGGACCTCGCCGAATGCACCCTGATAGTCGCGCTCGATGCGCTGCGACAGGTCGCCCTGGGCGAGCCCGCCGAAGACGCGGCCCACGTCGTCGAATACCGTCGAGGTCGTCTCGAGCATCCGGTTGATGCCGCCGCAGAGCGCCTGGATCTGGCCGGACTTGCCGTCCATCGGGATGCGTCGACCGAGGTCGCCCTGCTCGGCGGCGACCATCGCGTCCTGCGACTGCTCGACCGCTGCTTGCAGCATCTGCGCCGCCTTCACCTGTTCGGTCACGTCGGTCGCGTACTTGACGACCTTGTAAGCCTTGCCGTCGGGATCGAAGATCGGGTTGTAGGTCGCCTGGATCCAGATCTCCCGGCCACCCTTGGCGATGCGCTTGTACTGGCCAGCGTCGAACTCGCCACGGCCGAGCTTGTCCCAGAACATCCGGTACTCGACGCTTGCGCGGTAGGCCGGTTCGACGAACAGCGAGTGGTGCTGGCCCTTGATCTCGGCGAGCGTGTAGCCGAGTGCGCCGAGGAAATTGTCGTTGGCGGTCAGGATGCGGCCGTCGAGGGAGAACTCGATGGCGGCCTGTGCGCGGTCGATCGCGCGCAGCCGGCCGGTCATGTCGGCCTCGGTCTGCTTCGCCGCGGTGATGTCGCTCGCGAACTTGACGACCTTCACCGGCTTGCCGCTTGCGTCGAACACCGGGTTGTAACTCGCCTGGATCCAGATCTCACGACCGCCCTTGGCGATCCGCTTGTACTGGCCGGCGTCGAACTCGCCGCGGCCGAGCTTGTCCCAGAACGCCCGGTACTCGGGGCTCGAACGGTACTCGGGCGTGGCGAACAGCGAGTGGTGCTGGCCCTTGATCTCGGCGAGCGTGTAGCCGAGCGCGCTGAGGAAGTTGTCGTTCGCGGTCAGGATCGTGCCCTTGGTGTCGAACTCGATGACCGCCTGCGAGCGCGAGATCGCCTCGAGCTTGCCCGCGGCATCGGCGCGTTCGCGGGTGAGCTCGGTGATGTCGGTCGCGAACTTGATGACTTTCACCGGTTTGCCGCTTGCATCGAATACCGGGTTGTAGCTCGCCTGGATCCAGATCTCACGACCGCCCTTGGCGATCCGCTTGTACTGGCCGGCGTCGAACTCGCCGCGGCCGAGCTTGTCCCAGAACGCCCGGTACTCCGGGCTCGAGCGGTACTCGGGCGTGGCGAACATCGAGTGATGCTGGCCCTTAATCTCGGCGAGCGTGTAGCCGAGCGCGCCAAGGAAGTTGTCGTTTGCGTCGAGGATCTGACCCTGCAGGTCGAATTCGATGACCGCCTGCGAGCGGAGGATCGCGTCGACCTTGCCCATCAGGTCGGCCATCGCGGGCCCGTTGTTCGCGGGCGCGTTGCTCGCAGGCTGCGGGGCAGAGTGTGCGGAGATGAGTTCGTGACGGGTGCCGTTCAGCAGACGGTCGAACCAGGATTGTTTGTTCGTGCTCATGGTCAGTGTCCTTCGTGGGAGGCGGGTCGGGTCGGTGTGCGGGGTAAGTCGGGGGGTAAGGGCCAGACGTCAGTCGTTCGGCGGATGCTTCAGGTGCGGATCAGGGCAGCGGCCTCTCGCGTGGCCGGAGCCGTCAGGTTCGTGCGTGGGTTGCCGGCGCGTGCGTCGGAGGCGGCGAGATCGCCGAGGGCGCCGACGTCGATGATCATTGCCACCTCGCCGTTGCCGAGGATCGTCGAGCCGGACATGCCGCGCAGGCTGCGGAACATCCGGCCGAGCGGCTTGATGACCGTCTGGTGCTGACCGAGGAGCTGGTCGACGACCACGCCGAAGCGCCGGCCCCCGGCCTGCAGCACCACGATGCTCGAGCGCTCGGGATGCGGCGATTCCAGCGAGTAGAGCGTGCGCAGCCCGACGATCGGCAGCGGCTGCCCGCGTAGTTCGACCAGGCCGCGGCCCCGACCGTCGAACGCGTTCGGGCCAATCCGGCTCTCGATCACCTCGACGACCGTATCCAGGGGCATGACGAACCGGCTGGTGCCGACGCCGATCAGGAACCCGTCGATGATCGCCAGCGTGAGCGGCAGGCGGATCTCGACGCTCGTGCCCTCGCCCTCGATGCTTCGGATGACAACATGGCCGCGCAGCGCCTCGATGTTGCGCTTGACCACGTCCATGCCGACGCCGCGACCGGACAAGCTGGTGACCGGCTCGGCCGTCGAGAACCCAGGCTCGAAGATCAGCGCGCAGATCTCGTCGTCGGACGGCGTGACGCCCTGCTCGACCAGTCCGCGGTCCCAGGCCCGGGCGAGCACCTTGCGGCGGTCGATGCCGCGTCCGTCGTCGGTGATGCGGATCAGCACGCTGCCCGATTCGTGGCATGCGGCGAGCACCAGCGTGCCGCCGGCGGGCTTGCCGGTGGCCGCGCGGTCCTCGGGCGACTCCAGCCCGTGATCCAGCGCGTTGCGCACCAGGTGCATCAGCGGATCGGCGATCTGCTCGACCATGCTCTTGTCGAGTTCGGTATCGCCGCCGACCAGCTCGAGCGAGACATCCTTGCCGAGTTGTGTCGCGGTGTCCCGCACCACGCGCCGGAAGCGCGCGAAGGTCTCGCCGATCGGCACCATCCGGAGCTGAAGCGTGCCGCTGCGGATCTCCTCGACGAGGCGACCGATCTGGGCGTTTGCCTCGACCAGCGTGCTCTGACCCGACTGATGGGCGAGCAGCGATGCGCCGGCGCCTGCGATCACGAGCTCGCCGAGCAGGTTGATCACCTCGTCGAGTTTGTCGGCCTGCACGCGGATGTTTCGCGCGGTGTCGGCGGCGGGGGCGGCGTCGCGCGGGCGCCCGTTCGGTGCCGCGGCGCTGCCGCCGGCGTCGCGCGCGGGCCCCTGCGTGTCGCGCACATCACCGGGGGCTGGCACCAGAGCAGCGCTCGCCGTTGGCGTGGTGTCGGCGAGGGCGGTCACCTCCAGCTCGACCTCGTCGCGAACGAAGGCGAACGCATGCTCGATCGCGGCGCGGCCGACGTCGGTTTCGATCTCGAGGTCGACCGCCAGGTAGCAGGACTCGGGCTCGAGCCGTTCGAGCATGGGGACGTCCGCGTCGCGGCAATCGGCCAAGACCACACGGCCGGCGCCGGCGAGGTAGGTCAGGATCGCCAGCGGATCCATGCCGTTGCGGAAAGTGTCCAGGCCGAAGTCGACCGACACGCGCCAATGGCGGGCCGAGGGGGCCGAGCCCGCGACGAGCGCCGCGGTGGCCGGCGCCGCGATGGCTGCAGCCGCAGTGTCTGCGCTATGTCCGCCGGCGGCCGCGCGCAGCCGCTCGATCAGCGCCTCGCGCGCCTCGCCGCGGTCGTCCTCGCGGCGTCCGGCAGCAGCGTCGACAAGACCGCGGATCTGATCGTTGCAGCCGAGCAGCAGCGTCGACAGCTCCGGCGTCAGCCGCAGGTGTCCCTCGCGCAGCCGGTCGAGCAGTGTCTCGACGTGCTGCGTGAACGCGACCACGGCTTCCAGGCCAAACAGCCCGGCCGAGGCCTTGACCGTGTGTGCGCAGTGAAAGAGTGCGTCGAGCAGGTTGGCATCATCCGGGACGGTCTCGAGCTGCAGCAGCAGCTGCTCGATGCCCGCGATCTGTTCGAGTGCCTCGCTGACGAACGCGGGCAGCACTTCGGCGAAGAGGCGGGTGTCGGAATCGGTGTCGATGGGACGGCTCACCGGGCGTCTCCGGCGGCGGGTTGCGCGATCAACGTGTATGCGCCCAAGGTTCGGCAGGCGTCGCGCAGCGCGCCGGAAGGGGCCTGCAGCCGCAGAGGGCGGCCGCGCGAGGCGAGTGAGCGCGACAGCGCGACGAGCAGCTGCACGCCGGCAGCGTCCACTTCGTCGACCTGAGAGGCGTCGACGAGCTCGTCGGCGTCCTCCGTGTCCAGCCACTCCAGGCAGGCCAGTTGCAGCGCCGCGACGACGGGCACACACAGTTCGCGGGGAAGTTCGAGGCGTCGGGTCATGGTCATCTCCGAGCTTCAGGCCGGCACGAGCCGCGTGACCGCATCGATCAGCTGCGGCGGGTTGAACGGCTTGAGGAGCCAGGCCTTCGCGCCCGCGGCCCGGCCCTGTTCCTTCTTCGCGTCCTGCCCCTCAGTGGTCAGCATGATCACCGGCACGAAGCGGTGCTTCGGATGCGCCTTGACGGCCTTCACGAAGCTGATGCCGTCCATGTTCGGCATGTTCACGTCGCTCACGACCAGGTGCACCTTCGCCGCCTGGTCGAGGCGCGCGAGGGCGTCGCGGCCGTCGCTCGCCTCGATCACGTCGAATCCGGCACGGGTCAGCGACAACTTGACGACCGTGCGCAGCGAGCTGCTGTCGTCGACGATCAGAATGGTCTTGGCCATTGGGGGCGCTCCCTTCAGAAAAAACTGGCCGTGGCGGGCCGAGGCCTGGCTGCGCCAGCCTTGCCGCCGGCGTGTGTGTCGCGCTGCTCTTCGGTCGTGTAGCCGGCCTCGAGAAGCGTGCGCCACTCGGCCTGGTCCGGCGCGCGGCCCTGCGTGATGGACTCGCGCACAAGTGCGTTCGCCTGTTCGATCGATGCGCCGACCTGGGCGGTGATCTGATCGACTCGATCCTGGAACTGGAAGGCGACAAGCAGCCCTTCGACGAGCTCGCGCACCCGGGACCCGCGCTCGGCGAGCGCGGCGGCGCGTGTATCGAGTCCGCCGATCGTCGCGTCCATCCGCTCGATCACCGAGGCGATCGTCTGTTCCGAGTCGGCGGTGATGCGGGCCTCCTCGGAGGCGCGATCGGCGGCTTGCGACAGCGCGGCGCGCATCTGCGACTCGAAGGCGTCGACACGCTGGACGATGTCGCTGCTGGCGCGGGCCGATTCCACCGACAGGCGTCGCACCTCGACGGCGACGGCCGCGAATCCGCGGCCGGACTCGCCGGCACGCGCCGCCTCGACCGCAGCGTTGACCGAGACCAGACCCGTTTGTCGCGACATCCGCAAGACGTCGTCCGACAGGTCTCTCAGCTCGCGCGCGCGATCTGCTGCCGCGCCGACGGTGTCCAACGCAGCCTCCCGCGAGTTGGCCAGCGAGCGGATCGAGCCGAGCAGCGTCTTCAGTTCGGACTCGGAACGGGCGAGCGCCGCGATCCGTTCGTCACCGTTGTCGCCATGCCCCGGCGCCATCTCGTCGAGCGTCTCGAGGATGGTGGAGAACCCGGCGAGCAACGAGTCGGTCGCCTCGCGGGTCTGCCGGCGCACGGTGTCCAGGTGAGTCGCCCACACCGCGCCGGCTTCGTCGAGTCGGGCCAGCAGCGCCGCGTCCCGGTCGGCGAGCGGGCGCGGCCGATGAGCGGCCGAGGGACGGACCAAGCGCTCGCGCAGCCGGGCGAACAGCGCTGCCCGTGGCCGGGGGACGGCGTGCTCGGCGGTTGCCGAACCGGCGATCGATTGGAAGTCCATGGCTGCACTTGACCGCCTGCACGATCGATGTGTCCAAGACGGTTGGATTCCTTGGCGTCGAACGGGCGATGAACGGACTGGGAAGTGCGGGGGGGGGGGGGCTATGTGATGGACACGTGGCCTCGGATGTCACGCCTCCATGGCGGCCTGTGCTGTCCGCTCCGTCCCCCGCTTGGCGCACGCTGCGCCCAGGGTTGCCCAGGGGCGAACCGGCCGACCGTGCCGATGGGGCCGACGGGTGCTGACGGCTGCGCTCGGCCCGCAGCCGACCTGGCACGACTGGGCGATCCGCCTCCGGTCGGACGGGTGCGTCCATCCGGACCGCACGTGTGCGCGAGGCCCAGGCGAGGGGTGGTCCACTCCGCGTCTGTCCGGAGCGCCCGCGATGCCCCGTCTGAACGACGTCCACTCCGCGCTGAACCCGACCGACGTCGATCGTATCGAGCGCCCTGAATCGGTCGCCGCGCTGCAGGCCCTGGTCCGTGCCGCGGCGCGCGAGGGGCGCGCGCTCAGCTGTGCCGGGGGACGCCATGCGATGGGTGGGCAGCAGTTCGCCAGCGGCGAGCGCCACATCGACCTGACCGGCTTGAACGCGGTGCTGGCCGCTGACGCTTCGAAGGGGCTGTTGCGCATCGAGGCGGGAGCCACCTAGCCCCAGGTGATCGCGGCGACTCGGGCGATGCCGGCTCCCGGTGGCGGCACTTGGGCGATCCGGCAGAAGCAGACCGGGGTCGACGACGTGACCGTCGGCGGCTCGATCTCCGCGAACGCACACGGCCGCGGACTGCAGATGGGACCGCTGATCGACGACATCGAAGACCTGACGATGGTCGACGCGCGCGGCGGGCTGGTGCACTGCAGCCGCAGCGAGAACGCCGAACTCTTCTCGCTCGTCGCGGGCGGCTACGGGCTGTTCGGCATCGTCTGTGCCGCCACCCTGCGGCTGTCGCCGCGACGTCGGGTGCTGCGGCTGGTCGACGTCCTCGACCTGTCGGACGCAATGAACGCCGTGTGGCGACGGGTGGAGCAGGGCTGTCTTTACGGAGACTTCCAGTTTGTCATCGACCCGCGCGACCCTTCGTTCCTGCAGCGAGGCGTGTTCGCCTGCTACCGTCCCTTCGACGACCCCGCGGCGCCGCAGACCGACGACACCGCGGCTGACCTGAAGCCGGGCGCCTGGCTCGAGCTCCTGCGGCTCGCCCACGACGACAAGGCAGCCGCGTTCCGCCTGTACGCGCAGCACTACCTTGGCACGCACGGCAATCGCTACTGGTCCGACTCGATGCAGCTGAGCACCTACCTGCCCGGCTATGCCGAATACCTCGCCGCACACGGCGACGCCGGCAGCGCGCCGGCCGTGCGCGAGACGCTGGTGATCGGCGAGCACTACGTGCCCCGCGACCGGATCGCGGCGTACATGGAGGCGGCTCGCGAGGTGCTTCGATCGAACGGCGTGGAGGTGATCTACGGCACGATCCGATCGATCCTGCGCGACACGACGAGCTTCCTGCCCTGGGCGCGGGACGACTACGCGTGCGTGGTCTTCAACCTGCGCACGCCGCACGACGCCGCCGGCCAGAGTCGCACCGCCGATGCGTTTCGCGGACTGATCGATGCCGCACTCAACCTCGACGGCAGCTTCTTCCTCACCTACCACCGCCACGCGACGCGCGCGCAGCTGCTGCGGGCGTATCCGCGCCTGCCGCAGTTCCTCGCGCTCACGCGCCGGTACGACCCCGACGAGCGCTTCGTCAGCGACTGGTACAGGCACGTGCTCGCCGTGCTCGGATGAAGGACGACCGCGCCAGCGCCACGGCGGAGGTGATCGCCGGGAGCACGCTGCTGCTGGCGGCCGACCCCCGGACAGCGTCCCTGGTCGCGCCCGGGGCGGCGCAGCTGAGCGATGCGCTGCTCCTGGGCGGCGGCGCACGCGCCCGGTTCCTGCGGTGGTCGGCTGCACGCGCCTGGATGCGTCCCGCGTGGCATGCGCTCGAGGGCGCGACGCATCCCGGCATCGTCCGCCACTACTGGTACCGCAAGCGCTGGATCGAGTCGCGGTGCCAGGCGGCGCTGGCCGGAGGGGTGAGGCGCGTGGTGGTGATCGGGGCAGGCTTCGACACGCTCGCGCTGCGGCTGGCCCCCGCTCGCCCGGACGTGGACTGGGTCGAGGTCGACCATCCGGCGACGCAGGGCGCGAAACGCCGAGCGCTGTCCCGCGCCGCGGTTCCCGTGCCGGATACCGTTCGCTTCGTCGCGGCCGATCTCGCGCGCGACACGCGCTGGCCCGCGGCGGTCGGGTCCGACGCGCGTCCCACGCTGGTCGTGCTCGAGGGCGTCCTGATGTATCTCGGGCGCGCCGATGTCGAGGCACTGCTGCTCGATCGGCTGTCCTCGTTGGGCACGGGGCCGGTTCGCGCGATCTTCAGCTACATGGTCGAGTGGCCGCACGGGCGTGGCGGCTTCCGTCCGTCCAGCCGCATGGTCGACGCATGGCTGGCCCTGCAGCAAGAGGCGTTCCGATGGCTGCAGCGGCCGGACGAGCTCGAGGGCTGGCTGCAGCGGCTCGGGTGCAGGGTCGTGGCGCACGCGCGTGCGCCGTTCGACGACCCGGCGGCGTCGGCACCCGGCGCGCCTGCGGTGCTGCAGGGCGAGAACCTCGTGGAGGCTGTCCTGGGCGTCCCGGGGGGCTCGACGGGCAGGGCGTCCGGCCAGGCCGCCTGACCACGGCAGCGCACCGCGGCGCACCGCCGCAGCCGTGCGCCGCGGCCGACACTCAGAGTCCCACGACCCCCCCGCCATTCTTCGTGATCGCGATCGTCGCCGAACGCGGCCGCGACAGGCCGCCGTCCGGCCAGTGGCTGGTGAACGCGGCCGGGTTGCCGATCGAGGCGGTCGGCGTGTCCTCGCCCGGATGCTGGATGTTCACGAACAGCGTCTGGCCGTCGGGCGTCTCGGCCACGCCGGTGATCTCGCACTCTTGCGGGCCGACCAGGAAGCGGCGCAGCTTCGCCGTGCCCGGGGCCGCGCCGACGCGGGTGGTGACCTGCTTCGTGGCGCCGGTCGCATCGGTGTTCGTGATCGTCTTCGACGTGCCGTCGCCGACCGTGCCGGGCAGTGCCGCGAGCAGCATGCAGTTCGTCACGTCGGTGAAGGCACCGTCGTCGGTCTGGATCCAGCACACGCCCTTGTTGCTGAACCACAGGCCGTCGGGGCTCGAGAGGTCGTTCTCGGCGGTCAGGCCCGACAGGTTCACGTTCGCCGCGTTCGACGTCGCACGCGAGCCGAACAGGTAGATGTCCCAGCCGAAGCTCGTGGCCGAGGTGTCGCCGTTAGGCTCGAGCCAGCGGATGATGTGGCCGTTAGGATTGCCGAACTGGTTGGTCGAGGTGCCCTTGACGTCGTTGTAGTGACGCGGGTTGGCCGCATCGGTCGAGGCCAGCGTGCGGTTGGCCGCGTTGCTGTTGGTGAGCGTCATGTAGACCGCGCCGGTGACCGGGTCGACGGCGCCCCACTCGGGACGGTCCATCTTCGTCGCGCCGACCGCGTCCGCGGCAAGCCGCGTGTTGATCAGCACGTCGGCCTGGTCGGCGAATGCGTAGGCAGCGTTCGCGGCGGTCAGCGACCCGGTGCCGAACTTCAGCTCGATCCAGGTGCCGGTGCCGTCGGCATTGAAGCGCGCGGCGTACAGCTTGCCGTCGTCCATGTACTTGTCGCCGGCGGCGATGCCGCCGTTGGCGTCTGCGGCCTCCCAGTTGCGGGTCGAGACGTACTTGTAGATGTACTCGTTGCGCGAGTCGCAGCCCATGTAGAAGACGACGGGCTTGCCGACGACGGCCTTGGCGGGCCAGGCGCCCTCGTGTGCAAAGCGGCCGAGCGCCGTGCGCTTTTTCACGACCGAGGTTGCCGAGTACGGATCGATCTCCACGATCCAGCCGTAGGTGTTCGGCGCGTTGCGGTAGTCGGCGCTGGGTACGGCGCCGGTGGCCTCGGCGTTCCAGCGGCCGTACAGGGCGTCGCCTGTGTCGGGCGTCACCGTGGCCCACAGCTCGCGGCCGGTGCCGGCCACGCCGTAGCGGGCGAGCGCGGTCTTCTCCTTGGCGCTGCGCTTCGGGTCGTCGACGGCGGCGATGCGGCGGAAGTAGCCGGCGAAGTTCTCCTCGCAGGTGAGGTAGGTGCCCCAGGGCGTGTAGCCGTTGCCGCAGTTGTTGATCGTGCCGCGGGTGCGTGAGCCGTCGGGCGAGTACTTCGTCGCCATGGCCGGCGACTTCGCGGCCGGGCCGGACAGCACGGTGTCGGTCAGGGTGTGGATACGGCGGTTGAACGGCGAGTCCTGGACGGTCGACCAGGCGCCGCTGGCCGCGCGCCGGACCTCGACGACGGACACGCCATGGACGTAGAACTCGCGCAGCACTTCGTCACCGGAGGTGCGTACCGCCGAGTTGCCGGTGCCGGTGACCGAGACGCCGTTCGCATGCAGGAAGGCGGGCGTGATCGCCTCGTGATTGATCGCCAGCAGGCCGCGGTCGGAGGCGGTGGTGCTCGGCCGGCCGTCGCTGCCGAGCGGGAAGAACTGCATGCCGTCGTGATGGTCGCCGGCGCGGGTCGCGAAGCTCGCCGGGGAGTCGTTGCCGTTGTTGAGGTAGGCGCTCGTCGATGCGGTCAGCGGGTCGCCGAGGCGAAAGATCGCGGTCGCGGTGTAGCCGGCGGCGACGGTGACAGTGTCGGTCAGCGACTTGGCGACCGGTGTGAAGCCGAGGGCGGCCGGACGGGTCGCGGGGGCCGCCGTCTCCGGGGCCGGGTCGTCGCTGCCGCAGCCGGCGAGCAGGCCGGTCGCGCCGCCCATGAAGCCCAGCGCCGAGGCGCCGATGCCGCCGCGCAGCAGCCCGCGCCGTCCAGCGTCCTGTAGCCGCGCATCGACGATGTCGTTGAGGTGGGGCGTGTTCCGGGAAGAGAGGCTGGGGTCTGCGTCGTGGTGTGCCATGGGAGCATCTTCGTGGATGGAGCGCCGCAGTCTGGTGGGGCTCGGTGACAGCAATGTGAAATCGAGATGACAGAGTGATGACGACGGGGCGCCGGCCGGCGGGCCGCGGCTGCCGCCCGCCAGGGTCGCGGTCCCGGGGCGGCCAGGCCGCCCGATGCTCAGCTATGCGCCGTACCGGCAACCGCCGCGCAGCCCGTACCGGTCGGGCCGGGTGTGCTCCGACGGGCCGCTGCCGTACCATCGGGGCTCGAGCCGTCACGAGCGGCGACGAACCCCCCGAGGCGGCCCGATCGACCGCCACGGGCCACCGGGACACGATCTACGGATACAAGGAGACGCGCGTTGAACGCTCCGCTCGACCCCGTGCTGCACGCCCACCTCGACCGCGCGCTGCGCGAAGTCACCCTCGACGACAAGTACGCGCTCGAGCGCGGCCGGGCCTTCATGTCCGGCACCCAGGCGCTGGTGCGCCTGCCGATGCTGCAGCGCGCTCGCGACCGTCGCGCTGGGCTGAATACCGCGGGCTTCATCTCGGGCTACCGGGGGTCCCCGCTCGGTGGCGTCGACCAGGCGCTCTGGAAGGCGCGTGATCACCTGAAGAAGCAGCGGATCGTCTTTCAGCCGGGCCTGAACGAGGAGCTGGCCGCGACCGCGGTCTGGGGCACGCAGCAGGTGACCCTGACGCCCGGCGCGAACGTCGACGGCGTCTTCTCCATGTGGTACGGCAAAGGCCCGGGCGTGGACCGCTCGGGTGACGTGTTCAAACATGCAAATGCTGCCGGCAGCTCGCGCCACGGCGGCGTGCTGGTACTGGCCGGCGACGACCACGGCGCCAAGAGCTCGACGCTGCCGCACCAGTCCGACCATGTGTTCAAGGCCTGCGGCTTGCCGGTGTTCTACCCGTCGACGGTGCAGGAGTACCTCGACCTCGGGCTGCACGGCTGGGCGATGTCGCGCTGGTCGGGGCTGTGGGTCGCGATGAAGACAGTCACTGAGGTGGTCGAAGCCTCGGCCTCGGTCGAGGTGGACCCGGACCGCGTGAGCATCGTCATCCCCGACGAGTTCGCGTATCCGCACGAGGATCCGTTCGGGCTGAACATCCGCTGGCCGGACACGCCGCTCGCTCAGGAAGCGCGCCTCTTCAACTACAAGTGGTACGCGGCGCTCGCCTACGTGCGCGCCAATCGGCTGAACCACACGGTGTTCGACTCGCCGCACGCCTGGTTCGGCATCGTCACCGCCGGCAAGGCCTACCTCGACACCATGCAGGCGCTCGACGAGCTTGGGCTCGACCGCGAGGCCTGCGCGCGGCTCGGCATCCGCGTCTTCAAGTGCGGCGTGGTCTGGCCGCTGGAGGCGGCGACCGTGCGCGAGTTCGCCACCGGCCTCGACGAGATCCTGGTCGTCGAGGAGAAGCGCCAGGTGCTCGAGTACGCGCTCAAGGAGGAGCTCTATAACTGGCGCGACGACGTGCGCCCGCGCGTCTACGGCAAGTTCGACGAGAAGGACGGCCGCGGCGGCGAATGGGCGATGCCGCAGGGCCAGTGGCTGCTGCCCGGGCTGGGCGAGCTCTCGCCCGCACTCATTGCCAAGGCGATCGCCTCGCGGCTGCTGAACCCGGGCCAGTACGCGCCCAAGCTCGGCGGCGCGCTCCCCGATGGTTCGAGCGGGCTGCCGCAGGACATCCGTGCCCGGATCGAGTCCCGGATCGCGATCATCGAGGCCAAGGAGCGCGCGCTCGCCGAGCCGCATGTCACCGCGGTGCGCACGCCGACCTTCTGCTCGGGCTGCCCGCACAACACCTCGACGCGGGTGCCCGAGGGCTCGCGCGCAGTGGCCGGCATCGGCTGCCACTACATGGCGATCTGGATGCCCGAGCGGCGCACTGAAACCTTCACGCAAATGGGCGGGGAGGGCGTGCCCTGGATCGGGCAGGCGCCGTTCACCGACGAGACGCACATCTTCGCGAACCTGGGCGACGGTACCTACTTCCACTCGGGGCTGCTCGCGGTGCGCGCCTCGATCGCCGCGAACGTCAACATCACCTACAAGATCCTCTTCAACGACGCGGTCGCGATGACCGGCGGCCAGCCGCACGACGGTGTGCTCACCGTGCCGAAGATCGTCGCGCAGGTGCGGTCCGAGGGCGCGCGCGAGGTGGTGGTCGTCACCGACGAGCCCGAGAAGTACGACGCGTTGAAGGCACGCGCGCCCTTCGACGGCGTCGAGATCCACCACCGCGACCACCTCGATCGGGTACAGCGCCGTCTGCGCGACGTCCCCGGCTGCACCGTGCTGGTCTACGACCAGACCTGCGCCAGCGAGAAGCGCCGGCGCCGCAAGAAGATCGTCGACGGCAAGCCCGGCTTCCCCGATCCCGCCAAGCGGGTCGTCATCAACGAGGCGGTCTGCGAGGGCTGCGGCGACTGCAGTGTCCAATCGGCCTGCGTGTCGGTCGAGCCGGTCGAGACCGAGCTCGGGCGCAAGCGCCGGGTCAACCAGTCCTCGTGCAACAAGGACTACTCGTGCGTGAAGGGCTTCTGCCCGAGCTTCGTGACCGTCGAGGGCGGGGCGCTGCGCGCGGGCCGCAAGCCGGCGGTGGGCGCGGGCGCAGTGCCCGAGCTGCCCGAGTCCCTGCGGGAGCTGCCCGAGCCCGCTCGGACGGTCTCGATCGGCGAGTCCGGCAACCGGACCTACGGCGTGCTGGTCACCGGCGTGGGCGGCACCGGCGTCGTGACCGTCGGCCAGCTGATCGGCATGGCCGCCCACCTCGAGGGCAAGGGCATCTCGGTGCTCGACATGGCGGGGCTCGCGCAGAAGGGCGGCGCGGTGTTCTCGCACGTGCAGATCGCAGCACGGCCCGAGGACCTGCACTCCACACGGATTGCCACCGGCGAGGCCGACCTGGTGATCGGCTGCGACCTGGTGGTCGCGGCGGGCAACGAGGCGCTCGCCAAGATGCGTCCGAGCGTCACGCGCGCGATCATCAACGGCAACGTCGCACCGACCTCCGACTTCCTGCGCGACCCAGACTGGTCGCTGCCGGCCGACGCGTTGCGGCGCAACGTCCTGGAGGCGGCAGGCGACGAGGATGTCGACTTCGTCGAGGCGAACGACGTGGCCACCGCGCTGCTCGGCGACGCGATCTACACCAACCCGCTACTGCTGGGCTACGCGTGGCAGAAGGGCTGGCTGCCACTTGCGCGCGCGGCGATGGAGCGGGCGATCGAGCTCAACGGCGTGTCGGTGGCGCGCAACCTCGAGGCCTTCCTGTGGGGTCGCCGGCTCGCGCACGATCCGGAGGCGGTGCGGCGCGCGGTGCGCCCGCAGAACGCCCGCGTGATCGAGCTGCGCCGTCCGGTCGGTCGGGTCCACTCCGAGTCCGACCTCGACGAGCTGATCGCACGACGTGTGGCGCTGCTCACCGCCTGGGGCGACGCGCCCTGGGCCGAGCGTTACCGGGCGCGTATCGAGCGGGTGCGCCGGATCGAGGGCGACCGGATCGGGGCCGTGGGCGCGTGGCGGCTCACCGAGGCCGTCGCCCGCGGGCTCGCCAAACTGATGGCCTACAAGGACGAGTACGAGGTCGCGCGGCTGCATGCCGACCCGGCCTTCGTTGCGTCGATCCGCGAGCAGTTCGAAGGCGACTGGCAGCTACGCTTCCACCTGGCGCCGCCGATCCTCGCAAAGCTCGATCCGCAGACCGGTGCGCCGGTCAAGCGCGAGTTCGGCCCCTGGATGCTGCCGGCGCTGCGTACGCTCGCGAAGCTCAAGTTCCTGCGCGGCACCGCGTTCGATCCGTTCGGCCGCACCGCGGAGCGGCGCACGGAGCGTGCGCTGATCACCGAGTACGAGGCGCTGGTCGACGAGCTGCTCGTCGGGCTCGATACGTCGAACCATGCGCAGGCCGTGGCGCTCGCGAAGCTGCCCGAGCAGATCCGCGGCTACGGCCACGTGAAGGACCGTCAGCTTGAGACGGTGCGTGCCGAATGGGTCGATCGGCTGGCCGCCTGGCGTGGACACGGTGATCCGGTGAAGAAGGCGCCGATCCCGATTCGCGCGGTGTAGGCGCGACGGCGCGGCGCTTTTTCGGGACAATCGCGCGCCCGGCTCTCGACGGCCGGGGACGCGACCGGCTCGGGGTGACGGCTGCGGCGCCGCCCGATCCCTCGCATCCGGAGACCTCGCTTTGAACCTGCTGTCCGCCTCCGAAGCCGCCGCCCTCGTGTGCAGCGGCGCGACTGTCGCCAGTGCCGGCTTCGTCGGCTGCGGGCACGCCGAGGCGGTGAGCGCGGCGCTCGAGCGCCGCTTCCTCGCCGAGGGGGCACCGGCCGACCTCACGCTGGTCTACTCGGCGGGACAGGGCGATCGCGGCCACCGCGGCGTCAACCACTTCGGGCATGCCGGCATGACCGCGTGCATCGTCGGCGGCCACTGGCGCTCGGCCCCGAAGCTCTCCGCGCTCGCGCTCGAGGAGCGCTGCGCCGCCTACAACCTGCCCCAGGGGGTGATCACGCAGCTCTACCGCGCGATTGCCGGCGGCAAGCCGGGCGTGATCACGAAGATCGGCCTGCACACCTTCGTCGACCCGAGGCTCGACGGCGGCGCGATCAACGAGGTCGGCCGCGAGGCCGCGCGCATCGGCGCGCGCCGCTACGTCGAGTCGCTGGAGCTGCGCGGCGAGCGCTGGCTGCTCTATCCGTCGTTCCCGATCGACGTGGCACTGATCCGCGGCACGTCGATCGACGCGCGCGGCAACCTCGCCACCGAGCACGAGGCCTTCCACCACGAGCTGCTGGCGATCGCGCAGGCCGCGCGCAACAGCGGCGGCATCGTGATCGCGCAGGCGCGGCGCATCGTCGAGCGCCACGAGAACCTGCACGCGGTGAAGGTCCCCGGGATCCTGATCGACCACGTTGTCATCGCCGAGCATGAGGACGAGCACATGATGACCTTCGCCGAGGCCGACAATCCGGCGTACTACACGTCGTGGCGCGGGCCCGGCCAGGCGGCGCCGCGGCGCGCACCGGGGCCGCTCGACGTGCGCCGGATCGTGCAGCGCCGCGCGCTGCTCGAGCTCGTCGCACGCCGCCCGCGGGTGGTGAACCTCGGCGTGGGCATGCCGGCCGGCATCGGTGCGGCGGCCGACGAGGAGGGCGTCACCGGTTTCACGCTGACCGTCGAGGCGGGCCCCATCGGCGGCACGCCGGCCGACGGCCTGTCGTTTGGCGCGTCGGCCTACCCCGAGGCGGTGGTCGACCATCCGGCGCAGTTCGACTTCTACGACGGCGGCGGCATCGACCTCGCCTTCCTCGGCCTGGCCGAGCTCGATGTGTGCGGCAACGTCAACGTCAGCCTCTTCGGCGAGGGCGAGAAGCGCATCGTCTCGGGTGTAGGTGGCTTCATCAACATCACGCAGAGCGCCCGGGAGGTGGTGTTCATGGGGACGCTCACCGCCGGCGGCCTGCAGGTCGAGGCGATCGGTGGGCGGCTGCGGATCGTGCAGGAGGGGCGTGTCCCCAAGGTAGTGCCGAAGGTCTCGCACCTGACCTTCGACGCGGCCTACGTCGCCTCGCTGGGGCGGCGCATCCTCTATGTCACAGAGCGCGCGGTGTTCGAGCTGCGCGACGGCATGCTGACCCTGACCGAGGTCGCGCCCGGCATCGACGTGCGC
>JBIPLJ010000005.1:0-128275 GCA_044368415.1 Burkholderiaceae bacterium
ACTCCCAGAAAACTGCAGAAAACAGGCAGGAAACTGGGGGAAATGCTATCAGAACAACGCCTAAATGTCGTTCTCAATCAATGAGTTATGGAATTAACAGGGGCGACTACATCGCGCTGGAGGCGGGTGTGCCGATCGTCCTGGCGTACATGGACTACGCGCGCAAGGTCTCGGGGCTTGGGCCGGTGTTTGTGCCCACCGGCGACATCGACGCCGACATGGCCGAGATCAAGCGCTTCTACGCCGGCGTCCAGGGCCGGCGGCCTCAGCACTTCGAGGCGGGCTGAGCCACCGGACGGGCCGGGCGGGACGTGCCGGGCACGGAGGTGCCTCAGCCCGCGCGCCCGGTGCGCCGGGCCTGCGAGCCGCCGAGGCCGGGCACACGCAGGAACAGCGCCAGCCCGCAGGCCGCGCCCACCGCCGACAGCACAAAGCTCGAACCGTAGCCGCCGGTGAGGTCGAACAGCGAGCCGCTGCCCCAGGCGCCGAGCGCGCCGCCCGTGCCCATGCCGAAGAGGATGCCGCCGAAGATGCCGGTCTGCGCGCCGCCGGCGAAGTGGCGCGCCGACAGCACCGCCACCAGCGGCCCGCGCGAGCCCTGCATCGTCCCGAACAGCAGCACGAAGGCGCCCGCGAAGAGCATCGGGTTGCCGTGCGGAACGAGGGCGAGCGCACCGACCCCCGCGATCGTCGAGCTGTACGACAGCATCGCCACGCGCCGCTCGCCGAAGCGCTGGGCGAGTGCGCCGGCGGCGACCATGCCGACGATCGACATCAGCCCGACGGTCCCGTAGATCGATGCGGCCTGCAGCGGCGGCAGGCCCACGTCGACGAGGTATGCGACGAGCTGCGGCGCCACGGCATAGGTGCTCATCGAGGTGAAGAACATCACGCCGAACAGCGCCCAGAACACTGGCGTGCGAAGCGCGCGCCGCAGGTTCCAGGCCTGCGTGCCCACGGCCGCGTCACGGCGCGCGGCGACCACCGCAGGCGAGCCGGCCGCGATTCGGTTCCAGGGCAGAAGGGTGATCAGCACAAGCACCGCGAGCAGCAGGCCGCCGAGCACGCGGTATGCGGTGCGCCAGCCGAAGGTGTCGATCAGCGCATGCACGAGCGGCGCGAACAGCAGGATGCCGACGCCCAGCGACGCCGACAGCACGCCCATGGCCACCGGCAGACCGGCCTGGAACCAGCGGCTGGCCAGTCCCGAGGCCGGCAGCATGCCGATCAGCGATGCGCCGACCGCACCGCCCAGTCCGACCAGCAGGTAGATCTGCCACAGCGCGGTCACCGAGCCTGCGAGCAGGTAGGCGGCGCCGAACACCGCCAGGCCGATGCCGTAGGTCAGGCGTGGACCGAGCCGGTCGAAGGCGGTGCCGGCGATCGGCGACATCAGGCCGACGGCGAGCATGTAGAGCCCGTAAATGCCAGTCAGTGCGCCGCGGTCGGCCGCGAAGGCCTCGGCGACCGGTAGCAGGAACACCGCGAAGCTCTCGCCGACGCCGCGCGAAACGACGTTGATCGCCGTGCACAGCGCAAGCACGGCGAGCGCCGCCCGACGGACGACAGCGCCATCCGGGGGGGCATCTGACAGGCCGCCCGAAGGGCCGCCAGTGTCGGGTCCGGAACGCTCGACGATCGGGGGCATGCCGCAAGTCACCGTGGAGCGGCCATTATCCGGTGCGCGACGCCGCAACGCCGTCCTTCTGAATGCCCTGCCGCGGTGCGCCAGGGGGCTTCGGAAGTGGTACGTTCCTTGCAATTCCCATCGGGGGAACCTCGTCCTCTGAGGATACGAACTTGAGTACCGTCGACATCGGCGCCGCCCACGCAGCGGCCGAACCGGAACGCGAAGAACACCGCACCGGCCTGAGCAAGGAGGCCCTGAAGCGCTCCTTTCTGGACAACCTGTTCTACGTGCAGGGAAAGTTCCCGGCACTCGCCACACGCACCGACTATCACCTTGCGCTGTCCTACGTGGTGCGCGACCGGCTTCTGCAGCGCTGGATCAGCACCGCCGCGGCCTACACCGGCCAGGGCGCGCGCACGGTCGCCTACCTGTCGGCCGAGTTCCTGATGGGTCCGCATCTCGGCCAGAACCTGTTGAACCTCGGCATCCTCGGTCAGGCGCGCCAGGCGATGACCGAGCTCGGGCTGGACTTCGATGCGCTGCTCACCGAGGAGGAAGAACCGGGGCTCGGCAACGGCGGGCTCGGGCGCCTCGCGGCCTGCTTCCTCGACTCGCTGGCGACGCTGGAGCTTCCGGCGCTCGGCTACGGCATCCGCTATGAGTTCGGCATCTTCCACCAGGAGATCGTCGATGGCTGGCAGGTCGAGAAGACCGACAAGTGGCTGCGCCACGGCAACCCCTGGGAGCTGGTGCGCCCGGAGTGGACCGTCCAGGTGCGCTTCGGCGGCCACACCGAGCGTCAGCTCGACGCGCAGGGCGTCGAGCGGGTCACCTGGATGCCCGTCCGGACGGTCAACGGCGTGCCCTACGACACGCCGATCCTGGGCTACCGCAACAACACTGCGAACACCTTGCGGCTGTTCCGCGCGGAGGCCGCCGAAGCCTTCGATCTCGAGCAGTTCAACCGCGGCGACTACCATGGCGCGGTGAACCGGAAGGTGGTGTCCGAGAACATCACCAAGATCCTGTATCCGAACGACGAATCGATCCAGGGCAAGGAGCTGCGCCTCGAGCAGCAGTACTTCTTCGTGTCCTGCGCGCTGCAGGACATGCTGCGGATCATGCGCACACAGCGCCTGCCGCTCGCGGCCTTCCACGAGAAGTTCGCCATCCAGCTCAACGACACACATCCGGCGATCGCGGTCGCCGAGCTGATGCGGCTACTCATCGACGAGCAGGGCATCGAGTGGGACGAGGCCTGGGAGATCACCCGACGCTCGCTGGCTTACACGAACCACACGCTGCTGCCCGAGGCCCTGGAGCGCTGGCCGCTCGAGCTGTTCGGCCGCATCCTGCCCCGCCACCTCGAGATTATCTACGCGGTCAACGACGCCTTCCTCGACGAGGTCCGTGCGCGCTTCCCCGGCGACGAGGCCCTGATCTCGCGGATCTCGCTGATCGACGAGCACGGCGAGCGCTACGTGCGCATGGCGCACCTGGCCTGCGTCGGCAGCCATTCGGTCAACGGTGTCGCGAAGCTGCACTCCGATCTGCTGGTGCGCGACGTGCTGCAGGACTTCCACGCGCTGTGGCCGGCGAAGTTCAGCAACAAGACCAACGGCGTGAGCCCGCGACGCTTCGTCGCGCTGAGCAACCCGAGGCTGGCGAACCTGATCACCCGAGCAATCGGCGACGGCTGGCTGCACGAGCTCGAGCAGCTCCGGCGGCTCGAGCCGCTGGCCGATGATGCGGCGTTCCGCGCCGAGTGGCGCGAGACCAAGCTCGAGAACAAGCGCGTGCTCGCCGCGATGCTGCGCCGGCGCACCGGCATCGTCGTCGACCCGGCGTCGCTGTTCGACATCCAGGTCAAGCGCATCCACGAGTACAAGCGCCAGCACCTGAGCGTGCTGCACATCGTCGATCTCTATCGACGCATCGTCGCCGATCCGAAGCTCGAGGTCGCCCCGCGGACCTTCGTGTTCGGCGGCAAGGCCGCCCCGGGCTACCGGATGGCGAAGCTGATCATCAAGCTGGTCAACGACGTCGCGTCGGTGGTCAACCATGACCCTGCGGTGCGCGGCCTGCTCAAGGTGGCGTTCCTGCCGAACTTCAACGTCAGCAGTGGCCAGCGCGTGTATCCCGCGGCCGATGTGTCCGAGCAGATCTCGACCGCCGGCAAGGAGGCCTCGGGCACCGGCAACATGAAGTTCACGATGAACGGGGCGCTGACGGTCGGTACCCTGGACGGCGCGAATGTCGAGATCCGCGACGCGGTCGGCGCCGAGAACTTCTTCCTGTTCGGCATGACGGTGGACGAGGTGCAATCGACTTGGGCGAGGGGCTACCAACCGGCCGAGCTCTACGAGCGCAATGTGAGGCTGCGCGGCGTGCTCGACATGATCACCTCCGGCCACTTCAGCGGCGGCGCCGCGGACCGCTACCGGCCGCTGGTCGATTCGCTGATCCACCACGACCCGTACTTGCTGCTGGCCGATTTCGACGACTACATCGCCTGCCAGCAGAGGGTCGACGAAGCCTACCGAGATCCAGAGCACTGGACTCGAAGGTCGATCCTCAACAGCGCGCGCTCGGGCGTTTTCTCGTCGGACCGCACCATCCACGAGTACGCCTCGCACATCTGGTCGGTCGAGCCGGTGAAGGTGCGGCTGCTCACGCGCGAGGACGTGCGAGGCGGGTTCCTTCAGTAGACGCGTCGGAGAATCGCATCACGGCCGGTGTATGCCGGCCGCCGTCGTCTCAGCCCTGCTCGCGCTGGCGCTGCAGCTGCTCGAAGCGCTTCTTGCGGTACTGCGCCTCGTAGCGCTGATTGCCCCAGTAGACACGGTTCACGAGCATGAAGCCGACGATGATGAACAGGAGGATCGTGATCCAGAACGAGACGGGCACGGCGTGCTCCCAGGCGGTGGCCGCCTACACGGCGGCACGGATCGAGGGCGACGGCACGATGCGGACGTGTCCCCGATCGGGACGTCGACTCGAACGGCCGGCGGAGATGCCTGATTCTGCCTGCGCCAGCGACCCAGTGGTCCGACAGGCCCGCAACCGAGTCGGGTTTCGGGCGACGAACGGTCAGTGCGACCCTCGTGGCTCGCGCTGCTAAGCTCGTGTTCTG
The DNA here is from genome assembly GCA_044368415.1 of Burkholderiaceae bacterium. Classification (GTDB taxonomy): domain Bacteria; phylum Pseudomonadota; class Gammaproteobacteria; order Burkholderiales; family Burkholderiaceae_E; genus UBA4615. Next base: position 4,764 of record JBIPLJ010000005.1, read on the forward strand.
GGTTGCGGGTCTGTGCCGCACCGACGATCGGGAGCCATGATGAGCGAGGTTCGATTCGAGCGCCCGGTGAGGCGCTACCTGGCCTGGGCCACGCAGGGTGCAGTCGCTTTCTTCGCCGGCATAGGCGGTTGGCGCTTCGGCCTCGAAGCCGGCGGCGTGCTGATCGGGCTGATCGCCGCCCTGAACTGCGCCGCGTTCGCTGCGCTGCTGGCCGGCTCCGCCATTGAATGGCTGATCAAGGCGCTACGCAGTATCGGCGGCAAGGGCTGATTCGCAGGCCACGGCGCAACGCGTCCCGCCGTGGCCGCCCCGCCGGCCCACTCAGGACTCCTGATGGGTTCCACGCTCCTTCCACTTGCGCACCCGGTACTGGTGCTCCTCGCGCACGTTGCGCCAGTAGTAGGCGTTGAGCATCCCGCCGGCGACGATGACGATCAGCGCGATGAAAAGCCAGAAGGTGATGGGCAAGGTGAACTCCTAAGTGCCAGCACGAGCAGCGGGCGTGGGGCTGCGGACGATCCGGGATGCGGGCCGGGCGGGCACGCGGCGGTTCGGGGAGGGGCGGAGCGGCGTCATAACGCGGGCACGACACTGGACTGGACGGACCTGGGTACACGAACGAGCGTCGCCATCAAAGCGATCGTCACGACCAGGAGCACGATCTCCAGCCCGTAGACGGTCGCGTATCCGGTGGTGCGGTCCGCCAACGAGGGCCCGAGGACCCCGCGGGCGGCGAGGGCCCCGACCGCATCGCTGGTCAGCCCGCCGACCGCAACGGCGACGCCCGCGGTGGTCGCCTGAACGGCACCCCAGACACCAAGCGCGAGTCCGGCCTGATCTGCGGGCGCGTGCTTCATCGTGGCGGTGAGCGTGCCGTGTCCGAAGAGTCCGCCGCCCAGGCCGATGCACAAGACACCGAGAACGAAGGCGTTCACCGAACCGAGCGCCGGCGACGCGATGACCAGGGCGAAGGCGGGAATGCCGACCAGCGCGCCGGCAATCGACATGCGGTGGGGATCCGCCCCGCGGCCGAGCACCCAGGAGGCGAGGCCGAAGCCGCACAGCCCGCCGAAGGCCAGGCTCGCGGTGAGTGCAGTGGTCGCGCCGACCGTCATGCCGAGCACCTGCCCGCCATAGGGCTCGAGCAGCACGTCCTGCATGCTGAAGGCCATGGTGCCAAGGCCGATCGCGATCAGCCGGCGCCGGGCCCCCGGCATCGCCGTATAGGTCCGCCAGGCCTCGGAAAAGTCCGGTATCTCGGTGCGGCGGACGCCGCGCGCCGGTCGCCGCGTCTCCTGCTTCCAGAGCGCCGTTGTGTTGAGGATCAGGGTGACAACCGCGGAGGCCTGGATCAGTTGGATCAGGCGTCCCGGGCTGAAGTCGGCGAGCAGCGCGCCGAACACCACCGCGCTGGCGATGCTGCCGAACAGCAGCATCACGTACATGAGGCCAACGACCTTCGGATGCGACTCGGGCGGCGACAGGTCGGTGGCAAGCGCGAGGCCCGCGGTCTGCACGGTATGCAGGCCAGCCCCTACCAGTAGGAACGCCACGCCCGCGGCCATCGGCCCGATCCAGGCCGGCCAGGACGTCGCGTCCCCGCGTCCGCCGAGCACCAACAGCGCGAATGGCATGACCGCGAGACCCCCGAACTGAAGCAGCGTGCCCATCCAGATGTAGGGCACGCGGCGCCAGCCGAGCTCGGAGCGATGGTGGTCGGAGCGGTGGCCGATCAGCGCGCGGAACGGCGCATAGAGGACAGGCAGCGAGATCATCACCGCGACCAGTGAGGCTGGGACCTGAAGCTCGACGATCATCACGCGGTTCAGCGTGCCCACGAGCAGCACGAGCGCCATGCCGACGGACACCTGGAACAGCGCCAATCGAAGCAGTCGGGACAGCGGCAGATCGGGGCTCGCCGCATCGGCGAAGGGCAGGAAGCGGGTGCCGAGGCCGACCCAGCCTCGCATCAGCTGTCGGGCGAGAACGTTCATCGTGTCGTCATGGCGCGTGATGAGGCGCAGAGGTCCGTCGACCGAACGATGGGAGGCGGCGGCGAGGCGATTGCGGGCGGGATCGTCGATCCCACCCGCGAATCGCTTCGCGAACGGTGCCGCTCGCTACTTGGACGCCTGAGGCGAAGCCGCCACCAGCACCGTGCTACCCGGTTCCGGGACCGCAGCAACCGGTGCCTGCTCGATCATCGCCGCTTTAGCGCCGGTGCCGCCGTTCAGGAAGCGCTTGACCCAGGTGGTGTTCGTCACCAGGGCAACGTGGACCGCGAACGAGCTGACCGCGACCGCGCCAAGGAACAAGGGAATTCCGACGCCGGGTTTCACATGAAGCCACATCTTTCCGTAGATCATCGTGAGCTCCTAGAGGGCTACTTGAGCCAAGGCGAGTAGATGTAGGCGAGCAGGTGCGCGAACGCCGCGATGACGCCGAAGATCTGCGTGCCCTGGATCAGGTGCCGGTGCAGTTCCTGGGCCTCGGGCTCCGTCAAGCCGGTCGGCCAGACCCGGTTCGGGTCGGACGCTGTCGGATCGGACATGGTGCGAACTCCTAGATGATTGAAGCAGGTTCGTGCTGATCCCGCACGGGGGTGCCGCGGCTGTCATTGTCGTCTTACAGCCATAGTTGTCAAGTGTCGTGGACACTTCTGTTCGGGAACGGGTCGTTGCCTGGACAGAGGTCGGTGCCGCGCCATCCACAATTTTGCTTGGCCTCGGCTGGCGTCGGACAGGGGGTCGCGGTTAATGTCCGGGGGCATCCCGAAAAGGGGGGACACGATGCCGACACTGAACGTCAATGGGCGCGACCTCGAGGTCCGGGCCGATCCGAACACCCCGCTGCTGTGGGTCCTGCGCGAACAGCTCGGACTGACCGGCACCAAGTACGGCTGCGGCGTGGCGCAGTGCGGGGCATGCACCGTGCACATCGACGGCGCGGCGGTGCGCAGCTGCGTGATGCCGCTGGCGGCCCTGCAGCCTGCCCAGAAAATCACCACCATCGAGGGCCTGTCGAGCGGAACCAACCATCCGGTGCAGAAGGCCTGGCTCGCCCTGGACGTTCCGCAGTGCGGCTACTGCCAGTCGGGGATGATCATGGCCGCTTCGGCGCTCCTCAAGGTGAAGCCCCGGCCCACGGACGCCGAGATCGACGACGCGATGACGAACATCTGCCGCTGCGGCACCTACAACCGCGTGCGCGCGGCGATCCACCTCGCCGCCGACGGCGGCACACCCAAGGCCTGAGGCGCGCATCCATGGCAGCGAACCCGCCCCCCCTCGAGGCGCCCGCGCGGCGCCGATTTGTCGTCGGCTCGGCCGCCGCGTTCGGCGGTCTGTCGCTCGGCCTGGCGCTGCCGTTCGGCGACGAAGCCCACGGGCAGCCGCTCGCCCCTGAGATCAACGCCTGGGTTGTCGTGAAGCCCGACGACACGGTGGTCGTGCGCATCGCCCGCTCCGAGATGGGGCAAGGCACGCTGACCGGCCTGGCGCAGCTCGTGGCTGAGGAGCTGGACTGCGACTGGGCCCGTGTCACGACCGAATATCCGACGCCCGGCCAGAACCTCGCGCGCAATCGTGTCTGGCGCAACATGTCGACTGGGGGCAGCCGCGGCATCCGCGAATCGCATGACTACGTGCGCCAGGGCGGCGCCGCAGCCCGGACGATGCTCGTGCAGGCGGCGGCGCAGGGCTGGAACGTGCCGGCCTCGGAGTGTCGGGCCGAACGCGGCACCATCACCCATGCGGGGAGCGGGCGCAGCGTCACCTACGGCCAGGTGAGCGCGGCGGCCGCAAAGCTGCCGGTGCCGGAGAACCCGCCGCTCAAGGATCCGAAGGTCTGGAAGATCGCCGGCAAGCCGCTCAAGCGCCTGGACACCGCGCCCAAGCTCGACGGCAGCCAGATCTACGGCGCCGACCTGAAGCTGCCCGGCATGTTGAACGCCGCGATCCGGGCCTGCCCGGTGTTCGGCGGCAAGGTGGTCAGGTTCGACGCGCCCAAGGTCGAACGCATGCCCGGCGTACGCCGCGTGATGCAGGTCGGCGAGGACGCGGTGGCAGTGGTCGCCGACACCTGGTGGCAGGCCAAAGTAGCGCTCGACGCGCTGACCATCGAGTGGGACGGTGGCGCGAATGTCAAGGTATCGAGCGAGTCTATCGCGGCGACGCTCAAGGCCGGCCTGGATGCGCCCGAGGCCTTCGTCGGGAATCGGACGGGCGACGTGCGCGCCGGGCTCGCGGGCGCGGCGCGCCGGGTCGAGGCGGTGTACGGCTATCCGTACCAGAACCACGCGACGATGGAACCGATGAACGCCACGGCACGCTGGACGCCGGAACGCTGCGAGGTCTGGACACCGACGCAGAATGGCGAGGCGTCGCTCGCCGCGACCGCAGCGGCCTCTGGGCTGCCGATCGCGAAGTGCGAGGTCTACAAGCTACACCTCGGTGGCGGCTTCGGGCGGCGCGGCTTCCAGGACTGGATCCCGCAGGCCGTGGCGATCGCCCGCGCATTGCCGGGCATCCCGGTCAAGCTGCTCTGGTCGCGCGAGGAGGACATGACACACGGCCGCTACCACCCGGTCACGCAGGCGAAGCTGGTCGGCGGGCTCGATGCGTCCGGCCGGCTGACGGCGCTGCACGTTCGCATCTCGGGTCAGTCGATCCTCGCTGGCGTCGCGCCCCAGAACCTGCAGGACGGTCGCGATCCGGTGGTGTTCCAGGGCCTGTCGCAGAGCGGCGACGGTGCCTTCGGCTACGACGTGCCGAACCTGCTGGTCGACCATGCGATGCGTAATCCGCATGTCCCACCGGGCTTCTGGCGTGGGGTCAACCACAACCAGAACGCGATCTACCTCGAATGCTTCATGGACGAGCTCGCCCACGCGACCGGCGTCGATCCGCTCGAATTCCGGCGCCGGCACATGCAGAAGCATCCGAAGCACCTCGCGGTGCTCGAGGCCGCAGCCGCGCGGGCGGGCTGGGGCAAGCCGGCCGCACCCGGCGTGTTCAGGGGGCTGGCGCAGCACATGGGCTTCGGCAGCTACACCGCCGCGGTCGCCGAGGTGTCGGTCTCCAAGGAGGGGGCGCTGAAGGTCCACCGGATCGTCGCAGCCACCGACTGCGGCCATGCGGTGAATCCGCAGCAGATCGCCGCGCAGGTCGAGGGCTCTTTCGCCTACGGGCTGTCGGCCTGCCTGTACGGCGAATGCACGGTGAAGGACGGCCGCATCGAGCAGGAGAACTTCAACACCTACGAGGTGATGCGACTCGCCGACATGCCGAAGGTGGAGACCCTCGTCATGCCCTCGGGCGGCTTCTGGGGTGGGGTCGGCGAGCCGACGATCGCGGTTGCGGCCCCGGCGGTGCTCAACGCGGTGTTCGCCGCGACCGGCAAGCGAGTCCGGCAGCTCCCGCTCGGCCGCGCCGACCTCAAGCGGACCTGAAGGGCCGGGCCCGCATGAATCAGAGGCTGGCCGCGGTGGGTCTCGCGCTGACATGTATGGCGGGTGCGCCGGGCGTGTCGGTCGCGCAGTCCGGGGGCGATGCAATCGAGGCGCCGCTCGACGGTCTGCGCGGCGACGCAGCCCGGGGGCGGGCGATTGTGGCCGACCGCGGCCGCGGCCTGTGCCTGCTCTGCCACAGTGGCCCGTTTCCTGAGGTGCGCTTCCAGGGCGATCTCGCGCCCGACCTTGCGGGCGCGGGCAGCCGCTGGAGCGAAGGGCAGTTGCGGCAGCGGATCGTCGACGGGCGACGCTTGGACCCGGCCTCGATCATGCCGGCCTACCACCGCAGCGAGCGCCTCGAGCGGGTCGCCCCGGCGCTGCGCGGCAGGCCGATTCTCGATGCTCAGCAGGTGGAGGACGTGGTGGCCTTCCTAGCGACGCTGCGCGACGAGGCCGCGGCGCCGGACGGTGGTGCCCGGGGGACACGATGAGCAGGCTCACCCCCACGAGGGCGGCCGTGCTGCGGTCCGCCACGCCCCGCCGAGACGCGCTCCGGGCGCTCGGCACGCTGGCGTCGCTCGCGTTCCTGCCCCCGGCGAGCGCCACGCCCGCCTCGATGCGCGAGGCGATCGCGGCCTTCACCGGCGGCGCCGTTCCGATCGAGGGCGGCCTACGTCTCGAGGTGCCCGGACTGGTCGAGAACGGCAACTCGGTACCGGTGTCCGTGACCGTCGACAGCCCGATGACCGATTCGGCGTACGTTCGGCGGATCGCAGTCTTCAACGAGAAGAACCCGCAGCCCCAGGTCGCGGTCTTTCGCCTCGGGCCGCGCAGCGGCGCGGCGCGGGTCGGCACGCGGATGCGGATGGCCGACTCCCAGCGCATCGTCGCGGTCGCCGAACTCTCCGACGGCAGCTTCCGCCAGCATGCGACCGACGTGATCGTCACGCTGGCCGCCTGCATCGAGACCGGAGGCGGCTGATGGCGGCCAGCGCGCTGGTGAAGGTCCCACCGCGAGCCCGCCGGGGCGAGGTGATCGAGATCACCGCGATGGCCGCGCATCCCATGGAGACCGGCGTGCGGCCCGGTGCGGACGGCCGCCTGATCCCCCGGAACATCGTCCACACGTTCTACTGCCGCTACGACGGCGCCGAGGTGTTCCGGGCCGAACTGCATCCGGCGATCACCGCGAATCCGTACCTCGCTTTCACCACCGTCGCGACCCGCAGCGGCCCGCTCGAGTTCCGCTGGGAGGACGACCGGGGCGAGGTGATCGTCGCGACCGCGACGATCGTCGTCGAGTGAGGCATCGCGCCGCACTCGTGCTGGCCGCCACGACGTGGCTCGCGGGCGCCGCCGGCGCGCAGGGCCTGGCCCCCGAGCAGCGCCGCTCGGACTTCGAGTCGATGACCCCCGCCACGCAGGCGATGCAGCGCGACGACGACGCCAACCCCGGCATGCTGTCGGTCCGTGACGGCGAGGCGAGGTGGGGGCGGCCCGAGGGCCTTTCCGGACGCGCATGCGCCGACTGTCACGGCGACGCCCGCGTGTCGATGCGCGGTGCGGCGGCCCGTCATCCGCGATGGGACGAGACGCTCGGTCGCGCGGTCGGGCTCTCGCAGCGGATCGCGCTCTGCCGGGAGCGTCACCAGCAGGTGCCGAGCGGAGCGACCGAAGGCGTTGAACGCCTGTCGCTGTCGGCCTGGGTCGCGCACGCATCGCGCGGGCTGCCGGTACGACCCGATCCGGATCTGCGGCTCGATGCCGTCCGCGAGCGCGGCCGGCGCCTCTTCGAGCGCCGAATGGGTCAGCTCGACCTGTCCTGCGCCGACTGTCATGACGCGCGCTGGGGCCGGCGTCTCGGCGGCAGCACCCTTCCGCAGGGCCACGCCAACGGCTACCCGCTCTACCGGCTCGAATGGCAGGCGCTCGGCTCGGTGCAACGGCGTCTGCGCAACTGCATGAACGGCGTGCGGGCCGAGCCCTGGCCTGCCGATGCGCCCGAGTGGATCGAGCTCGAAGCCTTCCTGCAGGCGCGCGGCGAGGGTCTGCCGTTGGAGGCGCCGGCCGTCCGGCCCTGAGCGCCGATCCGGGCCGCCGGCGCGCCGGGATGCGACACTTGCGGTCCGTATGCCGATCACGCCCGCCACCGACCGCGCCGCGCTCCTCGCCCGAGCGCAGGCCGCGCTGCCCGCGGACCTGCTGGTGATCGGCGTCGACCCGAAGCCGGCCGGGTTCGAGGCGCTTGCCGCCCGCTGCGCATCGCTGCTCGCATGAAACGCAACGACGCGAGCATGCCGGGCGCGCCCCCCGGAGTCGCCGACCTGCAGGATCTGCACTTCATGCGCGAGGCGCTCGCAGAAGCCGCCCTCGCGCATGCCGCCGGCGAGGTCCCGGTCGGCGCGGTGGTGGTGCAGGGCGGCGTCATCGTCGGTCGCGGCTGGAACCGGCCGATCGGCAGCCACGATCCGAGTGCCCACGCCGAGATCGGCGCGTTACGCAATGCCGCCGCCCGCCTCGGCAACTACCGGCTGCCCGGCTGCGAGCTCTATGTGACGCTCGAGCCCTGCGCGATGTGCGCCGGCGCGATCCAGCACGCCCGGATCGCACGGGTCGTCTGGGGGGCCGCCGACCCGAAGACCGGCGCCTGCGGCAGCGTCGTCGACCTGTTCGCCGAGCCCCGGCTCAACCACCATGCGCGCGCGGTCGGCGGCGTGATGGCCGCCGAATGCGCGGGGACGCTGCAGGCGTTCTTCGCCGAACGCCGCGCGCTCGCCCGGGTGCGGAGGGGGCAGGGCGGGGGACCGGATGGCGCACGTACGGCAGCCCTTGGACCGGGCGGCGCCGTTGCCCCGGTCGAACCGGGCGGCCCGTCCGATCCGCCCCGCAAGGCCGACCCCGCCTGAGGTACACGCGCTCGCTCCGGAGGGAGCCAGAAAAAGCCCCGCTCGAGGCGGGGCGTCTGAGGGGGGCTCGGTCCGATCTACTGGATCCGGGCCTTCGCCTTCAGGTCGGTCTGCAGCGTCTGCACGCGGCGCCGCTCGAGTTCCTGCTTGATCTGTGGGCCGACCTGCTCCATCGGCGGCGGCGCCGACTCGCGCACGTCGTCCAGCCGGATAACATGCCAGCCGAAGTCGGTCTTGACCGGCGTGTCGGTGAACTGGCCTTTCTCGAGCCTCACCATCGCCTCGGAGAACGGCTTGACGAAGGTCTCAGGGCCGCTCCAGTCGAGGTCGCCCCCTTTCGCGGCGGAGCCAGGATCCTTCGACTTCTTGGCCAGTTCCTCGAACTTCACACCCTTCTTGAGCTGTTCGATCACCGACTTCGCCTCAGCCTCGCTCTCGACGAGAATGTGCCGCGTGCGGTATTCCTTGTCGCCGCCGGCGCCGCCCGCACCCTTGGTCAGCGTGTCGTACTCGGCCTTGATCTCCGCCTCGGTCACCGGATTGTTCTTCAGATGATCACGGATGACCGCGCGGATCAGGATGTCCTGGCGGGTCTGCTCGAGCTGGCGCTGCACCTCCGGGTTGCGCGGCAGGCCCTTCTTCTCGGCCTCCTGCGCAAAGATCTCGCGGGCGATCAACTCGTCGCGGACCGCATTGCGCAGCTCGGGCGTGTCGGGGCGCCCCTGCTGGGTCAGGGTCGCGACGAACTCGTCGAGCTTCGACTTCGGGATCGCCTTACCGTTGACAATCGCGGCGTTCTGCGCGTGTGCGGCGCCTGAAGCGAGCGACAGCGCGACGATCACGGCGGGCAGGGCGCGACGGAGTGATGCGTTCATGACCATTGGAATGCGTGGGGGGAGGGAGGGCGTGCGGCGGCGGCTCGGAGCCGACGCGGCGTGGAGAGGGAGGGCGGCGTGCGGCCCCTCGGATCAGGACCGGGCCTGCGCTTCGGCGGGCGACCGAGCGACGATCACCAGCGCGTGGACGCGATGCGGCATCCAATCCCGGACGGCATCATACACGAGCCGATGTCGGGCCACGGTGCCGGCGCCGTCGAAGCGCGGTGAGACGATCCGCACCGTGTAGTGGCCTGCGCCACCGGCCGAGCCGGCATGGCCGGCGTGCAGGTGACTGTCGTCCTGCAGCTCGAGGCTGTCCGCGTCGGGGAAGGCGGTGGCGAAGCGTGCTCGCAGATCGTCGAGGCTCGGCCGGGTCATGGCTGGACGTCGTCCTCGGCGTATCTCGAGATCCAGAACGCCTGGACGACCACGAAGACCACCGTGAGCGCAAGCGTGCCGAAGACCTTGAAGTTGACCCACACGTCGAGCGGGAAACTGTAGGCGATGGCCAGGTTCAGCGCGCCCATGCAGGCGAAGAAGACCGCCCAGGCCAGCGTCAGGCGGTTCCAGACGGCATCGGGCAGTTGCACCTGCCCGCCCATGATTGCTCGCAGCGGGTTCTTGCCGGTGAAGCGCGGAACCAGCAGCAGCCCGCAGGCGAACAGCGCGTACAGCACCGTCGGCTTCAGCTTGATGAAGGTCTCGTCATGGAACAGCAGCGTCATGCCGCCGAACACCACGATGATGCCCAGGCTCGCCCACTGCATCGGCTCGACCTTCCCGCCTCGCAGCCTGATCCAGGCAATCTGTCCGATGGTTGCGACGATCGCCACGGCCGTCGCGACGTAGACGTCCGCGAGCTTGAAGGCCAAGAAGAACAGCAGGATCGGGAAGAGGTCGAACAGCAGCTTCATGGGCGGACTCGGGGATGGGGCCACGCATTCTAAGGTCCTGGAGCCTTCGCCACGGACAAATCCCAGGGTGCCGACCCTGCTTGACGGCCAGGCCGGCGCTGGCCACTATCGCGGCCTCAATGGTGGGTCCCAGACCCCCTGTTTCCCTTACGCACCGACGGACAGCCTCCGAGGAGACGCCCCATGCAGGCCCTGATGATGGACATGCCGCTGCTCGTGTCCAACCTGCTCCGACACGCCGCCCGGCACTTCGCCGATGTCGAGATCGTCTCGCGCCGGGTCGAGGGCGACCTGCACCGGTACACCTACGCCGACTGCCACGACCGCGCCGCTCGCCTGGCGGACGCGCTGACGCGCCGCGGCGTGCACGTCGGCGACCGGGTCGCGACGCTGGCCTGGAACGGCTACCGCCACATGGAGATCTACTACGCCGTCGCCGGAATGGGCGGCGTGATCCACACCGTCAATCCCCGCCTGCACCCCGAGCAGATCGCCTGGATCGTCAACCATGCGAACGACCAGTTCGTGTCGTTCGACCTGACCTTCCTGCCCATCGTCGAGGCGATCGCCGCGCTCTGCCCGAACGTGCGCGGCTGGATCGCGATGTGCGATCGCGACCGTCTGCCGACGGGCACTGTGGTGCCGAACCTGCTGTGCTATGAGGACCTGCTGGCCGAGGGCGGCGACGCCTACGTTTGGCCCGAACTCGACGAGCGATCGGCCTGTGGCCTGTGCTACACCTCGGGCACCACCGGCAACCCAAAGGGCGCGCTCTACAGCCACCGCTCGACGACCCTTCACGCGTACGCGGCCGCGCTGCCCGACGCAATGGGCTGCTCGGCTCGCGACTCGATTCTGCCGGTCGTGCCGATGTTCCATGTCAACGCCTGGGGCTTGCCGTACATCGCGCCGCTCACCGGCGCCAAGTTGGTGTTCCCAGGACCGGCGCTCGACGGCAAGTCGATCTATGAACTGCTCGAGAGCGAGCGCGTCACCTACTCGGCCGGCGTGCCGACTGTCTGGCAGGGCCTGCTTGCCTACGTCGGCGCCAACGGCCTGAAGTTCTCGACCTTCCGACGTACGGTCATCGGCGGCTCGGCCTGCCCGCCCGCGATGATCCGGACCTTCCGGGAGCAGTACGGTGTCGATGTGATCCACGCCTGGGGCATGACGGAGCTGTCACCCCTGGGCACGCTGTCGAGGCTGCAGAACAAGCACCTGGTTCTACCGGCGGCCGAGCAGAACACGCTACTCGAGAAGCAGGGCCATGTGATCTACGGCATCGACATGAAGATCGTCGGCGACGCCGGGGACGACCTGCCGTGGGACGGCAAGACCTATGGCAACCTCCTCGTGCGCGGCCCCTGGGTGGTCAAGGAGTACTTCAGGGGCGAGGGCGGCGACCCCCTGAACTACGACGGTGAGGGCCGCGGCTGGTTCCCCACCGGCGACGTCGCGACCATCGACGCCGACGGTTACATGCAAATCACCGACCGCAGCAAGGACGTGATCAAGTCCGGCGGCGAGTGGATCAGCTCGATCGACCTGGAGAACCTGGCGGTCGCACACCCCGCGGTCGCCCAGGCCGCGGTGATCGGCATCGCGCATCCCAAGTGGGACGAGCGACCGCTGCTGGTGGTGGTGAAGAAGCCCGGCTCCGAGGTCACGAAGGAGGACCTCATTAAGTTCTACGAGGGCAAAATCGCGAAGTGGTGGACGCCCGACGACGTGCAGTTCGTCGACGCAATTCCCCTCGGCGCGACCGGCAAGATCCTCAAGACGAAGCTGCGCGAGACCTTCAAGGACTACCGCTTGCCGGGCGTCTGATTCCGGTTATCATGAAGCGCAGCCGCTGCAGTGGACAGCGGCAGACGTTGCCAATACAGGAGACAGACGATGGGTACCCGTACCGCGACCTCGTTCGCGCTCGCAGCCGCTTTCGCCTCGAGCGTTGCATTCGCCCAGACGGGCACCGTCAAGATCGCCTGGGTCGATCCCCTCTCCGGCATGATGGCGCCGCTCGGCCAGAACATGGTCCGCAGCTGGCAGTATGCCGCCGACCTCGCCAACCAGCAGAAGTGGGCCGGCGACGTCAAGTTCGAGGTTGTGCCCTTCGATAATAAGCTGAGCCCGCAGGAAAGCCTGACGGTCCTCAAGTCGATCATCGACCAGGGCATCCGCTACGTCGCGCAGGGCAACGGCTCGGGCGTCGCGATCGCACTGGCCGACGCGATCCAGAAGCACAACGATCGCAATCCCGGCAAGGAGATCGTCTTCCTGAACTACGCCGCGGTCGACCCCTCGCTGACGAACGACAAGTGCAGCTTCTGGCACTTCAGGCTCGACATCAACGCCGACATGAAGATGGAGGCCCTGACCACGTTCATGGCCAAGCAGCAAAGCATCAAGAAGGTCTACCTGATCAACCAGGACTACGCCTTCGGTCACTCCGTCGAGAAGGCCGCCGAGGAGTACCTGAAGCAGAAGCGCCCTGACATCCAGATCGTCGGCAAGGACCGCCACCCGCTTGCACAGGTCCGTGACTTCGCACCTTACGTGGCGAAGATCAAGGCCGCTGGCGCCGACACGATCATCACCGGCAACTGGGGCGCTGACCTCGCGCTGATGGTCAAGGCAGCCAACGACGCCGGCCTGGCCGCCAACTTCTACACCTACTACGCCGGCACCACCGGCGTGCCAACCGCGATGGGCGCCTCGGGCGCCGACCGAGTGCGGCAGGTGTCGTACTGGCATCCGAACGATCCGCAGGTCAAGGGCCAGGACATCGTCGAGGGCTTCAAGAAGAAGTTCAACGACGACTACTACACGATGGCGACCTACACCGCGTTCAAGATGCTCGGCGACGGGATCAAGAAGGCGAAGTCGACTGAGCCGCTCAAGGTCGCATACGCGATGGAAGGCCTGAAGTTCACCTCCCTGAACGGGGAGGTCGAGATGCGCGCGACCGACCATCAGCTGCAGCAGCCGGTCTACATCTCGACCTGGAGCAAGGTCGACGGCAAGGCCGTCAAGTACGACCAGGAGAACACCGGCTACGGCTGGAAGACCGAGGCCCGCCTTGAGCCGTACGTGGCCGCGCAGCCCACCTCCTGCCAGATGAAGCGCCCGGCCAAGCCCTGAGCCAGACGGCGCGCGATCGCCTCGCGCGTCGAGCACATACGGTGCGTCCGGCTACCGCCGGACGCCGCCACGCGGACCCGCCTCCGCCTCCCCAACCGCGACTCCCGACGGCCGTGGAATTTTTTCTGATATCGCTGCTGAACGGCGTCAGCTACGGACTGCTGCTGTTCATGCTGGCCTCGGGCCTGACGCTCATCTTCAGCATGATGGGCGTGCTGAACTTCGCGCACACGTCCTTCTACATGATCGGCGCGTACTTCGCGTACCAGGTCAGCACCTGGGTCGGCTTCTGGCCCGCGCTGGTCATCGCGCCGCTGCTGGTCGGGGTCTTGGGGGCGCTGGTCGAGAAGTACGGGCTGCGCCGGGTGCACAAGTGGGGGCATGTGCCTGAGCTGCTGTTCACCTTCGGCCTGTCGTACATCATCGTCGAGCTGGTGCAGATCATCTGGGGCCGGGCAGCCGTGCCCTACCAAGTGCCCACTGAGCTGCAGGGGCCCCTGTTCACGCTGTTCACCACATCGTTCCCGAAGTACCGCGGCTTCATGATGCTGGTCGCCGTGCTGATGCTGGTCGCGATCTGGCTGATGCTCACCCGCACCCGGATCGGCCTGGTCATCCAGGCCTCGCTGACCCATCCCGAGACGGTCGAGGCCCTCGGCCACAACGTGCCGCGCGTGTTTATGCTGACCTTCGCCGGCGGCACCGCGCTTGCCGGCCTGGCCGGCGTGATCGGCGGCAACGCCTTCGTGACCGAACCGTCGATGGCGGCGCTGGTGGGGTCGATCATCTTCGTGGTCACGGTGGTCGGCGGCATGGGCTCGCTCGCCGGGGCGTTCATCGCCTCTCTGCTGATCGGCGTGATGCAGAGTTTCGCGATCGCGGTCGACTACTCGGGCATCAAGCTCGCACAGGACATCGGCTTCACCGTCACACCGGCCACGCCGCTGTACTCGCTCTTTCAGCTCAGCGTCTCGCAGGTGGCGCCCGTGCTGCCGTACCTGCTGCTGGTACTCATCCTGATCTTCAGGCCCAAGGGCCTGATGGGCACGCGTGAGGGCTGATCCAATGACGACCGCCGTGCAGTCCGGGCGCCCGGTGCGCTTCCAGCCGCTGAACGTCGGCCGATGGCTGGTCTGGGGCCTGACCGCCCTCCTGTTCCTGGTGATCCCGCTGATCTTCAAGTCGGGCTTCGCGATCACGCTGCTCTCGCAGATGGGCATCCTGATCGTCTTCGCGCTGTCCTACAACATGATCTTCGGCCAGGGCGGGATGCTGTCCTTCGGCCACGCCGTCTACTCGGGGCTGGGCGCGTTCTTCGCGATCCATGCGCTCAACTGGGTGGGGGCGGGCACGCTGCCGCTGCCGGTGTCGATGATCCCGCTGGTGGGGGGGCTCTTCGGCGCGCTGTTCGGCGTGCTCTTCGGCTACGTGACCACCAAGAAGTCGGGCACGCCGTTCTCGATGATCACCCTCGGCCTGGGCGAGATGGTGTTCGCCGCCTCGCTGATGTTCCCGGGATTCTTCGGCGGGGAGGGCGGCATCTCTAGCAATCGGGTGGTCGGCGATCCCATCCTGGGCATCAGCTACGGCCCGGCGATCCAGGTCTACTACCTCATCGCCGCCTGGTGCTTCGTCTCGATGATCGCGATGTTTGCGTTCTCGCACACGCCGCTCGGCCGGATCTCGAACGCGGTCCGCGACAACCCGGAGCGCGCCGAGTTCCTCGGCTACAACACGCAGCGTGTGCGCTACCTGGTGCTGATCACCTCGGCGTTCTTCGCCGGCATCTCGGGCGGGCTCGCCGCGATCAACTTCGAAATCGTCACCGCCGAGAACGTGTCGGCGCTGCGCTCGGGCGGGGTGCTACTGGCGGCGTTCATCGGCGGCGCGATGTTCTTCTTCGGACCGGTGATCGGGTCGGTGATCTTCGTGTTGTTCGCGGTTGCGCTGTCGGAGTGGACCAAGGCCTGGCAGTTCTACCTCGGGGTGTTCTTCGTGCTGATGGTGATGTACGCGCCGGGCGGCGTCGCCTCGCTGATCCTGATGAACCTGAGGGTCGCGAAGTACCGGCTCTTCGCGCAGCTGCGCGATCCGTACGTCGGCATCCTGATGACCGGAGGCGTCCTGCTGGTCGGCATCATCCTGGTGGTCGAGATGAGCTACCACCTGACGCTCAACTTTGCCGCGGGTTCGAAGACCTCGATCTTCGGCTTCGCGATGGACGGCGCGGACCCCGCCTTCTGGGTCCTGGCCTTCGGCATCCTGGTCTCGGGCGCACTGTCATTCGAGGCGATGCGCCGGTACTTCGCCCGTGAATGGGGCGCGGTTCAGGAGAAGATCGAAGACCAGCTGCGGCGCGAGCAGCGCGGCTGACGGGACGGATGTGATGACCGACTCAGCACTGAAGCTGTCCGGCGTTCGCAAGAGCTTCGGCAAAACCGAGATCATCCGCGGCGTCGACCTCGACATCCCCAAGGGCGAGCGCCACGCGGTGATCGGGCCGAACGGCGCAGGCAAATCGACGCTGTTCAACTTGATCTCCGGGCGCTTCCCGGTCAGCGCGGGCCGCATCGAGCTTGGCAGCCGTGACATCACCGGCAAGAAGCCGTTCGAGATCAATCGAATGGGACTGTCGCGCAGCTTTCAGATCACCAACATCTTTCCGAGGATGTCGGTGTTCGAGAACATCCGCTGCGCGACGCTCTATCCGCTCGGCTACAAGTACTCGTTCTGGCATCGGCTCGATGCGCTGAAGGACGCGGCGGATCGAGCCGACAACATCGTCCAGCGGATCGGCCTGAAGGCCCGCAACGACACGATGGCGGGGCTGCTCACCTATGCAGAGCAGCGAGCGCTCGAGATCGGCATCACCGTCGCCGGCGGCGCGGAGGTGATCCTGCTCGACGAGCCGACCGCGGGCATGAGCCGCTCGGAGTCTGACGCCGCGGTCGAGCTGATCCGCCGGATGACCGAGGGCAAGACCCTGGTGATGGTCGAGCACGACATGAGCGTGGTGTTCGGACTGGCCGACCGCATCTCGGTGGTGGTCTATGGCGAGGTTATCGCCTCCGACGCGCCGGCCCGCATTCGCGAGAACCGCGCGGTGCAGGAGGCCTACCTGGGCACGACGCTGACGGAGGACGCCCATGGCTGACGCGCTGCTGCAGGTCTCGAACCTGCATGCCTACTACGGCAAGAGCCACGTGTTGCACGGCGTGGACCTGCACGTGGGCAAGGGCGAGATCGTCAGCCTGCTGGGCCGCAACGGCGTCGGGCGCTCGACCACCGTCAAGACGGTGATGGGGCTGGTCACCGGGACCGGGTCGGTGCGCTTCAAGGGCCAGGAGATCCTCGGCCTGAAAGCCTACGAGATCGCGCACAAGGGCCTGGGCTACGTGCCCGAGAACCGCGATATCTTTCCGACGCTGACGGTCGAGCAGAACCTCGTGCTGGGGCAGAAGGGCAAGGGCGGCGGGCGCTGGTCGATGGACGACATGTACGGCATGTTCCCGCGGCTGCGCGAGCGCCAGCACACGCAGGCCGGGGTGCTGTCCGGCGGCGAGCAGCAGATGCTCACGCTGTGCCGCACCCTGATGGGCGACCCGGACCTGATCATGATCGACGAGCCGACCGAGGGCCTGGCGCCGAAGATCGTCGAGCTGGTCGCGCAGTACCTCAAGGAGCTCGAGCGGCGAGGGATCTCGATCCTGCTGGTCGAGCAGAAGCTCGCGATCGCGCTCGACATCTCGACCCGTGTCTACGTGATGGGTCACGGCCACATCGTGTTCGAGGGCAGCCCGGCGGACCTGCGCGGCAGCGCCCAGATCCGCAAGGAATGGCTGGAGGTCTGAGCCCGAGGCCTGGCACGCGCCGGCCATCGACCTTCGGTATAGTGGCGGGCGAAACGAAGAGAACGGGCAGGCCGAGCCTCCGCCCGTTTTTTGCAACTCAATAAAAGCACGACCGTTCGTTTTACGAGGAGCCGTTCACCCATGTCCCAAGCCAGCTACCGCCAGGATGGCGAGATCGCCGTCATCACGATGGAGAACCCGCCGGTCAACGGCCTCGGTTTCGACTTGCGTGCCGGCATCGACGCCGGTGTCCGCCGCGCGATGGCCGACGCCGCGGTCAAGGCCGTCGTGCTGACCGGCACCGCGCGCGCCTTCTCCGGCGGCGCCGATATCCGCGAGTTCAACTCGCCGAAGTCGAGCGCCTCGCCCAACCTCGCCGAGCTGATCACGCTGATCGAAGGCGCGGACAAGCCGGTCGTCGCCGCTGTCGCGGGCCTGGCGCTTGGCGGCGGCAACGAGCTCGCGCTCGGCTGCCACTACCGGGTCTGCGCGCCCGGCACGATGATCGGCCTCCCCGAGGTGAACCTCGGCCTGCTGCCCGGTGCCGGCGGCACCCAGCGGCTGCCGCGCGTTGTCGGTGCGGCCAAGGCGCTCGAGATGATCGTCAGCGGGGCGCCGATCAAGGCCGAAGAGGCCTTCAAGCTCGGCTACTGCTCGAAGCTCGTGGAGGGCGACCTGGTTGCCGGCGCGGTGGCGTTCGCGCGCGAGGTTGTCGCTTCGGGCGCGGCCCGTCCGAAGATCCGCGACCAGTCGGTGGACCCAGCGTCCATGCCCGGGGGGGGCGATGCCTTCTTCACGCAGGCCCGCGAGCACATCGCCAAGACCTACCGGGGCTACCCCGCGCCGATGAAGAACCTCGAGTGTGTCGAGGCGGCGGTGAAGAAGCCCTTCGACGAAGGCATGAAGGTCGAGCGCACGTTGTTCGAGGAACTGCTGCGCTCTACCGAGTCGGCGTCGCTGCGCCACGCGTTCTTCGCCGAGCGCGCCGCGGCCAAGATCCCCGACGTGCCCGAGGACACGCCGATCCGCCCGATCAAGGCGGCGGCGGTGGTCGGCGCCGGCACGATGGGCGGCGGCATCACCATGAACTTCCTGAACGCAGGCATCCCGGTCACACTGCTCGAGACGAAGCAGGACGCGCTCGATCGCGGCATCGCGACGATCCGTAAGAACTACGAGGGCACGGCGAAAAAGGGCCGAATGACCCAGGACCAGGTCGAGCAGCGGATGGCGATGATCACGCCGACGCTGTCCTACGCCGACCTCGCCCAGGCGGACATCGTCGTCGAGGCGGTGTTCGAGGACATGAACGTCAAGAAGACGGTCTTCGAGACGCTGGACGCAACGATGAAGGCGGGCGCCATCCTCGCCTCGAACACCTCGACGCTCGATGTGGACCACATTGCGGGCTTCACCAAGCGACCGCAGGATGTGATCGGCACGCACTTCTTCTCGCCGGCCAACGTCATGCGCCTGCTCGAGGTCGTGCGCGGCAAGGCGACGGCCAAGGATGTGCTCGCCACGACCATGGCGCTGTCGAAGAAGATCAAGAAGGTCGGCGTTGTCTCAGGCGTGTGCGACGGCTTCATCGGCAACCGGATGATCGAGCAGTACTCGCGTCAGGCCGGCTTCCTGCTCGAGGAAGGCTGCACGCCGCAGCAGGTCGACGGCGCGCTCGAGCGCTTCGGCTTTGCGATGGGGCCGTTCCGCATGGGCGACCTGGCCGGCAACGACGTGGGCTGGTACATCCGCAAGCGCCGCTACCTCGAGAAGCCGAACCTGCGCTACAGCAAGACTGCGGACCTGCTCTGTGAGATGGGCCGCTACGGCCAGAAGACCTCGGCCGGCTGGTACGACTACACGCCGGGCGACCGCAGCGCCCATCCGTCGTCGATCGTCGAGGCGATGCTGGTCGAGGAGCGTGCGCGCCTGGGCGTGACGCCGCGTCAGGTATCGGACGAGGAGATCGTCCACCGGCTGCTGTTCGCATTGGTCAACGAAGCGGCCTACATCCTCGAGGAGGGCATCGCAATGCGCGCCTCGGACATCGACATCATCTACCTGACCGGCTACGGCTTCCCGCGCTACCGCGGCGGGCCGATGTTCTACGCCGACACGGTCGGGCTGCCGAAGGTGGTCGAGATCATGAACGGCTTTGCGGCGAACCCGAATGCGGACCCGTCGTTCTGGAAACCCGCGCCGCTGCTCGCGACGCTGGCCGCGGCCGGCAAGCGCTTCAACGGCTGACCCCCGACACACCGACACACGAATCCACACGGAGCATCTCCATGCGTGAAGCAGTCATTGTTTCCACCGCCCGCACCGGTCTCGCGAAATCCTGGCGCGGCTCGCTCAACATGACCCACGGCGCGACCCTGGGCGGCCACGTCGTGAAGGCGGCGCTCGAGCGTGCCGGCATCGAGGCCGCCGAGGTCGAGGACGTGATCATGGGCTGCGCGAACCCCGAAGGCGCGACCGGCTCGAACATCGCGCGCCAGATCGCGCTCGCGGCCGGCTGCCCGGTCAGCGTTTCCGGAATGACCGTGAACCGCTTCTGCTCGTCGGGCCTGCAGACCATCGCGCTGGCCGCGCAGCGGATCGTGGCGGGCGAGGGTGACGTGTTCGTCGCCGGCGGCGTCGAGTCGATCTCGCTGGTGCAGAACGATGCAAACAAGAAGGACCTGATCGACCCGTGGCTCAAGGCGAACAAGCCCGAGATCTACTGGCCGATGCTGCAGACCGCCGAGACCGTGGCCAAGCGTTATGGCATCGCGCGCGAGGCGCAGGACCGCTACGGCGTCCAGAGTCAGCAGCGCGCCGCGGCCGCGGCCGCCGCGGGCAAGACTCGCGATGAGATCGCGCCGATGAAGGTCACGATGAAGGTGATCGACAAGCAGACCGGCGTCGAGACGACCAAGGAAGGCATGCTCGAGCGAGATGAGGGCATCCGCGGCGACACCACCTACGAAGGCGTCTCGCAGATCAAGCCGGCACTCGAGGGCGGCGTGATCGCTGCCGGCAACGCCAGCCAGTTCTCGGACGGCGCGGGCGCCTGCGTGCTGATGGAGCGCAGCCTGGCCGAGAAGCGCGGCCTGCCGATCCTCGGCGTCTTCCGCGGCTTCGCGGTCGCCGGCTGCGAGCCGGACGAGATGGGCATCGGCCCGGTCTACGCGGTCCCAAAGCTGCTGGCTCGCCACGGGCTGACGGTCAAGGACATCGACCTGTGGGAGCTCAACGAGGCGTTCGCGGTGCAGGTGCTTTACATCCGCGATCACCTCGGCATCGACAACGACAGGCTCAACGTCAATGGCGGTGCGATCGCGGTCGGCCATCCGTACGGCGTATCGGGCCAGCGGCTGACCGGCCACCTGCTGATCGAGGGCAAGCGCCGCGGCGCGAAGCTCGGCGTGGTGACGATGTGCATCGGCGGCGGCATGGGCGCCGCGGGCCTGTTCGAGATCGCCTGAGGAGAATGTGATCGTGGCAAGAAGGACCGTACACACGAAGGACATCACCCATGGAATCGAAGCTGCTGAACCCGCGTGACCTGGCCTTCCTGCTGTACGAGTGGCTCGACGTCGAGCGCCTGTGCACCCGGGCCCGCTACGCAGACCACTCCCGCGAGACCTTCGATGCCGCGCTCGACACCAGCGCGCGGATCGCCACCGATCACTTCAAGCCGATCAACAAGCTGCTCGACGCCGAGGAGCCGAGCTTCGACGGCGAGCGCGTGCACACGCCCGCGCCGCTTGCCGCGGCGCTCGAGGTCTTCAACGAGGCGGGTCTGATCGCCGCGGGCAACGACTATGCGCACGGCGGCATGCAGCTACCGGTCACCGTCGCGAAGGCCTGCTTTGCCTGGTTCAACGCGGCGAGCGTGGCGGGCGTCGGCTACCCGTTCCTGACCCAGGGCAACGCGAACCTAATTCTGGCGCACGGCACCGACGAGCAGAAGGCCCGCTGGGTGCCCGAGCTGCTGTCCGGGCGCTTCTACGGCACGATGTGCCTGTCCGAGCCGCAGGCCGGCTCGTCGCTGTCCGACATCCGCACCCGCGCCGAGCCACGCTTGGACGGCAGCTACCGGCTGTTCGGCAACAAGATGTGGATCTCGGCCGGCGAGCACGAGCTCTCCGAGAACATCGTCCATTTGGTGCTCGCCAAGATCCCCGGCCCTGACGGCAAGCTCGTCCCGGGCACGAAGGGCATCTCGCTGTTCCTCGTCCCAAAGAAGCTGCTGCGCGACGACGGCTCGGTCGGCGAACGCAACGACGTGACGCTCGCCGGGCTCAACCACAAGATGGGCTTCCGGGGCACGACCAACACGCTGCTGAACTTTGGCGAGGGGCGCTGGCGCCCGGGCGGCGAGGCGGGCGCGATCGGCTGGCTGGTCGGCGAAGCAGGCCGCGGGCTGGCCTGCATGTTCCACATGATGAACGAGGCGCGGATCGGTGTCGGCCTGGGCGCGGCCTGCCTCGGCTACACCGGCTACTTGCACGCGCTGGACTACGCGCGCAATCGCCCGCAGGGCCGCTCTCCACAGGCCAAGGACCCGGCCACGGCGCAGGTGCCGATCATCGCGCATGCCGACGTGCGCCGCATGCTGCTCGCACAGAAGGCGTACGCCGAGGGCGGCCTGGCGCTGTGCCTGTACTGCTCGCGGCTCGTCGACGATGAGCAGACCGGCGACGAGGCAGAGCGCGAGCGGGCGCGCTGGCTGCTCGAGCTGCTCACGCCGATCGTCAAGAGCTGGCCCTCACAGTGGTGCCTGGAGGCCAACTCGCTGGCGATCCAGGTGCATGGCGGCTACGGTTACACGCGCGACTACGACGTCGAGCAGTTCTACCGCGACAACCGCCTGAACCCGATCCACGAGGGCACACACGGTATCCAGGCGCTGGACCTGCTCGGCCGCAAGATGGTCATTGGCCAGGGCAGGGCGGCGATGCTGTTTGCCGGCGAGATCGAGGACTGCGCCGGTCGGGCCGCCGCGCTCGCCGCGCAGGGCGCCGACGGCGAGTCGCTGTCGGCGATGGGCCGCCAGCTTGCCGCGGCCGCCTCGCGCGTGTTCGCCACGGTCCGCAGGCTGCATGCGGTGGGCGATCTAGACGTCACGCTTGCGAACGCTGCGGTGTTCCTGGAGGCATTCGGTCACGTGGTGGTCGCCTGGCAGTGGCTCGAGCAGGCAATGGTCGCGCATGCGGCCACGGCGGCGACCGATGCCGACCGCGACTTCTACGCGGGCAAACGTCAGGCCGCGCGTTATTTTTTCCGATGGGAACTGCCCAGGGTCGGGCCGATGCTCGACCTGCTCGACTCGATCGACACCACCGCGCTCGACATGCGCGATGCGTGGTTCTGACCCGCTTTCCGGAGCGTCCATGTCCGTTCGCAGCAGGTTCGACCTCACCGGCCGCAAGGCGATCGTCACCGGGGGCTCGCGCGGCCTCGGCCTGCAGATCGCAGAAGGGCTGGGCGAGATGGGCGCGGAGGTGTTGCTGACCGCACGCAAGGCCGACGAGCTCGAGCAGGCCGTCGCGCACCTGACGGCGCTGGGCATCAAGACCTCGGCGATCCCCGCCGACATGAGCCGTACCGATGCGGTGGTGCCCTTCGCAGAGGCCGCACTCGCCCGGCTCGGCGAGGTCGACATTTTGGTCAACAACGCCGGTTCCAACTGGGCCGCGCCGATGGAGGAGTATCCGCTCGAGGCTTGGCTCAAGCTGCTGACGGTCAACCTCACCAGCGTATTCTTGCTCACGCAGACGATCGGTAGGCGCTCGATGATCCCGCGCCGCCGCGGCAAGATCCTCACCGTCGCGTCGATCGCCGGCCTGCGCGGCAACCGTCCCGACGAGGGCGAGATGATCGGCTACAACACGACCAAGGGCGGGCTGGTGAACTTCACCCGGACGCTGGCCGCCGAATGGGGCGAGCACGACATCAACGTCAACGCGCTCGCGCCCGGGTTCTTCGAGACCAAGATGACCCGCGGGCTGCTCGCGAAGGTCGGGAACGCGCTGACCGCGCATGCGCCGCTCGGGCGGCTCGGCGACGACGAGGACCTGAAGGGTCCGGCGGTGCTGCTGTGCTCCGACGCCGGCAAGCACATCACCGGCCAGATCCTCGCCGTCGATGGCGGGGTCATGGCCGCATGACGGCAGGCGCGCGACAGGACATGGTGTTACCCGACGGCAAGCGGCGCCGCATCCCGTTCCTCGACCATCTGGGCGTCGAACTGGTCGCCTTCGGTCAGGGGCGCTCCGAGCTCGCGATCACCGTGCGCCCCGAGCTGTGCAACTCGATGCAGGTCGCCCACGGCGGCGTGCTGATGACGGTGCTCGACGCGGCGCTGGCAATCGCCGGGCGCGCCTCGCACACCGACGACTACGACGCGCCGGTCAACACCATCACCGTCGAGATGAAGACCAGCTTCATCCGCCCGGGCGCCGGCCGTCTGACGGTCAAAGCCGAATGTATGCACAAGGCGTCCACGCTGATGTTCTGCGAGGGCGAGGCGCGCGATGATCAGGGTCGGCTGGTGGCGCGCGCCAACGGCACCTTCAAGCTGTGGATACCGAGGAGACCACCAGAATGACCACCACCTACCGCCGCATCGTGCTCGCCGCCCGCCCCGAGGGCGCGGTGAAGCCCGAACATTTCCGCCTCGAGGCACTGCCGATCCCGGCGGTACCCGACGGCCACCTGCTGGTGCGCAACCGCTTCATGTCGCTCGACCCGTACATGCGCGGCGCGATGAACGACCGCAAGTCGTACCGGCAGCCGCAGGCGATCGGCGAGACCATGGTCGGCGGCACCGTCGGCGAGGTCATCGAGAGCCGGCATCCGAAGTTCAAGGTCGGCGATGTGGTCGTCGGTGGCTTCGGCTGGCAGGAGATTGGCCTGTCGGACGGCGGTGGCGGGCTGCGCCGCGTCGACGCCTCGACGGTACCGATGCAGGCCTTCCTCGGCGTGGCCGGCATGCCGGGTGTCACCGCATGGGTCGGCCTGAACCGGATCATCACGCCCAAGGCCGGCGAGACGGTCGTGGTGTCGGCCGCCTCGGGCGCGGTCGGCTCGGTGCTCGGGCAGCTCGCGAAGGCCCAGGGCTGCCGCGTGGTCGGGGTTGCGGGCGGCGCGGCCAAATGCGCCACCGTCGTCGAGTCGTTCGGCTTCGATGCGTGCGTCGACTACAAGGCCGGACGCCTGCAGGCCGACCTCGCCGCGGCCACGCCCGACGGCATCGACGGCTATTTCGAGAACGTCGGCGGCGCGGTGCTCGATGCGGTACTCGCGCGGATGAACGCCTTCGGCCGGATCGCGGTCTGCGGGCTCATTGCCGGCTACAACGACGAGCCGATCCCTGTGAACGAGTTCCGCTCGGTCCTGGCCAATCGTCTGAAGATCCAAGGCTTCATCGTCTCCGAGGTACCCGACGCCTGGCCACCGGCGCTTGCCGAGCTCGCCGCGCGGGTCGCCGACGGCTCGCTGAAGTACAGGGAGACCGTCGCCCGCGGAATCGCCTCGGCGCCCGCCGCCTTCATCGGCCTGCTGCGCGGGGAGAACCTCGGCAAGCAGCTGGTCTCGCTCGACTGACCGGCCGACCGGCCCGCCGTACCCCGCACACTCCAGGGAGAACCGACAATGAACGCACCGCAGACCTCGATCCGTTCGCAGGTGTCCGAGCAGGAATGGCAGCTACGCGTCGACCTCGCCGCCTGCTACCGCCTGATCGCGCTGCACGGCTGGGACGACCTCGTCTTCACCCACATCTCGGCCAAGATTCCCGGCCCCGAGCACCACTTCCTCATCAACCCGTACGGGCTGATGTTCGACGAGATCACCGCCTCGTCGCTGGTGAAGATCGACATGGCCTGCGCGCCGGTGATGCCGACACCGTATCGGGTGAACCCGGCCGGCTTCGTGATCCACAGCGCGATCCACGAGGCTCGCGAGGATGCCGGCTGCGTGCTGCACACCCACACCCGCGCGGGGGTCGCGGTGTCGGCGCAGAAGCGCGGGCTGCTGCCGATCTCGCAGCAGGCCTCCATCATCATGCAGTCGCTGGCGTACCACGACTACGAGGGCATCGCGGTCCGCGACGAGGAGAAGGCACGCCTGCAGTCGCACCTGGGCTCGGCCAACTACCTGATGCTGCGCAACCACGGACTGCTGACCGTAGGGCGCACGATCGGTGAGGCGTTCCTCTACATGTACACCTTCGAGTCCGCCTGCCAGGCACAGATCGGCGCGATGGCCGGCGGCACCGAGCTCATCGAGGTGGGCGACGCGGTGCTCGACACCGTCCGCCATGCGATCGGCGTGCAGCGTAACGTGCTGCCGACCGAGCAGGTTTTCGCCGCCCTCAAGCGCAAACTCGATCGCCGCAACCCCGGCTACGACCAGTGAACGGACCGCGGGTCCGGGGAGACGTCGGATGAAGGCATTCGCAGGCAAGGTTGCGGTCATCACCGGCGCGGGCAGCGGCTTCGGCCGCGAGTTCGCCCGCACGGGCGCCGCGCTCGGCATGAAGCTCGCGCTGGCCGACGTGCAGACCGACGCGCTGGCGGCCACGGTCGCCGAGCTCCAGGGGCAGGGCGCGCAGGTGCTCGGCGAGACGATCGACGTCTCCAAGGCCGAAGACATGGAGCGGCTGGCGGCCCGCACGCTCGACACCTTCGGCGGCGCCCATCTGCTCTTCAACAACGCCGGGGTCGCCGTCGGCGGCCTGGCCTGGGAAAGTTCGGTCCGCGACTGGGAGTGGGTGCTGGGGGTAAACGTCTGGGGCGTGATCCACGGCATGCGCGTCTTCACGCCGATCATGCTCGCGCAGGGTGGCGAGGCGCACATCGTCAACACTGCATCGGTCGCCGGCCTGGTGAACCCGCAGATGATGGCGGCCTACAACCTCAGCAAGCATGCGGTGGTGTCGCTGTCGGAGACGCTGCATCACGACTTGAAGCTGGTCGGCAGCTCGGTCGGCGTGTCGGTGCTCTGCCCCGCGTACGTGCCGACCGGCATCAACGCGTCCGACCGGAACCGGCCGGCGGGGCTCGCCAACGAGGCGCCGCCGACGGCCTCGCAAGCGGCGCTCAAGGCCCAACTCGACAAAGCCGTCACCGCAGGCAAGGTCACCGCGCAGCAGGTCTCGGCGATGACCTTCGATGCGATCCGAGACGAGCGCTTCTACGTGATCACACACGAGAAGATGATGGCCTCGATCGAGCTGCGGCTGCAGGACGTCGTGCAGCGGCGCAATCCGAGCGATCCGTTCAGCTACAAGCCTGACGCTGCGGTCGGCAGGAAGGCCTGAGTCATGATGATCCCTGCCCCCGGTGTGCGGACCGGCCGCTTCGTCGAGGTCCAGCCCGGCGTCCGGCTGCACTGCGCAGAGGCCGGCCGGCCGGAAGCGCCGCTGATCCTCTTCGTCCATGGCTTTCCTGAGTTCTGGTATGCCTGGAAGGACGTGCTGCCTGCGTTCGCCGACCGCTGGCATGCGGTGGCGCCAGACCTGAGGGGCTTCAACCTGTCGGACAAACCCGACGACGTGAAAGCCTACCGGGCCGATCGGCTGGTCGCCGACCTCGACGGGCTGATCCGGGGCCTCGGCCACGAGCGCGCGGTGGTTGTCGCGCACGACTGGGGCGGGGCCGCGGCCTGGACCTTCGCGATCGCGATGCCCCATCGCGTCTCGAAGCTGGTCATTCTCAACTCGCCGCATCCGGTGCCGTTCGCCCGGCTGCTCGCCGAAGATCCGGCGCAACAGGCCGCCAGCGCCTACATGAACTGGCTGCGCACGCCGGGCGCGGAGAGCGCATTGGCAAAGGACGATTTTGCCCTCGTCGACCGGTTCTTCGTCGGCCTCTCCCCGGCGCCCTGGTTCGACGCGGCCACCCGGGCGGCCTATCACGAGGCCTGGTCGCAGCCGGGCGCGCTCACCGGCGGGCTGAACTACTACCGGGCCTCGCCGCTCTATCCGCCGGACGGCGACGACCCGGGCGCGAGGCGCCTGAAACTCGATCCGAAGGACTTCGTCGTGCGGGTGCCGACGCTGGTGATCTGGGGCGAACGTGACCAGGCGCTGCTGCCGACGCTGCTCGACGGGCTGGAGATGCTGGTGCCCGAGCTGACCGTGCAGCGCCTGCCCGAATGCTCACACTGGCTGACGCACGAGGCACCCGAGCGCGTCGCAGGGCTGATCCGCGACTTCGTCGGCGAGGGCGAGGGCGAGGGCGCGTGACCCCGGTACTCGACGCACGGGTCGCGCAGCTGCTCGCCTGGGTCGCCCGGGTCGGCGGGCCGACCTACCCCGAGCTCGGCGCGGCCGCCGCACGGGCCCACTACGAGCGCGTCGCGACCACGCTGGACATCGCGCCCGCCGAGCTCGCCTCGGTCGAGGACCTGCGGATCGCGCTCCCCGGCCGGACCCTGCGCGTGCGCCACTACGTGCCGCGCGAGCACGGCTGGGCGGAGCCGATGCCGGCCCTGGTGTTTTTCCACGGTGGCGGCTTCACGATCGGCTCGGTCGACACACACGACCGCATCTGCCGGATGCTCGCCGCGCAGGCCGACTGCGTCGTGCTGTCGGTGGACTACCGGCTCGCACCCGAGCACCGCTTCCCGGCCGCGGCCGACGACGCCTTCGACGTGCTCGACTGGGCGAGGCGCGAGACCGGCGCGCTGGGCATCGATCCCGCGCGGCTCGCTGTCGGCGGCGACAGTGCGGGCGGCACGCTGGCGACCGCCGCGGCGATCCACGCCCGCGACCGCGGCTGGCCGCTGGTGCTGCAACTGCTGATCTACCCAGGTGTCGCCGGGCGGCAGACGAGCGCCTCGCACCGCGACTTCGGCCACGGCTTCCTGCTCGACCACAACGTGGTCGCGTGGTTCTTCGCGAACTACGTCCGCGATGACGCGGATCGCGAAGACTGGCGCTTCTCTCCGATCTCGCATCCGGACCTGCGCGGCGTGGCGCCGGCGTGGATGGCAATCGCCGGCTTCGATCCGCTTCGCGACGACGATCGCGCCTACGCGGCTCGGCTGAGTGCGGCGGGCGTGACCGTGTCGGTGGACGAATACCCGGGCATGGTCCACGCGTTCTTCCAGCACGGCGGCTTCGTGCCGAACGCGCGGCACGCGCACGCCGATGCGGTCGCCGCGCTGCGCCGCGCGTTCGGCACGGCGTGAGTGCGGCTGGGGTACACGACGCGGCCGGGGAGGGCGGCGTGGCGAGGAGCGGGAGCGCGGCGGGGCGCGCTGGCGCAGCGGCCGAGCGCAGCACTTCAGCCTCCGGCGAAGACAGCCTGGCACTGCGGGTCGGCGACTGGTCGACGCTTCGGCCCGCGGCCGAGATCGTTCGCCGCGCGGTCTTTGTGGTCGAGCAGGCGCTGCCCGAGGCCGAGGAGTTCGACGCCGACGACCCGCGCTCCATCCATGCAGTCGCCTTCGAGGCCAGCGTGCCGGTGGCGACCGGGCGCCTGCTGCCCGAAGGGCGGATCGGGCGGATGGCG
This sequence comes from Burkholderiaceae bacterium, assembly GCA_044368415.1. Lineage (GTDB taxonomy): Bacteria > Pseudomonadota > Gammaproteobacteria > Burkholderiales > Burkholderiaceae_E > UBA4615. The sequence continues at coordinate 33,410 of JBIPLJ010000005.1, forward strand.
GTGCTCGCGTCCTATCGACGCGGCGGCGTCGGCGGGCGGATCCTTGTGCGGCTGATCGAGCTGGCCGCGGCCCGCGGCGACGCGATACTGACGCTCTCCGCGCAGGCCTACGTCCGAGACTTCTACGCCCGGCACGGTTTCGTCGCCGAGGGCGATCTCTTCGACGACTCGGGCATCCCGCACCAGACGATGCGGCTGCGGCTGCGGCTGCGCTGAGCGACGTGTACGCCCACGGGCGGACTCAGCCCGGGCGCCATCCAGCCTGCGGTGCGAAGACCTCCACGTGCCGGCCGCCGCGGGCCAGTGCGCCCGCGCCGCTCGAGGCCGCCGCGGCGTCCAGTCGGTCGAGCCAGCCGGCCAGCGTGCGCGGCGGCACACCGGGCCAGACCTCCATCCAGGTGGCGCGCGGCGACCCGTCACGCTGCACGAGCTCGGGGCGGCGCAGCAGGCGAGGGCGCTCGGCGACTGCGTTGGAGCCGCCGCTCGCCATCGCCTCACCGAGACGCCCGAATGCCGTTAGCACCTGGGACACATCGGCCGGGTCGGCCTCGAACCAGACGTAGACCTCGAGCGCCAACGCCGCGTCGCGCGGCTCGGTCAATCGATAGCCCGCAACGGGTAGGGCAGGGCACGCGGCGCCAGCGGTCGGTCACCGGCGCGCAGCGGCCCGGCCTCCACCGCGGCCACCTGGGACTCGAAGAGCAGGTCGAAGCCGCCCGCACCATCGGGCGCGGCCAGCACTACCTGGCCGCAGGGCTCGCCCCCGCCTGCAGGGACGATGTCGCTGCCCGGCTCCGGCGGCACGCCGTCGGCGTGCGCGGCGAACATTCGGCGCTTGAGCTTTCCCAGGTACTGGCTGCGCGCGACGATCTCCTGGCCGGGATAGCAGCCCTTGCGGAAGCTCACGCCGTCGACCGACTCGAAGTTGAGCATCTGTGGGACGAACAGCTCCGAGGTGCCGGCAACGATCCGCGGGATCCCTGCCAGGACCTCGGTGCGCCGCCAAGCCGCACCTGAAACAGGTGCCGCGGCCGCCATGAGCGCCTGCCAAGCCGACCCGGCCTGCGCCGCGGGCAAGGCCAGCAGCCAGCGCGGGCGCTCGGATGTGTCACCGTCGGCCGGCATCGGCGGCAGCCCGACGAGGTGGCTGCCCTCCCGCGACGCAGCACCGTCGGCCGACGGCACCGCTAGGCCGAATGCCTGCGCCGCCGCCTTTGCAGCCGGCTCGCCGCACAGCCCGAAGAGCACCTGCGCATCGCTCGCGTCGGCGACCTTTGCTTTTGTGCGAAGCACGTACATCGACAGCCGCCTGGCCAGCGGCTGCGCGAGCGGGCGCGAAACCGTCAGCAGGATCGACGAGCCGTCGCGCCAGTATCGGAAGGTCGACAGCAGCCGCCCCTTGGCCGTGCAGTAGCCCGCCCAGCGAGCGGTCTCCGGGGCGAGGTGCTCGACGTCGTTGGTGAGCTGCGCGTGCAGGAAGGCCGCCGCTTGCTCGCCGGTGACGCTCAGCAGCCCGAGATCCGCCAGGGGGGCTGCGAATGCGCCGCCGGGCAGGCGGTCAGCGCCCACAGCGATCGCAGGGCCCCAGGCATCGACGGTGACCGCACCACCAAGCTCGAGCGCGAGACGTTCGACCGCATCGGCGGACCAGGCAGGCGGCGGGGCTGGGATCGGCATGCGGCTATTATAGGCAGCCCCTTTTCCCCGCCCACGATGAAAAGATTCCTCGCCACGGCCTTGCTGGGGCTCGCCGCGCTCGCGGCCGCCGCGGGATGGACGTGGTGGCAATACCAGCGCGAGCCGCTCGCCTTCTCAGCGCCAGAGCTCCAGGTCGAGATCGAGCGCGGCACGGCTGGCCAGGCGGTCGGTTCCGCGCTGCGCCGCCAGGGCGTCGAGGTGCCCGGATGGCTGTTCTCGCTCGCTCTGCGCGTGCGCGGCGACGCGCCAAAGATCCGCGCCGGCAACTACGAGCTCGCCTCGCCGCTGACGCTGCGCCAGCTGCTCGACCGGTTGACCCGCGGCGATGTCTCGCTGCGCGACATCACCTTCATCGAGGGCTGGACCTTCCGCCAGGTGCGCGCCGCGCTCGCCAAGCATCCGGACCTCAAGCATGACACCGAGGGGCTGTCCGACCCCGAGGTGCTCACGCTCGTCGGCGCCACCGAGCCCCATCCCGAGGGCTTGTTCGCGCCCGACACCTATGCGTTCGCCCGCGGCTCGAGCGAGGCGGAGGTGCTGCGCCGCGCCTACCGGCTGCAGCGCCGGGTGCTGCAGGCCGCCTGGGACGCGCGGATGGCGCGCCCCGAGCCGCCGCCGCCCTACAAGTCGCCCTACGAAGCGCTGACCATGGCCTCGATCATCGAGAAGGAGACCGGGCGCGAGTCGGACCGGCCGAAGGTCGCCGCGGTCTTCGCTAACCGCCTGCGACGCGGCATGATGTTGCAGAGCGACCCGACCACCATCTACGGCCTGGGCACGGCCTTCAACGGCAACCTGCGGCGGCGCGACCTGCTCGCCGACACGCCGTACAACACCTACACCCGGACCGGCCTGACACCGACTCCAATTGCGATGCCCGGCCGGGCTTCGATCGCCGCCGCCCTGGAGCCGGCGTCGACCCCGGCCCTCTACTTCGTGGCGCGCGGGGACGGCAGCAGTGAGTTCTCGAACGACCTCGCCTCACACAACCGGGCGGTCGCCCGTTACCAGAAACGGGGAACCCCATGACCGGGGACGCGCGCTTCGTCACCTTCGAAGGCATCGACGGCGCGGGCAAGAGCAGTCATGTCGAGTGGCTCGCCGAGCGGCTGCGAGAACGGGGTCGTCGGGTCGTGGTCACCCGGGAGCCGGGCGGCACCGAGCTGGCCGAGGCCATCCGCGATTGGGTGTTGAACCGGCCGATGTCGATGCGCGTCGAGGCGCTGCTCGTCTTCGCGGCCCGCCAGGACCACCTCGACCGCGTGATCCGGCCGGCGCTCGCCGCGGGGACCTGGGTCGTCTGCGACCGGTTCACCGACTCCACCGTTGCCTACCAGGGCGGCGGCCGAGGGATGCCGCTCGGGGATATCGCGACGCTCGAACGCTGGGTCCATTTCGACCTGCAGCCCGACCGGACCTACCTGTTCGACCTCGACCCGGAGACAGCCGCCCGCCGTCGGCAGGCAGTGCGGCAGGCCGACCGGTTCGAGTCAGAAGCAGTCGCGTTCTTCCAGCGCGTGCGCGACGCCTACCTCGCGCGCGCCGCCCAGGCCCCGGACCGCTTCGTGCGGCTTGACGGGCTGCTGACGATCGAAGCGATCCGGACGCAGATCGAAACCGATCTCTCCAGTTCATAAAGCTTCTAAAGAAAGCGCGCCAAGCCAATGATCGAGCAGGAGTATCCATGGCATACCGAAGCGCTTCGGCGTGAACTGGCCGATGCGGCCCGGATGCCGCACGCGCTGCTGCTGCTGGGCAAGCCCGGCATCGGCAAGACGCGCTACCTCCACGCGCTCGCCGCCGCGTTGCTGTGCGAGTCGCCCGCCGCCGACCGCCGGGCCTGCGGCCGCTGTGATGCCTGCGGATGGGTCGGCGCGGGCACCCATCCGGACCTGCGGGTCCTCACGTATCCGGTCGACGAGGACGGCAAGGTGGGCAAGGAGATCAAAGTCGATCAGCTGCGCGCGCTGTCCGAGTTCCTCGTTGTCTCGGGGCACCGGGGCGGGTGCCGCGTGGTGCTGATCGATCCAGCCGACGCGATGAATGTGATCACCGCCAACACCTTGCTCAAGACCCTGGAGGAGCCCGGCGACGGGCTGATGTTCGTGCTGTCTAGCTCGCGGCCGGATGCGATCCCGGCGACGATCCGCTCGCGCTGCCAGGTCGGCGTGCTTGAGGGGCCGGGGATGGAAATCGCCAGCGCCTGGGTCCAGGGCGAGACCGGCTGCACGCCGCACGACGCCGGCAGCTGGCTTGCGATGGCGGGCGGTGCACCGTTGCACGCGATCCAGTTCGCAGAGCCCGGCCGGGCGGCCGCCCATCGGGCCACGCTGGAAGCGATCGCCTCGTTGCCGGAGACTCCTTCGGAGGTTGCCGCCGACGTGCTGCACCGCGTGGATGCCCGTCAGTGGCTGCCGGTGATGCAGCGCTGGCTGATGGACATCGGCCGCTGCGGGACCGGTGCTGGGCCGCGCTATTTTCCGGCATTCGGTGCCCGGCTCGCCGAGCTCGCGATGCGGACCGACCTCGCCGCGCTGGCCGAGGCGGGAAGGGGGCTGGCAGCCCAGTACCGCTTCGTCGAACATCCGCTGAACGCGCGGCTGTTCTGCGAGGCCTCGATCGAGTGCTACTTGGGCGCGTTCGGCGCGCCCGCCCCGGCGACGGGGCGCTGACCGGGCGGTCCGTGACCGCGCCGGAACTTCCCGGAGAGGTCGACGATGAGTGATGTGGGCGAAACGAAGGGGCGGGCGGGCGCCAGGCCGAGCGTGATCTCGCTCGCCATCCGCGAGAAGGCCGCGCTGTACGCGGCGTACATGCCGTTCGTGCAGGGCGGCGGTATCTTCGTCCCGACGAACCGCGCCGCCAACCTCGGCGACGATCTCTACTTGATTCTCACGCTGCTCGAGGACTCCACGAAGTTTGCCGTGCCCGGCAAGGTCGCCTGGATGACCCCGCCCGGCAGCACCGGCCGCCAGCAGGGGCTCGGCATCCAGTTCGCGCGGAACGACGCCGGCGAGCAGGTGCGCGCCAAGATCGAAGAACTGATCGGCGGGGCGCTGCGCTCCTCCCGCCCGACTCACACGCTCTGATAGGCAGCAAGGGCGACGCAGGCCGCGCACGCGGTGCCCGGGCGCCCCTGACAGGACGACCGCGGCGAGCCGCTCGCGCACTGACCCAAGGCCCAGTTTCCCAATTGCCGCGGGCCGAGCCGCTAGAATTCAGGCCACTCCCTGACCTGCGACCGGGCGTGCGCCTGGCGTCCCGATGTACGTAGATTCCCACTGCCACCTCGACTTCCCTGAGCTCTCGGCGCGCTTGGACGACATCCTCGCGACCATGCGCGAGAACCGGGTCGGGCGCGCGCTCTGCGTCGCCGTCACACTCGAGGACTTCCCGCGGGTCCTGGCGCTGGCCGAGGCGCATCCGGAGCTGTTCGCGTCGGTCGGCGTGCATCCCGACCAGGTCGACATCCGGGAGCCCGACGTCGAGACGCTGGTCCGGCTGGCCGCGCATCCGAAGGTCATCGCGATCGGCGAGACCGGGCTCGACTACTTCCGCACCCAAGGGGACCCCGCCGAGGTGTGCGGCTGGCAGCGCGAGCGCTTCCGCGTCCACGTCCGCGCCGCCCGGGCCACCGGCAAGCCGCTCATTGTCCATACCCGCAGCGCGTCCGACGACACCATCGCGATACTGCGGGAGGAGGGCGCCGACACCGTGGGCGGCGTCATGCACTGCTTCACCGAGACCTGGGAGGTCGCGCAGGCCGCGCTCGACCTGGGCTTCTACATCTCGCTGTCGGGCATCGTCACCTTCCGCAGCGCAGAGGCGCTGCGCGAGGTCGCACGCCGGGTGCCGGCCGACCGCTTGCTGATCGAGACCGACTCGCCGTATCTCGCGCCCGTGCCGCACCGCGGCCGCATGAACGAGCCCGGCTGGGTGCGCCACGTCGGGGAGTTCATCGCCACGCTGCGTGGCCTGGACGCCGAGGCGTTGGCAGCGCTGACAACGGATAACTTCCATCGATGTTTCAAGGTTTTGCGGGCTGATTCTCATGCTGACTGAGAAGTACGCGATAGATCCGGAAAACCTTCGTCGACGGCTGACCCTTGGCCTGATTGCCGGGGCCGCCGCGCTCGCGGCAGGGGGGGCGGCCGCCCAGTCCGCCCCCTCGGCCGCCGTCCGAGAGGCGCTCTTCGGGGCGATCCGGCGCGACGATGCACACGCCGTGCGGTCCGCGCTGCTGCGTGGCGCCGATTCGAACGCCCTGGACGATGCCGGGGAGCCTGCGATCGTGCTGGCTGCACGCTCGAAATGCTGGAATGCGGTCCAGGCCCTGGCCGAGCTGCGCGGCACGCGACTCGACGCGACCAACCGGGACGGCTCGAACACTGTGATGTATGCGGCGTTACATGGCGAGACCGAACTCGTCCGGTCGCTGGTCACACGCAAGGCCGAGGTCAACAAGTCCGGCTGGACGCCGCTACATTTTGCCGCAGCCAATGGTCACGTCGAGGTGATCCGGTTCCTGCTAGAACACCACGCCTACATCGACGCCGAATCGCCCAACGGCACGACCCCGATGATGATGGCCGCGCGTCAGGCGCAGCCAAGTTCCGTGCGTCTGCTGCTGGAGGAAGGCGCGGACCCAACGCCCCGTAACCAGTCCGGACTGGATGCGGCGGCCTACGCGAAGATAGCCGGCGACCTCGAGCTGTCGAACTGGCTCGCGCGCCAAGCACAAGCGTTTCGGCTCAAGTACCGGGCATCTGGCAGCAAACCCTGATCGGGGGCGCCGGGCGCAGGCTGGGACACCGCGCGTAGGACGTCGCATAATATGTATTATGTCAAATATTGGAGGTGGGAAGAAACGACCACTATGAGGCGGTCGTTTCGGTCGGTACATCTTCAGGATTAACCGGCGTCGGCAATGAGGGGTTCTGCCCCTCTCCCCGGCACCGGCCGGCGGCGATCAGCCCCGGGACATCAGCGGCATTCCAAGCGCGCCCATGCCGAACGAGGCGCGGCGCGCGGGGCGCGGGTTCTCGAGGGCGCCGCGGTCACGCAGGTGGGAGACGATGGCTTCGACCGGGCGGTGGTGCCGTTCGCTCAGTTCGTCAAGCGAGTCGCCGCAGCGCCAGGCGCGCAGGAGCACCAGGGTCTCGTCTTCGTGCCAGGGACCGTCGGGGCGACGACCGGGATAATCGAATGGGCCGTAGGACATCGTGCCGGGCGCAAGCGCCTCAGGTTGTTCCGATGTCAGTTCAACGCACGAACTCGCCGATCGGTTGTCACGACGAAGCGACCGAAGCACGGAAACGGGTCGCACATAGGACTCAGAGGGTGAGGCGCCCCAGCAACCAGCGCTCGAGGTCGCGGATCTCGTCGAGCGAGACGGTGTGCTCGATCGGGTACTCGTGCCAGTCGAGTGTGCAGCCCAGCGCCAGGAGACGGTCGCGCGAAGCTCGGCCGCGGGCCAGGCTGACCACCGTATCGTCGACGCCGTGGGCGAGGAAGATCGGGGTGTCGCGGTTGGCGTCGGCCCGCTCGGCCGCGGTGGCATCGGCCAGCGGCAGGTAGCCGGACAGGCCGGCAATGCCAGCCAGACGCTCGCCGTGGCGCACGCCGGTCATCAGCGACATCGCGCAGCCCTGCGAGAACCCGGCGATCACGATCCGCTCCGACGGGATGCCCCGGCTGTGCTCGCGGGCGATCAGCGCCTCGATCCGTGCTTGCGAATCGCGCAGCCCGGCCTCGTCTTCGCGCCAGGCGGGCACCATGCCGACGATGTCGTACCAGGCCCGCATCACGTGGCCGCCGTTGACGGTCACCGGGCGCCGCGGGGCATGCGGCAGAACGTAGCGAACCGCGCCGGCCGCGCTCAGGTCGAGCGCCCTGCACACCGGGACGAAGTCGGCGCCGTCGGCGCCCAGTCCGTGCAACACCAGCACGCAGGCGGAGGGTTCCGGCCCGGTTTCGATCTCGATCGGCGCATCCATTCGTGGGTCTCCTGCCCGTGCGCCGGCGACGGCCGGCCCGCAGGCCGAGGATAACCGCGTCCCTACCCTACCCTACCCTCGCCTCGCCTCGCCTCGCTACGCGTCGCACTCGGCGTCAGTCGCGGCGCGCGCTCACCGGTAGCTCGGCGCGGGCGCCGGCCGATCGCAGAGCGTCGGCGTCGCTGACGCCGAAGGCGCCCGCCAGCCGCTCTAGGCGCCGGGCGATGTCGCCTGTGCTGCCTTCGGTGGAGATCTCCGAGGCGATCTCGGGGTGGTTGCGTCCGAAGACGCGCAGGGCCACGCCGCCGGCTCGGCTCACCGGGCAGCCGAACAGGAAGAGCCACAGCCCGCTCGGATCGACGCTCATCGCCGCATCGCGGATCTTGCGCTGCACGGCGAGCGTGCCGAGCTGCTGGGCCTTGGCCGGATCGCAGGCGACATGCAACAGCGTATGCGGCAGGTCGATGCCTTCGGAGGTGGACAGCACCTCGGAGACCATGTCCCGGAAGGCGCGGGTCACCATCAGCCGAGGGGCGAGCGCGGTGCCGGCGGCGGCGATGGTCGCCTCGATGTCTTCGGGCTGGGTGCGCATGAAGGCGGTTCCGGACAGCGCGCGGATCGCCTGCCCCAGCGCAACATCGTCGTGACCGTCGGGCAAGACCGTCGAGGTGCCGAGCCGCGTCAGGGCGATCTGCTGCGCGAGGCGCAGTCTTAACCCGCGCTCGCGGACGACGATCGCGACCCAGGGCGCGGCGACGCGGCGGATCGAGGCGACCGCGTGGCAGAGCGCACGGAACGGCGTGGCTCTCTCGAATCCGAGCACGACGGCGCCGGCCGACAGGCGCCGCGCCGCCTCGATCGCCTCGGCGTGGTTCGAGACCACGACCCAGCCGGCGTCCCGTACCACGCCCAGCGCATCGTCGAGCGCGCGCTCGAGCGCCACGACCTGGCTGAGGCCGATGTCGCCGGACCGTGCGGGCACGGCCGGCGCGGGCGCGACCACGAGGCCGCCCGTGCCCTGCAGCCGGAGCGGCAGGCTGCCGCGCATCACGCTGCCCTCGGCTGCGAACCAGTGACGCAGGTCGAGCAGCGCCCCGCCCTCGTGCTCGCGAACGGCCGCGAAGCCGGCGAACTCCTCGGCAGCTGCGCGCAGCGACAGGAACTCGCGCTGCGGTCGGGTGGCCGGGGTGAAGGTCGCAACCACGACGATGCCGCGCTGCGCCGCCCAGGCGCGAAGGCCCTCGGCGACGGCCCACGATGCATCGGCGTCCGACAGCAGCATCAGCGGCTCGGCCTGTTCGATCACCAGCAGCCGGCGGGTCGCGTCGACGCTCCGGTCGATCATCTCCAGCACCGGGACCGGTCCGCCGCGGAACAGCGGCAGCAGCGGATCACCGCGCTGGCGGATGAGTTCGAGGTCGCCGTTGCGCTCGGCCCAGCCTAAGTCGAAGCCGGCTAGGCGCGCCTTCGAGACGAAGGCGGCTGGATCACCGGGCAGGATCACGGAGCAGCGCGTGCCGCCGGCGAGCGTGGCGTGCAACAACTGTGCGAGCAGAGGCAGCCGCAGCGTCTGGGCATCCACGACCAGACCGTATACCTGACCGGGGGCCAGCCTGCCGATCGATGTGTCCAATCCCGGCAGACCGAGGCTGACAGACGCGACGGCGGGCGGTAGTTCGTGGGCGGGCATGACGAGCCGACTATGCCAAGCACCATGCAGCCAAGGCAATCGCCACCGGTCGGCCGCCGGGCGGCGCTCAAGCTCGTCGCGGGGCGGCCGGCGATACATCGCCGACGCTTCTCCGCTTTAGTCGCCGGCGGACGACCGGCTCCCCGAGCCTTCGCGAGCGCCTTTCCCGACGCCGCCTCCTCCCCCCTTCCCTCGATCTCGACCTGGTCGCACGTGTCATCGCCGGGATCGCCCCGGCTCGCGGGCACCCGGGCGTCGACCGCCTGGTCGCGACCGCCGAACGGCGTGCACACCGGGAGTGGGTCCAGGCCCGATGGGTCGAGGTGTCACTCCACCTCGACGCGATCTCAGGCGCCGTACTGCCCGACGATCGTCACGGACGAGACATTCTGGCTCGGGAAGCCGCCCAGGTTGTGTGTCATCCCCCAGACGGGCGCCGCACGCTGACGCTCGCCGGCGCGGCCGGAGAGCTGCAGGTACATCTCGTAGACCATCCGCAGGCCGGAGGCGCCGATCGGATGGCCGAAGCACTTCAGGCCGCCATCGATCTGGCATGGCAGCGGGCCGTCGGCGTCGAAGAAGCCGTCGAGCACATCGCGGATCGCGCTGCCTTCGGCCGAGAGCTGCAAGTCCTCCATCGTGACCAGCTCGGTGACCGAGAAGCAGTCATGCACGTCGACCAGCGACACCTGCTCGCGCGGCTTAGTGATACCAGCCTCCTTGTAGGCGCGCGCCGCGGCGATGCGGGTGGTCGCGAAGTACGAGCCGTCCCACCTGTCATGCTGCACCTCCTCGCCGTTGGACACCGCGAGCTGTAGCGCCTTGACTGCGACCAGTTCCTGCTTGCCCAGCCCGCGGGCGATGTCGGGCGTGGTGACGATGGCGCAGGCCGAGCCGTCGGACACGCCGCAACAGTCAAATAGGCCGAGCGGCTCGGCGATCATCGGCGCGCGCAGCACGTCCTCCTCGGTGATCGGGTTGCGCAGGTGCGCCTTGGCGTTCTTCGCGGCGTTGGCGTGCGACTTGACCGAGATGTGAGCCATCGCGCGCTTGAGGTCGTCCTTGTTTGCGCCGTGCTTGTTTCGGTAGGCCGCAGCCAGCTGCGCGAACGAGCCCGGGGCCGACAGGTTCGGCCAGAACAGGTCGTTGAGCGCGCCGCGGCTGCGCTGTGGCAGGCCGCCGTAGCCGGTGTCTTTGAGCTTCTCGACGCCCAGCGCCATCGCGATGTCGGCCGCACCCGACGCCACGGCGTAGACCGCGCCGCGCAGCGCCTCGGTACCGGTCGCGCAGTAGTTCTCCACGCGCGTGACCGGGATGTACGGCAGGCGCAGCGTCATCGCCAGCGGCACCGCCGACTTGCCGACGTGCTGCTCCTCGATCGCGGTGCCCAGCCAGGCCGCATCGATCTGCCTGCGGTCGATGCCCGCATCCTTCATCGCCTCCTCGAACGACTCGACCATCAGGTCCTGCGCGTTCGCGTCCCAGCGCTCGCCGAACTTGGAGCAGCCCATCCCGAGGATGACCACTTTGTCCTTGATTCCGCTCGCCATCTCGATCTCCTCGTGGTCAGGCCCGCGCCGCCGGCGCCGCCTTCCAGAAATACCGCACGAAGCCCCGGTTGGGGTCCGCGTCCTTGATCCGGAACACCATCTTCACCGGCAGCCCGACGTCCATCGAGGCCGGATCGACCTCGGTGAAGTCCATGAGCATTCGCCCGCCGCCGTCGACCTGCACCATCCCGAAATAGGTGGGCGGATCGGGGCTGTAGGTCAGGCTGTCGGCGGTATACGAGAGCACCTTGCCCGTGCGCTCCGAGAAGACGTAGTCATCCTGGCTGTCGAGGGCGTTGCAGTCTGGGTTCACGCAGTAGCGCTGCCGCGGGAACTGCACCGTGCTGCAGGCGCGGCACCGGCCGCCCACCAGGCCCTCGATCATGTCGCGGTTGCGGTAGAGCACGCTCATCGCGGTGACCTTGTCCACCTCGGCACGCATGCCGCGCTCCAGGTCAAGCGTGCCGGTAAACGACAGCCAGCGCAGGTAGTTCGATTCCTCACGGCGCTCGGCGAGCGCGCCCTTCACGCCACGCCTGGCCGCCGTCAAGCCGCTGCCGACCTCGAGCAGCAGTGCATCGCAGCCCTCGCCGAAGCCGGCGACGAGCACGGTGTCGCCCGGCCTTGCGTCCTCGAGCGCGGCGGCAAGCATCAGTAGCGGGTGCGCGGCGCCGGTGTCGCCGACGGTGGCGCCGAGCGCATCCCGCACCGAGCCCTCGGGCAGGCCACATTTCTTGGCGACCGCCGTCTGCACACGCGCAAGCGTCCCCGGCATCACGAAGTGCGCGATCGAACCAGGCGCGACGCCGCAGCGCTCGAGCAACGCCGAGACCGCTTTCGGGACGATCTTCAGGTAGCCCTCGTCGCGGATCCAGCGCTCCTCCCAGCCGTAGTCGGTGTCCTTGTCGCCCATCCGGTACTGATGGATGAAGTCGACCGACTCGGTGTGGGCGCCGAGGAGCCGGGCGATGGGGGTACCCTCGCCCACCAGCATCGCCACTGCGCCGTCGCCGTACTGCATCTCCTGACTGCTGCCGGCCTTGGCGCGGCGCATGTCGGAGGCGATGACCAGGCTGCGCTCGCGCCCCTCGAGCGCGGCGATCAGCGCGCCGGTGCCGGCGCGCAGGCTACCGGCTGCGTCGCTCGTGCGCAGCGCGCTCGCCAGCTGCAGCGCAGTGGCGACGACGGTAGCGTTCTGGCGGTCGTCGAACGGATGGGTGGTCGAGGCGAGCACCACCTGTCTCAACGCGCCTCGGTCGGTGTCACCGAGGCAGTCGCGGGCGGCCTCGACCGCCATCGTGATCGGGTCCTCGTCCCAGTTGCCGATCGCACGCTCGCCCTTGCCCTGGCCCTTGAGCCCGGGCGCAAACCAGCCGTTGGCGGCCGCGATGGCCCGTCGCTGCATGCGCGTGCGCGGCAGGTACGCGCCGAACGAGAGAATGCCGAACGATGTTGTCATGTCAGACTGGATCCCAGTTGAAGACGTCGCCGGAGCGCTCGAGCGGATAAAAGCTCTTCTCCATGGCCGGCATCGCGTGATGGGCGACCGTCTCGGGCGTCCAGCCATCGCCGCGGTGGACCGAGCGGATCGGCCGGCTCTGGCCCATCAGGAAGATCTCGTTGGCGCGGACCGCGAAGATCTGGCCGCTGACCTGCTCGGCCTGGTCGCTGCAGAGATAGACCGCGAGCGGCGCGATCTTCGCCGTCTCCATCGCCTGCATGCGCGCGAGCCGCGCCTGCTGCTCGGGCGTGTCCGACGGGATGGTGCCGATCAGCCGGCTCCAGGCGAAGGGCGAGATGCAGTTCGAGCGGACCTTGAAGCGGGCCATGTCGAGCGCGATCGACTTGGACAGGCCAACGATGCCGAGCTTGGCCGCGGCGTAGTTGGCCTGGCCGAAGTTGCCGATCAGCCCAGAGGTCGAGGTCATGTGGACGAAGGCCCCGCGCTCCTCGCTCTTGAAGATTGTCGCCACCGCCCGCGCCACGTAGAACGAGCCGTTCAGGTGAACGTCGATGACCGCCTTCCAGTCCTCGATCGACATGTTGTGGAAAATCCGGTCGCGCAGGATGCCGGCGTTGTTGACCACCGCGTGGACCGTCCCGAACGCGTCGACCGCGGTCTTCACGATCCGGTTGGCCGACTCCCACTCGGCGACGCTGTCGGTGTTGGCGACGGCCGTGCCGCCCGCCTTGCGGATCTCGTCGACCACCTGCGCAGCGGGGCCGGCGTCGCTGCCCTCGCCGGTGGCGGACACGCCCGGGTCGTTCACCACGACCTTCGCGCCCTGCACGGCCATCATCATTGCGATGTCGCGACCGATGCCCCGGCCCGAGCCGGTCACGATCACCACCTTGTCCTTCAGCATCGTCATGGTCTCCTCTGCCTTCCTCTGATCAGCCCAGCGTCGCGGTCCCATGGCTGAGCACGATGATGTCGCGCTCCACCACGTGGGTGCGGAACTGCACCGTGTCGCCGCGGAACCAGATCTCGACGCGCAGCGTCTCGCCCGGATAAACCGGCGCGGCGAAGCGCGTGCCGATCGACTTCAGGCGCGAGGCGTCGCCGCCGCAGACGGCGCTGACCAGCGCCCAGCCGGTGATGCCGAACGAGCACAGCCCGTGCAGGATCGGCGCTTTGAAGCCGGCCGCGGCCGCGACCTTCGGGTCTGCATGCAGCGGGTTGTCGTCGCCAGAGAGCCGGTAGACGAGCGCGGCCTCGGGGCGGGTCTTCCATTCGAAAACGGTATCGGGCGGTGTGTCGGGCGTGGCGGGCCGCGCCGGTGGCGGCTCGTCGGACGGCTGGCCGCCCGCGGCGAAGCCGCCGTCACCGCGCATGAACGACACGCTGCGGCTGGTGGCCAGGCGCGCGCCGGTGGCGGCGTCGGTGATCTCGCGCTCGGAGTACATCAGCGCGCCCTTGCCGGCGCCCTTGTCGACCAGCCGCGTCACCTTGGTGAGGCCGACGACGGTGGCCTCGGCGGGCAGCGGCGCATGAAGCTCGAGCTCCTGCTCGCCGTGCAACAGCTTCACCCAGTCGATGCCGGTGCGCGGATTCTTGGCAAAGAAGCCGGGCGAGCCGAGAACGACGGCCATCGTCGGCAGCGCCTGAAGGCCGTCCTCGTAGGTGTATCGCAGCTGGATCGGGTCGAGCGGATCCTGGCCGAGTCCCAGCCCCAGGGCGTATAGGATGGTGTCGCGCTGCGTGTAGGCCTGGGTCAGCGGCTCGAAGGGCCAACGCTTGAGCGTGGCGACGTCGATGGGCATGCGGGAGTCTCCTCGTTGCGTCTCGGTGTTCGGATGCCGGCTGTGGCGCGCGGCGGTGGGTTCAGTCCTCGAAGCCCGCTGGCGCGGGCACGTCCATCTGCAGCAGCACCTGCGCGTAGCACTTGGCCAGGTTGTCGGTGCGCAGCGACGCCATCCCCCCGCCGCCCAGCACGTCGTGTAACAGGAAGTTCATCGCACCGAACCCGGGCAGGTCGAACCGCTCGACGCGCGACGGCCCGTTGTGCGCAAAATGCGCCGCCACCCGCTCGGGCGTCAGCCAGGCCGATAGCAGCGGCAGCCACTCCGGGCGGCGGGCGACGATGCCGATGTTCGCCTTGTCGCCCTTGTCGCCGGAGCGACCGTGGGCCAACGCGATCAGCGGCACCGTCCGCGCGGACGCGCCCGGCAGCGCGGCCTCGATGTGGACGCGGGCCGGCGGCAGCACATACGCCTCGAAACCGCCCTCGACCGGAATCGCCACGGCATGGCGGCTGCCGTCGACGTCGATCGCCACCGGCACGGACCGCTTGGGCACCAGGAACGAGAACAGCCCGATCACCGGCGAGGGCGTCGGCCGCCCGCCGCCGAAGCCGGTGGTGCCCGGCGACATCGAGGTGCCAGCGGGCGCGAACTCGCGGGCGAACAGCTCGAGCGAGGCCTTCGACGGCGCACGCGCGGCGAGCTTGAGCACTACCTCGCGCGCATCGGGCCGCGCAATCGCACCGAACATGTCCTCGGCACCCACGACCTCGATCCGCGTCTCGGTGAAGGCGGGCAGCTGCTGCTCCACCAGCATCCGCTGGATCCGGGTCAGCAGCGCCTCGCCGGTGCGGCGCGCCTTCTGCGCGGCGCGCTCGCCGGCGACCACCAGCAGCGCGACATTGCGAAAGCCGTCCGGATGGGTGGCGCTGACCTTGTAGGTATCGGTCGGGGCGCGGCCGCGCGCGCCGGTGACCCGCACCCGGTCCGGGCCGGTCTGCTCGAAGCGCACGCCGGTGAAGTCGCAGGCGACGTCGGGCACGTGGTAGGCACGCGGGTCGCCGATCTCGTAGAGGAGCTGCTCGCACAGCGCCGCCGGCGAGACCAGTCCGCCGGTGCCGGGCGGCTTGGTGATCTCGAAGCTGCCGTCGGCCTGCGCCTCGACGACCGGAAAGCCGATGTCATCCCAGTCGGGCACGGTGTCCCAGTCGGTAAAGAGCCCGCCGGTGGCCTGCGCGCCGCATTCGACCAGGTGTCCAGCCAGCGTGCCCTGTGCGAGCCGGTCGAACTCGGACGCCTGCCAGCCGAAGGCGTGCACCATGACGCCGAGCGTAACCGCCGAGTCGACACAGCGGCCGGTGATCACCACGTCGGCGCCGGCATCGAGCGCGCGGGCGATCGGCAGCGCGCCGAGATAGGCGTTGACGCTTGCGAGCCTCGACGGGAATGGCGCGCCGCTGAACATCTCGGTCGTGCCGGCAGCCCGCAGCGCCTCGGCTTGGCCGGACAAATCGTCGCCGAGCACCACACCGATGCGCAGCGGCACGCCGAGTGCCTCGGCCACGCGGGCCAGCGCATCGCGGCAGGCGAGCGGGTTCACGCCGCCGGCGTTGGCCACCACCTTGATGCCGCGAGCCCGAAGCTCGGGCAGCAGCGAGTGCATCGTGATCTGGACGAAGTCGGTCGCATAGCCGGCGCCCGGATCCTTGGCCTTCTGCGCGGCCATGATCGACATCGTGACCTCGGCCAGGTAGTCGAAGACCAGGTACTCGATGTCGCCGCGGCGCACGAGCTGCGGGGCGGCCGAGGCCGTGTCGCCCCAGAAGCCGGAGGCGCTGCCGATCCGGACGGTCTGTCTCGTCATGTTCGTCTCCTGCCTGCCCGGCACGACGGTCAGCGCGCCCTTGCCCGCAGCTCGCCTTCCAGCCGCGCGAGCCGCGCCTCGATCCGCTCCAGCGGCGCCTCGGCCGCCGGAACCGGCCGCGGCCCGAAGCCCTCGAGCAGCAGCCCCGCCATCTCGCGCGCCATCCGCGCCGGCTCGATCCGCCGGCCGCGCCCCAGCAGGTCACGCACCCGGTGCTCCAGCCCGCCGAAGACGAAGTCCCGCGCCATTGCGAGGTCCAGGTCGGCCCGCAGCTCGCCGCGCGCCACCCCATCGGACAGTGTCCGGGTCATGAACTGCACGTAACGCCGGTTCAGCGCGTGCAGCTTGGAGCCGAAGTACGGCTGCCCGCCGCGCGCCTCGCGGCCCAGCATCGCCGAGATGCCCGGATCGTCGACCGCGATCTGCAGGTGCCGCGCGATGAGGAAGCGCAGCCGGTCGGCGGTGCCGTCGAGCGACGCGAAGCGCGGCTCGATGTCGGCGATCAGCGCATCGTAGACGTCGGTCAGCACCGCGTCGAACAGGTCGCGCTTGTTGCGGAAGTAGGTGTAAAGCGTGCCTTCGACACAGTCGGCGCGGGCGGCAATCTCGGCCATCGAGGCGTCCTCGAAGCGGCGGGCGATGAACACCTCGCGCGCCGCGCCGAGGATCTCGGCGCGGCGGACCGCCTTGCGTCGCCTGGGCAGTGCCGTCATCGTCGCCGGAGCGCACGAAGGCGCGTTGCTGAGTACGATTCAGTATAGGCTCGTACAGGGTGGCGTCAAGACGGACGACCCGAAAACCGCTTTCATCGCGTATTCCAGAGGCCCCTGCTGGCACCCGTGCTGCACCGCAACTTGACGGATCACTACCCCGAACTCACGCTGTCGGAACCCCGCTCATCATCTGCGACGCCTGCATGGACGCCACCGTCAACGCCCCCGCCCCACGCGCCGACCGCTACCGGTCGGTGTTCCGACGGGGGCTGTTCGAGGGCCGCAGCGTCATCGTCACTGGCGGTGGATCGGGCATCGGACGCTGCACTGCGCATGAACTGGTGGCGCTCGGCGCCTCGGTCGCCCTGATCGGACGCAAGCCCGAGAAACTCGAGCGGGTCGCCGCCGAGATCGCCGAGGCCGGCGGCCGCGCCACCTGCCATCCGCTGGACATTCGCGACGAGGCCGGCGTGCAGGCCGGCATCGACGCGGTGCTAGCCGCACACGGGCGCATCGACGGACTGGTCAACAACGCCGGTGGCCAGTTCCCCGGGGCGGCCGAGAGCTTCACGCTCAAGGGCTGGGAGGCCGTGATCCGCAACAACCTCACCGGCGGCTTCCTGATGTCGCGCGAGGTGTTCAACCGCTGGATGAAGGACCACGGCGGAGCCATCGTCAACATCATTGCGGACATCTGGGGCGGCATGCCCTCGATGGCGCACTCGGGCGCCGCCCGTGCGGGCACGCTGAATCTGACCGAGACGCTGGCCTCCGAGTGGGCGCCCTCGGGCGTCCGGGTCAACGCGGTCGCACCCGGCTGGATCGCCTCCAGCGGCATGGAGACCTACCCCGACGAGGTCAAGGCGCGCCTGGCGAAGCAGTGGAAGATGGTGCCGATGCAGCGCTACGGTTCCGAGGCCGAGATCTCGGCGGCCATCGTCTTCCTGCTGTCGGAGGCGGCGAACTTCATCACCGGCGACTGCCTCCGCGTCGACGGCGGCGTGCCGAACGCGCGTCCGAACGCGCCGGCGCAGCCGCTGCGCGTGACGGACTCGGGCTCGCAGCGGACCTTCGACGGCTTTCACCTATCGAGCCCGCCGGCGTTCATGAACATCGAGCCGAAGGGCTGAAGCGGTGCCGGTCATCGAGTCCCGCATCGACCCATCCTCGGCCGCCTTCGCCGAGCAGCGCGCCGGCATGCTCGCGCTGGTCGAGCGGCTGCGCGCACTCGAGGCGCGCTCGGCGGCGACGTCTGCGAAGTCCAAGCCGCTCTTCGACAAGCGCGGCCAGCTGCTGCCGCGCGAGCGCGTGGCCCGGCTGCTCGACGCCGGGGCCCCGTGGCTCGAGCTTTCCTCACTCGCCGGCTGGCTGGTCGATGACCCGAATCCGGACACCTCCGTGCCCGGCGGCGGGATGATCAACGGCATCGGCAGCGTCGGCGGCACTCGCTGCATGATCACTGCGAGCGACGCCGGCATCGACGCCGGCGCCATCCAGCACATGGGCCGCGAGAAGCTGCTGCGCGCGCAGGAGATCGCTCTGCAGAACAAGCTGCCCTTTGTGCAGCTGATCGAATCGGCGGGCGCGAACCTGCTCAAGTACCAGGTTGACGGATTCGTCCACGGCGGGCGGATCTTCTACAACCTCGCGCGCCTGTCGGCCGAAGGCATCCCGGTGGTGGCGGTGGTGCATGGCTCGTCGACCGCGGGCGGCGCCTACATGCCGGGCCTGTCGGACTACGTGGTGATGGTTCGCGGTCGCGCCCGCGCCTTCCTCGCCGGTCCGCCGCTGCTCAAGGCCGCCACCGGCGAGATCGCGACCGACGAGGAGCTGGGCGGCGGCGAGATGCACGCAACCGTCTCCGGCCTGGGCGAATACCTCGCAGACGACGACGCCGACGGGCTGCGCATCGCCCGCGAGCTGATGCTGCGGCTGCAGTGGGATGCGTACTCCGAGCCCGCCACGCTCGCGGACGATCCCTCGCTCGAGCCGATCCACCCGCCCGACGAGCTCGCCGGCACGATGCCGCTCGACTTCCGCCAGCCGGTGGACATGCACGAGGTGATCGCCCGGATCGTCGACCGCTCCGAGTTCCTGGACTTCGGCGCCGACTTCGGCCCGGCCACCGTCTGCGGCCATGCCGCGCTGTACGGCCGGCCGATCGGCGTTGTGACCAACAACGGGCCGCTCGATCCGGCCGGCGCGACCAAGGCCACGCACTTCATCCAGTCGTGCTGCCAGGCGGGCATACCGCTGCTCTACCTGCAGAACACCACCGGCTACATCGTCGGGCGCGCCTCCGAGCAGGCCGGCATGATCAAGCACGGCTCGAAGATGATCCAGGCGGTGGCCAACGCCAACGTGCCGTCGATTACGCTGATGTGCGGCGCGTCCTTCGGCGCGGGCAACTACGGCATGTGCGGGCGCGCCTACGGGCCGCGCTTCGTCTTCGCCTGGCCGAACGCCCGCACCGCGGTGATGGGCGGCGAGCAGGCCGCTCTGGTGATGCGCATCGTCGCCGAAGGCGGCGCCAAGCGCCGCGGCCTGCCGGTCGACGAGGCGCAGCTCGCCGCGGTCGAGCAGAAGATCGTCGCCAGCTTCGAGCGCCAGTCCGACGCCTTCTACACCAGCGGGCGCCTGCTCGACGACGGTGTCATCGATCCCCGCGACACGCGGCGCGTGCTCGGCCTGGCCTTCGAGCTATGCCGCAGCGCCGAGCGCCGCAAGCTGCGTCCGGTGCAGTTCGGCGTGGCCCGACCCTGAACTCGATTCCCACGGAGCTTCCATGCATCCCGCCCTCTACGGTCCCGAGCACCTCGCCCTGCAGGACTCGCTGAAGAAGTTCATCGAGTCGGAGATCAATCCCTTCGTCGACGAGTGGGAGAAGGCCGAAATCTTCCCCGCACACGAACTGTTCCGGAAGATGGGCAAGCTCGGCTTTCTCGGCGTGCACAAGCCGGTCGAGTCCGGCGGCATGGGGCTCGACTACTCATACGCCGCGGCCTTCGCTGAGGCCTTGTCGCACACCCGCTGCGGCGGCATCCCGATGGCCATCGGCGTGCAGACCGACATGGCGACGCCGGCGCTCGCCAAGCGCGGCTCCGACGAGGTGAAGAAGCTGTTCCTCGAACCCTCGATCAGCGGCGAACACGTCGCCTGCCTGGGCGTCTCGGAGGTCGGCGCGGGCTCGGACGTGGCCTCGATCCGCACCACTGCCCGCAAGGACGGCGATGACTACGTGATCGACGGCGGCAAGATGTGGACGACCAACGGCACCCAGGCCGACTGGATCTGCCTGCTGGCCAATACCTCCGAGGGCGGCGGCCACAAGAACAAGTCGCTGATCTGCGTACCGATGAAGACGCAGGGCATCTCGGTCGCCAAGAAGCTCAAGAAGGTCGGCATGAACGCCTCCGACACCGCCCAGCTCCACTTCGACTCGGTGCGGGTGCCGCAGCGCTGGCGGATCGGCGAGGAAGGCATGGGCTTCATCTACCAGATGGAGCAGTTCCAGGAGGAGCGGCTCTGGGCAGGTGCCGGCTGGCTGAAGTCCAAGCACGTGATCCAGGAGACCATCGACTACCTGCGGGAGCGCCGCGCGTTCGGCAAGCCGCTGCTCGACAACCAGTACATCCACTACAAGCTCGCCGAGCTGCAGACCGAGGTCGAGGCCGTCGGCGCGCTGTTCCACAAGGCGGTGGGCCTGTACGTCCAGGGGCACGATGTCACGCAGCTCGCCTCGATGGTGAAGCTCAAGGGCGCACGTGTCGCCCGCGAGGTGGCGGACTGGTGCGTGCAGTTCTGGGGCGGCATGGGCTACATCGAGGAGACGCGTGTGAACCGCTTCTGGCGCGATACGCGGCTCGGCTCGATCGGCGGCGGCGCCGACGAGGTGATGATGGGCATCATCGCCAAGACAATGGGCATCCTGCCCCGTCAGGGCTGAGCCCGGGCCGGCCGGGGACATGGCGCGCTTCGACACCTTGCTGGTCGCCAACCGGGGCGAGATCGCCTGCCGCGTGATCCGCAGCGCGCACGCACTCGGACTGCGCACAGTCGCGGTGTACTCCGACGCCGACGCCGACGCGAAGCACGTGCACGACGCCGACGCCTCAGTACACCTCGGTGCAGGCCCGGCGCGCAACAACTACCTCGACGCCGCGAAGATCGTCGCCGCCTGCCGCGTGAGCGGCGCGCAGGCGGTGCATCCGGGCTACGGTTTCCTGTCCGAGAACGCCGGCTTCGCGCGTGCGCTACGCGAAGCCGGGCTGGTGTTCGTCGGCCCGCCGCCTGAGGCGATCGACGCGCTGGGCAACAAGTCGGCGGCCAAGCGACTCGCACAGCGCCTGGATGTGCCCTGCCTGCCCGGCTACCAGGGCGCCGTCCAGGACGATGACACCCTGGTGGCCGAGGCCCGGCGCGTCGGCGCGCCGCTGATGCTCAAGGCCGCGGCCGGCGGTGGCGGACGCGGCATGCGCGCGGTCGACGACCTGGCCGACGAGGCCGCGCTGCGTGCGGCGATCGCCTCGGCGCGCGCCGAGGCCGCGTCCTCGTTCGGCGACGACATGCTGCTGGTGGAGCGCCGCGTGCTGCGCGCCCGCCACGTCGAGGTCCAGGTGTTCGGCGATACACACGGCGGCTACGTCCACCTCGGCGAGCGCGACTGCTCGACGCAGCGGCGCAACCAGAAGGTACTCGAGGAGGCGCCTGCGCCGGGTGTCTCGGAGGCGCTGCGCGCGCGGATGGGCGAGGCCGCGATCCGGCTGGCCCGCGAGGTGGGCTACATCGGCGCCGGCACAGTCGAGTTCCTGCTCGAGCCGGACGGTGCGTACTGGTTCCTCGAGATGAACACGCGGCTGCAGGTCGAGCATCCGGTCACCGAGGCGCTCACCGGCCTCGATCTCGTCGAGTGGCAACTGCGTGTGGCGCGCGGCGAACCCCTTCCGCTCCAGCAGGAAGCGATTCGCTTCTCCGGACACGCGATCGAGGCGCGGCTGTGCGCGGAGGACCCCTACGCCGGCTTCGCGCCCCAGGTCGGGCCGATCGCGGCCTGGCGGATGCCCGAGGGCGACGGACTGCGCGTGGACCACGGCCTGGCCGAGGCGGCGCAGGTGCCGCCCTTCTACGACTCGATGATCGCCAAGATCATCGCGCACGGCGCCGACCGCGAGCAGGCCCGGGCGAGGCTGCTCGCCGGGCTGGCGGACGCCGCTGTGATGGGGCTGCGGACCAACCGCGACTGGCTGCGCCGCTGCCTGTCGGACGAGGCGTTCGCCGCGCCCGCGCTGTCCACCGCGTGGCTGGGGGAGGCGCTGGGCGGCTGGCCCGTACCCGCGCACGAGCCGCGCTGGATCGCGGTCGCCGCGGCGCTGCGGGTGCACCGTGCGGCCCGGGCCCACGGGCCGCTCGGCGGCTGGTCGTCGAGCGGGCGCCGCCGCTCACCGCTGCGGCTCGCGGTTGCGGGCCGTGAGATCGCGCTGCATGTCGAGGTCGGCGCCGGGTGCCCGTATGCGGTCACGCTTGCCGACGGCGCGAGGATCGTGGTCGATGTGATGCGCGACGACGGTCTGAACGCCGCCGTCGTGGTCGACGGCCTCGGCGCCGAGGTACTCGCCACCCTCGATCGCGGTCGCGGATGGCTCGACGCCTTCGGACTGTCCGATGGCTTCGACGACGTCACCGACCGTCCGCGCAGGGCCGGCGGCGCCGAGGCCGGTGGCAGCATCGTCTGCCGCATGCACGGGCAGCTGACGCGGGTCGCGGTCGCACCTGGCCAGCGCGTGGCGCGCGGCACCTACCTGCTGTCGATCGAGGCGATGAAGATGGAGCACCGCTTCGAGTCACCGGTGACGGGCACGGTCGCCGAGCTCGGCGCCGCCGCGGGCACGCAGGTGGCGCCGGGCCGGCTGCTGGTGCGCATCGAGCCCGATCCAGTTTGAGTCGGGCCAAGCGCCGCAATCGCCCCCAGCCGCCTGCTCGCCCGAACCGCCCAAAGCCCAGACGAGAGCCCACCGCGATGCCCGCGCCCCGACTCCCCGCCTTCGACTTCGGCCGGCTGCCCGGCATCACCGACGAGCACCGTCAAATGCAGGACGCGGTGCGCGCCTTCGTGGAGGGCGAGATCCACCCCAACGCCGACGCCTGGGACGAGGCCGGCGGCTTTCCGCGCGAGCTGTATCGCAAGGCCGGCGCGGTCGGCCTGCTCGGGCTCGGCTATCCCGCCGAGTACGGCGGTACGCCGGCGGACCATGTTGCGCGGCTGCTGTCCTCGATCGAACTCGCGCGCGGCGGCATCGGCGGCGTGACCGCGGGCCTGGGCTCGCACACGATCATGCTGTGGCCGGTGTTGGCCGGCGCACGCGAACACGTGCGGCGCACCGTGGTCCCGGCGATCCTCGCCGGCGAGGCGATCGGCGCGCTCGCAATCACCGAGCCGTCCGGGGGCTCCGACGTCGCGCAGTTGCAGACCCGCGCCGTGCGCGTGCCCGGCGGCTGGGCGATCAGCGGCTCGAAGATGTTCATCACCTCGGGTATCCGCGCCGATCACATCCTGGTCGCGGCGCGCACTGGCGGGCCGGGTGCGGGCGGCGTGTCGCTGTTCCTGGTGGACGGCGACTCGACTGGGCTTGCGCGCACGCCGCTGAAGAAGATCGGCTGGTGGGCCTCCGACACCGCCGCCCTCTACTTCGACGAGGTCTTCGTGCCCGAGGACCGGATGGTAGGTGAGGAAAACGCGGGCTTTCGCTTGGTCATGCAGAACTTCAACGGCGAGCGGATGACGATGGCCGCGGGCGGGCTCGGCCAGGCGATGGCCTGCGTGGAGGACGCACTCGACTGGGCGCGCGAGCGCCGCACCTTCGGCGCACGACTCGTCGAGCACCAGGCGATCCGCCACAAGCTCGTGCGGATGATCGACGAGATCCTGCCGGTGCAGGCTTGGCTGCTGCAGCTCGCCCAGCGCCTCGACGCCGACGAGTCGCCAGCCGGCGACCTCGCACTCGCCAAGAACCACTCCGCGCGCCTGATGCGCGACTGCGCCGACCAGTCGCTGCAGATCCTGGGTGGCGCGGGCTTCCTGCGCGGCAGCCGCATCGAGCGCGCGTTCCGGGACTGCAAGGTGTACATGATCGGAGGCGGCGCGGAGGAGGTGATGAACGATCTCGCCGCGAAGCAGCTCGGGTTGCTCTGAACCGGCTCCGCTCTGCTTCGCTGACGCGCCACTCCCGCCACTCCCGCCACCGCCCCCGCCGCCCCCCGCCCCTGCCACCGCCCCCCGGACGCCTCCCATGACCGAGCCCGCAGTCCTCACCGCCGTCGACGCCGGCGTCATGACCCTCACGATGAACCGCCCGGAGGTGCTGAACGCGCTGAACCCGGCGATGCTCGACGGCCTGTCCGCGGCGCTGGCCGTGGCCAAGGCCGACGACTCGGTACGTGCGCTGATCCTCACCGGCGCGGGCCGCGGGTTCTGTGCCGGCGCCGACCTCGGCGCGGCCTCGATGCGCACCGGCGAGCACGACGTGGCGCAGGGGCTGCGCGAGTCCTACCACCCCATCGTGCTGGCGATGCGCCAACTGCCCAAGCCGATCGTCGCAGCGGTCAACGGATCGGCCGCCGGCGCCGGCATGAGCCTCGCGCTCGCCTGCGACGTGGTGCTGGCCGGCGAGTCGGCCAGCTTCCTGCAGGCCTTCACGAAGATCGGGCTGGTGCCCGACTGCGGCAGCACCTGGTTCCTGCCGCGTCTCGTCGGCGACATCCGCGCCCGCGCGATGGTGATGCTCGCCGAGAAGATCCCGGCGCGCGACGCGCTGCAGTACGGGCTGGTCTGGAAGGTGTACGCGGACGAGGCGCTCGCCGCCGAGGCGAAACGCTGCGCCGCTCACCTGGCCACGATGCCGACCCGTGCGTACGCGTTGGTCAAGCAGGCGCTGACGCATAGCGCCGCCAACGGCCTCGCCGACCAGCTCGAGGTCGAGGCGCTGATGCAGGCGCAGGCCTTCCGGACCGATGATTTCCGTGAAGGCGTCGCCGCCTTCGTGCAGAAGCGGCCGCCGCGCTTCACCGGAGAGTGATCTACGGACCACCCGCGCACGGCCTCAGTCCTCGAAGGGCAGCCCGACGTAGTTCTCGGCAAGCGTGGTGGCAGCCGCCCGCGAACCGATCAGATAGCCGAGCTCGGCCTCCTGGATCCTCTGCCCGATGTCGCCGGTGTCCGGGAAGCGGTGCATCAGCGTGGTGAACCACCAGGAGAAGCGCACCGCCTTCCACACGCGGCGCAGGCAGCACGCCGAGTACCGGTCGATCTCGGTGGTGGTGCCCGAGCGATAGTGGTCGATCAGCCCGCGCGACAGGTAGCGGATGTCCGAGGCGGCCAGGTTCAGGCCCTTGGCGCCGGTCGGCGGCACGATGTGGGCGGCGTCGCCGGCCAGGCACAGTCGCCCGAAGCGCATCGGCTCGGCCACGAAGCTGCGCAGCGGCGCGATGCTCTTCTCGATCGACGGCCCGGTCACCAGCAACTGCGCGGCACGTGGATCGAGCCGGCTGCGCAGCTCGTCGAAGAAGCGCTCGTCGGACCAGTCCTCGACCCGCTGCTCGGGGCCGCACTGCAGGTAGTAGCGGCTGCGGCTACGGCTGCGCATGCTGCACAGCGCGAAGCCGCGCGGATGGTTCGCGTAGATCAGCTCGTCCGAGACCGGCGGCGTGTCGCAGAGCACGCCCAGCCAGCCGAACGGATAGATCCGCTCGAACGTCTTGATGGCCGATGCCGGCAGGCACGCTCGCGAGGCGCCGTGATAGCCGTCGCAGCCCGCGATCCAGTCGCAGGCAACAACGTACTCGTGCCCGTCCTTGCGGTAACGGACCTCGGGATGCGCGCCGTCGAAGCCGTGCAGAGACACCTCCGCGGCCTCGTAGACCGTGGTCGCACCGCTTGCGGCACGCGCCGCCATCAGGTCGCGGGTGACCTCGGTCTGGCCATACACCGTGACCTGCCGGCCGACGAGGTCGGCGAAGTCGATCCGATGCCGCTCGCCGTCGAAGGCCAGCTCGATCCCGTGGTGCGGGAGGGCTTCGGCATGCAGCCGCTCACCGACCCCCGCCTCCTCGAGCAGCGCGACCGTGCCCTGCTCGAGCACGCCCGCGCGGATGCGCGCGAGCACGTACTCGGGCGACTGGCGCTCGATGATGACCGCGTCGATGCCGGCCCGGTGCAGCAGGGCACCGAGCAGCAGGCCAGCGGGCCCGGCACCGACGATCGCGACGCGAGTCCGGACGAAGGACGCGCCCTCAGACATCGAAGAACACCGTCTCGCCCTCGCCTTGCATCCGGATGTCGAAGCGGTAGACCGTGCCGCCCGGCAGGTCCGCGCGCCGCGCGATCAGCGTTTCGCGACGCTCGGCGGGCACCGAGGCCAGCACCGGATCGGTGGCGTTGGCCTGCACCTCGTCGTCGAAGTAGATCCGAGTGAACACATGCACCAGCAGCCCGCGCATCGACACGATCAGATCGATGTGCGGGGCCTGGCCGTCGGGGGTGGTCCCGGGCTTGATCGTACGGAACGCGTAAGCGCTGCCCGGCAGCGTGCCGGTGCCGACGCGCCCGAAGCCGCGGAACCCGGTCTCGGCGATCTCGGCGCGCGTGCACACATGGCGCCCCTGCGCGTTTGCGTGCTGGATCTCGAGCATCGCATCGCCGATCGGCGCGCCCTTGGCGTCGAGCACCCGGCCGGTCAGGACGATCGGCAGGCCCGGGGTCCGGGGCTCGGCGAGTTCGGCGCCGAACAGGCTAGGGAACGGATAGCCGTACTGCGTGGGAACCAGTCCGTACGCGAAGTACGGGCCGACGGTCTGCGAGGGCGTCTGGCCCGGCGTGGCGTACCGCGGGTCGCTCACCATGGCGTCTCCATCGGCGTCTCGAGAGAGCCACGCACCACGATGTCGAAGACATAGCCGAGGGCGTAGCCCGGCTCGGTCGCCTCGAGCGCGAAGCGCGACACCAGGCGCTCGCGCACCCCCACCGGCGTGCTCTGGTAGATCGGGTCGAACGCCAGCAGCGGGTCGCCGGGGAAATACATCTGCGTCACCAGACGGCTGGCGAAGTGTTCGCCGAACAGCGAGAAGTGAATGTGATTCGGACGCCAGGCGTTCGGATGGTTACCCCAGGGATAGGCGCCCGGCTTGATCGTCAGGAAGCGGTAGCGGCCGTTGCTGTCAGTCAGCGTACGGCCGGCACCGAGGAAGTTCGGGTCGAGCGGCGCATCGTGAGTGTCGACCGCGTGCACGTAACGGCCGGCGGCGTTGCACTGCCAGAGCTCGACCAGCGTGTGACGCAGCGGCCGGCCGCCCTCGTCGAGCACTCGGCCGGTGACGACGATCCGCTCGCCCTGGGGCGCGCCGTTGCGCACCGCGTTGCGGGTCAGGTCGTGGTCGAGCTCGCCGATGTCCTCATGGCCGTAGACCGGCTGCGCCAACTCGGACAGCGTGTGACGCATCGGCAGCAGCGGGCGGGCAGGCGCGCGCAGCGCCGTGGACAGGTAGGGGGGATGCAGGTAGGCGGGCTGGCTGGACCAGTCGCGCGCCACGATCCGTGGCAAGTCTGCCATCGGTGTCTCCTCGGAGGACGAGGTCAGGACTGTAGGCAGCAGCGTGCGTTCTGTAAATCGAAGCGATCGGCCGCGGACCCTCGGCCCTCCGGCCGAGTGGCCGACCCCGGGCGCGCGGGTCACACGCCCGTGCTCCGTTCAGGGCTTGAGCTCGACGCTGCCAGTGACCCCGACCACCACGTCCGAATCGCCCCCCTCGGTGGGCAGGGGCGCAGCCGCGACATCCAACCCGCCGCGGGACATCGCGACCATCGGGCGCGGGCCGGGTGGATTGCCTCCGGAGCGCAGCGCCAGCTCCTTGAGCTCGTAGCCGGCGAAGCCGAAGGCCGCGGCCGCGTCAGCGGCCCGGGCGCGGAACGCGCGGGCGGCCTCGGCGATCAGCCGCCTCTCCTCGACCTGCCGGCGCTCGGACGACAGCCGGAACTGCACGCCGGTGAGCTGCATGCGCTCGCCGAGCCGCGCGCCGAGTTGGGCGAGCGCAGGCATCCGGGTCGATTCGAGCACGATCTCGCCGCGCACCCGCCAGCCCTGCGTCTTGCCCTCGCGCGTGTAATTCGGCTGCGTGTAGATCGAGCCCAGACGCGCCTTCACGCCCTCCACGCGCGTCGCCTCGGTGATTGCCGAGTTCAATTGGGAGAGCACAGCATCGTTGAGCGGCCCCACCTGCGCACCGTCACGCTCGACCGCCAGCATGACGACCATCTCGTCGTTGGCGACCGCGGCGCGCGCCTGCGCGTCGAGCGACAGCACCGGCCCGGCCTGAGCCGGCGTCACCGTCCACAGGGCGACCAGCAGCGCGGCCACCCGGACCGCGACGCGCGTCGCCGATTCACTGCCTGTCCATGCCTCGCCTGCCATGCTCATGCCTCTCATCGTCCTCCTCCCCGTTCGAATTCTTCCAGCGATGGCAGCGTCGGCAGCCCCGGCCCCGACAGTCCAGTCGCCGCTCGCACCGCCCGCAGCACCGCGATGGCGGTCACCGCTGCGATCGCAGCGCCGAGCGCGACCGGGTGCACGCGCGCATCACAGCGGCCGGTGGCGAGCGCGAAAACGGTGTCACCGTCGAACGCGGTATGCACCGGGTCGATGGTGCGCGCCAGGCCATCATGCGCACATTGCGCGAGCTTGCGGCATTCGGCCTTGCCGAGCGCCAGGTCGGTCGCCACGCAGCCGATCGTCGTCGCCATGCCCGGCCCGAGCCGCGGCGACAGGTCGCCGGCGAGCAGGCTGGCGGTGGTGCCGACGAGCCGGCGGCCGTCCTCGCTGCGCGCGCCTGCAAGCGGACGGCCGCTGGCCGGGTCGATCACATCGCCGATGGCGTTGACGACGATGAGCGCGCCCACCGTCGCGCCGCCGACCCGCAGCGACGCGGTGCCGACACCGCCCTTCATCGCCCGCTCGATGCCCCAGAGCTTGCCGACCGTGGCCCCCGCCCCCGCGCCCACCGAGCCCTCGGCGGGCGGGGCCGCCGAGGCGGCCTCGCAGGCCATGCGGCCGGCGCACGCATCCGGCCGGATCGAGGCGTCGCCCACCCACAGGTCGAAGAGGATGGCCGCGGGCACGATGGGCACACGCGCCGGCCCAACAGCCAGGCCGATCCCCTGCGCCTCGAGCCAGGCGACAACGCCGCCGGCCGCGTCGAGCCCGAACGCGCTGCCGCCAGCGAGCAGCACCGCATGGACGCGGTCCACCGCATTGACCGGATCGAGCAGGTCGGTCTCGCGGGTGCCGGGCGCCGCACCCCGCACGTCGACGCCGCAGGTCGCACCCTCCCCGGCGAGCAGCACGGTGCAGCCGGTGGGCCGGCGCGGATCGGTGAAATGGCCGACGCTCAGCCCTGCGACATCGGTGATCGCGCCGGCGGCCGAGCCGTCCGGTCCACGGATGTCGGATACTTGCATGCCGTGATGCTACCCAAAACCCCATCCACGAGCACGCTCGAGCGCCATCACTTCGCCTGGCTCTCGATCGCTGCGGCCGTCGCGACCATCGCGCTCAAGGCGATCGCCTGGGGGCTCACCGGCTCGGTCGGCCTGCTGTCGGACGCGATGGAGTCCTTCGTGAACCTCGCGGGCGCCTCGTTCGCGCTGGTGATGATCGTGATCGCGGCGCGCCCACCGGACGACGAGCATCCGTTCGGCCACGCGAAGGCCGAGTACTTCTCGAGCGGCTTCGAGGGCATCCTGATCTTCGGCGCGGCCGCGGCGATCATCTGGACGGCGGTCTCGCGGCTGCTGGCGCCGCAGCCGCTCGAGGCGATCGGCATGGGGCTCGCGGTGTCGGTGGTCGCGACCGCGATCAACTTAGGCGTGGCCATCGCGCTGCGCCGCGCGGCGACGCGCTTTCGCTCGATCGCGCTCGAGGCCGATGCCCGGCACCTGTTGACCGACGTCGTGACCTCGGTCGGCGTGGTCGCCGGCGTGGCCGCGGTGTCGCTGACCGGTTGGCTGATCCTCGATCCGCTGATCGCAATCGCGGTTGGCCTGAACATCCTGCGCGAAGGCGCGAGGATGCTGCGCGCCTCGGTCGACGGCCTGATGGACCGCAGCCTGGGCGCAGCCGAGCTCGAGCGGCTACGCGCCGCGCTCGATGCGCTCGGCGAGCGTGGGGTCTCCTGGCGCGGCCTGCGCACGCGGCGCGCCGGCTCGCACGCCTGGATCGACGTCGTGGTGCTGGTGCCGGGAGACTGGACCGTGGATGCCGGGCATGCAGTGGCCGACGAGATCGAGGTGACGCTCGCCGCCCTGGTCGAGCAGGCGACCGTGGTGACGCACCTCGAGCCGATCCCGCACTGAGCCGCGGGAGGTTCAGCCTACTTGGTCCCGAACAGCCGGTCGCCGGCGTCGCCCAGTCCCGGCAGGATGTAGCCGTGCTCGTCGAGCTGCCGGTCGATCGCCGCGGTGTAGACCGGCACATCCGGATGCGCGGCACAAAAGTGTGCGAGCCCCTCGGGCGCGGCGAGCAGGCAGACGAAGCGGATCGAGCGCGGCCGCGTTTCCTTCAGGCGGTCGACCGCTGCGACCGCCGAGTTGCCGGTGGCGAGCATCGGGTCGACGACGATCGCATCGCGCCCCTCCATGCCTGCCGGCACCTTGAAGTAATACTCGACCGCCACCAGCGTCTTCGGATCGCGGTACAAGCCGATGTGGGCGATCCGGGCCCCCGGGATGACCTGCAGCATCCCGTCCAGGATGCCGGCGCCGGCGCGCAGGATCGACACGAACACCGTCTTCTTGCCGTCGATCAGCCGCGAGCGCATCGGCTCGAGCGGCGTCTCGATCTCGACCTCGTGCATCGGCATGTCGCGCGTGACCTCGTAGGCCAGCAGCATCGACAGCTCGGTGAGGAGGCGCCGGAAGCTGTTGGTGCTGGTCTCCTTGCGGCGCAGCAGGGTCAGCTTGTGCTGCACCAGCGGATGGTCGATCACAAACACGTCAGCGGCCATCGGTATCTCCGGACAGTTCAGAACACGGTGCCGTCGCTGGCGATCGCGATCGGCGGCTCGCCGCCCCGGCGCGCCGCGGCGAGTTCGCGCCCGGCGGCCCAGGTGCCGCCCTCGAGCACCGCTGCCAGCGGCATCCGTGATGCGTCGGTGCCGAGCCGCTCGCGCACCTTCGGGGCGAGGACGTCGATCAGTGCGACCGTCAGCGCGCGCCATTCGACGATCGGCTCGGCGCCCGGCGCGAGCGGCGACGCGAAGATCGCCGGATCACGCGGCACGAGCACGCCAGAATCAACCAACAGCCCCCCGTTTCGGTACTCGGCCAGCCCAGTGAGCGCCTCCAGCCCGTCGACGCGCACGCCGGCCGACTCGAAGGGCTCGAGCAGCGAGTAGGTGAGCCACTGCGAGAGCTTGTGGAACGGCACCCAGCCCGCGGTTTCGCCCGCCCCGCCGGCGAGCCGGTGGTTCCAGGCGTCGCCCACGGCCACGCCGCCGATCTGCGCGCCCTGTGGCCAGATGCCGCCCAGGCACGTCAGCAGCGCGACCAGGATGTCGTGCGCGGCGACGCGTGTGGGATCGGACACGCGCAGCGTATCGAAGAGCCCGCCCGGCCGCCCCGGTACGCCGAAGCGCGCGGGCTGGGCGGCGAGCGTCGCACCGAGCCGACGCAGCAGCGCGACCCTGCCGTCCAGGCCGACCAGCGGGTTGTCCGCATCGACCTGGAACGCGGCGCCGAGCGCAGCCGCATCGACGCGCGCGAGGCCCTCGGCGTCGGCCTGGAGCGGCCGGTGCGGATCGGACGAGAAGAGGCCCCGCTCGAAGGCCCGCAGGCTCGCGATGCCCAGCCCCTCGGAGCGGCCGAGCACGGTGCCCGTCGTACGGTCGTGGAAGCGCCAAGCGGCGCCGGCACCGGCATCTAGCAGCACCGCGACCACCGCCAAGTCGATCCGCGCCCGCGCCCGCTCGGACGGGTCGGCATCACCCGCGGCGGCCTCCATCGCCGCGACCCGGTCGACGCCGCCGGCCTCGAAATGCCGCCAGCGGCTGTGGTATGGCACCGCGAGTGTCGGATAGCGCCGGCGCGTCACCGCGGCGACGACCTCGGCGGCGGCGTCGAGCCGCGCGAGCACGACCTCGAAGGCCGGGGCGCGCCCCTCGATCGCGGCCTTCAGGATGCGGCCGCAGCGCTCGCGCACCGCCCCGGTCGACAGCAGCGCGTGCGCAGCACTCACAGGCCGCGGCCCTTGGTCGTCGACAGCGCGTCGGCGTCGGGCGCCATGCCCTCGGTGAAGTAGCCGGCGGCCATCTTCGCCTGCATCTCGACCTGGGCGTCGGCGGGGATCAGCTCGTCGGGAATCGGGATGCGCGCGTCGACAGCGATGCCCGAGCCGACGATCGCGTCGAACTTGAGGTTGCTCATCGACACCAGGCGATGGATGCGACGCACGCCCAGCCAGTGCAGCACGTCGGGCATCAGCTCCTGGAAACGCATGTCCTGCACGCCGGCCACGCACTCGGTGCGCAGAAAATACTTGTCTGCCGAGTCGCCGCCGACCTGCCGCTTGCGGGCGTTGTAGACGAGGAACTTGGTGACCTCGCCGAGCGCGCGGCCCTCCTTGCGGCTGTAAGAGACCAGGCCCACGCCGCCCCGCTGCGCGCCTCGGATACATTCCTCGATCGCATGCGTCAGGTAAGGGCGGCAGGTGCAGATGTCCGAGCCGAACACGTCCGAGCCGTTACATTCGTCGTGCACGCGCGCAGTCAGCGGCACCTCCGGGTTCGCGAGGTCGTGCGGGTCACCAAAGACGTACACGGTCTGCCCGCCGATCGGCGGCAGGAACACGTCGAGGTCGGTGCGGGTGACCAGCTCGGGATACATGCCGCCGGTCTCCTCGAACAGCGCTCGCCGCAACGCGGCCTCGGTGCAACCGAAGCGCTTCGCGACGCCGGGCAGCCACCAGACCGGTTCGATCGCGGCCTTGGTGACCACTGCCGAGCCATTCTCCAGCAGCACGCGTCCGTCCGGCACCAGCCGCTGGTAGGCGATGGCGGTCCGAATCTCCGGCATGTCGATGTGGGCCTTGGTCACCGCGATCGACGGCCGGATGTCGATGCCCGCCTCGATCAGCGGGCCGAAGGCCTCGGCGACCTTCGCCCCCCACGGATCGATCGACACGATCCGCTCGGCCTCGGTCCACTGCGGGTACGGGCCGATACTGTCCGTAGGTGAGGTATCGGTGAGGTCGGCGCGATGCTGGCGGTTGAGCGAGCCGGCGGCGACTGCAAGCGCCCGGTACACGCCGTACGAGCCCGAGTGGGTGCCGACGACGTTGCGATGCAGGCGGTTGGTGGTGGTGCCGATCACCGGGCCGCGCTCGGCGGCGCTCGGGGCGCCCCACTTCAGCGGCGGTACCGGCGAGCTGCCGGGTGCGGGGTGCGGGGTGCGAGGTCAGGCGGATGTGCCGTGGCGATGCGGCATCGGTCGACATCACGAACGCTCCGGGCTTCAAAGGACCAGCGTAGCGGGATTCGCCACAGGTGTCGACGCGCGTGCGTCGGCTCCGCAGCGACGCTCAGGCCACTGGATCGTGCCCGAACGCGTCGATGTCATCGGCGAGTTCGACGAAGTCGCGGCGCAGCGCGCCCATGGCGGCGGCGAACTCGTCGGCGTCGAAGGCGCGTGGCTGGAAACACGAGGCGGCGGGCCGCGCCTGGGTCCAGGCGAACACCTCCAGCCCGCGTACGCCGAGCAGCTGCCCGCTGATGCCCGCGGCCTGCGGTGCGGCGAGGAAGGCAACGACGTGGGCGACATGGCTGGCGGCCAGCGGCGCGGTGAGCGCGCGCCACTCGGCGAGCGCCTGCGACTCGCCCGGCACCGCGCGCAACGCGCGGGTGCCGGCAAACGGCACAACCGCGTTGCAGGCAATACGCACATCGGCCAGCTCGAGCGCTAGCGTGCGGGTGAGCCCGAGCAGTCCGGCCTTGCTCGCGGCCTCGCCGCCGCGGCCGGCGCGACCATACACCCCGACCGCCGAGGCCAGGTTGACGATCGCCCCGGGCCGCCGCCCGCCGCGCGCCTGCTCGCGCATTGCGCCGACCGACGCTGCAGCCATAGCGTACGGGGCGACCAGGTTGGTCCGCAGCATCCGCTCGAAATCGGCGCGCGGGCCGCTGCCGATCGGCGCATCGACCTCGATCGCCGCGTTGTTGACGAGCAAATCGACCGCACCGAAGGCGTCTAGCGCGGCCGCGACCGCTTCCTCGGCGGCGCCCTCGGCGCCGATGTCGAGCGCCAGGCCGATCGCACCCGGCACTCGCATCGTCGCGAGCTCGGTGACCGCGGAATCCTCGGGGCCGCCGTCGAGCGCGGCGCCGTTGTCGACGATCATGACGCGGGCCCCGAGCAGGCCGAGCGTCTGGGCGATCGCGAGCCCGATGCCGCGTGCCCCGCCGGTGACGATCGCTCCGCGTCCTGCCAACAGATCCTGCATACCGATGCTCCCGCGCTCGTAACGACGACCAGCCCGCAGTGTGCCGCAAGTCGGATAACGCCTCTTCGGCCGGCCCACGGACAAGCGAGGCGCGCTGCCTCGGCGTTCGGGCATCATGCGCCCATCCGCCCGACCCCGATCGTGTCAGCCCCCGAAGACAGGCCCCGCCCGCGCCGCATCGCCCACCTCGACATGGATGCGTTCTTCGCGTCCTGTGAGCTGTCGCAGTACCCCGAGCTGCGCGGCATGCCGATGGTGGTGGCGGGCCGGCGGACCGACCTCCCCCGCGTCCTGCCTGACGGCACGCGCGAGTTCGCGCGGCTGCGCGACTACGCGGGCCGCGGCGTGCTGACGACCGCCACCTACGAGGCGCGTGCGCTCGGCGTGCACTCCGGTATGCCGACCATGAAAGCGGCCCGGCTGGCCCCCGACGCGGTGCTGCTGCCGGTGAACTTCGAGCTCTACCGGCGCCACTCACGCCTCTTCAAGGACGCGGTGCGCACGGTCAGCCCGGTGATCCAGGACATCGGCATCGACGAGGTATATGCGGACCTGACCGAGCTCGACGGCGATGCCCGCACGCTCGCGGTCCGCCTGAAGGCCGCCGTGCTCGAAGCCACCGGCCTGACCTGCTCGGTCGGCATCGCGCCGAACAAGCTGCTGGCGAAGCTGTGCTCCGACATGCAGAAACCCGACGGCATCACCGTGCTGACATTGGACGAGATCACGTCGAAGGTCTGGCCGATGCCGGCCAAACGCATCAACGGGATCGGGCCGAAGGCCACCGAGAAACTTGCCGCCTACGGCATCGTGACGATCGGCGATCTCGCGGCGCGGGATCCGGCCTGGCTGGTCGAGCACTTCGGGCGCGCCTTCGGGCAGTGGCTGCACGAGGCGGCGCATGGCCGCGACGACCGGCCGGTGGTCACCCACCGCGAGCCGGTGTCGATCAGCCGCGAGACCACCTTCGAGCGCAACCTGCACGCCGCTCGGGACCGGGGCGAGCTCGGCGAGGTGTTTACGCGGCTGTGCGAGCAGCTGGCCGCGGACCTGGCGAGGAAGCGCTACCTGGCCCGCACCGTCGGCATCAAGCTGCGCTTCGACGACTTCAGGACCGTGACCCGGGACCTCACGCTGCCCGAGCCGGTGGCCGAGGCAGCCGCACTGAGGCGGGCGGCCGGCGCGTGTCTGAAACGGGCAGACCTCGGCCGATCCATCCGCCTGCTCGGCGTGCGCGCGAGCGGCCTCGAAGGCGAGGACGACGCGCGCCTCGAGCCGCCCCGGCAGTACGACCTCGGATTCGACTAGCCCCAGGCGCTCGGAGAACGCGCCGTTCGGCAGCGTGGACAGCGCCTCGCGCACCGCGGGCATGAGCGACGCGGGCCGCCGTTTGGGCACGCGGATCGTATCGCGCGCGTCGGTGATCGAGGCAAGGGCCTGCGCGAGCACGATGCCGGGGCTGGCGATCAGCCGACCCCAATCGCCAAACCGGTGGCCGCCCTCGCACAGGTCGGCCACCAGGTCGAAGTTCAACGCGCCGCGCGATGCTGGCCTGAGTTGTCGGCAGTGCCGCGACGGTTCCAGCGGTCGGCATCGGCAAGCACTGCGCGTCGGGCGGCGGAGGTCCCGGGGACCGGGACAAATGACTGGGCGTTCGGAGCGGTCATCGATCGGCGGCGCGGATAATCGCTGGATGATCGCATGCAACGCCGGACGGCAATGACCGCCCGCCCCCTGTCCGCTCCGGGCGCTGACCCGTTGGACGCCGCTGCGCGCGGACCACTCGCGGCCGCGGGGCTGCCGCAGGCATGGGGCGGCGCGGATGTCTTCGTCGTGCTGGAGATCGGCTTCGGCGCCGGGCTCGCATTCCTCGCCGCGCTGCGTGCCTGGCGCGCTGACCCGGCGCGGGCAGCGCGCCTGCACTGGGCGGCGACCCTCGAGCGTCCGCTGGCCCGCGACACACTGCGCGATGCGCTCGAGGCGCTGCGGGTGGCACACGCCGATCGGGAGCCGCTGCTGGCACGCTGGCCGTGCGCGGTCGGGGGCGTGCACCGTCTGGTGTTCCAGGACGGCCAGGTGACGCTGTCGCTCGCGGTCGGGCCGGCCCGCACCATGGTGCCGGGCTGGGTACCTCGCGTGGACGCGCTGCTGCTGCCCTGTGAGGCGCACGATGGCCTCGCGGCCCGCGGCGGGGACCTCCCCTTCGCCGCCTGGCGGGCCGCCGCCGCCGCGCTTGCCCCGGGCGGCGCGGTCGCGCTGGCGCCCTGGCCCGGCGCGTCCGCGACGCCGGCACTTGAGGCTGCGTTGCGCGCCGCCCGGCATGCGCTCGAGTCTGCTGGGTTCGCGGTCTCGAACGCTTGCCACCCCGAGCCCCTCGGTGCAGGCCCGGACGGACTGCCTGGCCGGGTGGCCCGGCAGCCTTCGATCGGCCCGACTTATGCGCTGCCCGCCGCACGCGCGCTGCGGGTCCGCGGCCATACGGCCGCATCGGCCTGCGCACACGGCGAGCGGCCCGCGGGCGGGCGCAGCGCGCTGGTGATCGGCGCCGGGCTCGCCGGCAGCGCGGTCGCCTTCGCGCTTGCGCGTCGCGGTTGGTCGGCGACTCGCCTCGACGCCGGCACGCCGGGCGGCTCAGCCCAGCCGGTGCTCGCCCACCATCCGTCGCTGACGCCGGACGACGCGCCGCTGTCGCGGCTGACCCGCACGGCGACCCTGCTGGCGAACGGCTCGTATGCGCTCGGCGTGCTGCGCCAGCATGGACGCGTGCAGCTCGCCGACGCCGCCCGTGCGCAACGCGTCACCGCCGGGCTGCCCCGCGACTGGGCCGAGCCGGTGGATGCCGCCAGCGCCTCGGAGCGCGCCGGCGTACGCCTGCGGCAAGGCGGCTGGTGGCTGCCGATGGCGGGCAGCGCTGACCCGCGTGCCCTGTGTGATGCCTGGACGGTGGCCGGCGTGAGCGCGCGCGACGCCGCCGCGGTTGCGACGCTCGTGCGCACGCGGGACGGATGGATCGCCCTGGACGCCGAGGCCCGCGTGCTCGGCGAAGCCGCGGTGGTGGTGCTCGCCTGCGGCGCCGACGGCCCCGCCATCGTCGATTCGCCGGGCGCGGTGCAACAGCCCCTGGAGGCGCACTTCGGCGCCGCGGGCCTGCGACGACGCACGGGGCTCACCACAGTGGCGATGCCGCATCAGAACCGGATCCCGCGATGCACGGTCGGCGGCGACGGACACGCTGTGCCACTCGACGGCACCCGCCTGCTGCTCGGCCCGGCAGGCAGTGTCGAGAACGACGACGACGCGGCCAGCGCCTCGATCGGCGATCGCGACATGAATGACGATCTCGTCGCGCATTCCGATCGCCGTGCGACGGGCGAGCGGGCCTTGCACACCTGGTCGCGATTCGCCGCGCAGCTTGCGGACCCCGGGCCCGTCCCGCCGCTTGCACCCGGACGCCAGGGCCGGCGCCTGTCGACCCGCGACCATCTGCCCCTGATCGGCCCGGTGCCCGACCCACGCGCGCTCGCCGCCCTCGCGTCGGGACAGCGCGACGATCGCCTGCCGCTGCCCGTCCTGCCGGGGCTGTGGACCGCCACCGCGTTCGGCGGACGGGGCCTGCTGTGGTCCGTACTCGCCGCCGAGCTGATCGCGGCCCGCCTCGACGGCGAGCCGTCCGCGCTCGAACGGCCGCTCGCCGGCGCGCTCTCGCCGGACCGCTTCCTGCGCCAGGCGCTGCGTCGCGTCGACACATCGGGTTGACCCACGCAACGGCCCCCCCGTACCCTCGACGGTTTGCCCGGTCGC
This sequence comes from Burkholderiaceae bacterium, assembly GCA_044368415.1. Classification (GTDB taxonomy): domain Bacteria; phylum Pseudomonadota; class Gammaproteobacteria; order Burkholderiales; family Burkholderiaceae_E; genus UBA4615. The sequence goes on from JBIPLJ010000005.1 coordinate 71,499, forward strand.
GCATGCTCACCGTCCTCGAGGTCACGCTTCCAGTCTTTGCGCTCGTGCTCTGCGGCTGGGTCGCAGCGCGCCGCGGGCTGCTGCAGGACAGTGGGGTCGAGGGCCTCAACATCTTCGTTTTCTGGTTCGCGCTGCCCGCGATGCTGTTCCGTGCTGTGGCGGTGCAGCCCGTCTCGAACATCGCCGACCCGCGCTACTTCGCTGCCTACCTGCTGGCGGGCGCGATCCTCTTTGCCGGCATGCTGTGGATCGCCCGGTATCGCCCGGCCGGCGACCGCACCGCGCTCGCCTTCTCCGCGACGCACGGCAACGTCGGGTTCCTCGGCCTGCCGCTGCTTGCGCAGCTCGGCGACGAGAGCCGCCTGCCGGCGATGGTGATGACGATCGTCGCCGACATCTGCGTGGTCATCGTCGGCTCGATCATGCTCTTCGAGTTCGCACGCAGCGGCGTGGACGGCGGCACGCCGCGCGCCGCCCGTCTGCGCGCGGCGCTCGGCGGCCTGCTGCGCACACCGCTGATCCTCGGCATCGTCCTCGGGCTGGTTTTCTCGGCGACAGGCGTGCAGCTGCCCGCGCCAGCCGACGCGCTCGTGAAGCTCCTCGCCCAAGCGGCCGGTCCCTGCGCACTGTTCGCGATCGGCGCCTCGCTCGGCGGCCGCACGGTGGTGCTCGACCGCTCGGTCGGCGGGCTGCTGCTCGCGAAGCTGGTCGTGCATCCGGTACTGGTCGGCGCAGCGATGTGGGCGCTGGGCGTCGACCCCGCGCTCGCCGCAATCGGCGTGCTCGCCGCCGCCTTGCCGACGGCGAGCAACACCTACATCCTGTCGCAGCGATACGGCGTCGACACGCGTGCGATCGGTTCCGCGATCGTGATCGGCACCTTCGCGGCGGCGGGCACGGTATCGTTCGTCATCTGGCTGCTGCAGTTGCGAACCGCCTGACCCGACCCGCGCACCCAGCGCCCGCGAGCCCGTTCACGCCCACCTCCGTCCGCCCAGACATGACCCGAAAGACCATCCCGATCATCCGTTACGACTGCTCGAACTGCCCCGGCTACTGCTGCAGCTACCCGCGGATCGAAGTCAAGGACCGCGACCTCGCGCGGCTCGCGAAACACTTCGGCCTCGAGACAGCCGAGGCCGAACGCAAGTTCACCCGCTGGTACGAGCCCGGCGAGCGGATCCTCAGGCATCGCAAGGACGAGGTGTACGGCTCGATCTGCCGCTTCTTCGACACCACCGTTCGGCGCTGCACGATCTACGAGGCACGGCCCGCAGTGTGCCGGGACTATCCGAACGGATCGAAGTGCGGCTACTACGACTTTCTGAAGTTCGAGCGCAAGCACCAAGACGACCCGGACTTCATCCCGTCGGCCTGATGCCAGCGCTCGGGTGGCGCACTCATCGCCACTCGCGGTGCCCGTACCCGTACCCGTAACCGTTCACGCGGCCGTAGCCATGACCGTGACCCGGGTGCCCGCGCCAGATTACCGCTGGCGGCGGCGAATAGACCGGCGCAGGCACGTACGCCGGTACGGGGTAGTACTCGCCGGTCGGAGGGTAATACGCGCGGGGCGGCGGGTAGTACACACGCGGTGGCGGATAGTAGACGCGGGCTGGCGGGTAGTAGGCCTGCGGCGGCGGCTGCCAGGCCTGAACCGGCGGATAGTAGTGGACCGGCTGCGTGCGCCACGTCCGGGAGTGGCCGGTGGTGATCGCGGTGCCGGTGAACGCGCCGATCGTGCCGCCGACGATCGCGCCCTCGCGCCCTCCGAGCGTCTGGCCGATCACCGCGCCTGCGCCCGCCCCGAGGACCGCCCCGACGACGACATCGCCGTGGGCCTGTGCGGCAGGCGCTGCGGCAAGGGCGCCGAGCAGGACGAGCGTGACGATGACGGTGGACTTCATGTCGGGCCTCCGGGGCACGGGTGACGGTGAGATCAGGCTACCGAAGCAGGGTAGGCACGGCGCGGGCGGCGGGCAACAGATGTAACGGCCTGTTGCCGAGCTCGCGAGCGCGGGCGGGCCGACGAACTCGCCGTGTCAGCGTTGCTGGCCGGGCGGACTTAGGTACCGGTCGGCATCGAAGGTCTGCAGCCATTCCGGGCGATAGACCGCCAGCCCGGTCACGACGATCCCGGTGGTCAGCGCCTCGCCGTCGGCCAGGATGAACAGCGCGATCCACCAGTCGACGCCCGGGTTGCGGCCGGAAGCGGCCGCGAACAGCAGGCGCTCGGCAGCGCCGCCCGCCATCGTCGCGACCAAGGTACCCGCGAACACCGCGATGAACAGGTAGACGAACAGGTGGGGCGGCAGGCGGCGCTCGATGAGCCTGAGCCAGCCCCATGCCACAGCGATCGGCAACCAGCCGTCGAGCAGCACCGCCATCGGCATCTCGGAACAGGGCACCGTCCCGGTGGCAGCGGCAAAGCCCGCGCCACCGAGCACGGCCACCGCGGCCCAGCGCGGACCGAGCACGTACAGCGCGAGCGGCGCGACGATCCAGTGCAGCGGCGGGCCACCCACCAGGGTCGTCCTAAGCGTCCAGGCCAGTCCGATCAGCACCGCCAACGCACCGAGCGCGTGAGGCGAGACCGCCTTGGGCTGCGCCCTGACGTTCATGGCGTCTTCGCCGCGCTCATGGGCGCGTCGGCACCCGCACCGGTCAGCACGATGGACACGTGGGTACCCTGCCCCGCGCTGCTGTCGATCGACAGCGTCCAGCCGGCCGCCGCGCAGATGCGCTCGACGATCGTCAGACCGAGGCCGAGGCCCGACGGGCCCGTCTCGTCGTCGGCGGACGAACCGCGCCAGAACGGATCGAACACCCGCTCGAGGGCAGCCGCCTCGATGCCCGGACCGCGGTCGATCACCTCGATCGCGCCGTCCGCCTGCTGCACCGTCACCGGCGCGCTGCGGCCGTGCCGGATCGCATTGCGCAGCAGGTTCGACAGCACAATCTCGAGCATCGCGGGATGCGAGACCGGCAGCGCCGGCTCGGCCACCGTCGCGGTCACCGAGGTACCGAGCAGGCGGGCCTCGGCGGCCAGCCGCTCGATGCACAGCCCGATCAGCTCGCCGAGCGGGCGCGGCGGCCCTTCGGGCGGCAGCGGCACCGGGTGGTCGCCGGCCGGCTGCCAGCGCGCCACCATCAGCAACACGTCGAGCAATCGCTGCAGCTCCTCGGCGGCCTCGCGGATCGAGCGCAGCCGCGGCACCACCGGCGCCGGCAGGTCGATACGCGCCAAGAGGACCTCTGTGCCGGTGGCGATGCGCGTGAGCGGCGTGCGCAGCTCGTGACTCGCCGCGGCGGCGAACGCACGCTCCTTGCGCAGCGCGATCACCACCTGGCGGCGGTGGTCGTCCAGCGCATCGGCGAGCGCGGACACCTCGATGTCCATCGAGGCGTCGCGGAACGAGGCATCACCCGGGCCCTCGGAGATCCGCCGCTGCAGTCGGTTCATGCCGCCCAGCAATCGGTCGACCGTGCCGAGCGCGAGCCGCGCGGCCAGCAACGTGAGCATCGCCGCGATTGCAAGCACCGCCCACAGCAGGTCGAGCTGGCGCTGCTGGTGCTCGGTTGAATCGTACGCAAGCAGGAAGACCTGTGCGCCGCGGCGCGCGACCCCGACCTGGTAGTCGACGCCGTCGGCGGAGCGGACCTCGCGCATCACGATTGCCTTGTGCCGCTCATCCACGAGATCGGGCAGCGGCTGGAGGTGCGGCGGCAACACATCACCGGGCAGCGCCGGATCCCGCGACGCGATGTACAGCCGCAGGAAGCCGGTGTTCGGGTACGCGAGCATCGGGTCCCGGGGGTGGATCTCCATGCTGCGTTCGAGCTCGTCCTCGACCACCCGCTCGATCAGCCTGCGCTCGTAGCCGTACCAGACCACATGCAGCAGCAGCGCCTCGGCGAACGACGCGATCGACGCGGTGACGACGATGCCGACGACCAGGCGCCGCCTAAGCGAGGGACGCAGGCGGCCTGATCCGGTAACCATGGCCGTGGAGGTTCTCGATCGGATCGACGCCCGCGTCCGCGAAGGCACGCCGCGTCTGGGCAACGAGCGCGCGCAGTGCATCGCCGCCGGGCGGCTCGTCGCCCCAGATCTCCCGCTCGAGATCGGGCCGTGAGAACACGCGGTCGGGGCCGCTCATCAGCAGGTCGATCAGCTGGAACGAGCGCGGGGTCAGGCGCACGACGGCATCGCCCACGCGGACCCGGCGGGCCTCGCGCTCGAGTCGCAGTCCGCCGAGCGTGGTGGCCTCGGTGGCCCGCCCGGTCGAGCGGCGCGACAGCGCCCGCAGGCGCATGGCCAGCTCGTCGAGCAGGAACGGTTTGACCAGGTAGTCGTCCGCCCCAGCCGCGAAGCCCACCCGCTTGCTGTCGATCGAATCGCGGGCGGTGAGCATCAGGACGGGGGTCGTGCCGAGCGGCCCCGCGCGCAGGCGGCGGCACCAGTCGACGCCGTCGATGCCGGGCAGGTTCAGGTCGAGCACGACGACGTCGGGGCGTTCGCGCCGCGCGAGTTCCATGCCGACGATGCCATCGGGCGCGTAGCGGGTGTCCATGCCCGTGGTCTGCAGGTAGTCGCAGACATTGGCCCCGATCACCGGGTCATCCTCGATCACCAGCACGCGCATCGCCCACCCCTATCGAGATCCGAATCAGCCCATCGCGACACGCGCGTTGCGCCACACCCTCATCCACGGGGACTCGCCCGCGGCCCCCCCGACACGTGGTGCGCCCGCCAGGGTGTCGTCCGGGCGCCACGACCACTGCACCATTCGGAACACGCGCTCGGGATGGGGCATCAGGATGGTCGCACGGCCGTCTGCGCTCGTGTAGCCCGACAGCCCGCCGGCGGAGCCGTTCGGGTTGGCCGGATAGGCCTCGGCCAGCGTTCCGTCGCCATTCACGAAGCGCAGCGCGCCAAGCGCTGCGGCGGCATGCTCCGGCCGGTCGTGATCGACCCGCCCTTCGCCGTGCGCGATGGCGATCGGCAGGCGCGATCCCGCCATTCCTGCGAGGAAAAGCGAGGGCGAAGGCAGCACCTCGACGGCGCCGAAGCGCGCCTCATACTGCGCGGAACGGTTCGCGCGGAACCGCGGCCAGTGCTCGGCTCCGGGGATGATTGCCTTGAGCTGCGACAGCATCTGGCAGCCATTGCACACGCCGAGCGTGAAGCTGGAGGGCCGCTGGAAGAAGGTCGCGAACTGCTCGGCGAGCGCCGCGTTGAACAGGATCGTGCGGGCCCAGCCGGCGCCGCCGCCGAGCACGTCGCCATACGAGAAGCCGCCGCAGGCGACCAAACCAGCGAAGTCGGCAAGCCTGTGCCGGCCCTCGATCAGGTCGGTCATGTGGACGTCGTAGGCGTCGAAGCCAGCCAGGTCGAAGGCGGCCGCCATCTCGATCTGGCTGTTGACGCCCTGCTCGCGTAGCACCGCCACCCGCGGGCGCACGCCGGTGGCGACGTAGGGCGCGGCGATGTCGTCGGCGGGATCGAAGCTCAGGTGCACCGACAGCGGCGGCTGAGCGCCTGCGCCGTTGCGCTCGAACTCCTCGCGCGCGCATTCAGGGTCGTCGCGCAGCGCCGCGATCCGGTAGGAGGTCTCGCTCCAGGCCGACTGCAGAACCGCGCGGGACTCGCTCCAGATTTTCTTCGCATCGCGCCAGATCTCGATGGCGTCGCGGTCGTTGGGCTTGCCGACGACGTGCGACAGGCGCGATAGCCCCGCTTCGCGCAGCGCGCCGAGCACCGCGTCGCGATCGGCCTGTCGGACCTGCAGCACCACGCCCGCCTCCTCGGCGAACAGGGCCTTCATCGTCAACTCGTTGCGCTGCACGGCGACCTGCTCGGGCCGGATCTTGAAGTCGCCCCAGTCTGCTGCATGCGGATCGATGGTCAGCATGTCGAGGTTGAGGGTCACGCCGCAGTGGCCGGCGAAGGCCATCTCGCAGACGGTGGCAAAAAGGCCGCCGTCCGAGCGGTCGTGGACCGCGAGCACGCGGTGGGCCAACGCCAGCGCCTGCACCGCGCCGAAGGCGCGCGCGAGCAAGGACGCATCGGTCAGGTCCGGCGCCGAGTCGCCGACCTGCTGCGTGACCTGCGCGAGCGCTGAGCCGCCCAGGCGATGACGCCCTTCGCCCAGGTCGATCAGGATCAGGGTCGTGTCGCCGAGGTCGGTGCGCAGCTGCGGGGTCAGCGCGCGCCGCACGTCCTCGACCGGCGCCCAGGCGGTCACGATCAGCGAGGTGGGCGAGGCGACCTCGCGCTGCACGCCGTCCTCGCCGAACCAGCGGGTCCGCATGGACAGCGAATCCTTGCCGACCGGAATGGCGATGCCCAGGGCGATCGAGAAGTCGCTCGCGGCCTGCACCGCGTCGTACAGGTCGGCGTCGTCGTCCGGCGTGCCGCAGGCGGCCATCCAGTTCGCCGACAGCTTGATCGCGTCGATGGCGGCGATCGGCGCGCCCATCAGGTTGGTGACCGACTCGGCGATCGCCATGCGCGCCGAGGCGGCGGCGTCGATCACCGCGAGCGGCGTGCGCTCGCCCATCGACATCGCGTCGCCGCGGAACCCGCGGTAATCGACCAGGCCGAGCGCGCAGTCGGCGACCGGCACCTGCCAGGGACCGACCATCTGGTCGCGTGCACTCAGCCCGCCGACCGTCCGGTCAGCGATGGTGATGAGGAAAGACTTGGAGGCCACGGCCGGCAGCCTAAGCACCCGCATCGCCACCTCGCCGAGGTCAAGCCCCGAGGCGTCGAGCTCCGGCAGCGCGCGCACACGCCGCACTGCATCGCGGTGCATCTTGGGCGGCTTGCCCAGCAGCACCTCCATCGGCATGTCGACCGGCTTCGAGCCGTCGGGCGCCTCGAGCACCAGCTGCCGCTCCGCCGATACCGTGCCGACCACCGCATACGGGCTGCGCTCGCGACGGCACAGGAAGTCGAAGGTCTCGAGCGAGCCCGGGGCGATGCCGAGCACGTAGCGCTCCTGCGACTCGTTGCACCAGATCTCGGCGGGCGACAGACCGCTGGCCAGCAGGGGGATCTGCGCGAGTTCGAAGCGCGCGCCGCGGTTCGCGCCGTCGACCAGCTCGGGGAAGGCGTTCGACAGGCCACCGGCGCCGACGTCGTGGATCGACAGGATCGGGTTCGCGTCGCCCATCGCGCGGCAGGCGTCGAGCACCTCCTGCGCACGCCGCTGGATCTCGGCGTTGCCGCGCTGCACCGAATCGAAGTCCAGCTCGGCGGTGTTGCTGCCTGAGCCCATGCTGGAGGCCGCCCCGCCTCCGAGGCCGATCCGCATGCCGGGGCCACCGAGCTGGATCAGCAGCGTGCCGGGCGGCAGGTCGAGCTTGCCGACATGCGCGGCGTCGAGGTGGCCGACCCCGCCGGCGAGCATGATCGGCTTGTGATAACCGCGGACCGCGCCGCCCACCGTCTGTTGATACGTGCGGAAGTAGCCGAGCAGGTTCGGACGGCCGAACTCGTTGTTGAACGAGGCGCCACCGATCGGGCCGTCGACCATGATGGACAGCGGCGAGGCGATCCGAGCGGGCAGCCCGTACTGTGGGGCCTGCGCCGGACGGCCGTCGATCGGCGCGGTGGTCTCCTGCGCGGTCTCCCAGGGCTGCTCGAAGCCGGGGATCCGCAGGTCCGAGACGGTGAAGCCGGTCAGGCCGTACTTGGGCTTGGAGCCGCGGCCGGTGGCGCCCTCGTCGCGGATCTCGCCGCCCGAGCCGGTGGCCGCGCCGGGAAAGGGCGAGATCGCGGTCGGATGGTTGTGGGTCTCGACCTTGAGCAGTGCGTGTTGCGGCACGTCGCGCCAGACGTAGCGGCCGTTCTGGCCGCCCTGCACCGGAATGAAGCGGCTGGCGGTGCCGCCGCCGTCGAGTACCGCGGCGTTGTCGGCGTAGGCGACGATGGTGCCGCCCGGGTTTGCGGCGTGCGTCTTGCGGATCAGGCCGAATAGGGAATGTGCCCGCGGCTCGCCGTCGAGGGTCCAGTCCGCGTTGAAGATCTTGTGCCGGCAATGCTCCGAGTTGGCCTGCGCGAACATCATCAGCTCGACGTCGGTGGGATCGCGGCCGGCCTCGCGGAACGCGGCGAGCAGGTAGTCGACCTCGTCGTCGGACAGCGCCAGGCCCATCTCGGCATTGGCGCGGGCGAGTGCGTCGCGTCCGCCCTCGCCCACGGGCACAGTGCGCAGCGGCTTGCCCGGCAGGTCGGCGAACAGTGCCGCAAGCGCCTGTGAATCCGCCGCCGGGGGCACGACCGACTCGGTCATCCGGTCGTACAGCAGCGCCGCGAGGCGCTCGAGGCGGGCGGCGTCGGGGGTACGGCTCGTGCCGATCAGCCCGCCAATCAGCGCGCCCAGGCCGCGGCGCATCACGAGCGCGTAGGCCGTGCCGCGCTCGATGCGCGAAACCGCATCCAGGCCGCAGACCCGCGCGATGTCGGTGGCCTTGCTCGACCAGGGGCTGACGGTGCCCAGGCGGGGAACCACCCAGAGCACCGTGGCGCCGTCGGGATCGGCCGGCGACGGCAGCCCGTCATCGAGGAGCGCCGCCACGCGCAAGCGCGTGTCCGGAGTGAGCGGCTGCGGCGACAACACCACATGCAGGTGCCAGGCTCGGACGTCGGCGACCGCATCATCGGCCGCCTGCAGCGCCGCCAGCAGGCGGAGACGGCGGAACTCGGAGAGGGCGGAGCCGCCGCGCAGGACGATCGCGTCGGGCATTCGGAGGGGGTACAGGGGTTAAAGCGCGATTATACCGGCGGCCCGACCCCGGACCCGACCGACTCCAGGCCGACCGGTGACGGTCTCAAGGCTCGCCAAAGCCGCCGCCGCCCGGGGTCTCGATCACGAACATGTCGCCCGCCTCGAGCTCGGCGCGGCCCACATGGCCGATCGACTCGATCCGCCCGTCGCGGCGAAGCACGTAGTTGCAGGCGACCGCGCCGCTGCCGCCGCCGGCCGCACCGAACGGCGCAAACACCCGGCTGTTGCCGAGCATCGAGGCGGTCATCGGCTCGAGGAAGCGGATCATCCGCACGCCGCCGTCGCCACCCCGCCACTGCCCGCGCCCGCCGGTGTGGCGGCGGATCCGGTACGACTCGAGCCGCACCGGGAAGCGCAGCTCGAGCACCTCCGGGTCGGTCAACCGCGAGTTGGTCATGTGGGCCTGCACGACCGGGCACCCGTCGAAGCCGCCGATTAGATGGCCCTGCGCGTCGAACAGGCCGCCCGCGCCCGAGCCGCCGGCGATCGTCTCGTAGTACTGGTGGCGGGCGTTGCCGAAGGTGAAGTTGCTCATCGTGCTGCCACTCGAGGCCAGCACACCGAGCGCGCCGTACAGCGCGTTGGTGATGCACATCGAGGTCTCGACGTTGCCGGCGACGACAGCGCCCGGGTAGCGTGGGTTCAGCATGCAGCCTTCGGGCACAACGATCTCGAGCGGCTCGAGGCAGCCGTCGTTCATCGGGATCTCGTCGTCGACCAGCGTGCGGAACACGTAGAGCACCGCGGCGGTGGTGACCGCGCTTGGCGCGTTGAAGTTGTCGGATGCCTGCGGGGATGTGCCCGTGAAATCGACCTTTGCGCATCGCGACTCGCGATCGACGGTGACCGCGACCCGGATGATCGCGCCGTTGTCGAGCTGCAGCGCGAACGCGCCGTCCTTCAGCGCTCCGATCACGCGCCGTACCGATTCGGCGGCGTTGTCCTGCACATGGCGCATGTAGGCCTGCACGACCTCCAGGCCGAAGTGCGCGACCATCTTCAGCAGCTCCTCGCGCCCCTTCTCGTTGGCAGCCACCTGGGCCTGCAGGTCGGCGACGTTCTGATCGGGGTTGCGCGCCGGATGGGTCGCGCCGGTCAGCCGTTCGCGCAGCGCCGCCTCGCGAAGTACGCCGGCCTCCACCAGCTTCAGGTTGGTCAGCAGCACACCCTCGTCGTCGATGTGGCGGCTGTCGGGGGGCATGGAGCCGGGCGTGAGCCCGCCGATGTCGGCATGGTGGCCGCGCGAACCGACCCAGAAGAGAACGGTGCCGCCGGCCTCGTCGAACACCGGGGTGACCACGGTCACGTCGGGCAGGTGGGTGCCGCCGCGGTACGGGTCATTGAGGGCAAACACGTCGCCCGGGGCGATGTGGCCCGCGTTGTCGGCGATCACCGCCTTGACGCTCGCGCCCATGGAGCCGAGGTGGACCGGCATGTGCGGCGCATTGGCGATCAGCGCACCGGTGGCATCGAAGACCGCGCAGGAGAAGTCGAGCCGCTCCTTGATGTTGACCGAATGGGCGGTGTTCTGCAGCCGGTAGCCCATCTGCTCGGCGATCGACATGAACAGGTTGTTGAAGATCTCGAGCATCACCGGGTCGGCCGCGGTACCGATCGCCTGGCGCGGCGGGCGCGCGACGATCCGTGTCAGCACCAGATCGCCGCGCGCGCTGGTCGTCGCGCGCCAACCCAGCTCGACGACAGTGGTTGCGGTCGCCTCGGCGACCACTGCCGGACCGTCGATGCTCGAACCGGCGGGCAGCGCCTCGCGCCGGTACAGCGGCGCATCGACCCACGCACCTTCGGCGTACATCGGCACCGTCGCCACTCGCGCGACCCCGGCATCGCCTGCCGTAGGGGGCGCGGCGACGGTGCTCGCCCCACCTTCGCCCGGCGACACCACCTCGACGCTGACCGACTCGACGACCACCGGCCGCGTCGACAGCAGGAAGGCGAAGCGCTGCCTGTAGGCGGCCTCGAATTCGGCCAGCATCGCGTCGCGCTCGCCTTCGGCGACCGAGAGCGCGGTGTCGGTGCCCTCGTACTTCAGATGCATCCGCCGCATCGCGCGCAGCCGCTCGGCGGGCTCGCCCTGCGCCGCGAGCTCGGTGCGCGCTTGCGCCTCGACCTCGTCGAGCCGCAAGCGCCCGTCCTCGAGCCCGCCGTCGTCCAGCCGGCGCTCGACCGATCGCTCACGCAGCACGCCCTGCTCGGCCAAACCCATGCCGTAGGCCGACAGCACCCCCGCCAGGGGGTGGGCGAGCACCGTCGACATCGCCAGCTGGTCGGCGACCGCGCAGGCATGCTGCCCGCCCGCCCCGCCGAACACCGTCAGCGCATAGCGGGTGACGTCGTAGCCGCGCTGCACCGAGATCTTCTTGATCGCATTCGCCATGTTGGCGTTGGCGATCTCGACGAAGCCCTGGGCGACCTGCTCGGCCGACATGTTGCGCCCGGTGGCGTGGCCGATCGATTCGGCCAGCGCGGTGAAGCCGCGCACCACCGCGTCCCGGTCCAGCGGCTGATCGGCCGCCGGTCCGAAGACCTGCGGGAAATGCGCCGGCTGGACCTTGCCGAGCATCACGTTCGCATCGGTCACGGTCAGCGGCCCGCCGCGCCGGTAGCAGGCCGGGCCGGGGTTGGCGCCCGCCGAGTCCGGGCCGACGCGCATCCGTGCGCCGTCGAACAGCAGGATCGAGCCGCCGCCGGCGGCGACGGTGTGAATGCTCATCATCGGTGCGCGAAGCCGCACGCCGGCGACCTGCGTGTCGAAGACCCGCTCGAACTCGCCCGCATAGTGCGACACGTCGGTCGAAGTGCCGCCCATGTCGAAGCCGATTACCTTGTCGAAGCCCGCCGCCTCGCTGATGCGTGCCATGCCGACAATGCCACCGGCCGGGCCAGAGAGGATCGAGTCCTTACCCTGGAAGGCCTGTGCATCGGTGAGCCCGCCGTTGGACTGCATGAACTGCAGCCGCACGCCGGGCATGCCCGAGGCGACCCGCTCGACGTAACGACGCAGCACCGGCGACAGGTAGGCGTCGACCACCGTGGTGTCGCCGCGCGCCACCCAGCGGATCAACGGCGAGACCTCATGCGACACCGACACCTGCGGAAAGCCGATTGCCCGGGCCATCGCGGCGATCCGGCGCTCGTGCTCGGGGAAACGATACGCGTGCATGAGCACGATCGCGACGGCGCGCAGGCCGCGGTCGAACGCGGCCTGCAGGCCGACTCGCGCCGCGGCGTCGTCGAGCGGGCGCACGACGGCACCATCGGCCGCCAGGCGCTCGTCGACCTCGAGCACCTCGCGGTGCAACAGCTCGGGCAGCACGATGCGCCGGTCGAAGAGTCGGGGCCGGTTCTGATAGGCGATCCGGGGGCCGTCGGCGAAGCCTTGGGTGACAACCAGCAGCAGCGGCTCGCCCTTGCGCTCGAGCAGCGCGTTGGTGGCCACCGTGGTGCCCATCTTCACCGCCTCGACGTGCAGCGCAGGCACGGGCTCACCGGCGGCGAGCCCGAGCAGCCGGCGGATGCCCTCGACCGCGGCATCGACGTACTGCTCTGAATTTTCGGAGAGCAGCTTCTCGGTGACCAGCGAACCGTCCGGCCGGCGACCGACGATATCGGTGAAGGTGCCGCCACGGTCGATCCAGAACTGCCAGCGATCGAGGTCGGGTGCGGCGGGGACGGTCTGCTGTGTCATCGGGAGGGCTCCGGAGGGGCGGGCCGCGCCGCGCCGGCCCAGAGCCAGCGCAGCAGCGTGTCGCAGTCGTGGACGGGCACGCCGACCGCGCGCATCAGCGCTTCGCGGTACGGCGGCAGGTTCGTGAATTCGAGGACGATCGAACCGAGCGAGGGCGCGGCTTGCCTGAGCTGCAGCTCGGCATCGATCCGCGCAGAGACCGCGAACGTCACCGGCAGCGCCGCGGCGAACTCGTGCTGGAACGGGGCGACGAAGCCGTGTGCGCTCACAGCGAGGCCGCGGCGCGGGCCGCCTGGTCGTACATCCCCGACAGCGCCCGCAGCAGCTGCGCGGTCTCGGCAAGCGTGCGGGTGTCGCCGACCTCGCCGGTCACCGCCGGCAGCAGGCACACGCCGCGCAGCTCACGGTAGCGGTCGACCAGAGCGCGGCCGGCGTCGGTGGTTGTATACAGCACCTCCTTGCCCTGCCGGGTCGAGTCGAGCAGACCGAGCCCGAGCAGCTTGCGCAGCGCATAGCTGACGACGTGGGTGTCCTCGTAGTTCAGCGTGAAGCAGATGTCGGACAGCTTCTTCGGCCGATCGCGGTGGCGCACGTGGTGCAGCACCAGCACGTCGGTGATGGCGAGCTCCGGCATGCCCGCCGCCGCCATGCAGCGCGTCGCCCATCGGGTGAACGCGTTGTGCGCGACGATCAGGCCGAACTCGAACTCGGAGAGCTCGCTCGCCGGGCCCTCGGCGAGATGCGCGGAGGACAGGATGCGCGGGCCGCGCCCGCTGGCGGGCGACGACGCGGCGCGGGCAGCACCGCGCGCCGCCGCGGGAATCGGGGCGCGCCCGGCCTTCGCGCTCGCTTTCTGACCGACCTTCGGGCTGACTTTTGACACGACCACCGCCTCATTCGAAACGTAGAGAAAACGTTGACATTTTCTACGCGTTCCGAATAACCTACAAGCACGATTACACTGCAGCAGGCCCCCGGCGCCATCGACCTCGCCGGTCCACATTCCCGAGCCCAGCCCTCCGGAGACCTCTATGAAAATCGCCCCGCTCGCCGTCGCAGTCGTCGTCTCGTTCGGCATCGCCTCGGCCTACGCGCAGACCAAGTGGGACCTGCCCGCGGCCTACCAGGCCTCCAACTTCCATACGGAGAACCTCCAGCAGTTCTCGGACGAGGTGGACAAGGCCACGAGCGGCAAGCTCAAGATCACGGTCCACGCCAACGCATCCTTGTTCAAGGCGCCGGAAATCAAGCGCGCCGTGCAGTCGGGTCAGGCCCAGATCGGCGAGGTGCTGATGGTCAATTTCGAGAACGAGTGGCCCGTCTTCGGCCTCGACGGCATGCCCTTCCTTGCGAGCAGTTACAAGGAAGCGTTCAAGCTCTATCAGGCACAGAAGCCGGCGCTCGACAAGAAGCTCGCCGAGCAGGGAATGATGTTGCTCTTCACCGTTGCGTGGCCGCCGCAGGGTCTCTACGTAAAGAAGGAAGTGGAGTCCGTCGCCGACATGCGGCGCGTGAAGTGGCGTGCTTACAGCCCGGCCACCGCAAAGATCGCCGAGCTGATCGGCGCGCAACCGGTGACTGTCCAGGCCGCGGAGCTGTCCCAGGCCCTGGCCACGGGCGTCGTCGAGTCGTACATGTCCTCGGGCTCGACCGGCTACGACACCAAGACCTACGAGCACATCAAGTACTGGTACGACACCCAGGCGTGGCTGCCGAAAAATGCGGTGTTCGTGAACCGCAAGGCATTCGACGCGCTCGACAAGCCGACGCAGGACGCGCTGCTCAAGGCCGGTGCGGCCGCCGAGACCCGCGGCTGGAAAGTCTCCGAGGAAAAGAACGACTGGTACAAGAAGGCGCTGGCCGAGAAGGGCATGAAGATCATGACCCCGCCGCCCAAGCTCGTGCAGGACTTCCGGCAGGTTGGCGGCATCATGCTCGAGGACTGGCTGAAAAAGGCCGGGCCCGAAGGCAAGGCGATCGTCGACGCCTACCGGAAGTAAGGACGTGAGACGCGCCCTCGATCGGCTGTACGACATCGCGGGCGCGCTGGCGGCGTTCTGCGTCTTCGGCATCTTTGTCGTGATGCTCGGGGCGGCGGTTTGCCGCGAGCTCGGGATCCGGACCGGCGGCACCGACGACCTGGTGTCGTGGATGACTGCCGCCGCGGCCTTCCTCGGGCTCGCGCACACTTTCAGGCACGGGGACTTCGTGCGTGTCGGCCTGTTCCTGGAAGCGATGCCCGCCGGCCGGCGACGTCTGTTCGAGCTGCTGTCGCTGTCCATCGCGGCGCTGTTCACCGGCTACCTGCTGGTGTCGGTCGCGCAGTACGTTTACATGGGCTGGCAGTACAACGAGATGTCGACGGGGCTTCTGGTCGTACCGATGTGGATCCCGCAACTCTCGTTTCTGATTGGTGCGCTCTTGCTGTTTGTCTCGGTGATCGACGAGCTGGTCAAGGTGGTCCGCGGCCGGATCCCGCGTTACGTCGAGGCGGTCGCGGAGCGACACGCGCGCGGCGACTTCAGCGAGGACGTCTGAGATGGGCATGGTCGGCGTCGCCGAGATCGGACTCTTCCTGCTGGTCGTGATGCTGCTGCTGCTGGGCGGCGGCGTCTGGATTGCCATGACCCTGGCCATCGTAGGCTGGGTCGGGATGGCCCTGTTCACTGACATGGCACCGGCTCGCTGGGGCGAGAACCTGTTTGTGTCGATGTGGAGCTCGTCCGCATCCTGGGAGCTGGCGGCGCTGCCACTCTTCATTTGGATGGGCGAGATCCTGTTCCGCACCAAACTCTCGGAGCAGATGTTCGAGGGCCTCGCGCCCTGGCTGGGCCGCGTGCCGGGCCGGCTCATGCACACGACCATCCTGGGCTGCGGCATCTTCGGCTCGGTGTCGGGATCGTCCGCGGCGACCTGCGCCACGATCGCCAAGGTCGCGCTTCCGGAGCTCAAGCGCCGGGGCTACGACGAGAATCTCGCACTTGGTGCACTCGCGACCGCCGGCACGCTCGGCATCCTGATCCCGCCGTCGATCACCATGGTCGTGTATGCGGTGGCCGCGGACGCGTCGATCATCCGGATCTTCCTCGCCGGATTCATCCCCGGCTTCCTGCTCATGGCGCTGTTCTCCGGATACATCGCTTGGTGGTCGATCCGCCATCCGGACAAAGTGCCCGCGTCGGACCCGGTTCCGGGCTTTCTCGAGAAAGTCCGCCGCTCGGGAAGCCTGATCCCGGTGACGCTGCTGATCGTGTTCATCGTCTGGGTCCTGGTCGCCGGCTGGGCGACCGCGACCGAGTGCGCGGCGTTCGGTGTGCTCGGCTCGCTCGCGATCGCGGCGAGCAGTGGCTCGCTGACACGCGAGAACTTCGTCGCCAGCCTGATGGGCGCGACGCGCGTGTCGTGCATGATCATGTTCATCCTCGCCGGCGCGGCCTTCCTCACCAAAACGATGGCCTTCACCGGCATTCCGAGGCAGCTTGCCGAGTGGGTCGCCTCGCTGGGACTGTCGCCGTACTCGCTGATCGCGGTGCTCGCCGTGGTGTACCTCGTGCTCGGCACCGCGCTCGACGGCATCTCGATGATCGTCCTGACCTCCGCAGTGGTGTTGCCGATGATCCAGAAGGCGGGCTTCGATCTGATCTGGTTCGGCATCTTCATCGTCCTGCTCGTCGAGATCGCGGAAGTGACGCCTCCGGTGGGATTCAACCTGTTCGTGCTCCAGAACATGACCGGCAAGGACAGCAACACGATTGCACGTGCGGCCATCCCGTTCTTCGTGATGCTGGTGGTCTGCATCGCGCTGATCACCGTGTTCCCGGAGATCGTCACCTGGCTGCCCGATGCGGTCATGGGGAAGGACGGCTGAGGCCGTGCCCCGTCGCGTCGCGGTGATCGGCGCCGGCATCGTCGGCTGCTGCACCGCTTGGTACTTGCGCGAGCGCGGCTTCGAGGTCGACGTGCTCGAGCGCCGCGACAGCGTCGCGCTGGAAACCAGCTGTGGCAACGCCGGCGTAATCGCGCCCGGCTACGTGACGCCCTGGGCCGCGCCGGGCATGCCGCGCAAGGTGCTGTCCTACCTCTTCGCCGCCGAAGCGCCGGTGCGCTTCAAGCCGGTCGCAAGCCCGGCGCTGGCCCGGTGGATCGTGCGCTGGCTGCGGGAATGCGAGCTTGCTCGTTACCGTGTCAACAAGTCGCGGATGCAGCGCCTGGCCTTTCACAGCCGCGATGCGCTGCATGCGCTGCGCGCGCGCTTGGGTATCGACGACGGGCGCCGCCAGGGCTACCTGCAGCTGCTGCGCGGCGAGCGCGACCTGGCGATGAGCGGGCCGGCGCGCGCGCTGCTCGAGGAGAACGGCGTGCCGCACCGGCTGCTCGACCCGGACGCGGTCCGGGCGCTCGAGCCCGCGCTCGCGCCCGGCGTGCCGCTCGCAGGCGCGCTGTGGCTGCCGGAGGACGAGTCGGCGAGCTGTGCGGACTTCGCGCAGGGCCTGGCCGACGCGGCACGCTCGGCCGGCGTGCGCTTCGTGTTCGGCTGCACGGTGCGGCGAATCGTCGCCGACGGCGGCGCGGTGCGCGGCGTACTCGCGGACGGCCCGAGGAAGATGCCTGCGCATGAAGCGGCCGTGCGGGGCGGACCGGCCGGCACCGCGGGCGGTGCGCTGCGCCCCTACGACACGGTGGTCGTCGCCGGTGCGGTCGATTCGCTGCCGCTGCTCGCCGCGCACGGCATCCGTCTGCCGATTTGGCCGGTCAAGGGCTACTCGACAACGCTGGCGCTGGCCGACGGCGACGCCGGACCGCGGCACGCGATGATCGACGAGGCCTACAAAGTCGCGATCACGCCGTTCCCGGGGCGCATCCGGATCGCGGGCACGGCCGAGCTGGGCAGCCCGGCGCTGGTGCCGCGGGCGGCGGCGCTGCGCACCCTGGTGAAGGTCGGTAGCAACTGGTTCCCGGACGCGGCCCGCTGGCAGGACGCGCAGTGCTGGGTTGGCGCACGGCCGATGACGCCGGACGGCCCGGCGCTGCTCGGCGCGACGCCGATCCGCGGCCTTTTTGTGAACATGGGCCATGGATCGACCGGCTGGGCGATGGCGGCCGGCGCGGGCCAGGTGGTGGCCGACGTTGTGGCCGGCCGCAAGCCCGAGATCGATCTCGAGGGGCTTACGCTCGATCGCCTGCGGTGAGCGGGCAGTGCGTACCATCGGGGGCATGGATGCCGCCCCCCTTCTCGGCCACCCGCTGCTGACCGGCTCGGCGATCCGTGCCCTCGAGGCGCGGGCACTGGCCGCCACGCCCGAGGGCACGCTCATGGCCCGCGCCGCCGAGGCGGTCGCCGACGCTTGTGCGACGCTGCTGCGTGCCGCACCCGCGGGCACCCCCGTGCTGGCGCTGGTCGGGCCGGGCAACAATGGCGGCGACGCGCTGCTGGCGTCGCTGATGCTGGTCGCGCGCGGCTGGGCAGTGAACGCGCTCGCCCTAAGCCCCGAGCCGCCGACCGCCCCAGACGCCCGCCGCGCCCGGGCGGCCTGGGACGCAAGCGGCCGTCCGTTGCATGGGCCGGATTCGCTCGACGCTTGGCTGGAGGCGGCACCGCTGGTGATCGACGGGCTCTTCGGCATCGGGCTGGTTCGTCCGCTGTCGGCGGCGGCATCCGCGATCGCAGTCCGCCTGGCGCGGGCCGGCGTGCGGGTGGTCGCGGTCGACGTGCCGAGCGGCCTGGATGCCGACCGCGGCGCGGTCGTCGGCGGCGCCCTGGGCACCGCCATCCGCGCCGACCTCACCGTCACGATGATCGCCGACAAGCCCGGCCTGCACACCGGTGCGGGCGCCACCCTTGCCGGGCACGTCCGGGTCGCCGAGCTCGGCCTGTCGGCGCTGGATCTTCGGCCGCGTGCGTTCCGCGCATCGACCGACGGCCCGCTGCCCTGGGGGCTGCTGATCGACGGCGATACGGTCGGGGCGCTGCTCGCACCGCGCGAGCGCGATGCGCACAAGGGCCGCTTCGGCGACGTGCTGGTGATCGCCGGCGCGCCGTCGATGCGCGGCGCGGCGACGCTTGCCGCGCTTGGAGCCCAGGCAGTCGGCGCCGGGCGTCTCTACATCGGCGTGGACGCCGACGACGCCACGGCGGATCCGCTGCACCCGGAGCTGATGGCCCGTCGGATCCGGCCCGCCGAGGGCGAGGGCGAGGCTGTGCTGGGCGCGGCCCAGGCGGTCGTGATCGGCTGCGGGCTGGGCCGTGGCGAGGCCGCGTCCGCCGCGCTCGCGGCCGCCCTCGCCCACCCCGCCGCGCTGGTCCTGGATGCCGACGGGCTGAACGCCATCGCCGCCGACAGCCGCCTCTTCAAAGGGCTCGCGGCTCGCGCCGCGGCGGGGCGACCCTCGGTGCTGACGCCGCATCCGCTGGAGGCCGCCCGCCTGCTCGGCGTGCAGACCACCGACGTGCAGCAGGACCGCATCGGCAACGCCTGCCGGCTGGCGCGCTCGACGGGCGCCTGCGTGGTGCTCAAGGGCGCGGGCACTGTGGTCGCGCTGCCCGACGGGCGCTGGACGATCAATGCGAGCGGCGGGCCGATCCTCTCGGTGGCCGGCACCGGCGACGTATTGGCCGGGACCATCGCCGGGCTGCTTGCGGCCGGCCTCGCCCCTGTGGCTGCCGCGGTGCAGGGGACCTGGCTGCACGGGGCGGCGGGCGATGCGCTTGCGGCCACGAACGACTGGGCGGCGGGGATCGGGCTGCCGGCCTCACGTCTGCCCGACGCGATCCGCGCCCTCGTCAATCGACGAGTCGCCCGCTCTTGAGGGACAGCGTGCGTCCGCAGCGGCCAGCGAGCGCAGGATCGTGGGTGACCAGCACCAGCGTCGCGCCCGACTCGCGGTTCAGCTCGAACAGCAGCTCGATCACGCGCTGCCCGGTCGCATGGTCAAGGCTCCCGGTGGGCTCGTCGGCGAACAGCAGCGCCGGTCTGGGCGCGAACGCGCGGGCGAGCGCGACCCGCTGCTGCTCACCGCCCGACAGGGTGCGCGGATAGTGCCCGCCGCGCTCGGCGAGACCGACCCGCGCGAGCAGGTCGCGCGCGCGCGGCGCGGCGTCGCGCACGCCGGCCAGCTCGAGCGGCAACATCACGTTCTCCAGCGCCGTCATCTGCGCCAGCAGCTGGAACGACTGGAACACGAAACCGACGTTCTCGGCGCGCCAGCGGGCGCGTGCGTCCTCGTCGAGCGTGAACAGATCCTGCCCGGAGGCGACCACGCGTCCCGAGCTCGGCAGGTCGAGCCCGGCGAGCAGGCCGAGCAAGGTCGACTTGCCCGAGCCCGACGCACCGACGATGGCGACGGTATCGCCCGATTCGACCGTGAACCCGACATCGTCGAGTATCGTGAGCCAACCGCCGGCGTCCGGTACCTTCTTGCTTAGGTGTTCGACCTTGATTGCAGACATGGCCCGCAGTGTAGCCCGTGCGACCTCCTCCGCCCCACACGCGAGGGGCCTGCCGCTGTCGGCATGCCTGCCGCCGACCGCGCGCCGGCGCATGCTGGGCGCGCTCGGCGCCCTAGCGGCCGCGCTCGTCGCGGGCGGCGTGACCGGCGCCGCACGGGCGGCCGAGCCGCGCACGCTGCTCGTCCTCGGCGACAGCCTGTCGGCCGAGTACGGGCTGGCACGAGGCAGCGGCTGGGTGGCGCTACTCGAGCGCCGCATCGCCGAGCGTGGGCTGGCTTGGAGGGTGATCAATGCGAGCATCAGCGGCGAGACCACGTCGGGCGGCCGGGCGCGGCTGCCCGACCTGCTGGCCCGACACGCGCCCGCGCTCGTGGTGATCGAGCTCGGCGGCAACGACGCGCTGCGCGGCCTGCCGCTGGCCGGCACCGAGGCGAACCTGCGAGAAATGGTGCTCGCCTCGCGCAAGGCCGGCGCGCGGCCGGTCGTCTTCGGGATGCAGATGCCGCCCAACTACGGCCGCGCCTATGCCGAGCAGTTCGCCGGGCTCTTCAGGCGGGTCGCCGAGTCGGAGAAGGCGCTGCTGCTGCCCTTCTTCCTCGCCCCGATCGCCGACCGGATCGAGGCCTTCCAGCCTGACCGCATCCATCCGACCGCCCAGGCCCAGCCACAGCTGCTCGACACCGCCTGGACCGTGCTCGCACCCCTGCTCGGGGCGCGCTGAGCGATCAACGCTCGAGTGGGCAGGTCAGCGGGTGTCGCGGACCGCGAGCAGCGCGGCCACGACGATCAACGCGCCGCCCGCGAGGGTGCGGGCCGACACCGACTCCCCGCCGATCAGCACCGCCGACAGCGCCGCGAACAGCACCTCGCTCAGCAGCACCACCGAGGTCACGTTCGCCGGCAGGCGCGACGCGCCGTACTGCAGGCACAGGTTGCCCACGCCCAGCATCAGCACCAACCCGAGGATGCCCGCCAGCCAGCCCGGCGCCGGCCGCGGCGGCATCGAAATCCCACCGATCGCGGTGAGCACCGCGGCTAACGCCCCGGCGACCACGCAGCCGCCGACGAACATGGTGAAGGCGAGCGTCGACGCCTGTTGCCCGGTCTCGCGCCGAAGCATCACGTTCGTCATCGCGAAGCTCATGCCGCCTGCGATCGCCAGCCAATCGGACGGTGCTGAGGGCATCGGCCAGGGGGCGCCGGTCGGCTTGAGCACCACGGCGGCGCCCGCGATCGCGATCGCCACCCGCAGCACGACCGCCACCCGCAGCGGCTCGCCGAGCACCAGGCGCGCGAAGAGCGCGGCCCAGGCCGGCATTAGATAGAACAGCAGCACAACACGCACCACGTCGCCGATCGTCACCGCCCAGTTGAAGCAGGCGTTGGTGATGCCGCTGGCGAGTAGCAGCGGCCACAGCGACGGCGTGCCGGCGAGGCGTCTCGCGACCGCCGGGTCCCAGGCCAGCACCGCTGCGCCCACCGCCGCGTACACCAGTGCGGTCGCCCACAGGCCGTGCACGCCCTGCTCCTGCAGGGCGCGGAACGGCAGCCAGCACAGCCCCCAGAGCAGCGCATTGACGAGCAGGGCCACCGCCGCACGAGCGGCGGGGAACGCGGTCGGCATGCTCAGCGCGCGGCGTCGCGCAGCACGACGCCAGCCTCGCGCATTGCGGCGAGCGAAGCCGCGAGCGAGCCGCTGAGATCGATCGCGCGGCAAGCATCGAGCAGCACCTCGGCCTCGAAGCCCTGGCGCCGGGCATCGATGGCGGAGTACGCCACGCAGTAGTCGGTCGCCAACCCGCAGAGCACCACTCGGCGGATGCCGCGCTCGCGCAGATAGCCGGCGAGCCCGGTCGGCGTGCTGCGGTCGTTCTCGAAGAATGCCGAGTACGAATCGATCGCAGGGCGAAAGCCCTTGCGGATCACCAGCTCCGCGCGGGCGAGGTCGAGCCCGGGGTGGAACGCCGCCCCCTCGGTGCCCTGCACGCAGTGATCTGGCCACAGCGTTTGCTCGCCGTAGGGAAACGAAACGCTCTCGTACGGCGAGCGGCCCGCATGGGCGCTGGCGAACGAGCGGTGGCCGGGCGGATGCCAGTCCTGAGTGAACGCAACATGCGCGAAGCGCGGCATTACCGCGGCGATCGCAGGCACGACCGCGGCACCGTCGGCGACAGCAAGGGCGCCCCCCGGGCAGAAGTCGTTCTGGACGTCGATGACGAGCAGCAGCTCGTGCTCGGTCTCGGGGGCGGCGTGGGGATCCATGCGTGCTCGGCAGGCATCGCGCGCGGGGTCGCGCAGCGCCGAGGCACTCTACCACCGGCCCCGCGGGACCGGCGGGTACGCCCGCGTCAGCGGCGCGTGCCCGAAAGCAGCGCACGCCCCCAGCCGCGTTCGGTGCCATCCGCGACCGACGCCTCCATGCGCTTCGAGTAGTGCGAGCGCAGGCGCATCAGCTCGCGTCCGACCTCGATCGGGAACCCCTGCCGGTCACCGCACTGATCGATCATCAGCTGCTCCAGGTCACGGGCCGCGAACGGCGGCTCGCCGTCGAAGAACGCGATGCGCTCCGTAACTCTGGGAAAGGCCGCGGCGAGCTTGGGGGCGCGTGCCGCCTCGGGCAGGCGATCCAACCAGGTCTGCACTGAGGAGGACAGCGGGCCCGCGTCCGGGGCGTCACCGTCTGCGGCCGGCTGTGCGACCCCGTCCATCTGCCCGGCTTCGGACTCTCGGAGTTCGATCATCGCCAACTCTGCACCGTCGGACGGGCTGTGCGGACCCGGAGTCGGATCCCGCAGCATGCACCCGGATAGGTTCAGGCCTCGGGTGGCCCAAGGCCGCGCGGGCTTCGCGAGAGTGCGGCCTGTCGGCCACGAACTCTCGACAGGCGGGGCCGCAGGTGCACCCCGCAGGCGTCGCATGCAAACCGAATGGTGCCCCGAGGCGGACTCGAACCGCCACGCCTCGCGGCCGCGGATTTTAAGTCCGCTACGTCTACCGGTTTCGTCATCGGGGCGGCACTGGACCTTATCACAGCCCGCCCAGGGCCCGGTCGCCCGAGCCCGAGCCCGAGCCCGAGCCGGGGCCGGGGCCGGGGCCGGGGCCGGGGCCGGGGCCGGGGCCGGGGCCGGGGCCGGGGCCGGCGGGCAAGCCTGCAGCAGGGTCCGCCCTCAGGCGTGCGCGCGCGCCGTGCTGCGATGCATGCGCCGGTTCGGTGCCGGCATCAGCACCTCGGTCGCTACGGGCACAGCGGGGCGCCGGTCTGCTACGGCCCGCGGCAGCAGCGCGGCCATCGCGGCATCGGCGAAGTAGGCGAACCAGCATGCGATGCCGAGCCACTTGGGCGCGCCCTCCATCACCAGGCGCCACGCCACATCCCAGCCGTGCGCGATGAATACCTCGTCGAAGCGATGGTCGTAGCGATCGATCAAGACCGCAGTGGTGAGGAGCGCGACCGCCATCACCAACAGGCCGTACCGGGTCGCGCGGATCTGACGGAAAGAGGTGGCGACAAACAGTAGCGAGCCTCCCGCGACCAGGCCGACCGCATGGCGCTCGGACATGCCGAGATACGCGGGCAGCAGCATCTCGTGGAGCATGAAGACATCGTCGACGACGATGTACGCGGTCAGGCAGGCCGCCGCGGCGAAGAACCTGATCTCGGCGCGAGGCGCTCGCGCTCGCACGAGCACCCAGGCGGTCAGGCCGCAGATCGCCGCGGCGGCGGCCCACAGCAGCACCCCCAGGTTGGAGACCACGCCGACCAGCGGATGCAGGTTGCCGATCTGCGCCATGTCGCGGTTCGCGATCGCCGGCGGCAAGCCCTTGCGCACCACAACCGCGATCACCAGCGCCTGGAACGCCAGCGCGGCGACTGGAATCAGCCACCGCATCGGGCGCTTCGCATGAGTCGACATCCGTCTCTCCTCGGCCCGAGCGTCGAGCCAGCGGACGAGGCTACCGGAGCGCAGGCGTCTCGCAGGTGACGGAAGTCGCCCGACGGTACGAGGGGCGCGTCGTGTCAGACCGGATCATCCAACTTGCCGGGCGGAGAACTGGGAAGTGGGCAGCGAGGACCGCTACTGGAGGCGCGAGCCGGAATCGAACCGACGTACACGGCTTTGCAGGCCGCTGCATAACCACTCTGCCATCGCGCCTTACGCCAGGCGCGCCGCGAACGGCCCGCCTCGCTGAACCCTGAAACAAAAAGGGAAGCTTCGTGGAGCTTCCCTTCGGAAACGTGGAGCGGGAGACGAGTCTCGAACTCGCGACCTCAACCTTGGCAAGGTTGCGCTCTACCAACTGAGCTACTCCCGCAATCTGTCGTTTCCGACAGAAGAAAGAGTTTAGCAGGTTTTCGCGTTCTGTCAAAACGGCGGTGCTGCCGGAGGGCCAGGAATGCGCCACACCGGTGCGCGACAGCAGATCGTACCCCAGCGCTCAAGACGTTCGCGCCCCCGCGCTCAGGAAGAATCGCGCAGGTGAGGCCACGCCTGTCGGAGGTAGTAGAACATCGACCACAGGGTCAGCAGCGCGGCGACGTAAATCAGCCAGGTGCCGATCTCGTGGATCGGCACGACGCCGAACAGCGGCTGGTGGTACAGCAGCATCGGGATGGCCACCAGCTGCGCGACGGTCTTGAGCTTTCCGATCGAGTGGACGGCGACGCTGGTGCGCGCGCCCATCCCGGCCATCCACTCGCGCAGCGCCGAGATCGCGATCTCGCGTCCGATGATCACGACCGAGACGAGCGCGTCGACACGCTGCAGGTCGAGCAGCAGCACCAGCGCGGCGCAGACGAGGAGCTTGTCTGCAACCGGATCGAGGAAGGCGCCGAAGGCCGAAGTTTGTCCGAGCCGACGCGCGAGCCAGCCGTCCAACCAGTCGGTGATGGCCGCGGCGACGAAGATCGCCGTGCCCAACACGTTACGGCGGCTCATTGACGCATCGTCACCCGGCAGCAGGTAGACCGCGACCAGCAATGGGATCGCGAGCATCCGCAGCCAAGTCAGCGCATTCGGCAGGTTCCAACGCATCAGTGAAGGCGCTTGTAGATGTCTTCCGCCAACGCCCGCGAGATCCCCTCGACCGAGGCGAGATCGTCGACGCTTGCTGCCATCATGCCACGCATGCCGCCGAACCTCGCCAGCAGACGCTGGCGCTTGCGGGGACCGACGCCGTCGATCTCCTCCAGGCGCGAGGTGTTGCGCGCCTTCGCGCGGCGTGCGCGCATGCCGGTGATCGCGAACCGGTGTGCTTCGTCGCGGATCTGGGCGATGATCATCAGCGCGGCAGACTCCCGCCCCAGCGCCAGCGGCCCGCGGCCGTCGGCGAAGACCAGGGTTTCGAGCCCGACCTTGCGATCCTCGCCCTTGGCGACACCCACAAGGATCGACGGGTCGAGGCCGAGCGACTCGAACACCTGGCGGGCAACCTCGACCTGACCCTTGCCACCGTCAATCAGCACAATCTGCGGGATTCGCGATTCGATCGGCACGGCTGCGGCCTCGGCGGTCTCCCCTGACTCGATGCCGGAGTCCATACCGGGATCCGTACCGGCGTCCACCCCAGGCTCTGCATCGCCGAGCTCTGCGGCGAGCCTGCCGTAGCGCCGCGTCAGCACTTGCCGCATCGCCGCATAGTCGTCGCCGGCGGTCACGCCCTCGATGTTGAAGCGCCGGTACTCGCCACGCTGCATCGCATGGTGCTGGTAGACGACACACGAGGCCTGCGTCGCCTCGCCCATTGTGTGACTGATGTCGAAGCACTCCACGCGCAGCGCGTCCAGGTCGCCGTCGTCCAGGGCGAGGACGTCGGCCAGCGCACGCGTGCGGCTCTGCTGAGAGCCCTCCTCGGCCAGCACCCGCGCGAGCACCATCCTGGCATTCAGCGTCGCCTGCTCGAGCCAGCGCTTGCGCGCACCGGTGGGCTGCCGCACCCAGGCGATCGGGTGGCCGGCGCTCGCCTGCAGCAGTGGCAGCGCATCCGGCGACGCGGGCTCGATCGCGCAGACCAGCACCGGCGGCACGTCGCCGTCGGCATAGTGCTGCGACAGAAACGCTTCCAGCACCTCGCCGGGCACCTGCTCGTCGATCGCGTCGACCCGGGTGGGGAAATGGGCGCGGTCACCGAGGTGGCGGCCGCCCCGAACCATCGCAAGGTTTACACAGACCCGCCCGCCGCCGGTCTCGACCGAGATCACGTCGGCGTCGACGTCGGTACCGGTCTCCATCGTCTGCTGGTGCAGAACGCGCGACAGTGCCGTCATCCGGTTGCGCAGCACCGCCGCCTCCTCGAAGCGCAGCTCGCCCGCGGCGGCGTGCATCCGGGCCTCGAAATCGCGCAGCACCTCCTGCTGCCCGCCGCGCAGGAAGCGCACCGCCGCATCGACGTCCGATCGGTATCCGGCCTCGTCGACCTCGCCCACACAGGGCGCGGTGCAGCGGCCGATCTGGTGCAACAGGCAGGGGCGAGAGCGGTTCGAGAAGACCGAGTCCTCGCAGGTCCGCAGGCGGAACACCTTCTGCAGGACCTGGATGCTTTCCTTGACCGCCCATGCGCTCGGATAGGGGCCGAAGAACTGGCTGCGCCGATCGGTGCCGCCCCGGTAGTAGGCGATCCGGGGGAAGCGGTGCGAAGTGAACTTCAGGTACGGATAGGACTTGTCGTCGCGGAACAGGATGTTGTAGCGCGGCGCCTGGGTCTTGATCAGGTTGTTCTCGAGCAGCAGCGCTTCGGCCTCTGAGCCGGTCACCGTCGTCTCGATGCGCGCGATCCGCGCAACCATATGGGCGATCCGCGGGCTGGGCTGCGTCTTCTGGAAGTACGACGCCACCCGCTTCTTCAGGTCCCGAGCCTTGCCGACGTACAGCAGCGTGTCGTCGGCGGCCAGCATCCGGTAGACGCCCGGGTGATTAGGCAGCGCGGCAAGGTAGGCTTTCACGTCGAAGTCGGGCACGCCACCGGTCAAGGAGGCCGGGTCGTCGCCGGGGGCGGTCGGGTCGGTGTCGGAGGTCTGCACGCCGAAATTCTAGCCTCTGGGGCCGGCGCGCCTTGCCGCGGTCAGCCGCCGGCGTGGGGTCCGGCGGGCTCGGCGGGCCCGATGCGCTCGACCACGACGAAGGCGAGCGCGCTGTCGAGCTCGTCGGAGATCGAAATGTGGGCGACCAGGCCACGCTCGCGCAGCCACGGCTCGAGCGCCTTGCCGGGCACTGCCACGGGCTTGCCCCGCGCGTCGTTGAGCACCTGCAGCGACAGCAGCGTCATCGGCCCGCGCAGGCCCAGCCCAATGGCTTTGGAGAACGCCTCTTTGGCCGCGAAGCGCTTGGCGAGATAGCGGGCGGCACGCTCGGGTCCCGGCGTGCCGCGGCCGTGCCGGCGGGTGTACTCGCGCAGCTCGTCGGGCCCGAGCACGCGCCGCGGGAACCGCTCGCCCCAGCGCTCGATCAGCGTGCGGATGCGAGCGATCAGGACGATGTCGGTGCCGATCCCGTAGATCACCGGCAGGCGCTCCGCGTCAGCTCGGGCGCAGGCACGGCGCGGCGCCCTCGCGGATCAGGCGCTTCATCTCGCGCACCGCCTCGCGCATGCCGACGAACATCGCACGCGAGACGATCGCATGGCCGATGTGCAGCTCACGAATCCCGGGCAGCGCGGCCACCGCCTCGACGTTGACGTAGTTGAGTGCATGGCCGGCGTTGAAGCGCATGCCCGCCGCCCGGATCGCGGCCCCGGCCCGCGCGATGCGGTCGAGCTCGGCGAGCACCGGGGCGCTCTCTGCATCGCGCCCGCGCGAGAAGAACGCCTCGGCATAGGGGCCGGTGTGGATCTCGCAGACCTTCGCGCCGATCGCCGCAGCCGCCTCGACCTGGCGCAGTTCAGCGTCGATGAACACGCTCACGACGATGCCCGCGTCCGCCAGCCGCGCCACCACCTCAGTCAGGCGGGTTCGCTGGCCGGCGACGTCCAGCCCGCCTTCAGTGGTGATCTCGTGGCGACCCTCGGGCACCAGCATCGCCATCTCGGGCTTGAGCCCACAGGCGATGCCGAGCATCTCGTCAGTGGCCGCCATCTCGAGGTTGAGCTTGATGTGCGTGAGTTCGCGCAGCCGACGCACGTCCTCGTCCTGGATGTGGCGGCGGTCCTCGCGCAAGTGCACGGTGATCCCGTCAGCGCCGCCCAGATGGGCTTCCACCGCGGCCCAGACCGGATCGGGCTCATAGGTGCGACGGGCCTGGCGGACCGTCGCGACATGGTCGATGTTGACGCCGAGTTCGATCATCGTCGGGGGTTCAGAGTTTATGCAGGTCAAGCAGGATCTGGCGGGTCTTGAGCACGTGGCCATCGAGGTGGCGGGCGAGCAGCGAGCGCGTGAGCCGCTTGGCCTCGGCGAGCGTGCGCACCGACTCGTAGCGCTCGGCGGCGATGTCGCGCAGGGTGGCACCCGAGAAGCCGCCCTCCTCGGCCGGATCGGCGGCGACGAAGCCGCGACCGAGCAGCAACGCGTAACGGCGCCCAGTATCGATCGGCCGCTCGTCGGCGTCGAACGCGAGGTCAAGCGCGTAGCCGATCTCGCGCAGCAGCATCCATTCGAAGCGGCGCAGCGTGCCTTCGATCGATTCGCCCAGGCCGAGCGCGACCAGGGCCTGCGCATAACCGTCGAAGAGCTGGGGATGGGGATCGTCGCGCGGCAGCAGCCGCACGATCAGCTCGTTGAGGTAGAACGCGCAGAGCAGCCCGTCGCCCTGGGGGGCAGCCATGCCACCGAGCCATTCGGCCGAGGTCAGGGTGCGCAACTCGTGGCGGCCGCTAAAGCCGACATGAAGCGGCTGGAACGCATGCAGCACGCCGCGCAGCTTCGAGCCGTTGCGCTTGGCGCCCTTGGCCACGCAGCCGATGCGCCCGTGGTCGCGGGTCAGCAGCTCGACGATCAGGCTGGTCTCGCGCCAGGGCAGCGTGTGCAGCACAAACGCGGGCTCGTCATGCACCCGCTCTGCGGCGCGTCCGACCGGGCGCGTTGCACGGCCCGAGGCGGGCCGGCGCGGCGCATCGCCCGGGGCGGCGGGTCGGCCCGGGCCGAGCCGGGGGCCGTTGGGCACGGACGCTGCGCCCGGATCGGATTCGCAGGCAGCGTCGGGCAGGCCGTCCGGACCCGGTCGAGCCTTCGCGGTCGCGCCGGCCTCATTCGTAGCCATAGGTGCGCAAACGGTTCTCGTCGTCCGCCCAGCCTCCCTTCACCTTGACCCAGACCTCGAGGTAGACCTTGCAGTCGAGCATCTTCTCGAGGTCCTGTCGGGCCTCGCTCGCGATCCGCTTGATCTTCTCGCCGCCGGCACCCAAGACGATCGGCTTCTGCGCGTCGCGCTCGACGACGATCGCCGCGAAGATACGCCGCAGCCCGGGCAGTTCCTCGAACTTCTCGATTTGCACCGTGCTCTGGTAGGGCAGCTCGTCGCCGAGCAGCCGGAACATCTTCTCGCGCACCGCCTCGGCCGCCATAAAGCGCTCGCTGCGGTCGGTGAAGGACTCTGCGTCGTATTGCGCCTCGCCCTCGGGCAGGTGCTTGGCGCATTCGCCGAGCAGGTCCTCGACCTGCCGTCCGGTCTTCGCGCTGATGGGCACGATCGCGGCCACGCCTGGGCGCGCCATCAGCCGCTGGGCGAGCGGCATGAGTTTCGCCTTGTCGCCGACCGCATCGATCTTGTTCAGGGCGATGACGATCGGGCAGCCCTCGGGCACCAGACCCAGCGCCTGGTCGTCGGCCGCGGTCCAGGCGTTCGCATCGCAGACCAGCACCACCACGTTCGCCTCCATCGCCGCCTGCGCAGCCGTCCGGTTGAGGACGCGATTGAGGGCTCCGCGGTTTCGGGTCTGGTAGCCGGGCGTGTCGAGGAGCAGGAACTGGGCGTCCGGGCGCGTGACCACGCCCACAATGCGATGCCGGGTGGTCTGCGCCTTGGCTGAGGTGATGCTGAGCTTGGTGCCGACCAAGCGGTTCACGAGCGTCGACTTGCCGACGTTCGGGCGGCCCACGATGGCGACATGACCGCAGCGGTGCGGCACCGCATCCATCGAGGTGTCCATGGCTCAGGCCGCGTGGGCGCGGCGGCGCGGTTCGGCGACTGGGGTGAGCGCGGGTGCGGCCGCCGGCACCTCGGCTCCGGCGACGTCGGCGCTCGCCTCGGACAGGTGCACGGCGCCTTCGGCCGCCACGAGTTCGGCCAGCATGTCGGGCGTGGCCGTGGCACGGGTACTGCGCCGGGGCTTGCGCACCGTTGCCGGCAGCAGGACCTGCGTCTGCTCGAGGGCGAGCTTCGCCGCGGCCTGCTCGGCGGCCCTGCGGCTGCCGCCGCTGCCAAGCACCTGGATCGACAGCTTCGGCACGGCGCACTCGACCTCGAAAAGCTGGTTGTGCGCGGCGCCGTGGGTGGCCACGACCGCATACACCGGCAGCGGGATCTTGCGGCTTTGCAGCCACTCTTGCAGCAGCGTCTTTGCGTCCTTGCCGAGCGTGTTCGGGTCGACGTTGCGAAGCACCGGATCGTAGAGCCGGCGGATCGACTGCTGGGCGGCATCGAAGCCACCGTCCAGGAGGATCGCTCCGAACAGCGCCTCGAGGGTGTCGGCGAGGATCGAGGGCCGACGGAAGCCACCGCTCTTCTGTTCGCCCTCGCCCAGCAGCAAACAGGTGGCGAGCTCGATGCGCTGCGCCACCTCGAACAGGGTCTGCTGCTTGACCAGATTGGCGCGAACCCGCGACAGGTCGCCCTCGTCGAGCTTGCTGAAGCGCTCGTACAGCAACGAGGCGACCGCGCAGTTGAGCACGCTGTCGCCCAGGAACTCGAGACGCTCGTTGTGCGTGGCGCCGTGGCTGCGGTGGGTGAGCGCCTGCCGCAGCAGCGCCTCCGAGGCGAACTTGTGGCCGAGGCGCTCCTGCAGCGTCTGGAGGGCCTGGGTCAACACCGGCCCCCGGGTTCGGCCACGATCATTTCACTGGCCCCGATGGGGGCAGCGCTTCGCCCTGGTAGTCAAGCAGGAGGTAGGCCGGGCCGACCAGCGGGATCCGCTTCTCGTAGGAGAACGACACCGCGTACTCGCCGCTCGGGCGCCGCGTGATCTGGAGATCCGTGCCGGTGATCGAGGTGAAGTCTTCGATCGCCGAGGCCCGCTCGAAGGACGCCCGGATGCCGGGAGGATCACCTCCCTCGTTGCGCGCCTTGACCACCGCCCGCTTGATCGCGACGAACTCGATGGCGGTTGGAATCACCTTCATGACCAGCAGCGCACCGAAGACCAGCACGACTCCGACCACGACCAGGCTGATCAGGGACATGCCGCGCTGGAGTGTGGGCGGCGCACGGCGGGCGCGAGGAGGTGTCATCAGTGGAATCGTCCGATTCGTCCGAGGTCGCCGAAGTTCATCCATATGAAGAATGCCTTGCCGACGATGTTCTGCTCGGGGACAAATCCCCAGTAGCGACTGTCCAGGCTGTTCTCGCGGTTGTCACCCATCACGAAATAGTGGCCCGGCGGCACCTTACAGCTCAGACCGGCGCGCCCGTAGGTGCACTGATCACGGAACGGGAAGGCGTCAACTCCCGTGATGAAAGACGGTTTCTCCAATTCTGTCAACAGCTTATGCTCGACCGTTCCCAGCTTCTCTGAATACTGCTTGTAGTACACAAGACGCTCGCCGTCGTAGAACTCGCCCGACTGCGACAACGGCACCGGCGTCCCATTGAGGGTCAGGCGGTTGTCCTCGTAGACCACGGTATCGCCCGGCAGACCGACCACGCGCTTGATGTAGTCGACCGAGGTGTCCTTCGGGAACCGGAAGACCATCACGTCACCGCGCTCGGGCAGGCCGACGTCCAGCACCTTGGTGTGGATCACCGGTAGGCGCACCCCATAGGTGAACTTGTTGACGAGGATGAGGTCCCCGACGAGCAGCGTCGGGATCATCGAACCCGACGGGATCTTGAATGGCTCGAACAGGAACGAGCGCAGCAGGAACACCGCCGCGATCACCGGGAACAGGCCCGCGGTGTACTCCAGCCAGAGCGGCTGACGGTCGCCCCGACCGGAGCGCCGACGCGCCGGCGCGAGCCATAGCTTGTCGACGATCCAGGCGATGCCGGTCACGACCAGCAGCAGGAACAGCACCAGCGCAAAATTCATCGGTTGTTCTTCTTTCTGACTTCGATGGCGGCCGACGCGACCCGGTCCGGATGCCGCGCGACGCTCAATCGACCTGGAGGACCGCCAGGAAGGCTTCCTGGGGAATCTCCACCGAGCCGACCTGCTTCATCCGCTTCTTGCCGGCCTTCTGCTTCTCGAGCAGCTTCTTCTTGCGGCTGATGTCGCCGCCGTAGCACTTGGCCAGCACGTTCTTGCGCAACGCCTTGACGTTCTCGCGCGCGATCACGTTGCCGCCGATCGCCGCCTGGATCGCGACGTCGTACATCTGGCGCGGGATCAGTTCGCGCATCTTCGCGGCGATCTCGCGGCCGCGGTACGGCGCGTTCGAGCGGTGCACGATGAGCGACAGCGCGTCCACCTTGTCACCGTTGACCAGCAGGTCGAGCTTGATCACGTCGGCGGCGCGGTACTCCTTGAACTCGTAGTCCATCGACGCGTAGCCGCGCGAGACCGACTTCAGCTTGTCGAAGAAGTCGAGCACGATCTCGTTCATCGGGAGCTCGTAGCTCAGGTGCACCTGCTTGCCGTGATAGGCGAGGTTTGTCTGCACGCCGCGCTTGCCGGTACACAGCGTGATGACCGCGCCCACGT
Organism: Burkholderiaceae bacterium; assembly: GCA_044368415.1. GTDB lineage: Bacteria > Pseudomonadota > Gammaproteobacteria > Burkholderiales > Burkholderiaceae_E > UBA4615. The sequence goes on from JBIPLJ010000005.1 coordinate 104,233, forward strand.
ACTCCTGCGGCACGAACACCGTCACCGAGACGATGGGCTCGCGGATCTCCTCGATTCGATCCGGGTTCGGCAGCTTCGCCGGATTCTCGATGCGCTGCACCGTGCAGTCGCGCAGCAGGACCTCGTAGACGACGGTGGGCGCCGTCGTGATCAGGTCCATGTCGTACTCGCGCTCGAGCCGTTCCTGCACGATGTCCATGTGCAGGAGCCCGAGGAAGCCGCAGCGAAAGCCGAAGCCGAGCGCATCCGACACCTCGGGCTCGAACTGCAGCGCGGCGTCGTTGAGTTGCAGCTTCTCGAGCGCGTCGCGAAGCGCCTCGTACTGGTTGGCCTCGACCGGGTAGAGGCCGGCAAACACCGAGGACTTCACCTCCTTGAAGCCAGGCAGCGCGGCCGAGGCCGGCGCGCGCTCGAGCGTCACCGTGTCGCCGACCTTCGCGGTCTTGAGCTCCTTGATGCCGGAGATGATGAAGCCCACCTGCCCCGCCGACAGCGACTCCCGCTGCGTCGCCTTGGGCGTGAACACACCGACCTGCTCGCACAGCACGGCCGAGCCGGTAGCCATCAGGCGGATCTTGTCTTTCGGGCGCAGCGTGCCGTTCATCACGCGCACCAGCATCACGACGCCGACGTAGTTGTCGAACCAGGAGTCGATGACCAGAGCCTGCAGCGGCGCGGCCGGGTCGCCCTTGGGCGGAGGGATCCGGGCGACGATCGCGTCGAGGATGTCCTCCAGGCCCATGCCGGTCTTGGCGCTCGCCGGGATCGCGTCGGTCGCGTCGATCCCGATGACCTCTTCGATCTCGACCTTGGCCTGCTCGGGATCGGCCTGCGGCAGGTCCATCTTGTTGAGGACCGGCACAACTTCGACGCCGAGTTCGATTGCGGTGTAACAGTTCGCCACCGTCTGCGCCTCGACGCCCTGCGAGGCGTCGACCACCAGCAGCGCCCCTTCGCAGGCCGACAGCGAACGGCTGACCTCGTAGGAAAAGTCGACGTGCCCCGGGGTGTCGATCAGGTTCAGGTTGTAGACCTGGCCGTCGCGGGCGGTGTAGGTCAGCGCGGCGGTCTGTGCCTTGATGGTGATCCCGCGTTCGCGCTCGAGGTCCATCGAGTCGAGTACCTGTGCCTCCATCTCGCGGTCGCTCAGGCCGCCGCAGCGCTGGATCAGACGGTCGGCGAGCGTGGACTTGCCGTGGTCGATGTGCGCGATGATCGAGAAGTTGCGGATGTTCTGCACGGTGCACGATGGCGCGTTGCGCGCCCCTAGACGCCGGACACGGACCGGCTCGCCGCCGGAACGTCGGGCGCTCGCGCCCTGTCCTGCCGGAAACAGCCTGCCATTCTAGCCGATCGGCCGAGCCGGGCTCTCAGCCGCCCCCGAGGCAGGCCCGACCGGCGGTCGGAGCCGCGCCGGAGCCGGCCCCCCCCCCCCCCGGCCGGCAGCCCGTCCGGGCCCGGCCGCGGACCTACTGCCCGTTCTGGCCGACCGGCCGGATCGGGACGAACTGGGCGCTCTCGCCGCGCCTCACGAGCAGGATGTGCGTCTTGCTGCGGTCGAGCTTGCCGACCGCATCGTTGAAGGCCTTCGCGCTGGTCACATCCTGGTTGTTGAGCGACAGGATCACGTCACCCGCACGCAGGCCCGCGCGTGAGGCCGCGCCCTCAACCGACTCGACCAGTACGCCGCCTTTGATCCGGAGCGCGTTGCGGCGGTCCTCGGGGATGTCGGCGACCACCAGTCCGAACCCGTTGCTGGCTTGCGCGCTGCCGCCCGGCGTCTGCTGCGGTCGATTGCCGCCGCCGGCCCGGGCGGTCTGCTCGGGCTGCATCTCGGCCACGGTGATCGACAGCTCGCGGTTGGCACCCTTGCGCCAGACACCGACCTGGACCTTCGAGCCCGGCTTGGTGTTGCCGACCAAGCGCGGCAGGTCGGTCGACTTCTCGATCGGCTTGCCGTCGAACTTCAGGATGATGTCGCCCACCTCGATGCCGCCCTTCTCGGCCGGTCCGCCGGCCTCGACGTTGCGCACCAGCGCGCCCGCGGCCCGCGGCAATCCCAGCGGCTCGGCGACGTCCTTGGTGACCTCGGCGATGCCCACACCGATGCGGCCTCGCGTCACGCGGCCGTTGCTGCGGATCTGCTCGGCGACCCGCATCGCCTCGTCGATCGGGATCGCAAAGGAGATGCCCATGAAGCCGCCGGTGCGGCTGTAGATCTGCGAATTGATGCCGATGACCTCGCCGCGCATATTCAGCAGCGGGCCACCCGAGTTGCCCGGATTCACCGCGACGTCGGTCTGAATGAACGGCAGGTAGTCACCGGTGTCGCGACCCTTGGCGGACACGATGCCCGCGGTCACCGTGTTCTCCAGCCCGAACGGCGAGCCGATCGCCACCACCCACTCGCCGACCCGCAGGCGCTGGGGATCGCCGATCTTCATCGTCGGCAGCGCGCCGCCCTCGATCTTGACCAGCGCCACGTCGGTCCTACGGTCCGAGCCGATCAGCTTGCCCTTGAGTTCACGCTTGTCGGTCAGCGTCACGTAGATCTCGTCAGCGCCTTCGACCACATGATGGTTGGTCAGAACGAAGCCATCGGGCGAAATGATGAAGCCCGAGCCCACACCCCGAGGCACCTCGTTCCCCTCGCCGCCCCGCCCCCCGCGCGGCGCGTTCGGACCCGGCTGCTGACGCGGCGGGAAGAAGCGCCGGAAGAACTCGTAAAGTGGGTCGTTCTCGTCCATGCCTTCGGGCATCTGCGGCGCACCAGGGGCGCTCGGGCCCGCGGACGGCATGTTGGCGCGCGCCCGTTCGGTGGTGCGGATGTTGACCACGGCCGGACCGGTACGCTCGACCAGGTCGGCGAAGTCGGGCAGGCCGCGCTCGACCCCAGCCAGCTGAGCGTGGGCGGCGGGCGTGATAAATGCGGTAAGCGCGGTGCAGAGCACCAGCAGGAAGGCGAAGAAGTGTCGTGTCATAAAGAGTCCGATCACGGGCCCGATCGGCCCCGTTCGATCCAGCGCAGCCACACATGCAGCCGGCGCCACGCATCCTGCGGAACGGCATCGCGCCCCAGCAGCAGCACGGTTGGACGCGCGAACCGTCCCCGCACGGGTAGCTGCGGTGCACATGGTGCCATGACCAGCAGCGTCAAGCCCGGCAACGTGCATGTCGCGCGAAGGGCCATCGGCCGGGCGGACGTGAAAACCGGACCATGCAGTACCGCCTCGCCATCCTCACCGACCCGCAACGCGAGCCCGCACGGCCCCTGCTGAGGGCCGCGCAGCTCGCGCAGGGCAAGCAGCCCGCCCCACGCGGCCAGAACAACGCAGACTGTGGCAACCGCGGCTCGCCAATGGAACGGGGCATCAAGCAGCAGCGTCGGACCGGACAGCAGGTGACCCGCGGCGAGCAACAGGCCGGCGACCCCGGCAAGCGTAGCTGCCGCCGACCAGCGGGCCGCTGCCCGCGACGCCGTCACCTCGATCTCGACGGCGACACCCATCGCGCGAGTCCGCTCAAGTCAACCGCTTGACGATCAGGCTGCCGTTCGTGCCGCCGAAGCCGAAGGAGTTCGAGATCGCCGCATCGATCCGGATCTCGCGCGCCTGGTTGGCGCAGTAATCGAGATCGCACTCCGGATCCTGCTCGAAGATGTTGATCGTCGGCGGCGAGATCTGGTGGTGGACGGCCAGCACGGTGAAGACCGCTTCGACCCCACCGGCCGCGCCGAGCAGGTGCCCGGTCATCGACTTGGTGGAATTGACGACCAGCTTGTGGGCATGATCGCCAAAGGCGAGCTTGATCGCCTCGGTCTCGTTCTTGTCGCCGAGCGGCGTGGACGTGCCATGCGCGTTGACGTATTGGATCTGGTCCGGATTGAGCCCGGCATTGCGCAGTGCTGCGTGCATCCCCCGCTTCGGGCCGTTACGGTCCGGCGCGGTGATGTGGTGTGCATCCGCGCTCATTCCGTATCCGGCCAGCTCGCAGTAGATGCGCGCGCCGCGCCGCGTTGCGTGCTCATATTCCTCGAGGACCACCACACCGGCGCCCTCGCCCAGCACGAAGCCGTCGCGGTCCTTGTCCCAGGGACGGCTGGCGGTCGCCGGATCGTCGTTGCGGGTGGACATCGCCCTCGCCGCGCAGAAGCCGCCGATGCCGAGCGGCGAGACAGTCGCCTCGGCGCCGCCGCAGACCATCACGTCGGCGTCTCCATACTCGATCAGGCGGCCGGCGTCGCCGATCGAATGCAGGCCGGTGGAGCAGGCCGAGACAACCGCGTAGTTTGGCCCCTGAAAGCCGTGCATGATCGAAACCTGTCCGGAGACCATGTTGACGATCGAGCCCGGCACAAAAAAGGGCGAGATTCGGCGCGCTCCGCGGTTCGTGTACTCGACGTGGTTCTCCTCGATCATCGGCAGGCCGCCGATACCCGAGCCCACGATCACGCCCACGCGCTCGGGGTCGACCGTGTCGGCCGAGAGGCCGGCGTCCTTGACCGCCTGGGCCGAGGCGGCGATACCGTAATGGATGAACGTGTCGAAGTGACGCGCCTCCTTAGCCGGCATCCAGTCCGAGACCTCGAACCCGCGGACTTCGCCCGCGATGCGGGAGGTGAACGCGGAGGCATCAAACTTGGTGATGGGTCCGATGCCCCCCTGGCCAGCGACCAGGCGGGCCCAGCCCGTGGCGACGTCGTTGCCCACGGGACTGATCAGCCCGAGGCCGGTGACGACGACTCTGCGACGGCTCATTCGGAGGGCGCTCCCGCGGGTTGCATACGCGACGAGGTCAGGCCTTGGGGTGGGCCTTGACGTAATCGATGGCCTGCTGAACGGTGGTGATCTTCTCGGCTTCCTCGTCCGGGATCTCGGTCTCGAACTCGTCTTCCAGCGCCATGACCAGCTCGACCGTGTCGAGGGAATCGGCGCCCAGGTCGTCGACGAACGACGACTCGGTCTTGATCTCGGCCTCGTTCACCCCAAGCTGCTCGGCGACGATTTTCTTAACGCGTTGCTCGATGTCGCTCATGTTGTTGCTGTCCTATATGTGGCACGGCGCGGCGAAGGCCGCATCCCGGCATCAAAACCGGCGCGAGATTCTAACATCCCGCACCCACGGCCCCGGCGGCGCTCGGCCTCGGGGATTAAGTCGCGGGGCAGGCTTCGCCCCGCGCGAGGTCAGCTCATGTACATCCCGCCGTTGACGTGCAGCGTGCTGCCGGTGACGTAACCGGCCGCGGGCAGGCACAGGAACCCTACCGCAGTGGCGATGTCGGCGGGGTCACCGAGCCGCCCGAGCGGGATCTGCTGGAGCAGCGCCGCGGTCTGCGACGCGTCGAGCGCGCGCGTCATGTCAGTGTCGATGAACCCCGGCGCGACGCAGTTCACGGTGATGGCTCGCGAGCCGAGTTCGCGGGCGAGCGCTCGGGTCATGCCGGCGACGCCGGCCTTGGCGGCAGCATAGTTCGCCTGGCCGGCATTGCCCGAGGCACCGACGACCGAGGTGACGTTGACGATCCGCCCCCAGCGCGCCTTCATCATCGGGCGCATCACGGCGCGCGACAGGCGAAAAACGGCCGACAGATTGGTGTCGATCACCAACGACCATTCGTCGTCCTTCATCCGCATCGAGAGGTTGTCGCGGGTGATGCCGGCGTTGTTCACCAGGATCGCGATCGGGCCCTCGGCGTTGCCGATCGCGTCGATCAGGGCCTCGGAGGCGGCGGCGTCACCGACGTCGAGCACCGCGCCGCGCCCCGCGGCGCCGGCCGCGGCGAGGGCCTCGGTGACGCCGTGAGCGCCGGCCTCGGAGGTGGAGGTACCGATCACGGTCGCGCCCAGCCGTCCGAGCTCGAGCGCGATGGCGCGGCCGATCCCGCGCGAGGCGCCGGTCACGAGCGCGACGCGGCCCGCGAGCGGCGAAACAGACGTGGCTGCAGTCATGCGAGCTCCTGGAGCGCGGCATCGAGACTGACCGCGTCGGTGACCGCGGTCACTTTTAGGTCGGGCGCGATCCGCTTGACCAGGCCGGACAGCACCTTGCCGGGTCCGAACTCGACGAGTCGGGTGATCCCCATCGCCTCGAGGCGACGCACAACCTCGACCCAACGGACTGGGGAGTACGACTGGCGGACCAACGCGTCGACGATCGCGGCCGGGTCGGTCTGCACGGCAACGTCGACGTTGTTGACCAGCGGCATGCGCGGCGCGGCGGGTACGGTGTCGCGCAGGGCAATCGCGAGCCGCTCGCCGGCGGGGCGCAACAGCGACGAATGGAAGGGCGCCGACACCGGCAGCGGCATCGCGCGCTTGGCGCCGAGGGCCTTGGCCACCTCGCAGGCACGCTCGACGGCGGCCTTGCTGCCGGCGATCACCACCTGGGACGGCGCGTTGAAGTTGGCGGGCTCGACGATGTCCGGCACGCCGGGCACGGACGGGGGCTGGCCGGCGAAGGACGCCGTTGCCTGATGGCAGGCCGCGATGACCTGCTCGTCGTCGAGGCCGAGGATCGCGGCCATGCCGCCGCTGCCGAAGGGCACCGCTTCCTGCATTGCCTGCGCACGCAGCCGCACCAAGCGCAGCGCCGCCCCCGGCTCGAAGCTGCCGGCGGCGGTGAGCGCGGTGTACTCGCCCAGGCTGTGCCCGGCGACCGCCTCGGCATCGGGGCCGCCGGCCGCGCGCCAGGCGCGGTAGCACGCCAGCCCGGCGAGCAGCATCGCGGGCTGCGTGTTCACCGTCAGCGCGAGCGACTCGGCGGGGCCGCCGGCGATCAGGCCGGACAGCGACTCGCCGAGGGCGGCGTCGGCTTCGGCGATGAGCGCGGAGACCTCGGGCCGGGCCGCGATCGAGTCGAGCATCCCGACGGCCTGGGAGCCCTGCCCCGGAAAGACGAACGCGAGCTTCATGGTGGGTGTGGGTGGGTCGGTTCGGTCGGTTAAATCTGGACGAGCACCGCGCCCCAGGTGAAGCCGCCACCGACGCCCTGCAGCATCACGCGATGGCCCTCGCGGATCCGGCCGTCGCGGATCGCCACGTCGAGAGCAAGGGGCACCGAGGCGGCCGAGGTGTTGGCGTGCCGGTCGACGGTGACAATCACCTTCTCCGCAGGCAGTCCGAGCTTTCGCCCGGTGGCCTGCAGGATCCGGACGTTCGCCTGGTGCGGGACCAGCCAGTCAATGTCGGCGACCGCGAGGCCGGCGGCCGTGACGGTCTCGCGCGCCACCTCGTCGAGCACGCCGACCGCGAGCTTGAACACCGCCTGCCCGTCCATCGTGAGGAACGGATGGCCTGTGATGCTGCCGTGCGAGACGTTGCCCGCGGTCCGCAGGATCGCCTCGTGGCGGCCGTCGGCGTGCAGCTTGGAGGCGAGGATGCCGGGACGCTCCGAGGCAGACAGGAGCACCGCGCCGGCGCCGTCGCCGAACAGCACGCAGGTGCCCCGGTCGTTCCAGTCGAGGATGCGCGAGAAGGTCTCGGCGCCGATCACCAGCGCGTGGCGCGCGCTGCCGGTCCGGATCATCGCGTCCGCGACGGTCAGGCCGTACACGAAGCCGGAGCAGACCGCCTGCACGTCGAAGGCCGCGCACCCGACGATGCCGAGCGAGCGCTGCACGAGGCAGGCGGTGCTCGGGAATACGTAGTCGGGCGTGGACGTCGCGACAATGATCAGATCGACGTCGCTGGGGGCGAGCCCAGCCGCCTCGATCGCCGCGCGCGCAGCGCGCGTGCCTAGCACGGAGCTGCTCTCCTGCGGCGAGGCAATGTAGCGCTGGCGGATCCCGGTGCGGGCGACGATCCAGTCGTCGGAGGTCTCTACGCCCCGCGCACCGAGTTCCGCGGCAAGCGTCGCGTTGTCCACAAGCCGCTCGGGCAGTGCGCTGCCGGTACCGACGATGCTGGAATACACGCGAGTCGAACTCGTCATTGGGGCTGATGGATCTTCGGGATCGCGTCGGTGATCCGACGCAGCAGACCGTTGCGGGCGGCATCATACCCGCGCTTGACGGCCTGCTCGAATCCGTAGACGTCGGTCGAACCGTGGCTCTTGATCACGATGCCGCGCAGCCCGATCAGGCTGGCGCCGTTGTAGCGGCGATGGTCGACGCGTTTCTTGAAGCGGGCGAGCACCGGGTAGGCGATCACCGCCACCGCCTTGGCCAGGAGCCCACGTGTGAACTCCTCGCGAATGAAGCCGGCGAGCATCTGCGCGAGGCCCTCGGATGTCTTGAGCGCGACGTTGCCGACGAACCCATCGCAGACGATCACGTCGACCGTACCGCGATAGATATCGTCGCCCTCGACGTTGCCGTGGAAGTTCAGGCCGCTCGCACGCAGCAGTTCGGCGGCCTGCTTCACGACGTCGTTGCCCTTGATCGCTTCCTCGCCGACGTTGAGCAGCCCCACCGAAGGGCGCTCCTTGCCGTCGAGCGCCGAGACGAGCGCCGAGCCCATCACCGCGAACTGCAGCAGATGGACCGCTTCGCAGTCGACGTTCGCGCCCAGGTCCAGCATCATCGTCTGGCCGCCGGAAGCGGTGGGCATGGGCGCGGCGATGGCGGGCCGCTCGATGCCATCGACCATGTTCAGCACGAACCGCGACAGCGCCATCAGCGCGCCGGTATTGCCGGCGCTCACGCAGGCATCCGCCTCACCATCGCGCACGAGTTCGATGGCGACGCGCATCGACGAGTCGCGCTTGCGTCGTAGCGCGGTCGAGACCGGGTCATCCATGGCGACGACCTCGGATGCGTGCCTCACGCTGATGCGACCGCCGGCCGTGCGGCCGGCCTTCTCCAGGGCCGCCACCACATCCTCCTGACGACCGACAAGGATGACCTCGGCGTCGGACTCGTGGTCAACGAATGCCAGTGCTGCCGGGATGGTCACGGACAGGCCGTGGTCACCGCCCATGCAATCGATCGCGATCCGGACGCTCATTGTGTCGGCAGCCCGACCGGCCAGCCGGGGCGTCGCCGCGGCCTGGTGTTGAACCAGCCCCCTGCCGTCGCCGGCTTCGGGGCCGGAGGCACGCGTCCCCGGCTGGCGCCCCGGGCTCGAGGCCCGCAGCTGCGCGTGAGTCTTGCGTTACTCGTCAGCCTTGGTCTTGACGACCTTGCGACCGCGATAAAAGCCGTTCGGGCTGATGTGGTGGCGCAGGTGCACCTCGCCCGTCTGCGGCTCGACCGCGGTGGCGGGCGCCGTCAGAAAGTCGTGCGAGCGGTGCATGCCGCGCTTGGACGGCGATTTTTTGTTCTGCTGGACGGCCATGACAGGGCCTCCTTCCAAAAAGGTCAATCTGCAATCATATCAAACCTTTGCGACGCAATGCCACTCCATCGTCGCAACCGCTTCAGGACACGACCCAGCCGAGGCTTACGCCTCAGCCTCGCCGGGGCGCTGCCGGGGCCGCCGGCGCTGTCTCGTCCGAGGGATCGCCCGAGGGATCGTACGAGGGGTCGGTCGAGGGCTGCGTGGACCCGCCTCGCAACGCGTCGAGCGCCGCGAACAGGTTGCGCGGCGGGGGTGCGAACCCATCGGACCGCACCGGCTCATCGTCGGGCGATGAGGCCGTCGGAGCGCTGCAGGCGTCGTGCCGGGGCGCCGGCGGCAGGGCCATGATGGCTTCGTCCTCGACCAATCCGGCCAGGTCGAAGCGGCGCGCACCGACCAGCAGGTCGACCTCGTCTTCGTTGACGTCCGCCAGCTCGGCCTGCGCCTCGGTGGCGACCAGACGGTAGTCGCGCTCCACGTCCAGCGGCAGGTCGATGCGCTCGAGGCAACGCACACAGCGCATCGCCAGGGTCGCCGACAGGGCCAGGTGCAGGTGGGCGCGCCTGCTGCCGTCAGCGCCGAGCACGCTGTTCCCGGCGAGCCGCCATGCGAGCACGCCCTCGTCTGCGACCAGCAGGGAGCCGAGCCGCTCGAGCTCGGCGAGCGGCACCCGCCCCTCGGCGACGTCGCCGCGGCGGGTGAATTCATGGGTGTCGATCGTGGGAACGGTCATCGCGGCATCCGGCAGGGCAGGTCTCGAATGCGGCGCGCCCGGGAGGCGTCGTATGATACGCGCCGCCCGAGCAGACAGCCCCATGTCCACCCCTCCCCTCGTCCTCGCCTCCACGTCCGCCTACCGGCGCGAACTCCTGCAGCGGCTGCGTGTGCAGTTCGAGGTGCTGTCTCCCGGCGTCGACGAGGTTGCCCGGCCCGGCGAGTCGCCGGCGCAGGTCGCGCGCAGACTGTCCCTCGAGAAGGCCCGCGCGGTGGCGGCTCGGCGGCCCGAAGCGCTGGTGATCGGCTCCGACCAGACCGCCACCCTCGACGGCGTCGGCATCATCGGAAAGCCCGGCAACCACGAGCGTGCGGTCGCGCAGCTGCGGGCCGCTTCGGGCCGCACGTTGGTCTTCCACACGGGGCTCTGTCTGTGGCGCCCGGACGGCGAGCCGCTGCTCGATTGCGTCGACACGCGCGTGCGCTTCAGGACACTTGAGGACGACGAGATCGAGCGCTACGTGTGGGCGGAGACGCCGTATGACTGCGCCGGGTCCGCCAAGTCCGAGGGGCTGGGCGTCGCGCTGCTCGAGGCTCAGGAGGGGCCAGATCCGAGCGCGCTGATCGGTCTGCCGTTGATTCGCTTGGCCGCCATGCTGCGCATCGCCGGATTGCGCCTGCCGTGAGCGGCGCGCCCGCAGCCGGCGGGCCCGGCACGCTGTACTGCATCCCGACCCCGATCACCGCGGACCGCGGCCCCCAGGACGACCTCGCGCCGGCGGCGATCGGACTGATCACCCGGCTCGACTACGTGGTGGCCGAGAACGCGAAGACCGCGCGAGCCGTACTCAAGCGCTTGCCGCTCGAACGGTCGATCCAGTCGATCGAGATCGTCGAGCTGAGCGAGCACACCCGGGACGACGCGATCGCGCCGATGCTCGAGCCGCTCCTGGCGGGGCGATCGGCCGCGCTGATGTCGGAGGCGGGCTGCCCGGGCGTTGCCGATCCAGGCGCGCGGCTGGTGCTGGCCGCGCATCTCGCGGGCGTGCCCGTCGTGCCGATCGTGGGGCCCAGCGCCCTGCTCCTCGCGCTGATGGGATCGGGACTGAATGGGCAGCGATTCGCGTTCGCGGGCTACCTGCCGACTGGACCGGACGAGCGCCGCACGCGCCTGAGAGAACTCGAGCAGAGGTCTCGGCGCGACGACGAAACCGTGCTCTTCATCGAGACTCCATACCGCAATCAGGCGATGCTCGACGCGCTGCTGGCGAGCCTTTCGCCGGCCACGTGGCTCTGTATCGCGGCCGACCTGACCGGCACCCGGCAGCGACTGAAGACCCTGCGCGTGACCGACTGGCGGCGCGCCCCGCCGGTGCTCGAGAAGCTGCCGACCGTGTTCCTGCTGCTGGCCCGCTGAGTCCGGCCGCGAGACCGGCCCCGGCCCCGGGCGGCCCGGACTCAGCGCACCCGGGGTGCCTCGCTCGAGATACCGAGCTGGCGCGCCAGCACCTGCCCGGCGGACATCCCGACCCGCTTGGCGAGCCGCTCCGCGAGGTTGGCTCGGCGGGTGAAATCAACCAGCTCCTCGGCCTTGATCACGTCGCGCGCCACGGCGCGCAGCGAGCTGATCTCGTCCGCGAGGCCGAGCTCGACGCTGGTGGCCCCGGTCCAGATCAAGCCGGAGAACATGTCGGGCGTCTCCTTGAGGCGGTCGCCACGTCCTTTGCGGACGGTATCGATGAACTGCGCGTGGATCGTGCCGAGCATCTTGCGCGCGTGCTCGCGCTGCACCTCGGACAGCGGCGAGAATGGATCGAGGAAGCCTTTGTTCTCACCGGCTGTCAGCAGCCGGCGCTCGACGCCGACCTTGCCCATCGCCTCGGTGAAACCGAAACCGTCCATCAGCACGCCGATCGAGCCGACCAGGCTCGCCTTGTCGACGTAGATCCGGTCGGCGGCCGCAGCGACGTAGTAGCCGCCGGACGCGCAGATCTCCTCGATGACCGCGTAGAGCGGCGTGTTCGGATGCTGGGCACGCAGGCGGCGCATCTCGTCGCTGATGAGCCCGGCCTGGACCGGGCTGCCGCCCGGGCTGTTGATACGCATGACGACGCCCGCTGTGCCGGAATCCTTGAAGGCGAGACGCAGCGCGTCGATGACGGCGTCGGCATCGATCTCGCCTCCCGCTTCGAGCACGCCCTGGATCTCGACCACCGCGGTATGACGTCCGGCCGTGACGGTCTCGGCCGATTGAATCCAGCCGAAGGCGCTCGCCATCGCCAGGAGCACCACGCCCAGGGCGGCGAAGCGAAAGAAGATCCGCCAGCGCCGCGCGCGACGCTGCTCGTCGACCGTGGCCATGACCAAGCGCTCCAGCACCCCCCGCTCCCAGCCGGGAGGCTGGGGGGATTGGGCGGCCCGGGCAGACTGGCTGGCCGGGTCGGGCTGGGTCGCTCCGGGCTGCCCGGGCTGCCCGGGCTGCCAAGAGGGCTCGACCCTCGAACGTGTCGGATCCTGATCGCTCATCGCTCGCTCTTCACCACCGTGGCCTGCACTTCGATTCTTCCGTCACGTTCGCGGCACGGCACGGCCTGCAGCGACTTGCCGCGGCACGGCCCGCCCACACACACGCCGTCCGAGGCATCGTACACGGCGCCGTGCGTGGCGCAGACGATGACCGTGCCGGTGTCGTCGAGGAAGCGCCCAAGCGTCCAGTCGAGCTCGACCGGCACGTGGGCGCACTGGTTGAGCCAGGCGAGCGGCCGCCCGTCGATGCGCAGCACGAAGGCCGGGGTCGGCCCGCCGCGGGCGGCGATCTCGAAGCGGACACCGTCGCCGCGCTCGGCCAGCAGCCCGGCGTCGCAGACGCGCGCCCACCCGTCGGCGATATCGCCGCAGGCGCCGCGGTCCGTGCTCATCGCCGGACGGACACTGGACCGAGCAGCGAGCGCGCCACGCCGCAGGCTGCCGACAGCCAGTCGGCCAGCTCGCCGACGGAGCCGAGCAGCGCATCAGGACCGATGGCGCGCAGCGTTTCGGGCTCGTGGGCGCCGTACAGCACCGCGACGCTCGCCGACCCGGCCGCCTGGGCCATCCCGACGTCGTGGGTGGTGTCACCGATCATCACCATTCGGTCGGTGGAGGTCATCAGCGTCTCGCCAAGGTCGCGCAACATCCAGGGGTCGGGCTTCGGAGCGCCCTCGTCGGCGCAGCGGGTCGCGGCGAAGCGCGGCCCCAGCCCGGTCTGGGCCAGCGCCCGGTTCAACCCGACGCGCGACTTGCCGGTGGCGACCGCGAGCGGCACGCCCGCAGCGTCCAACCCGCGCAGCAGTTCGGGGATCCCGTCAAACACCTTGAGCGTCGCGTCGCGCCGCAGGTAATGCACCCGGTAGCGCTCGACGAAGGCTGGCACCTGCTCGAACCGAATCGCCGGCACCGCGTGACGGATGGCATCGACCAGCCCCATGCCAATCACCCAGCGGGCATCGTGATCGGACGGCACCGGAAGACCGAGGTCGCCGGCGGCGCCGATGATGGCGTCGGCAATCGCGCCGGTCGAGTCGACGACGGTGCCGTCCCAGTCCCAGACGACGAGGTCAAACCGGCGCATCGCAGGCCCGCTGAAATGCCGCGAACGCCTTCGGGATCGGCGCCTCCAGCCGGACCTCACATTGATCGGCGGGATGACGGAAGACCACCTGAAAAGCGTGAAGGAACATACGCTTATGACCTTCTTTCTCAAGTGACTTATTAAGATCGAAGTTGCCGTACTTGTCGTCGCCGAGGATCGGATGGCCGACATGGGCGAGGTGCACCCGGATCTGGTGGGTACGGCCGGTCTCCAGGTCGCACTCGAGCAGCGAGACCGGGCCGTAGCGGGGGTGCATCAGCCTGGCTCGCGCCTTGACCTTGGTGCCGGACTCCTGGCCTCCGTCCCGGACCACTACCCGCTTCTCGCCCTCTGCGGTGACGTACTTGTGCAGCGGATAGCGCAGCGCGCGCTGCGGTCCGGACCAGTCGCCCAGCGCGAACGCGAGATAGCGCTTGCGGACCCGGCCGCCGCGCATCGCGTCGTGCAGCGCGGTGAGTGCCGCGCGCTTTTTTGCGACCAGCAGCACGCCCGAAGTCTCTCTGTCGATCCGGTGGACGAGCTCGAGCAGGCGCGCATCGGGCCGCGCGGCCCGCAGCTGCTCAATGACGCCGAAGCTCACGCCGCTGCCGCCGTGCACCGCGACGCCCGAGGGCTTGTCGATCGCCATCAGCGCGTCGTCCTCGAAGAGGATCGGGAATTCCTGTCCCGGTACCGGACGCGGATCCTCGGGTGCCGCGGTTCGCACCGGCGGGATCCGAACGAGCTGCCCGATAACGAGCCGGTGCTCTGGCGACACCCGGCCCTTGTCGATTCGGACCTCCCCGCTACGCACGATCCGGTAGACATGGCTCTTGGGCACCCCCTTGAGCTGCCCGAGCAGGAAGTTGTCCAGGCGCTGACCCGCATGCGCCTCGTCGATCGTGACGTACCGCACATCGGGTGTGGGGCGCAGGTCCGCCGAAGACAGCGCCTCAGGTTTTGCCGCTAAGGCATTCATCTTGCTATACTTTGCGCCGTTGCGAAGCCGACGGACCCCAATGGTCGCCTTGCCGCATTGTAGCGGTGACGGACGATGGAGCCCCGGACCAGGCAACAGAACGAACAAGCGCGGCGCCGAATGGTTCGGCGCGCGGAATCGACGCAAGAATCAACAAAACGAGTCCCGAGGCCAGTCCGGCCCGGGCGGCCGGCCACAGGCGCCGGCCTCCGCGCCCCAGGCTCCTCGCCCATCCAACCACCCATGCAGCGCCCGACGTGAACACACGAAGCCGCCGATCCCCTTCGGGTCGCGGGCTGCGCGCACGCTGCCGGGGTCCGAGGCGTTTTGGCCGGACGCGCTCCACGCGTTAGACCGGCATTCGTGCGTTGATCCGCTGGCCACGCGCACCACGCCGGATGCGCGAGTCGGAGATATTGGATGAAACGCATGCTGTTCAACGCGACGCACTCGGAAGAGTTGCGCGTCGCGATCGTTGACGGCCAGAAGCTGATCGACCTCGACATCGAGTCGGCCGGCCATGAATCTCGCAAGAGCAACATCTACAAGGGTGTCGTCACCCGCGTCGAGCCCAGCCTCGAGGCATGCTTCGTCAGCTACGGCGAGGAACGACACGGCTTTCTGCCGTTCAAGGAGATCTCGAAGGCGTACTTCAAGCCGGGCGTCGAGGCGTCCAAGGCACGCGTCCAAGATGCGATCTCCGACGGCCAGGAACTCCTCGTGCAGGTCGACAAGGAAGAGCGCGGCAACAAAGGCGCGGCGCTGACGACCTACGTGTCGCTGGCCGGGCGTTACCTGGTGCTGATGCCGAATAACCCGCGCGGCGGCGGCGTTTCGCGCCGCGTCGAGGGCGAGGACCGGCAGGAGCTCCGCGAGATCATGGACCGGCTCGAGCTGCCCTCGGGCATGAGCCTGATCGCCCGCACTGCCGGAATCGGTCGCACGCAGGAAGAACTGCAGTGGGACCTGAACTACCTGATGCAGCTCTGGCGTGCGATCGACGGCGCGGCAGGCTCCTCGACCGGCGCGTTTCTGATCTACCAGGAATCGAGCCTGGTCATCCGCGCGATCCGCGACTACTTCACACCGGACATCGGCGAGATCCTGATCGACACCGACGACATCTACGAGCAGGCCCGGCAGTTCATGGGTCACGTGATGCCGGACACTGTCGGACGCGTCAAGCGCTACAAGGATCAAACGCCGCTGTTCTCGCGCTTCCAGATCGAGCACCAGATCGAGACCGCGTACTCGCGGCTCGTGCCGCTGCCCTCGGGCGGAGCCATCGTGATCGACCACACCGAAGCGCTGGTCGCGATCGACGTCAACTCGGCGCGCGCCACCCGCGGCTCCGACATCGAGGACACGGCGTTCCGAACGAACCTCGAGGCGGCCGAGGAAGCCGCGCGCCAGATGCGGCTGCGCGACCTCGGTGGCCTGATCGTCATCGATTTCATCGACATGGAGAACGCCAAGAACCAGCGTGAGGTCGAGCAGCGCGTCAAAGACGCCCTGCATCACGACCGCGCCCGGGTCCAGGCGGGCAAGATCTCCCGATTCGGCCTGATGGAGCTGTCGCGCCAACGGCTGCGACCGGCGCTGAACGAGGGCACACACATCACCTGCCCGCGCTGCAACGGCACAGGCGTGATCCGCGACATCGAGTCCTCGGCGCTGCACATGCTGCGCGTGATCCAGGAGGAGGCGATGAAGGAGAGCACCGCCTCCGTCCACGCCCAGGTACCGGTCGAGGTGGCAACCTACCTGCTCAACGAGAAGCGCGCCGAAATTGCGAAGCTCGAGGCCCGCGTCAAGGTCGAGATCGTCTTGATCCCGAACAAGTACATCGAGACGCCGCACTACAAGCTCGAGCGACTGCGCCACGACGACGAGCGACTGGCGACCTACCGGTCGAGCTACAGCCTCGCCGAAGGGCCGTCCGACGAGGGCGAGTACCTCGAGAAGAAGTTCGAGGCGGTCAAGCCGAGGCAGGAGGCGATGGTCAAAGGCATCACGCCCGACCAGCCCGCGCCGATCGTGGCGCCCAAGCCCGAGCCGGTCGTGGCCGAGGTACCCGCGCCAGTCGCCGCGGCGCCGGCCGCCGTGGTGCCGGTCGCCCTGCCGACGCGGATCGCCACGACCGAGCCAGATGGCTTCTTCGGAAAGATTTTCGGCCTTTTCCGCCGCAAGGCGGCGAACGAGCCGGTGACCGTCGAGGCAGTTCGCCCCGCGGCAGCGACCGCCGCCGCGCCGGCTGCCACTGCGGCGGGCAAGCCCGGCGCACGCCCTGAGGGTGAAGGCGGCCGACGCAATCGCGACGACATGCGTCGTGGCGGCGGCCGCGGACGAGGCAACGGCGAAGGGCGCGAAGGGCGCGAGAACCGGGAGGGTCGCGAGTCCCGCCCGCCGCGTGAAAGCGGCGAGCCGCGCGGCGAAGGCCGGGGTCGGGACCGCGCCGAGCGCAGCGATCGTCCGGTCGAGCAGGCGGGTGCCGAGGCGCGCGAGCCGCGCCGCGGTCGGAGCGATCGGGGCGAGCGTCGGCCCGGCGAGCGTCCGCAGCGCGACGACAACCGGGCACCGGTGGCCGATGCGGTGACCGATGCCGCAGGCATCGCCTCCGTCGTCGCGACGGCAGGTGCCGTCGCGGTGGCGGTCGAGACCCGCGGCGAAGCGCCGCAGCGCCGCCGGCGCGAACCACGTCGTCCGGTGGAGGCCGAGACCGCCACCGCCGACGGGCAGGTCGCTGTGGAGGCGGTGATGGAGACCGGGCTGCCGCCGGATGCCGAGGCGCCTTCGGATGCCGCCGACGGCGACGAGCCGCGTCGCCGCAGCCGCCGACGTCGTGGCGGTCGCGGACGTGGCCGCGCGCCGGGTGAAGAAGGTTCAGTCGACGGCATGGAGGCGGACGGCTCGACCGACGTTACCGTGCCGACAGACGCCTTCGTCGACAGCGATGGGCGGCCCGAGGCCGTCGAAGCGTCCCTTCCTGCGGTGGTCGCAGCGGAAGCGGCCCCTGCGGTCGCAGCGGAAGCGGCCGTGGCGGCCCGCATCGAGCCGGTCGTCGAACCGGTCATTGCAGCCTCGCCAGTCGAGACCCCGGTTGCTGCTCCGGTCATCGAGGCAGTCCAGGTTCCGATTGAGCCGGTCCCGGCGACCCCGGCCGTGGCCGAGCCGGCCCCGAAACCTGTGGCCGAGGTCCCAGCAGCCGAGGCTGCGTACTTCGAACCAACACCGGCGCCGATGCCCGAACCGGTGACTGCGAAGGTCGACGAGCGCCCCATGCCTGTGACGGCAGCCCAGCCGATCGACGCCAGCATGCTGCAGTCAGTCGTCGAGAGCGCGGGTCTGCAGTGGGTGCAGACCGCGCCCTCGGCGCTGGCCACAGACCTCGAGCCGGTCACACCGGCGGCGCCGCGCGTACCGCGGGTGCGCCGGCCCCGCGTCGTCGCGGCGAGCGAGCCGCTGATGCAGGTGGAAACGCAGAACCCGCCCAGCGACGCCTGACGGCGTCGGGCCGTCGCCCGGGGGCCACGCCCTCGACGACGGCCACGGTACGCACGACGCCTCGACGAGTGCCGGGGCGTCGTCGTTTCTGCCCGGCAGCTCGCCAGAAGCGTCGTCAGCGGCTGGCTGACAATCGAGCTCCCTCGTCTCCAGTCCGGCGCGAACAGGCGGGTTCCCCCTGTTTTCGGCACCGATCGCGGTCGGCCCGCCCTCCCCGCCTGGGATAGAATCGTTCGGGTCCATGACCGAACGCGTCGTCATCCCCATCGCCGAACACCGCTACGACGCGGCGCTCCCCCACGTTCCCGACTCACCGCTACCGCCGGTGGGTCGCCTGCGCGATGTCCGGGGACGCCGGCTGCATGACCTGCGCATCTCGGTCACCGACCGCTGCAACTTCCGCTGCACCTACTGCATGCCGAAGTCGGTGTTCGACAAGGACTACGCCTTCTTGCCGCAGTCCTCGCTGCTGAGCTTCGAGGAGATCGAGCGCCTGGTGCGCGCCTTCGTCGCGCACGGCGTGGAGAAGGTCCGGCTCACCGGCGGCGAGCCGCTGCTGCGCCGCAACGTCGAGCGACTGGTCGAGAAGCTGGCCGCCATCCGATGTCCCTCGGGCGAGCCGCTCGACCTCACGCTGACCACCAACGGCTCGCTGCTCGCCCGCAAGGCGCGTGCGCTGCGCGATGCCGGCCTGCGGCGCCTGACCGTCAGCCTGGACGCCCTGGACGACGCCACCTTTCGCGCGATGAACGACGTCGACTTCCCGGTCGGCGATGTGCTCGAGGGCATCGAGGCCGCTGCGGCCGCCGGCTTCGGGTCGGTGAAGGTCAACATGGTGGTCAAGCGCGGCGTCAACGACGGGCAGATCGTGCCGATGGCCGCGCACTTCCGCAGCACCGGGCACATCGTGCGTTTCATCGAGTTCATGGATGTCGGCGCCTCCAACGGCTGGCGGATGGACGACGTGCTGCCGAGCCGCGAGGTGATCGAGCGCATCCACGCCGCCTTCCCGCTCGAGCAGGCCGAACCGAACTACACCGGCGAGGTGGCCGAGCGCTGGCACTATCGTGACGGTGGCGGCGAGGTCGGCGTGATCTCTTCCGTCACCCAGCCGTTCTGCAGTGACTGCTCGCGTGCCCGGCTCTCGACCGAGGGCCGGCTCTATACCTGCCTTTTCGCCGGATCCGGTCACGACCTGCGCGGCCTGCTCCGCGGCGGCACGGACGACGCGCGGCTCGCCGGGTCGATCGCGCATCTGTGGGCGCAGCGCTCGGACCGCTACTCCGAGATCCGATCGAGCCGGACCGAAGGGCTGCGCAAGATCGAGATGAGCTACATCGGCGGCTGATGGTCTGCCACAGCCGCGTGGCCCCGATCGAGCTCACCGACCGCGCCCGTCCGATGACCACCACCGTCGATGCGATCGACGAGACCGGCCGCAGCGTGCCGACGCCGATCGCCGGCGAGCATCCACTGACGCTCTACCTCGACCGACGCGAACTGGTCACGCTGATGACGCTGGGCGCGGCGCCCGGCTGCGCGCTCTGCACCAACCCGAGCGACGGCTCGCCGCCGACGATCCTGAGCTTCGTCGAGGACGTCGGCCGCCACAACGCGGTCGATGCGATCGCAGGTTGGATGTGGCTCGAGGTCATCGAGGACACGGACACGATCTTCTACACCACCGGACGCCTCACTTTCGAGATGGTCATCAAGTGCGCCCAGATGGGCATCCCGGTGCTGAGGTCGCGCTCGGGGCTGACCTGGATGGGGCGCGAGCTCGCCGCACGGATCGGCATCACCCCGATCGGCCGCTGCCAGGGGCGCCACTACCTGCTGTTCACGGGCCGGCAGCGCTTTGTGGGCGCGCCCCCGCCCCCGCCCCCGCCCCCATGACCCGGCCCGTCCCCGAGCGCGCGGCGATCACTGGCATCGTGCTCGCCGGCGGGCTCGGCCGGCGCATGGGCGCCGACGGCGGCAGCACCGACAAGGGCCTCCGCGGCTTCCGGGGCCGCCCGATGGCCGCCCACGTGATCGAGCGGCTGGCCCCTCAGGTCGGCATGCTCGCGATCAACGCCAACCGCAACCTCGAGACCTGGCGCAGCTTCGGTGTGCCGGTGTTCCCAGATGAGGTGCAGGGCTTCGCCGGGCCGCTGGCTGGCCTGCATGCCGCGATGGCCCAGGCTGCGACGCCCTGGCTCGTGACCGCGCCCTGCGACTCGCCGTTCCTGCCGGCGGATCTGGTCGAGCGGCTGGCGCATGCGCTGGCGCGGGCCGACGCACAGCTCGCGGTCGCGCGCACCGCAGACCAGCCGCACCCGGTGTTCGCGCTGGTCGATCGCTCGCTGCGGGCCCACCTCGAGGCCTTCCTCGGCTCGGGGCGCCGCCGCGTCGACGCCTGGTACGCACCGCTGCGGGTCGTCGAGGTCACCTTCGACGACGAGGCGGCGTTCCGCAACATCAACACCGCGGACGACCTCGAGCGCTGGGAGTTCGAGCCCGACCCCGAGCCGCCCCGCCCGCAGGCCCCGCCCCGATGACCGCACGCATCACACTCGCCGAGATCGTCTCCTGCCTGTCGGACTTCGACCCCAAAGCGGTGCCGGTGGCTCGCGCGCGGGAGGCGATCGAGCGCTTCGTCGAACCGGTGGACTGCGTCGAGCGAGTCGCGATCCGCGCGGCCCTGGAGCGGGTGCTCGCGCGCGACATCGTCTCGCCCATCGACGTGCCCGCGCATGACAACTCGGCGATGGACGGCTGGGCGATGCGATCGCAGGACCTGTCCCCCGACGCCGATACTGTGCTGAGCGGCATCGGCACGGCGTTTGCGGGCGTGGCCTTCGATGGCACGGTTGGAGCCGGCGAGGCGGTACGCGTGATGACCGGTGCGGTAATGCCGGCCGGTTGCGACACCGTAGTGATCCAGGAGGGGGTGCGCTGCGACGGCGAACGCGTCGTCGTGCCGCCCGGACAGCGGGTCGGCCAGAACCGGCGCCTGCGCGGCGAGGACCTGATGCGAGGCCGCGCGGCGTTGCACGCCGGGCGGCTCGTCCGGCCGGTGGACCTCGGCCTGCTCGCATCGCTCGGCATCGCCGAGGTGCCGGTGCAGCGCCGCCTACGGGTCGCCTTCTTCTCGACCGGCGACGAGCTCAGGTCGATCGGCGAGCCGCTCGACACGGGCTGCGTATACGACAGCAACCGCTACACCCTGTACGGCATGTTGGCCCGCCTCGGCGTCGAGCTGCTCGACCTGGGCGTGGTGCCCGACTCGCGCGAGGCGCTCGAAGCCACGATGCAGGCCGCGAGCCGCAATGCCGATGCGATCGTCTCCTCGGGCGGCGTGTCGGTCGGCGAAGCCGACTTCACGCGAGAGGTGATGGACCGCCTGGGCGAGGTGGCGTTCTGGACGATCGCGATGCGCCCGGGGCGGCCGATGGCCTTCGGTCGCGTCGGCGAGGCCTGGTACTTCGGCCTGCCCGGCAATCCGGTCGCCGTGATGGTGACCTTCCTGTTCTTCGTGCGCGACGCGCTGATCCGGCTCTCCGGCGCGAGTCCGCGGCCGGTGCTGCCGCTGCGCGCGCGCAGCGTGGGCCGCCTGCGCAAGCGCCCGGACCGCACCGAGTACCAACGAGCCGTGGTCGAGCCCGGCGCCGACGGGGTGCTCCAGGCGCGGATCACCGGCAGCCAGGGCTCAGGCGTGCTGCGCTCGATGAGCGAGGCGAACGCCCTGGTGGTGCTGCATCACCACCAAGGCGACGTGGCCGACGGCGAGTTCGTCGACGCGATCCCCTTCGACGGACTGATCTGACGCGTGCAGGGCGCACGACCGGCCACCGGGTAGACACACCCGATACCTGTCTTCGCGGCGGTGGGTGGGACGGGTCGGCTCAGCCCGGCAGCGGGCCACCCGCCGAAACGATCCAGCCGTCGCGATCTGCGTAGATCCAGTCGCCTGGGGACACTGTCACACCGGCGAAGTCCAGCACCGGATCGCGCTCGCCGCGGCCGCGCCGGTCGCTTCGCCGCGGATGCAGGTGCAAGGCCCGCACGCCGAAGCGGCAGGCATCGAGCTCGCCCGCGTCCCGCACGCAGCCGTTGACGATGACGCCCTGCCAGCCGTTGCGCTCGCCGAGCTCGCCGAGCTTGCCGCCGACCAGCGCACAGCGCGTGCTGGCGCCGCCGTCGACCACCAGGACACGGCCCGCGCCGGGCTGCTTGAGTAGGGCGCGCACCAGCGCATTGTCCTCGGGCACACGCAGCGTCACCGCGGGACCCGCGAAACACTCCACCGCGCCGAGCGCGATCCAGGGTGGCTCGGCGACTCGCAGCCGGCCGTCGAGCAGGCGGTCCTCGTGGGCGTCACACAGGTCGGGGGTGGCGAATGCGTGCGGAATGGCGCTCATCGTGATGGCTCCTCGCGGACGGTGACGTAACTGGGCAGGCGCCGCGCTCAGCGCGGTCTCCAGGCCGAGCAGCGCGAGCACTCGCCGCGGACCATGGCTGTCGACGACGCAGCACGAAGCGGTCTGGCCGGCTCAGGACACCGCTGCGTCGAAGACCGTCGATCCCGACCTCGGCGATGCTGCGTGCATCCGCAGGCGGCCCGTTGCGCTGTCCGGCGCCCGCGACCCGCCGCAGCCCTTCGGAGGGCACGGCCGGTGCGGCGCCGACGGCGTTCAACGCTTGACGCGCAGCGAGCCGGGCAGGCTCGCGTAGTAGGCGGACAGGTTCTCGATGTCGGCGCGCGACAGCGGCTGGGACTGCCCGGCCATGATGGCGTTCTTGCGGGCGCCACTCTTGTAGTCGAGGAGCGCGCGCTCGAGGTAGTCGCGGTGCTGGCCCGCGAGCCTCGGATAGGTCGGGTCGATCGGCGTATTGCCGTCCTTGCCGTGGCAGGCGGCGCACACCGTCTCGGCCTTGGCCTTGCCGGCGGCGATGTCGGCGGCCAGGGCGGGGAGCGCGACGGACGACAGGATGGCCGCGGCTGCGGCATGACGGAGGATCGTGTGCATATTCGAAGGCTTCATCGCGTGGCTCGGGCGGATCACTTGCTGCCGTACAGCGCGGCGAGGTCCGCGATGTCCTGGTCCGAGAGGCTGCCTGCGATCGCGCGCATCGTAGGATGGCTGCGGTCGCCCTTGCGGTAGGCAACGAGCGAGCCCTCAATGTATTTCGCGGACTGGCCCGTGATCATCGGCACCGAGTACACATTCGGGAACGAGGCCTTGTAGCCGGGAATGCCGTGGCAGCCGATGCATGTCGAGGCCTTCGCCTGACCGGCCTCGGCATTGCCCACGGGCGCGGCGGCCTGCGCGAGTACCGAGCCGCTCGCGCTGGCGAACAGCAGGGCTAAGAGGGAGGCGGACAGGGAAACCGACTGCGGACCGGAGGTACGTGTTCTCGTCATTGGGTGAGCGTGTATGTCTTCGTTCGGAACGCATTCCGGACCTGCACCGGGCCCGGGGCAACCGCGGCATTCTACTCGAGGGGGCGCTTTTCCGTATACTCGGACGCGTCGGGCAGCGGCCCACCGCCCTGCCCCGCGGGCGGCCTGGGGCGCGACTCTCCACCGCGGGCGGACCCCATTCATGCGATTCGAAGGCACCTCCACGTACGTCGCGACCGACGACCTGAAGCTCGCGGTCAATGCGGCGGTCACGCTCCAGCGCCCGCTGCTGATCAAGGGCGAGCCAGGCACCGGCAAGACCATGCTCGCCGAGGAGGTTGCGCAGTCCCTCGACATGCCGCTGCTCCAGTGGCACATCAAGTCGACGACCAAGGCGCAGCAGGGCCTGTACGAATACGACGCGGTCTCGCGGTTGCGCGACTCGCAACTCGGCGACGAGCGCGTGAAGGACATCCACAACTACATCGTCAAGGGCGTGCTGTGGCAGGCCTTCGAGGCCGATCGTCCGGTGGTGCTGCTGATCGACGAGATCGACAAGGCGGACATCGAGTTCC
>JBIPLJ010000081.1:0-15456 GCA_044368415.1 Burkholderiaceae bacterium
GGGTGGCCAGCGACACCACCAGCGCGCTGCCGGTCGCCGTGCCGCGCTGCAGCTGGAACCGGTCGATCGCGGCGATCAGGTCCTCGCTGCGGTCGGTCGGCTTCTGCACGAGCTGCGCCGAGCCGCCAAAGGAGACGATGCCGATGCGCGCGCGCGCCGGGTGGTCCTGGATGAACGAGCGGGCCGCCGCCTGCGCGGCGGTGATCCGGTCGGGCAGCACGTCGCTCGCGCGCATCGACAGCGACACGTCGATGGCGAGCACGATGGTCTGGAACTGCGAGGGCAGGGTGATGACTGCGGTCGGTCGGGAGACGGCGACGAGCGCGGCGGCCAGCGCGAGGAGGAAAAGCGTCGGCGGGACGTGCCGGCGAAGGCCGGGGCGCGTGCCCATCGCCTCGCGCACCAGCGACAGGCTGGCGTAGCCGACCGCCGCTTTTCGCCGCCGCAGGAGCCCGACGTACGCCGCGACGCAGGCTGGCAGCGCGAGCAGCAGCCAGAGCATCTGGGGCCACAGGAACGACATCTGAACCGCCTCCGGGACCGGCCCCCCCGCGTGCCGGTCATCGGAGCGTTTATAGCATCCGAATCGCCGTCGGGGACAGTGCCATTGCTGCCGCTGGCGCTCGGTCCGACAATCCCCCCTCCACCGGAGGGATGACGATGACCGATGCTGCCGCGATCCAGGCCCTGCTCGAGCCCCTGCTACCCGGCCTGATGGGCCTGGCGCTCACCGAGGCCACTGCCGAGCGCGTCACCGCGACGATGCAAGTGCGGCCCGACCTCTGCACGACCGGTGGCATCTTGCACGGCGGTGCGGTCATGGCCTTCGCGGACACGCTGGGGGCTGTCGGTACCTTCGTGAACCTGCCGGCGGGGGCGCGCACCACGACAGTCGAGTCCTCGACCAAGTTCCTCGCGGGCGCCCCGCAGGGCACGACGGTGAGCGGGGAATGCACGCCGTTCCACCGCGGTCGCACAAGCATGGTCTGGCAGACGCTGGTGCGCACCGAAGCCGGCAAGCTGTGCGCGGTGGTCACCCAGACCCAGCTGGTCATTCCCGGCTGAACGGCGTGCGTACGGCCCCGGCCCGCCCGGCGGCGACCGGCGCCCCGGAATCGGGTATGGTTCCGGTTTAGAGGGAGATCATCACTTGGCGAAGCCGAACTACCAGTACGAGAAGCGTCAGCGCGAGCTGGCGAAGAAGGCCAAGAAGGCCGAGAAGGCCGCTCGCAAGACGACGACCGGACCGAACGACGGCACCGACCTGCCGGACGACGGCGCGCCCGCTCCCGACGGCGGCGCCGGCGGCGCGGCCCCCGGCACCGGCGCCCCGGCCGACGGACAGGTCTGATTCCAGCCGGGCGATGGTCCGTTGATTCCGGCTCGGTCTGGGCGCGCCTTGATCAGGCGGCGGTGGACGTGTAGATGTTCAGCACGATCCGCTCCCGTGCGATGACGGCGGCGACGCCCGGATGTTGTGCGAGGCGCGCGACATAGTCGCGTAGCGCTGGCAGCGTCGCCGGATCGATGTCGGCATACCCGCCCCAGCGCTGCACCGTCAGCACGTACGCAGCCAGGAACGACGGCCGCTCGCCGGTCAGGAAGGGCCGCGCGCAGCCCAAGCAGCGCTGGATCCGCTCGAGCTGCACGCGGTAGCACTTGGTGGCCGAGGCGCGCAGCAGCTTCTGCGCCTCGGGGTCGTCGAAGAACTTCCGCGTGATGAACACTTGTGTGAAGGTCGGATGCACAGTGTTGTTGATCCAGGCCAGCAGCGATAGCGTCTGCGCCCGAGCCAAGGGATCGGCCGGCAGCAGCCCGAGCCCGGGATGGCGCCCGGCGATCCAGTCGCAGATCGCGACGACCTGCGTGAGCGTGCTCCCCTCGACCTGCAGCACCGGCACCTGGCCGTCGGGGTTCATCGCGAGCTATTCGGGGGTCTGATGCTCGCCCTTGTGGAGCCTGACGAGCACCGGCTCGAAGGCTTCGCCCGCCAGCTCACCGCCGACGTGAGGGACGAAGGAGCACGCGCCGGGCGCGTAGTGGAAGCGGATGGTCATGGGACGGACTCCTCGGTACTCCGGATCGCGGGCTGGAGCGCCCGGTCGCGGGCAGGTTACCGCAGGCCTGCACGGGGCGGTCGCCTAGAATCGCGGCCATGGAATCGGTCGACGCGGTGGTGGTCGGCGCCGGGGTCGTCGGGCTCGCGGTGGCCCGCGCGCTCGCGCTCGCGGGACGCGAGGTGCTGGTGCTCGAGGCCGAGGAGGGCTTCGGTACCCAGACCTCGTCGCGCAACTCCGAGGTCATCCACGCCGGCATCTACTATCCGCAGGGCTCGCTGAAGGCTGCGTTGTGCGTACGTGGCAAGTCGATGCTCTACGCCTACTGCGCCGCGCGCGGCGTCGCGCACCGGCGTATCGGCAAGGTGCTGGTTGCGGCCGATGTCGCCGAGCGCCCGGTGCTCGACACCTACGCCCGCAAGGCCGCGGCCAACGGCGTGCCGCTCGAGCCGCTGTCGGCGGCCGATGTGGCGCGCCTGGAGCCGGCGGTGCGCGCGGTCGCGGGCCTGTGGTCCGAGAGCACCGGCATCGTCGACAGCCACGGCCTGATGCTGGCGCTGCTGGGTGACGCCGAGGCCGAGGGCGCCACGCTGGTGGCGCACACCCCGCTCGAGCGCGCCCGAGGGGTCGACGGCGGCTTCGAGCTGCACGCAGGCGGCGCCGAGCCGATCGTGCTGCGATGCCGGCTGCTGGTCAACTCAGCGGGGCTGTCCGCGCAACGTGTGGCGCACGCGATCGAGGGCCTCGCGCCCGTGCACGTGCCGCCCGCCCACTTTGCCAAGGGGCACTACTTCACGCTCGCCGGCCACACGCCGTTCTCGCACCTCGTCTACCCCATGCCCGACCACGCGGGCCTGGGCATCCACGTGACCCTCGACCTGGCCGGGCGCTGCAAGTTCGGCCCGGACGTCACACGCTGGCCGGCGGCGCCCGACTACGCGTTCGAGGACGGTCTGGAGCCCAAGTTCTATGAGGCGATCCGCCGCTACTGGCCGGGCCTGCCCGACGGCGCGCTGCAGCCGGGCTACACCGGCGTGCGGCCCAAGGTCAGCGGGCCCTCGGCGCTCGCCAGCGACTTCATGATCCAGGGCCCCGAAGTGCATGGCGTCGCCGGCCTGGTGAACCTGTTCGGCATCGAGTCGCCGGGCCTGACCGCGTCGCTGGCGATCGCGCAGGAGGTCGCCGCCCGGCTCGGGATCGATGCGACGGCCTCGGAGTGCTGAAGACCGACACCGCCCGCAACCGGCTGCTCGGCATCGGCCTGGTCTCGATCACCTTCGCCTGCTTCGCGGTGCTCGACACCACCGCGAAGTGGCTGGTAGGCAGCCTGCCGGTCATCGAGGTGGTGTGGCTGCGCTTCGTCGGGCACGTCGTCTTCACGGGGCTGCTACTCGGGCCGCGCTACGGGCGCTCGCTGGTGCGGGTCGCGAATCCGACGCTGCAGCTGCTGCGCGGGGTGATGCTGTTCGGGATGACCGCGCTGAACTTCTGGGCGCTGCAGTACCTGCAGCTCGCCGAGACCGGCGCGATCCAGTTCGCCGTGCCACTGTTGATCGCGCTGTTCGGTTCGTGGCTGCTCGGCGAGCGGCTCGACGCCGGCCGCTGGATGGCGATCGGCATCGGCTTCGTGGGCGTGCTGCTGATCGTGCGGCCAGGCAGCCATGCGTTCCATCCGGCGATCCTGGTGTCGATCGCCAACGCGGTGCTCTACGCGTTCTTCAACCTGCTGACCCGCCGGCTCGCAGCGACCGACCGGCCCGAGGCCACCCAGTTTCTGTCGGCGCTGTCGGCTGCGTGCCTGCTCACGCCGTTCGGCATCGCGTTCTGGCGCACCCCCGACAGCATGGCGCAGTGGGCGCTGATCGCGATGTTGGGCATCTTCGGCGGGCTTGGGCACTGGTTGCTCGCCGCCGCGCATCGCTACGCTCCGGCGACCGTGCTCGCGCCGTTCCTGTACCAGCAGATCGTCTGGATGACGCTGCTCGGATGGTGGGTGTTCGGCGACGTGCCGGTCTGGCAGGTGGTCGTCGGCACTGGCGTGATCGTGGCCTGCGGCCTGTATCTGATCGTCCGCGAGCGGGCCTGTTCGACCGTCCGGTAACATCGGCCGTCCGCTTCACCGCCCCCGCACTGTCTATGGCCGAGCACGCCTTCCCCGAGCCGCAGGTCGACTTCGAGCGCTGGCCATACCCCGGAATCGTCGCGCATCGCGGGGCGGGCAAGCTCGCGCCCGAGAACACGCTGGCCGCGATGCGGGTCGGCGCCTCGCTCGGGCACACGATGTTCGAGTTCGACGTCAAGCTCTCCGGCGACGGCAAGCCGGTGCTGCTGCACGACGCGACGCTCGAGCGCACGACCAACGGCCGCGGCCCGGCCGCTGCGCTCACACATGCCGAGATCTCGCAGCTCGATGCCGGGGCGTGGCACGGCGCGGTCTGGGCCGGCGAGCCGGTGCCGACGCTCGCCGCGGTCGCGGCTTACCTGCGCGCCAACGGACTGCTTGCCAACGTCGAGATCAAGCCTAGTCCGGGGCGCGAGACCGAGACTGGCGCCGCGGTCGGGATGGCCGCCGCCTCGCTGTGGCGCGGCGTCGCGGTGCCGCCGCTGCTGTCCTCGTTCTCCGAGGAGGCGCTCGCCGCCGCCGCGCGCACGGTGCCGTGGTTGCCGCGTGCGTTGCTGCTCGACCGGCTGCCCGAAGACTGGGTCGAGCGCGTGCGCCGGCTCGGCTGCATCGCGCTCGACGCCAACCATTCGGTGCTGACCGAGGTCGTGGTGGCGCGGGCCCGTGCCGAGCGGCTGCGCGTGCTGTGCTACACGGTGAACGACCCGGCGCGGGCCGCACTGCTGCGGGGCTGGGGCGTGGATTGTGTGATCACCGATGCCGTGGATCTGCTGCGGCCCTGAGCCTTGGGCAGGGCGGGCGCGTGCCGGGACGGATCGGCTGTACGGACGATGAGACCGACAACGGGACGGACAAGGAGACGGGCATGAACGATCGGGTGAGGGTGACGATGGAGGCCGGTGTGGCCGACGTCCGGCTGGTGCGCGGCGACAAGATGAACGCGCTCGATCCGGCGATGTTCGAGGCACTGCGCGAGGCGGGTGAGTCGCTGATCGCGATGCCCGGGCTGCGGGCGGTGGTGCTGTCGGGCGAGGGCCGCGCGTTCTGCGCGGGGCTGGACTTCGGGCGCTTCGAGAAGATGGCCGAGACCCCCGGCGACGGCGGCATGGGCGTGTCGCACGAGATGAGGCTCGGCGCCCGCACGCACGGGCTGTCGAACGACCCGCAGTATGCGGTAACGGTCTGGCGCGACGTGCCGCTGCCGGTGATCGCCGCGGTGCACGGCGTGGCCTTCGGTGGCGGCTTCCAGCTCGCGCTCGGCGCGGACCTGCGCTTCGTGACCGCCGATGCACGGATGTCGGTGATGGAGATCAAGTGGGGGCTGGTGCCCGACATGGCCGGCGCGCTGCTGATGCGGGGCCTGGCGCGCGCCGACGTGATCCGCGAGCTGACCTGGAGCGGGCGAGTGTTCGACGGCACCGAGGCGCAGGCGCTCGGCTTCGCGACCCGCGTCTGCGCCGATCCGTACGCCGATGCGCTCGCGCTCGCCCGCGAGATCGCCGGCCGTAGCCCCGACGCGATCCGCGCGGCCAAGCGGCTGCTGCAGCTCGCCGAGTCCGGCGATCCCGCGACGGTGCTGCAGGCCGAGTCCGACGAGCAGATCAGGCTGCTCGGCAGCGCCAACCAGACCGAGGCGGTGGCGGCCACCCTGCAGAAGCGGGCGCCGGTGTTCGCCGATCCGCCCGCGGGGCGCTGAGGGGGGCGAGGCCTCGAGGCCCCGAAGCTTCGAGGCGGGGTGGGTCGAGGCGCTGATGCGGTGCGCCGCCGGCTGGCTTCGGGCTTCAGTCGGGGCCTTGGCTGGTGCCGTCGTGTCGCGGCAGCCCGTCGTCCGGCAGCGCGTACCACGGCGCTTTGGAGGCGACGTAGATGTGCCGTTCCGGCCGCAGATCGGGGGCGTCGTCGAGCGTGCCGGCCGCGATGCCGATCGGGGCGACCGGCGTGTGCGCGATCCACTGCAGGGTCGCGCCGCAGCGGGTGCAGAAGGTGCGCACCGCCTGGGGTGAGGCCTCGTAGCGCCCGATCCGATCTTCGCCCCGCGTGATCGCGACGTGCTCGGCCCGCGCGTTCAGGTAGGTTCCGAACGCTGCCCCGTGCGACTTGCGGCACATCGAGCAGTGACAGTGGCTCATCCGGAAGACCGGGCCGTCGACCCGGTACCGGACCTCGCCGCAGAGGCAGCCGCCCTCGAGCATCACACCCTCATCGGCTGCGTACTCAGCGGCGGTTGACCAGCCAGATGCCACCGGCGATCAGCGCGGCGGCGGCCAGCAGCGAGAGCGTCAGCGCCTCGCCCAGCAGCACCGCGGCGAAGGCAACGCCAAACAGCGGCGTGAGGAAAGTGAAGGCCGAGACCTTGGCCGGCGAGTGCCGCTGCACCATCACGAACCAGCCGAGGTAGCTGAACGAGGCGACCGCCAGCACTTGCCAGGCGAAGGCCGCCCAGATCGTCGGCGTGGCTGCGAACACGCCCGGCTCCCCGACTGCGAGGGAGGCCGCCAGCAGCAGCACCGCCGAGACCGCCAGCTGCACGAACAGCGCGCGCTCGGGCGGCTCCGATTGCAGCGGCGTGGCCTTGATGATCAGCGTCGTGATCGCCCACAGAATGCCCGCCGCCATACACAGCAGGTCGCCCAGCCAGTCGCCCTGGGACACGCCGTCGCCATGGTCCGACAGCGCGACCATCACGCCCGCGAAGGCCAGAATCAGACCGGCGATCCGGGGGCGGGTCAGCGGGTCCGCGAGCAGCCGGTGGCCGCCGATCGCGACGAAGAACGGTGCGGTGTAGAGCAGCACCGAGCCGCGTGCCGCAGTGGTCAGCGACAGTCCGATGTACAGGCAGACGAACTCCAGTGCGAAGACCGTGCCGATCGCGAGCGACCACGGCACCCTGCTGCGGGCGGGCCGCAGCGCAATGCCACGCAGGCTCATCCAGCCCGCGAGCACGATCGCCGCGCCGAGCGAGCGCAGCCCCGCCTGCCACAGCGGCGAGATGCCGGTTACGCCGACCTTGACCGCGATCTGCCCGAGCGCCCAGATCGCGCAGAGCAGGACCATCGTCGCCGCCGCGCCCGCGCCCATCGGTCGCGGAACCACCGTGCCGGCGACGTTCATGCGCGCCCGCTGCGCACGCGCGTGATCGCGTCGTGCCAGCCCGCCATCCGCGACCGAGCCTCGTCGCGCGACATCGCCGGCTCGAAGCGGCGATCGACCTGCCAGCGCGCCGACAGCGCCGCCGCATCGGGCCAGTAGCCGGTTGCCAGGCCCGCGAGGCAGGCCGCGCCCAGGGCGGTCGTCTCGCGTACCCGCGGGCGCACTACCGGCACGCCGAGCAGATCGGCCTGGAACTGCATCAGCAGGTCGTTGGCCGAGGCGCCGCCGTCGACGCGCAGCTCGGTCAGCGGCTCGGCTGCGTCGCGCTGCATCGCCCCCAGCAGGTCGGCGCTCTGGAAGGCGATCGACTCGAGCGCGGCCCGCGCGAGGTGGCCGCGGGTCGCGCCGCGGGTCAGGCCCAGCACCGCCCCGCGCGCATCTGGATCCCACCAGGGTGCACCCAGGCCGGTGAAGGCCGGCACGACGTGCACGCCGGCGGTGTCCGGTACCGAGGCGGCCAGCGCCTCGACCTCTTCGGCCCGCGCGATCACGCCCAGCCCGTCGCGCAGCCACTGCACGATCGCGCCGGCCACGAAGACGCTGCCCTCGAGCGCGTAGCACCGCTGCGCACCGTCGAGGCCGCCGAGCGTCCAGGCCGCGGTCGACAGCAGCCCCGAGGCCGAGGCTTGCGGCTGCGCGCCGGTGTTCATCAGCAGGAAGCAGCCGGTGCCGTAGGTGTTTTTCGCCATGCCGGGCGTGAAGCAGGCCTGCCCGAAGAGCGCCGCCTGCTGGTCGCCCGCGATGCCTGCGAGCGGCACGCGCCGGCCCTCGAGCTCGACCTCGCCGATCGGGCCGGACGAAGGGACGATCCGCGGCAGCAGCGCGCGCGGCACCTCGAAGAGCGCGAGCAGCGCGTCGCTCCAGTCGGCGGTGTGGAGGTCGAAGAGCAGGGTGCGGCTGGCGTTCGACGGGTCGGTCACGTGCAGCGCGCCGCCCGACAGCTTCCATGCGAGCCAGGTGTCGATCGTGCCGAAGGCCAGCTCGCCGCGCTCGGCGCGGGCGCGGGCACCGGGCACGTGCTCGAGCAGCCAGGCGATCTTGGTGGCCGAGAAGTACGGGTCGAGGACCAGACCGGTGCGCTCGCGCACAAAGGCCTCGCGGCCCTCGGCCTTGAGGCGGGCGCACAGCGGTGCGGTGCGACGGTCCTGCCAGACGATGGCCGGGGCGATCGGCTCGCCGCTGGCGCGGTCCCACAGCAGCGTGGTCTCGCGCTGGTTGGTGATGCCGAGCGCGTGCACGCGCCCGATCGAGCTGCCTGCGCGGGCGAGCACCTCGGCGATCGTGGCGCGTTGCGTCACCCAGATCTCGTTGGCGTCGTGCTCGACCCAGCCGGGCTGCGGGAAGTGCTGGTGGAACTCGCGCTGCGCGCTGGCCACCCGCGTGCCGTCGCGGTCGAAGAGGATGGCGCGTGACGAAGTCGTGCCCTGGTCGAGCGCGAGGAGCAGGGTGTCTTGAGCAGGCATGGCCGCGGCAGTGTAGCTGCGGCCCACGCCGGTGTATCAACGGCTTCTAGCCGAACATGCCTTGCAGGTACCAGCCCGCGTCGTCGTCGCGGCTGCGGGTGCGGAAGATCCAGACCCAGCCCGCGGATTCGCCCTCGGCGATGAAATAGTCGCGCTGCACGAGGCCGTCGTCCCACCAGCCGGTCTCGATGCGCTCGGGGCCGGCCAGCAGGGTCAGCGGCCCGCGCCACCACGGCCGCTGCTCGCGCTCGGAGATCGGCACCGGCTCGGGCAGCAGCCACAGCGGGCGCGGCAGGCCGGGCAGCGGCACCTCGGGGCCGCGCACCGCGCGGTCCTCCACCGGCTCGACGCGGTAGGCGGCCTCTGGCCGGTGATCGGCGGCCAGCAGCAGCCGCTGCACCCGGTCGCGGCCGAGGCGCGCCTGTAGCCGCTCGACGAGGCGCCCGAGCCCCTCGGCATCGGTGCCGGCGGCCGGGAAGAGCTCGCCGTGTGTGCCGGGCAGCCGGACCGTGCGCTCGCACTCGAGGCGCAGCGTGTGCACCGGCGCCGGCAGCTCGAGTACCGCGAGCCGCTCGCGCAGCACGCCGATCCAGCGCGCCGGGTCGCGGCTGGGCTGCGCGAGCCGCAGCACCAGCTGCGTGGGCGGGCAGGCGTGGCGGCCGCTGTCGTGCTCGCCGGTCAGCACCGCCTCGCGGGCCGCCGATTGCCGGGCGGCAAGCCAGCCGGCGAGCTGCAGCAGCATGCGATGCGAGGCGAACAGCAGCGCCTCGGCATGCTCGATCTGCGCGAGCAGCTCTAGCCGCAGCGCGAAGCGGGCCGGCGCCTCGAACCAGCGCCGCGGCTCGGCGCGGCGCCCGAGCGCGGCGTCGACCTGGTCGAGCAGCGCCGGTCCCCAGCGGCGCGCGAGCCCGGCGCGCGGCAGCCGCGCGAGATCGGCGAAGCGACGCACGCCGATCGCCGCGAGCGCCTCGGCATGCGGCGCCGCCGCCTCGAGCAGCCCCACGGGCAGCGGCGCGAGCCCGGCACCGAGCAGCGACTCGTGCTCGATGCGCGCGCCGTCCTGCCAGCGCGCGAGCATCCAGGCGGCGGTGGCGGTCGGGGCCGCCGCGAGCCGCAGCCCGAAGCCCAGCGCGGCGAGCCCGTCGCGGATGCGGGCCTCGAGACGCTCGCGTCCGCCGAACAGCCGCAGGCTCGCCTCGACCTCGAGCAGCACGCCGTCGGGCGGCTGCAGCGCGACCCCGGGCGTGAACTGCAGCAGCCAGCCCGCGACCTGCGCGAGCGCTTCGGTGTCCGCGATCGGGTCGTGCTCGACGATCCGCAGCGACGCGGCCAGCGCGAGCGCGGTCGCGCGGCGTACACCGGGCCGCACGCCGAGCGCCTCGGCTGCCGGGTTGGTGTGCAGCACCTGCAGCCGGTCGCAGATCGCGAGCGGTCCGTCGTCGGTGTCGACGCAGGCGCGCCGCACGCGATCGAGTGCGAGCCGGTGACAGTGCACGGCGACCCATAGCATGGCGGGTTGCTCAGTGGCGCGACGATCCGGGCGGGGGCAGGTCGGCTGGCAGGCCCGCCTCGGCCGGCAGCAGCACGTGCGCAGTGCCGAACCCGAACGGGACGGCACCGGACGGAGCGGAGGCACCGGAGGCGGCATCGAGCGTGTCGACGAGTGCCGCTGGCACCGGTGCATCGGACGGCTGCCGGACCCGGGGCTGGGGCGCCGGGCGGCCGGGGCGCAGGGTGGCGGGCGGCTGCGGCAGCTCGAGCAGCAGCGGCTGTGCGAGCACCGGGCCGCGCCGCTTGAGCAGCTGCACCGACAGTCGCTGCCCGGGGCGCGGCAGCAGTAGCAGCCGCAGGGGCGCGGGCGAGGACTCGTGCTGCGCGGGCAGCGGCCGGAACAGGAAGGCCGGCCCGCGCGTGCCCTGCGCGGCCAGCTGCATCCGGCGCAGGTGCTCCGGGCGCGTGCGGCCGTCGGGCAGCCAAGCGAGCAGTGTGCCGAAGCTTGCGCTGCGCAGCGCCTGCTCGACCGCCCAGAGCCGGTCGGCGGCCTGGACGGCCTGTACAACGATCAGGTAGTCCAGGTCGATGCCGAAGGCGGCGAGCGCCGGCGCGTAGGGCAGGTGCGGTGGGCCGAGCAAGATGGCCACCTTGCGCTCGATCGTCAGGCGCCGCAGCACCGGCACCAGCAGCCGCAGCTCGCCGATGCCCGGTTCGCGGGCGATGAGCTCGGTGAGCATGCCCAGCGGCCAGCCGCCGCCAGGCAGCTGCGCATCGAGCTCGGCGAAGGTGCTGGGCAGTGCGGTGACGCCGCGGTCAGCGAGCCGGTCGGCGCGCCAGACTCCCGGCGGCATCGATCTCGGAGACCCCGGGGACGTGGCCATGGCAGCGTGCTTGCCGTACCGCGCGGGTCACAGCGACTTGCCGCTGCGCACCAGCCCGACGCCGATGCCCTCGAGGGCGAAGTCGTCGGTGCGCGCATCGACGACGATCGGCTCGAAGTCCGGATTCTCGGGCAGCAGCTCGATCGTGTGGCCGCGGCGGCGCAGCCGCTTGACCGTGACGCCGCCGTCGACCCGCGCGACGACGATCTGGCCGTTGCGCGCCTCGCTCGCCTGACGCACCGCGAGCAGGTCGCCATCGAGGATGCCGGCGTCGCGCATGCTCATGCCGCGCACCTTCAGCAGGTAGTCGGGCTTCTCGGCGAACAGGCTCGGGTCGAGCGCGTAGCTCGCCTCGATGTGCTCCTGCGACAGCATCGGGCTACCGGCGGCGACCCGCCCCACCAGCGGCAGGCTCAGCGCGATCTGCACCGCGCTGCCGGCCATGCCGCGCTCGAGGTCGGCGTCCATGCCGGGCAGCAGCTTGAGCCGGATGCCGCGCGAGGCGCCCGAGGTCAGCTCGAGCACGCCCTTGCGCGCCAGCGCCTTCAGGTGCTCTTCGGCCGCGTTGGGGGAACGAAAGCCGAGCTTGGCGGCGATCTCCGCTCGCGTGGGGGGGAAGCCGGTGTCGGCGATGTGCTGCCGGAGCAGTCCGAGGATTTCCTGCTGACGGGCGGTGAGATCGCGCATGGCGGAGGGGCTCGGCGAGGGCGCGGCTGGCCGCGAAGCCTGTATTTTTATCCAGTCTCGCCCGCTTGGCAAGTCATGCCTGCAGGGCCTCTGACGACCCGCCGAATCGCTCTTTGTTTGGTGAGAAAGTAGTGATATTCTGTGCCGGGCGGGTAAGTTTTCGCGTCCGAACTAATACGAATTGTCTAGTGCGCGGCGTGGATGCTTGTGGCAGAGTTGCCTTTGCGCATGGCCCTCGCTTTGGTTGGATCTTGTTTGATCTTGCCGTTAATTCCGGTCAATTCTTTACTGTTGAGCCTGTTTCGACCGCACCGTGTTTCACTTCTCTTCATCTCGCTCCACCTTCCCGGGCTGAGGCCCTACCGCACCGAGATTTGCATTTCCCGGATCGCTGCGATTGGGCCGGTGTTGTCGTGCCGACCGCTTCTGCTTCGCCTCGGAATGCAATGTGACACTTGATTTCGAGGTCAACACATGAGCACTAAGATCTACGTCGGCAACCTGCCGTGGCGCGCCACCGATGCCCAGCTCTCCGAGATGTTCGCCGCCCATGGTGAGGTCATCGAGGCGCGCATCATCACGGATCGTGAAACCGGTCGCTCGCGCGGCTTCGGCTTCGTCAGCATGGCCAACAACGATGGCGCGCAGAACGCCATCCGCGCACTGAACGGCCACTCGCTCGAAGGCCGGGCACTGGTTGTCAACGAGGCACGCGAGCAGCAGGGCGCAGGCGGAGGCGGAGGCGGCTTCCGTCGTTCGGGCAGCGGCGGCTACGGTGGCGGCGGCGGCGGCGGCTATGGTGGCGGTGGCGGTGGCGGTGGCGGCAACGGCGGTGGTGCTGGCAACGGCAACGGTAACGGCGGCGGGTTCGCCGGCCAGCGTCGCCCGCGCTCATACTGAACCGACGGGGGCAGCGTTCGCGCGGCCTTCCACGGCCGAATGGCGCCGTGAGTTCGCGAGGTTAGCCGCGCCCGACCGGGGCCGTGTCCGACCGGCCTCGGGTCGGCAATACCGATCCCGTGCGCTGGAAAGGCTTCGCCTGATGCCCGAAGACAACGGCCGCGCCGGGTTCCCCCGCCGCGGCCGTTCCCGTTATCGCAGCCGGAGCTAGCGGGCCGCCAGGGGCGCGAGCGCCGAGGTATCCAGAGGGCAGCCGGTCTTCGAGACGATCTCGTCGATGCTCACGCTGTGCGCAACCTCGCGCAGCACCAGGCCGGCGGGCGTCACCTCGATTACGCCCAGGTCGGTGATGATCAGGTCGACCACGCCCAGGCCAGTCAGCGGCAGGTTGCAGGCCGGCAGGATCTTCAGGTCCTCGCCGCCGTCCTTGCGGCGGGCGACGTGCTCCATCAGCACGATCACGCGGCCCACGCCGGCGACCAGGTCCATCGCACCGCCCATCCCCTTGACCATCTTGCCGGGGATCATCCAGTTCGCGAGGTCACCGTGCTCGGAGACCTGCATCGCGCCGAGGATCGCGAGGTTGATCTTGCCGCCGCGGATCATGCCGAACGAGTCGGCCGACGAGAAGATCGACGAGCCGGGCAGGGTGGTGACCGTCTGCTTGCCGGCGTTGATCAGGTCCGGGTCGACCTCGTCCTCGGTCGGGAACGGCCCGATGCCGAGCAGGCCGTTCTCGGACTGCAGCCATACTTCCATGTCGGGCGGCACGTGGTTGGCTACGAGCGTGGGTAGCCCGATGCCGAGGTTCACGTAGAAGCCGTCTCGCAGCTCACGCGCAGCGCGCGCGGCCATCTCGTCGCGGGTCCAGGCCATCGTGGATGCTCCTCGTCAACGAGCCGCGCGCACGGTGCGCTGCTCGATCCGTTTCTCGGGGGTGGGGTTGTGCACGATACGGTGCACGAAGATGCCCGGCAGGTGGACGGCGTCCGGATCGATCTCGCCGGTGGCGACCACTGTCTCGACTTCGACCACGGTGATCTTCCCGGCCATCGCGACGTTCGGGTTGAAATTGCGCGCGGTGCGGCGGAACACCAGGTTGCCGGCGTGGTCGGCCTTCCAGGCCTTGACCAGCGACAGGTCGGGCACCAGCGAGCGCTCCATCACGTAGGTTTCGCCGTCGAACTCGCGGATCTCCTTGCCCTCGGCCACGATGGTGCCGACGCCGGTCTTGGTGAAGAAGGCCGGGATGCCCGCGCCGCCGGCGCGCAGCTTCTCGGCGAGCGTGCCCTGGGGCGTGAATTCGAGCTCGAGCTCGCCGGCGAGGTACTGCCGCTCGAACTCCTTGTTCTCGCCGACGTAGCTGGCGATCATCTTGTGGACCTGGCGGGTCGCGAGCAGCTGACCGAGGCCGAAGCCGTCGACGCCGGCGTTGTTCGAGATGCAGGTCAGGCCCTTGACGCCCGAGTCGCGCAGCGCCGCGATCAGCACCTCGGGGATGCCGCACAGGCCGAAGCCGCCGACGGCAATCGTCTGGCCATCGCGGACGATGTCGGCGAGGGCAGCAGCCGCGCTCGGATACAGCTTGCTCATCTGAGGGGGTTCCTTTCGGGCGGTCGGCCGGTACTCGGCCGGCAGGAGGGCGGGGGCCGCCGGCTGCGGTCCCCGCCGGCGGATGCTACCGCCGTTTGCCGAAGGGCATCAACCGACGAAGGCCTGGATGCGGTCGGACTCGACGACCCGCAGCCCGGGCTCGCCACGCAGGCCCGCGTCGAGCATGCAGCGGGCCACCGCGTCGGCGCTCACCGGCCGCCAGCGCGCCGGGATCCAGCGCGCGAGCGGCCGCATGAGTGCGAGCGTGGCGCGCTCGCCGGGGCGCGACTCGATGCGATCGCCGTCGAGCAGCGACGGGCGCAGCAGCGTGAGCGACACATAGTCCAGCCGTGCGAGTTCGGCCTCGGCCTCGCCCTTGATGCGGTTGTAGAAGACCCGCGAGGCGGGGTCCGCGCCCAGCGCCGAGACCACCACGCAGCGGGTCGCGCGGTGGCGGCGCGCCAGCCTCGCCACGCCTACCACCGCATCGAAGTCGATCCGGCGGAAGGCCTCCTGCGAGCCTGCGGCCTTCAGGGTTGTGCCCAGGCACACGTACAGGTCGTCGCACGCGGGGATGCCTGCGCCTCGCCCGAGCGCGCTGAAGTCGACGAGGTGCTCGACGACCCGCGAAGCGCCAGCGCCCGCGACGCCGTCGGGCAGCGATCGGCGCACCAGCGCATGCACCTCACCGTAGGCGGGCGCCTCGAGCAGCCGAACCAGCAGGCGTGCGCCAACCAGCCCGCTGGCCCCGGCGATGAGGGCCCGGCGTGGCGCGGCCATGCTCACATCCCCGGGTAGTTTGGTCCGCCGCCACCCTCGGGCACGACCCAGACGATGTTCTGGGTCGGGTCCTTGATGTCGCAGGTCTTGCAGTGCACGCAGTTTTGCGCGTTGATCTGCAGTCGGTCCGAGCCATCGTCGTTCTTGACGTATTCGTAGACGCCGGCCGGGCAGTAGCGCTGCTCGGGCCCGCCGAAGATCGCGAGGTTGACCTTCACCGGCACGCTCGGGTCCTTGAGCGTGAGGTGGGCCGGCTGGTTCTCCTCGTGGTTCGTGTTCGAGATGAACACCGAGGACAGCTTGTCGAAGGTGATCTTGCCGTCGGGCTT
>JBIPLJ010000032.1:0-48865 GCA_044368415.1 Burkholderiaceae bacterium
CGATCTGCCTGTACCCGTCAGAAACGCCCTGTAGTGCCAAAACCGTCGAGCTGAACATCGACATATCAACGACTTACGCGAATATCTGTCGAACTCGGGTGGCCACGACGCTCAAGGACGGCTTCGTCGTGGAGATGCGCTTGATGCCTGGCAATCCGTTCGACGGGCACACGCTGCCCGAGACGATCGAGCGGGTGAGCATCCTCGCGGACTGAACGCCGAAGACGGTGATCGTGGACCGCGGTTATCGCGGCGTGTAGCTCGACGGCATCCAGATGCCTGCGCTCCGGACAGAAGCGCGGCATCACGCGAACGCTTCACGCGATGTTCAAGCGAAGGAGCGCGATCGACCCGACGATCGGACGCATGAAGACCGACGGACGACTCGGACGGAACTGGCCCAAAGGGGCGCTGAGCGACGCGCTGCATGCGGTGCTGTACGGCGCGGGTCACAACCTGAGGCTGCTGCTGCGGGCGCTGCGGCTTTTTTGTGCCCGACCGATCGCGACCTTGCTCGCCGCGATGGGACTCTCACTGCCTGGGTTGGCTCACGGCTGATCGGTTACGGCGTTGTTCAGGACGGACTATCCAGCTAACAATGCGTTACGAAACTATCAGGAGCAACGAATTCAGCAGGCCGCATCAGATCTTGTCCGAAATCCCCAACCGGACCGACCTCCAAGCGTGAGCGCTCCGAGGATCTGGAAGCATGTCACGGGACAACAAGCACAAACTTCGCGTCCCCCAACCTGGATTCGCCCTAAGTCATTCGAAACACCCTTCGGAACCCGCAAATCACGCCGCGCTGAAGGTAGCGTGCCGTGTCGCGCGAACAAGAGGGGCGATCCTGACGGTGAGCGGGACCGTTGAAACCGGCGCCAGGAGATCCCGCTCGAACCCTTCAACGATATTACTGCGCGGTTCACGTCGTAATGAGCGTCCCCGCAGCCGCGACGAAGGCGTCTTGGCCAACGGCAACACCCACTCTGGCGTTATTAAACAACTTAAACTGCAAACTTGCTGCCGTGTTGCCGAATTGTAGCTTTCCTCCAGCAAAATGTTTCGCCAGGACCTCAACCCCGCTAGTGACGCCGCCCTGCCACCCTGTCCGGAAATTCTGGTTAGCAAAATCTCCATTCATAGATGTTACCTTGAAACCGAACTCCAGTGTGTTTAAAGGATCAAATGTGGGCAAACGGCTACTCGGGTTGACCCCGCCACCCGCCATTCTTTCCTGCCAGTCCCCATCTACTGATCCCGTGCCTTCACTCGCGGTGTGGTAGTCAGATTCGAGATCAGAACTCGCGTCGTGGAAGACATTTCCCTCGCTATCAACAACTCTTGACAGCGGAATTAAATCCTGGCCGGCCACTTGGACACCCTGGAATGCCTGAGCGACGTCCCGGCCCATCTCTTGCATTTCGAGCTGGAGCAAGTTTGCAGCCGTCGGCTTTTGTGCGGTATTTCCAGTAATCATATCGTAGCCAGCCCGCATGGCGCTCCAGAGCTTATTCTTATCGAAATCATATACGGGTTCGACGGAAACCGAGTCGACTCGGACGCCCACTCCATCCTTATAAGTCAAGCCTACGTTAGCTTCAACGTCGAAGCCCGTCCCCGCAAGACCGACGATGCCGGTCACACCCATCTTTACTTCGCCGTTCTTGCCGGCATATGATCCGCCTTTTCCAATGGTACCTGAAGCGAGTTCAACTGAAACCCTGGCGCCAGCGTTGATTGGTATCTCGCCCAGCATAAACGAGCCATTGACTTGGACCTGGGCATTAATGGAATCGGCATGTACTCCGGAGATGCCGTCGGGATGACGCCCCTGCTGCGCAGGAATTTGCTGCAGAGCGCGCCGCCCAAGCGCCTGGACCTTCTCCATACTGATTGGCATATTCACCGAGTTGCCGATAGCCCCTGCACTGTTAACCACCGTGTCCTTGACTTTAGCTGCAGCCGCTTCGACAGCCGCCTTGTAATCAGCGCCGCCGATTAAAGTATGGATTGAATTTGACATTGATTTCTCAAACTTGGCGATTCCTTCTTCGGCGGTACGGTAGCCCCTCTCGACGCTGCTCTTGATTTCGCTTCCAAGTTTGGTAAACCAGTTTTCTACTGATTCGTACCAATGATGCTCTTGCCCGGCCGGCACCTGCTTGAGCGGTGTAATATTGTGCCCTTCAAGCTCGGCATTTTGCATCCGCTCCCCAGGCTTGCCGGGGGAGCGGATTTCGGGGAAATGAAGAAATTCTTGACCGTTCGCGTCCTTGTACGACGTGACTGTATACCCTTCAATGTCGGACGCGCCTGCCGCCGTGGCCCCCGCGTCCCTGCCGCTGTTCGCCGCGGAGGTTGCCTTGTCGCCAGTCGCTTTGTCTGCAGTCACTTTGTCTGCAGTCGCCTTGTCTGCTGTCGCCTTGTCTGCTGTCGCCTTGTCTGCTGTCGCCTTGTCTGCTGTCGCCTTGTCTGCTGTCGCCTTGTCTGCTGTCGCCTTGTCTGCAGTCGCCTTTTCGGCGTCACGCACCGAGAGATCCTTTACGGACTTTCCCGTCTCATTTTTGGCGCTGCCACGGGTAGCGATATTGGCCGCCGCCGCCTTCATGGATTGGAACTCAGCTCGTTCGGCGTCGACTTCCTGTCCGGCTGCTGCCGTGGTCTCGGCGGCAGCCTTCAGGCCCCCCGCCTCCTTGATGGATTGGAGCTTAGCTAGTTCGGCGTCGCCTAGCTTTCCGGCTGCTGCCGTGGTCTCGGCAACCCTGCCGCTGCTCGCCGCGGCGGCCGCCTTCAGGCCCCCCGCCTCCTTGATGGATTGGAGCTTAGCTAGTTCGGCGCCGTCTAGGTTTCCGGCTGCTGCCGTACTCTCGGCAACCCTGCCGCTGCTCGCCGCGGCGGCAGCCTTCAGGCCCCCCGCCTCCTTGATGGATTGGAGCTTAGCTATTTCGGCGCCGTCTAGCTTTCCGGCTGCTGCCGTACTCTCGGCAATCCTGCCGCTGTGCGCCGCGGCGGCCGCCTTCAGGCCCCCCGCCTCCTTGATGGATTGGAGCTTAGCTAGTTCGGCGCCGTCTAGCTTTCCGGCTGCTTTTCCGGCTGCTGCCGTAGTCTCGGCAACCCCGCCGCTGTGCGCCGCGGCGGCCACCTTGCTGGCCTCACGCACGACGAGATCCTGCGCGTTCTTTCCCGTCTCAGTTATGGCGCTGGCACGAGTAGCGGGATTGGCGGCCGCCCCCCGCATGGCCTGGACCTGCGCTCGTTCGGCGTCGCCTTGCTGTCCGACCGCGTCCGGGCTGCGTTCGGCCAAGCGGTTGCCTGCCATGGCGATCGCGGTCCTCGCGGCCTCGACGGCGGCCCGGTCCGCGCGCTCCTGTTCGCCCGGTCCTGTCGCAATCTTTGCGCTGTCACGGGTCGCGAGATTGGCGTCCGCCGCCAGCATGGCCTGGGCCCTCGCTCGTCCGGCATCGACC
Organism: Burkholderiaceae bacterium; assembly: GCA_044368415.1. Classification (GTDB taxonomy): domain Bacteria; phylum Pseudomonadota; class Gammaproteobacteria; order Burkholderiales; family Burkholderiaceae_E; genus UBA4615. Next base: position 3,468 of record JBIPLJ010000032.1, read on the forward strand.
GCCGTCCTGGCATATGCTGCGTTCCGCTCGCTCGGACGTTCGCCCCCGTCCTTGGCGGCGGGCTGATTCCCGCCGGATTGATCGGGCTGGGTGGCTAAAAAGTTATTGACCGAAAGCCTCTGGCTGACCGCCGATTGGCTGCTTGAGGCATTCTGGCTGGCATTGCCGAGCCCCCCCCCTGCGGCGGCGACCGCTCCCGCCCCGCCTGCCGTTCCCGCCCCGCCTGCCGTTCCTGCCACACCTGCCACACCTGCCACACCTGCCACACCTGCCACACCTGCCACACCTGCCACACCTGCCACACCTGCCGTACCTGCCGGAGCTGCCGTGCCTGCCGTGCCTGCCGTGCCTGCCGTGCCTGCCGTGCCTGCCGTGCCTGCCGTGCCTGCCGTGCCTGCCGGAGCTGCCGGAGCTGCCGTGCCTGCCGGAGCTGCCGTGCCTGCCGGAGCTGCCGTGCCTGCCGTAGCTGCCGCGCCTGCCTGGACCGCACCGCCGGATTGGGGCCACCCGGATGACTGGGCCTGGGTGCCTGCAGTGTTAATGACCGTACCGCCGGGCTGGTTCCACCCGGATGGCTGGGCCTGGGTGCCTGCAGGGTTATTGACCGCGCCCTGCATATTGGGAGCCAGCTGACCGGCAGGCGAGGGGCTGCCGCCGCCATTGAGAAGAGAGCTGCCGCCGCCATTGACAAGGCTGCTGCCGCCACCTACAAGCCCACCGCCCCCGCCTCCCAACACCGATCCAAGTCCAGACATTGCGAAATCTCCCATCTATTGATTGAAGAACCGACAACCCCCAAGAGCCATCCTTCAGAGGAATGGCCAGCCTTAGACCCAGTCTGATGCACCCGCAACGGCGACGATATCCGTAGCCGCTACCTACGTAGTCGTCCCTGCTTTATCGATTCAGCCCGCCAAGATGGCGAACGATGCCAGTGGGCCACGACGTCCGAGCTGAGTCGGACGTGCTTGGGGCGGGCAATCGACGCGATGCCCTGCGCCTTGGCCGCCTCGACGAACTTTGCCCGCGCCGTCTCCAGCAGCCGGCTGTCGATCGGCATCGCCACCGCCTTCGGGGCCACCGTCGAGTCCACGATCACATCCGACAGCTGGCGGCTCTATGCCGTTTCGTGTGGGATGCGACGGAACTACCTGATGGCCGCCGCGGCGCTGAAGGGGTGAGCTGGAATACTCTTCAGGCGTGAGAGCCGCAGGTAGGCGATGGCGACGAAGTTCTTTGCCGTGCGGTAGCCGCGGGCAGCGCGCTTGGCCTGCTGGAGCTGTCCGTTCATCGACTCGACGAAGGCGTTGATGCGGTGATCGAGCCTGCCACGTACTACAGCGACGAAGCGCTCCTTGATCGTCGTGGCCAGCTACTTTAACGGCTTGAGCCGGCAGCGCCTGGCCCAGCTCATCCAGGCCGTCAGATCGCCGGCGGCTTGCTTGGCGCTGTTGTGCCGGCGGGTCGGGGCATCCCGAGTTCGACAGATTTCAGCAGAATTCGCTCCGGTGCGCGGCTTCCGGGTGCTCAAGAACGAGATCGAGTTCGCGCCAGTGTTCCACCGACTGCCGCAGCGCATCCGCGCGCACGCGCTGATCTGCTTCCTGGCACTCGTGCTCTACCGCGTGCTGCGCATGCCGCTGCGGGCTCATGGCGGCCAGTACTCGCCGGAGCGCGCACTCGAAATCGCCGCCGGATCCAAATCTCTCAACCAGCGCCACAGCGCCGCCGGGCTCACTACGCTCAGTGACCAGCAGCGCGAACCGCTTGACGCCGTCGATCTGACTGTACCCGTCAGAAACGCCCTGTAGTGCCAAAACTGTCGAACTCGGGTGCGCACGAGGGCAAGCGCGGCCGCGTGCTGGCGATCTACACCGCGATACTCATCGGCTCTACGCCGATCGGCAGCCTGTTCTTCGGCTGGGTCGGCCACGCGATCGGTACAACAAACGCGCTGCTCGCGGACGCGGGGCGCGCCGGCGCGGGCGCTGCGCTGACCGCGATCCGTGCACGCCTCTGAGCCGGCGGGTCGCGGCTTCCTCGCGGCGAGACGACGAATCGTTGGCGACGAGCAAAGCAGTCAGGTGTCGGTCGCGTGCCTCAGCAACCGAAGCAGCACCTCCACGCGGGCGAGTCCGATCCACTCGGGGGCACCCCGGCTCGGACATAGTGACCCACGGGCATCGCTCGCCATCTTGGCGGGCTGAAGCGATAAATCAGGGGCGACTAAGTGCTGCGCCGACGTAACTCAATATTCAGAAGCCATGCCTGCGACTGCAGTGCAGACACCTTCAAGAGACGATCGTCCAAAGCTCGGCATGCGGACATCACCCTGCGATTATTCCAGCACAACATTGGTATCAATGGTCGCAAGAGTGCTTGATAGCGGATGTCAATATCGAAATACTTTTTCAGTATTTCGATGGCTTTGCCGTCAAACGGGCATTCGTCCATCGTACGCATCTTCGGAGTCGCCCGCCGAAAGGCACGAACAAGAACGTTGCCCACAGCAGGTTCTACGAACCTAGCGACACCTGTCCGACTGAGCTTCTTGCTCAGCGCTTCAGAAAATCGATGTAAGTCCAAATGATGAAGCACCCCGTCGCCGAATGCATAATCAATCGAATCATCGGCCACGCTTGATAAAGTATTCGCATCGTCGACGCGAAACTTAAAATGGTCCGGGTCAAGGCCCAGCCCCAGGCAGTGCTCTATGGCCGCGGGACTGATATCAATACCAATGAACTCACCCGACACTCCCATCCGACGAAGACGTGCGGCCTTTTCACCCTTGAAACATCCTATCTCCAATATTCCGCGACTCAACTTCTCATCCGGAATCTGGGTGAATCGATACACGTCATACACCGACTGATAAGCGAAATTCAGTCGCGTAGTCTTTACCTTCGAGACTCGGGCGTCATGGAACTCGGCTTCACTTCGCTCGCGACTCGCCGCATGCTCTCGAGCAGGTGCATAGTGCATCTTGGACATCCCAGAAGAGTGCGCGCAAACCGCACACCCGATAACGTACTTGATTATCCCAAGGTGGCGCTGCGATACACCAAACGTTATCACTCTGACCTCGCCCCCGGGGAAACGTATTCCTTGCCGAGTGATTTAACTCACAGATGCAAGGAGAATGGAAGTGACGAAGGCAACAAAGCGGGCGCGGTAGACGTTGGAGGTCGAACGCAAGCCGTCCGGGCTGAACTTCCACAGCGGCCGGGGCAGCCAGTACGCCAGCAAGGACTTGCGCGCCTTGCTGACCGAGTACGGCTTCACCGCATCGATGGGTCGGCGCGGCAACTGCTGGGACAACGCCTGCAGCGAGACGCTGGCTGGAAGCGAGCGTCGAACGGCTCGCAGACTGCGTTGAGGCTGGCTTCGTGCCAGGCGTGCCCGACCGACTGCGGGCGGTTCGATGCCGCGCACGACGCGCACGAGGCAACTCGCCGCCCGCACCGTGGCATGCTCGGCACGATGACCACGAAGCCGCCTTCCGCCGCGCTCGTCGGCACGCTCTGCTACCTGACCTGCTGTGTCTTTTGGGGGCTGAACATTCCCCTGTCATCGACGCTGCTCAGGCACTTCGATCCGTTCTGGCTGCCGACGGCGCGCTACATCATCGCATCGGCGATGCTCGGGGCGTGGGTCTCGGCCACGCTCGGGCCGAGCCAGCTGCGCTCGCCGATCCCGCTGGTGCGCGTGGCCGGTCTGAGCGTGATGGTCAGCGGCTTCCTGCTGCTCTTCAACCTCGGCCTGCTGCACACACATCCGGTGACCGCTGCGGCGGTGATCGCCGGCTCGCCGGTCTATGTGGCGGTGGTCATGCGGGCGATGACCGGCGTGCGTCTGGCGCCCGGCTTCTGGACTGCTACGGTGCTGACGCTGATCGGCGCGGGCATCGCGGTACACGGGCGGGCGGAGGCGACCGGGGTCGGGTTCAGGCTGCAGGGCGGCGAGCCGGCGCTTGTCGGCTCGATCGTCTGTTGGACGGTCTACTCGATCCTCGCGCAGCGCTGGTTCCGCCCCGATGTGCCGCAGCTGCGCCGCACCTGGCTGACCTCGCTGGGCGCGATCCCGTGGCTGCTCGCGATCTGGGCGGTGGCCCGTGCCGCCGGCCTCGCACCTTCGCCGAACCTGTCGCCCGATGCCGGCACGTTCGTCGACCTGCTGGTGTCGGCGGTGGTCTGCACCGCGCTCGCGACCGTCGCCTGGAACACCGGCGTGGCCCGGCTGGGCATCTCCGCCGGCGGCATGTGGCAAAACACTGTCCCGGTGTTCGCTGTGCTGATCTCGCTGGTCGGTTACGGCGTGGTGCCGAGCGCCTCGCAGGTACTGGGTGGCGCGGTGGTGCTGGCGGGCGTGGCGTGGATGCAGTGGCGTTCGATACATGCGGCTGCAGCTGCGACCTGAGCAGCACGCGCCGCTGCAGCGGTGCGTCGGAAGAACCACATCGCCCTCACCTCGAGGTGTTCCCGTTGCCGGGCGTCGGGCAGCGAGTTCGAGTCCTCGAATGCGCTGCTGCCCATAAAGCGTGCGCGGCTGCGATCGCATCAATACTGCGCTGGCCGATGTCAGCCCGCTGCGGTTCGAAGAAACCTGGCTGGCCGATCAACCACGGCAAGCCAGTGCACGAGGTCGGCTATGGAATCCGGATTCCAGGGGCAAGGTCACCCGGCAAGCCGAGCCCCTACACCTGCGCCCGGTGCCGCCGCACATGGTCCTCGATGAACGTGGACACGAAGAAGTAGCCATGGTCGTAGCCGCCCTGACGGCGCAGCTCGAGCGGCACCCGCGTGTCGGCGCAGGCCTGCTCGAGCAGCTCCGGCTTCAACTGGCTGACGAGGAACGGGTCGGCCGAGCCCTGGTCCACCAGGATCGGCGGACCGGACCAGCCGCGGGTGCGCAGCAGCTCGGTCGTGTCGTACGCGGCCCAGGCCGCGCGATCCTCGCCGAGGTAGCCGGCGAGCGCCTTCTCACCCCACGGACAGCGCAAGGGCGATGTTATCGGCGCGAAGGCCGACACAGAGCGCACCCATCCCGGGTTTGACAGTGCGATGGTGAGCGCGCCATGCCCGCCCATCGAATGCCCCGACATCGCGGTGCGTGCGTCGTCGACCGGAAACTCGGCGGCGACCAGCGCGCGCAGCTCGTCGACGACGTACGAGCGCATCCGATAGTGGCGCGACCACGGCTCGCGCGTCGCATCGACGTAGAAGCCCGCGCCCAGCCCGAAGTCCCAGCTGTTGCGGTCGCCGGGCAGCTCGACGCCGCGCGGGCTGGTGTCGGGCGCGACGAGTGCCATGCCCAGCTCGGCCGCCACGCGCTGCGCGCCGGCCTTCACGACGAAGTTCTCCTCGGTGCAGGTCAGCCCCGACAGCCACCACATGACCGGCACCCGGCCGCTCGCCGCCTGCGGCGGCAGGAAGAGTCCGAAGCGCATCGTGCAGCCCGTGGCCGCCGACTCGTGCGACCAGACCTGCTGCGCGCCGCCGAAGCAGCGCGCCTCGGACAGCTTCTTCAGCGTCATCAGAAGGTCACGACCGAGCGGATCGACTCGCCCGAGTGCATCAGGTCGAAGGCGTCATTGATGCGCTCGACCGGCATCACATGGGTGATCAAGCTGTCGATGTCGATTTTGCCGTCCATATACCAATCGACGATCTTCGGCACGTCGGTGCGCCCGCGCGCGCCGCCGAACGCGGTGCCGCGCCAGTTGCGCCCGGTCACCAGCTGGAACGGCCGGGTCTTGATCTCCTGACCCGCGCCGGCCACGCCGATGATGATGCTGGTGCCCCAGCCACGGTGTGTGCACTCGAGCGCCTGGCGCATCACGTCGACGTTGCCGATGCACTCGAATGAGTAGTCCGCGCCGCCGCCGGTGAGCTCGACCAGGTGGGCCACGAGATCGCCGCCCACCTCCTTCGGGTTCACGAAGTGCGTCATCCCGAACTTCTCGGCGATGGCGCGGCGATCGGTGTTGAGGTCCACGCCGACGATCATGTTGGCGCCGACCATGCGCGCGCCCTGCAGCACGTTCAGGCCGATTCCGCCCAGACCGAAGACGACCACGTTCGAACCCGGCTCGACCTTCGCGGTGTTGATCACCGCGCCGATGCCGGTGGTCACGCCGCAGCCGATGTAGCAGACCTTCTCGAAGGGCGCGTCCTCGCGGATCTTCGCAAGTGCGATCTCCGGCAGCACGGTGTAGTTCGAAAAGGTCGAACAGCCCATGTAGTGATGGATCTTCGTGCCGCCGATCGAGAAGCGGCTTGTGCCGTCGGGCATCACGCCCTTGCCCTGCGTGCCGCGGATCGCCGTGCACAGGTTCGTTTTGCGCGACAGGCACGACTTGCATTGCCGGCATTCGGGCGTGTAGAGCGGGATCACATGGTCGCCCTTCTTCAGCGAGGTCACGCCCGGTCCGATGTCGACCACGACGCCCGCACCCTCGTGGCCGAAGATCGCCGGGAACAGGCCCTCGGGGTCGGCCCCGGAGCGCGTGAACTCGTCGGTGTGGCAGACCCCGCTCGCCTTGATCTCGACCAGCACCTCGAAGGCCCGCGGCCCTTCGAGTTGCACGGTCTCGACGACCAGCGGCTTGCCTGCTTCATACGACACTGCTGCCTTGACATCCATTGTGTGCTGCTCCCGGGGCCGAGTGCGCGCATGTTCCGGCAGCGCCACGGTCAGGTCAACCACGCATTGAGCCCCGGCGTGGATCGCGGATGCGCGCCGCGCGGCCTCTCAGCTGCCGTGGCGCGCGAACGAGCCGGCGGGCGTCCGGTTGAACACGAACGTGCGCGCCGGCGTCGAACGACCTGGGCCGTCGTCGAGGTAATCGACATGGATGGACATCACGCCCGTGTTCTCGGTCGCCCCGGCCATGGCCCGCGCGATCGTATCGGCGATCGCGGTCGCTTCGGCGTCCCAGGCCTGCATGTCGTGGGCGGCGAGCGTGCTGCCGGTCCCGATGACGGTGACCCTGTGTTCGGTCGAGCGGACCTCGACGCCGGCATGAGCGCTCGCCGCGCCGTTCAGCGCGGCCTGCCGCAACCCGGCTGGCGGCACCGTGGCCGGGGCGCCCGTCTGGGCGGCGACCTCGACCGTGAACGATGCGAGGACGAACCAGCAGGCTACGACGAGGCGGCGTGACATCCGAGAGCTCCCGAGTGATCGTCGATCGCCTTGGCCGTTGGGCAACGACGGGTACCGACGCCTTGCATCGTGGCGGGGGCGGAACGCCCCGTCCGTCTGCCGGCGTACAGACGTTCGCAATGCCCGCGACCAACATGATTCTCCAACGTTCGGACCACACCCGAGCTCATTCGCGCACACGACCCTCCCCCTCCCCGATCACACCGCACCACCGCGGACAGGAGCCTTCATGGACAAACTAAATCCTCCACTCTCGTTCGGCGTGTTCAAGCCGGTCGGCCATGTCGTGTTGTCCTTTCGCGAAGCGGCGCAGGCGCTGTCCGCCGTCGGGCAACTTCACGACGACGGGTTCGAGGACGCGGACATCACGCACTACAGCGCGGCGCAGATGCGGGCTCAGGTCGACGACGACATCCGGCGTTCGAACCCGCTCGCATCGATCGGCCAGGACATGAGCCTGGTCAAGAAGCACGGCGAACTGGCCGATGCCGGCTGCGACTTCCTCGTCGTCCGGGCTCGCGACGCAGATCGGGCGGACCGCGTCGCCGTCGTCGCACGACGCCTTCACGCGGTCACCGCGCAGCGTTACGGCTCGTTCATCGTCGAGGAACTGATCCCCCGGGCGCCGGGCGACGAGCAATCGGCCGAATCATCGGAGACGGGGCTGGATGTACACGTGGATCCGCAGCCTCGGGCGTGAGGCTTGCAGGGCCCGGCATCTCTCGCATAGGCTCTTCGCTTTCCACGGAAAGCATCGAACCCGACCATGACCTGGCTCGACCGATCGATTATGAACACCCGCGGCGTCGCCTCGGGCCGCGTCGGCAGCACCCATGAACTGACCGAGGCGAAACAAGGCACCTTCCATTTCACGATGGGCCCGTATTCGCAGCCGGTGCTGCACGTCAGGCCCGGCGATCGCATCGTCGTCGAGACGCGTGACGCCTTCGGCGGCGCGGTGAAGACCGAGCAGGATCTGCCCTCGAAGGTGCTGAAGATGCCCTTCGTCAACCCGCAGAACGGCCCGATCATGATCGAAGGCGCCGAGCCGGGCGACGCGATCGCGGTGCACATCGAGACGATGAAGCCCCGCGGCCCCAATCCGCGCGGCACCTGCGCGCTGATCCCGTTCTTCGGCGGCCTCTCGAACACCTCGCTGACCGCCACGCTCAACGAGCCGCTGCCCGAGATCGTCCGCAAGATCGACGTCGACGAACAGGGCGTGTACTGGAGCAAGCGCGTGACGCTGCCCTACCGGCCGCACATCGGCACGCTGTCGACCTCGCCCGAGATCGACTCGATCAATTCGCTGACGCCCGACAGCCACGGCGGCAACATGGACTTGCCCGACATGGGCCCCGGCAGCATCACCTACCTGCCGGTGCGCACCGCGGGCGCGCGCCTGTTCATCGGCGATGCACATGCCTGCCAGGGCGACGGCGAGATCTGCGGCACCGCGGTCGAGTTCCAGAGCACCACCACGATCCGCGTCGACCTGATCAAGGGCTGGACGCTCGAGTGGCCGCGGCTCGAGAACGAATTCATGATCATGGCCATCGGCAGCACCCGCCCGCTCGAGGACGCCACGCGCATCGCGTACGCCGAGCTGGTGATGTGGATGGAGAAGGAGTACGGCTACGACCGCTGGGACGCCTACATGATGCTCAGCCAGTGCGGTCGCGTGCGCCTGGGCAACGTCGTCGATCCGAAGTACACGGTCGGCGCGGGCATCGACAAGACCTACCTCGTGCGCTGACGCGCGCCCCACCTCACCTACCCACGGAGCTCACCGGAATGGATCTCGGACTCAAGGGACTCAACGCCATCGTCACCGGCGCCACCAAGGGCATCGGCCGAGCCATCGCCGAGACGCTGGCAGCAGAAGGCGTCAACGTGTCGATCTGCGCGCGCAACGCCGCCGAGGTCGAAGCGACCGTAGCTGCGCTGAAGGCGAAGGGCGTCAAGGTGCACGGCGCCGCGCTCGACGTCGCCGATGGCTCGGCGCTCAAGGCCTGGGTCGACGCCACTGCGGCCGCCTTCGGCGGCGTGGACATCGCGGTCGCCAACGTCAGCGCGCTGGCCATCGGCCAGGACGAGGCGAGCTGGCAGAAGGAGTTCGAGGTCGACATGATGGGCACGGTGCGACTGGTCAACGCCGCGATGCCCTATCTCGAGAAGAGCGGCCGTGGCGCAATCGTCGCGGTCTCCAGCGTCTCCGGGCGCGAGGTCGACTTCGCCGCCGGCCCCTACGGGACCTTCAAGGCCGCGCTGATCCACTACGTGCAGGGACTGGCGTTCCAACTCGCGGGCAAGGGCATCCGCGCGAACACCATCTCGCCCGGCAACACCTACTTCCCCGGCGGCGTGTGGGAACAGATCCAGACCGGCAACCCGGCGCTCTACGCACAGGCGCTGGCCCTGAACCCGACCGGCCGCATGGGCACGCCGCAGGAGATGGCCAACGGCGCAGTGTTCCTCGCAAGCCCGGCTGCCAGCTTCATCACCGGGACCAACCTGGTGATCGACGGCGCGCTGACCCGTGGAGTGCAGTTCTGAGCGGACGGCTCCGGCGCTGACCGCTGTTGTCGACGGTCGTGGCGTTTCCGTTCGACGCCGTGCCTGCCGAGAAGTCGATGCCGGTCTGGAAGATGTTCTGCGACGCACCGGAGCCGGCCCGCTCGTTGACGAGGATGAAGCGGGCGGTCACCGGGTCGTAGCTCAGTCCCTCCAGCCCGGTGTTGCCAACGGTGGTGCCGAGCTTGACCGTGAACGTCTGCGCGCGCTGCAGCGTGGTGTCCGCCGCGTAGGTGAACTGCACGGCCGTCCGGAGCCGCTCCTCGGTCATCGCGAATTTGCCACCGCCCTCGCCGAGCAAGAACAAGGTGTTCGTGTCCCGGTTCCAGGTGACCGCCCTGAGGCGGCCGTCGATGCGAGCGGGGGCCGCGCTCAGGCCCTGAAGAACGAAGGCGAGGCCGAGGCCGAGAAGCGTGACAGGTTCGGGAACAGCGTGGCCAGGTCCGCGTTGCTCGCGCCGAACCAGCGCGCCAGATGTCCGGCGTACTGGTCGACCGAGATCGCCGGGATCATCGATCCGCGCGCAACGGTGCGCGGCGCGTTCAGCCCCATCTCCGGGATCACGCCGTGGACCTTGCCGCCGTCGACGGCACCGCCCATCACCAGGTGGTGCGCGCCCCAGCCGTGGTCGGTACCATCGCCGTTGCTGCCGAAGGTGCGGCCGAACTCGGAGGCGGTAAAGACAGTGACCGCCTTCGCGGCGTTGATCTCGGGCGTTGCAAGCAAGGTGTTGAAGTAGTCGAGCGCCTGCGACAGCCGGCCCATCAGGCGAGCATGGCCTAGGGGCTGACCGTCGTGCGTATCGAAGCCGCCGAGATGGACCATGAAGACCTGGCGCTTGACGCCGCTGGCGGGCTTGGCCGCGCCGCCGATGATCCTTGCCACGACCCGGAGCTGCTCGGACAGCGAGTAGGCGGCAGCGCCAGTGTTGTCATTGGGATTGACCGTGCGCCAGGTCGGCGCGGCGGCGACGCTCGCATTGGCGACCATCAGCGTGTTCAGGTCGGTGCCGAGATCGATCGCACGCCGGGTCGTCGAGGCCTGCTCGCGCAGCATCAGGTGATCGTCGGGGCGGGTGCGCGCCGCGATGCGCGCCAGTGCTGCGCCGCCGTCGGCAGCGCCGTAGAGCGCGCCGGTGACGTTCGGGACGGTGACCGCACCCGAACTGGTCACCTGGTACTGGACGGTGGAGTCGCCGGCCAGGAACACGACGTTGCCTGTCGCCGAGATCGAGGTGAACGTCGAGCGCGCGGCGTTGCATGATGCGAACAGGTCGCCGAGCCGCCCGCCCCAGCCTCGCGTGGTGCCTTCCGGCCCGAACGCCTGCCAGGCCGAGGTCTGGTCGTTGTGCGAGAACAGACGCACCGGCACTTTGCGCTGGCTGGCAAGAATGTTGTACTCGGCGGTGCTCGCGATCGGGTAGGCCAGCGGCCCGACGTTCGGCACGATCGCCAAGCGGCCGGTGTCGAAGAGCGCCGCCGCGTGGGTCATCTCGGGATGCAGCGCGACCGGGCGGCCACCGGGCAGCGGTACGAGCGGGTTCAGCCGGATCGCGTTGTAGGCGGTGCCGGAACGCGCGATCAGGATCGGCGCGGGCAGGAGGTCGCGCGCCGCGGTGTAGGCCGCGAAGCTCGCGTCGTCGGTCGGGATGACCATGTTGAACGAGTCGTTACCGCCGCTCAGGTAGATGCAGACTAGAGCCTTGTAGTCGCTCGCCGAGCAGGTGCTCTGCGCGGCGGCGCTACCGACGGCCGCAAGGTTCAGCGCGAAGGGCGCGACGGTCGGACCGACGGCGGAGAGCGCGCTCGCGGTGGCGAGGAAGCGGCGGCGGGAGGCGTCGAAGCTGCGTTTCATGATGTCGATGTCCGTGTCGGGGCGCGGTTCAGCGCTGGAGCATGAATTCGGGCGAGGCAACCAGCAGCAGGGTCGCGAGCTTCACGCGGTTCAACCGCGCGGTTGCGTCGTTGGCCGTCGGTAGGGCGATCGTGGCGACTGTCGCCACGATATCGTTGCGCAAATCCATCGGGATCTGGCCGCCCGGGGCCATCAGGAGGATCAGGCGGTCGACGAGCGCCGACGGGGTGTGGGCCATCGCGACCAGCGGCGCGAAGCTCAGCTTCACGTCGTTGCCGTTGCCGAAGCCGTTGTCCACCACCGCCTTGGCCGCGGCCAGCCAGCCGGCCGCCGAGACCTCGTTGGTGATCTGCAGCTCGGGGGCGACCGGCACGACATTGCCGGGAAGCCGGAACTTCGAGAGCTCCGAGTTCGGCGGCACGTAGCCCGGGCGGTAGAAGTTGAACACCGACGGCGAGCGCATCGGCGACTGTCCGAGCGTGTTCGCCGGATTGTCGGTGTTGGCGATGCGGAACTCTTTGCTGGTGGATGTCGCATCGAGCGCGCGCATCAGCGCGGTCATCCGCAGGATCGGCTCGCGCATCCTGCCGTTGACGCTCGCCGAGGCGGCGGGCGGTTTCGACGCCTCGGGGTCGAGCAGCACCGCGCGGATCACCGCCTTCATGTCGCCGCGAACGCCCTTGCCGTCGTTCGCGAAGGCCGCCGCCACGCGGCCCACGTAGGCCGGCGACGGGTTGCTCGTGACCAACCGCTGGATCATCAGGCGGCCGAAGAACGGACCGACGTTCGGATGGTTGAAGAGGATGTCGAGCGCCTGCTTCAGGCTGTCCTCCGGCGCGGACGTGCTGATCGTCTTGCCGAGGAAGCTCTTCGGGCCGGTCTCGTGGAACTGTGGGTAGCCCTGCATCGGCAGGACAAGGCGGTCCGTGATGCCGACCTCGCGGTTGATGAAGCGCGCCGACGAGGTGTCCGGGCCGCCCCATGAGAAGCCGGTGAAGACCTTCGCGAGGCCCTGGATATCGGCAACGCCGTAGGTCTCCATCGGCAGGCCATCGGCCGGATCGAGCTTCACGGTGCCATCCGGGTTCAGCTCGAACAAGCCGATCGTGAACAGCTGCATGATCTCGCGGGCGTAGTTCTCGTCGGGCAGGCGGCCGGTCGCGAGGTCGGTCTTGCGGTTGCCGAGGTGCGACAGGTACACGCCCATCGCCGGCGAGAGGCTGACCTGCTCGAGCAGCGTGCGGAAGTTCCCGAACGCGTTGCGGGCCAGGATGTCGAGATGGTTCGCGCTCATCTGCAGGTTGATGTCCGGGTTCACCTGCGAGACCACGAACACCTGCGACAGCGCATAGGCCACCCGCTGGCGAAGCACGTCCTCGCCGCTCAGGGCATTGCGCCAGAAGCTGAACTGCATCCACACGGGGTCGATACCACCCGAGGTTTCGGCGAGCTTCGCCATCACCTCGGCGACGTTCGCAAGGTGCGTGCGCGAGGACTTCGCGAACTGCTCGTCGATCCAGCTGGAATAGCCAACTTGCATCACGCGGTCGATCTCGGCCTGCGTCGAGCCGAAGGTCGACTTGGTGAGGAAGCGCGACGCCTCGGCGGTGCTGGCCGGCAGGTCGCGCGGCGCGGCCGCGGCGGGCGCTCCGGCGGGCGCCACGGAGGCGGGCGACGCGGGGGCAGGCGCCGCGGCGGCGGGCGACGCGGAGGCGGGCGACGCGGCGGGCGCGTCGGACGTTGAGATGGCGAGCCCGTTGCCGGCGACCGGAGGGATCACTTCACCGCAGGCCGCGAGCAAGGACACCAAAGCGATGCCGAAACCGAGTCGAGAGCTGTGCTTGATGAACGCTTTCATGTGGAATCCTGCCCGTTCGTGTGGGGGTGGCCGGCGAAGGCCGCCCGGAACGAAACAGAGGTTCTCAGCGCGATCGTGTCCGTCGTGCGACTTAGTTCACGTTCCGCCTGCCCCGAAAGTCACGCGTCCTGCTGTAGCAGACGAACGGCGGTTGACAGGCCACGAACGGCAGGGCTCACGGCGATCGGCCCTTTGGGGGCGACCGGCGGCGCATCGATTCGCGCGGCGCGAGCGCTGCCGCAGGGCGTACCGATCAGACCGCCGGCGCGCTGCCCTTCCAGCTCAAACGGGGCCAGCCACGCTCGCGTGCGATCGCCTCGAGCCGGGCATCGGCATCGATCGCGACCGGATGGCTCACCGCCTCGAGCAGCGGCAGGTCGTTGGCCGAGTCGCTGTAGAAGCGGTGCACGGCGAAGTCGTCCCAGTCGCGCCCGTGCGCGGCGAGCCAGTCGCGCACGCAGGCTGGCTTGGCCTGGGCGAAGCACGGTGCGCCCGTCAGCCGGCCGGTGAAGCGACCCGCATGCACCTCGCAGCGCGTGGCCACCAGCGGCGGGTCGCCGAACAGCGACAGGATGCCCTCGGCGAGGAAGTCGTGCGTCGCGGTCACCACCGCAATGGTGTCGCCGCGCTCGCGGTGCGCGGCGACCGCAGTCTGCGCGGCATCGGTGACCCGCGGCACGATCCGCGCCGCGACGAACGCATCGCGCAGCGGGCGCCAGGCCTCGACGCTGCGCTCGACGAGCAGCGACAGGTGGAAGGCGAGGTAGGCGTCGATGTCGAGCGTACCCGCCTGGTAGCGCGCGTAGAAGTCCGCCTGCTGCGCCAGGCGCCCGGGCGCAGCCGCCCCCTGCTCCACCAGCCAGGCCAGCCACAGCTGGTTGCTGTCGCCGTCGAGCAGCGTGTGGTCCAGGTCGAACAGCGTGAGCTCGGGGCGGGTCGGCATCGGCGGTCCAGGCAGAGGCTCGGGCGGGTGACGCAACGGCCCCGGATCCTAGCCGATCGCCGGGACGGCGATCAGGCGCAGATGGGTGATCTCGGACAGCGCGCCGATCCGCTTGGGCGGTCCCCAGTCGCCGGTGGCACGGCCCATGTGCTTCACGGGCCGCCCCAGCCGGTGCAGGCCGGCGGTGTACGGCTGCCGCAAGCCCACCCACTTCGCCCAGGGCAGGAGCCGCCCGCCGTGCTCCAGTGGACGGACATTCCGAATTCCCGCTCGGGACGGACCCGGGCCGGCGTCGCGGCGCTGCCAGGGGCGGCACGCCGGCACCGTCGACGCTCCGGACGGTTCGGCTCCGCACGCAGGGCCTTACCATCCCGACCGACGACAACGACAACGACGACGACGACGACGACGAGGAGACCCGAGATGAGCGACACCGCCCCCGGCCCGGCGACCCGCCACGAGATCCGGTTCGGCAACCGGCTGGTGCGCTGCTTTGCCGAGCGGCCACCTTCCGTGCACGCCCTGTTCGAGCGCTCGCTGGCACGCGGGCCCGATCGGGAGGCGCTGGTGTTCGAGGACCGCCGCTGGAGCTGGTCAGAGCTCGACGCGGCCGCGGGCCGGCTCGCCGCGTCGCTGGCCGACGACGGTCTGGTCGCGGGCGAGCGGGTGGCGATGCTGCTGTCGAACCGGCCCGAGTTCGTGACCATGCTGCTCGCGGTGCTGCGGCTCGGCGCGATCGCGGTGCCGGTGTCGGTGCGCGAGCAGGCCGACGGCCTGGCCTACGTGCTCGGGCAGTGCGGCGCGGCGGCGATCGTCTTCGATGATGCGCTCGCCGATCGCCTGCCCGCCGCGGGCAGCCCGGCCACGCTGCGCCTGCGCCTGGCCGCGAGCCAGGCTGCGGCGCGCGGCTCGGACACCGCGCGCGCGCCGCGCCGCGAGGCCGCGCCGGTCGACGAGGAGGACACCGCGGTGATCCTCTACACCTCGGGCACCACCGGCCGGCCCAAGGGCGCGATGCTGTCGCAGCTCGGCATCGTGCACTCGTCGCTGCACTACGAGCACCACATGCGGCTCGGCCCGGACGAGCGCTCGGTGCTCGCAGTGCCGGCGAGCCATGTCACCGGGCTGGTGGCGATGATCACCACGTTGTGGCGCACCGGCGGCACACTGGTGCTCGTGCCGCAGTTCAAGGCCGCAGAGTTCATCGCGCTCGCCGCGCGCGAGCGGATCACACACACGATGCTGGTGCCCGCGATGTATGCGCTGTGCCTGATGCAGCGCGAGTTCGGTAGCGCCGACCTGTCCGCCTGGCGGGTCGGCTCCTACGGCGGCGCTGCGATGCCGCGCTCGATGATCGAGGCGCTGGCCGAGCGGCTGCCGCGCATGACGCCGATGAATGCCTACGGCTCGACCGAGACCACGTCGCCGGCCACGCTGATGCCGATCGGCGAGCAGGCCGCGCATCTCGAGAGCGTCGGGCGACCGGTCGCCTGCGCCCACATCGTGGTGGTCGACGACGACGGCCGCGAGGTGCCGCCCGGCGAGACCGGCGAGCTGCTGATCGGCGGACCGATGGTGGTGCGCGGCTACTGGGACAACCCGGAGGCCAGCGCGGCTGGCTTCCTCGCCGGCTACTGGCGCTCGGGCGATCTCGGCAGCATCGACGCCGAGGGCTACGTCCGGATCCACGACCGCAAGAAGGACATGATCAACCGCGGCGGCTACAAGATCTGGTCCATCGAGGTCGAGAACACGCTGGTCGGCTTTCCCGGCGTGATCGAGGCCGCGGCGGTCGGCGTGCCCTGCCCAGTGCTCGGCGAGCGGGTGCATGCCTTCGTGCACATGGACCCCGCCGCACGGGCCGCGGGTGGCGAGGCCGCCGCGCTCGCCGAGGCGATGCGGGGCTTCTGCGCCGAGCGGCTGGCCGACTACAAGGTGCCCGAGACCATCGGGCTGAGCCAGGCGCCGCTGCCGCGTAATGCCAACGGCAAGCTGCTCAAGCGCGAGATGCGCGGCTGGGTGCCGGCCGCGGCGACGCGCTGAGCGCAGCGCCGCGAAGGCGCACCGAGTGCGCTCATGGCACGCTAGAGGATCAGGCGAATCGGTAGGGTCCGCCGCGCTCGAGCGCCCGGCGGTAGGCCGGCCGCGCCTGCATCGCGCGGATCCAGCGGTCGAGGTCGGGGTAGCTGCCGCGCAGCCCATAGACGCCCGCGATCTCGCCCACGAAGCTCATCTGCACGTCGGCCCCCGAGAACGCGTCGCCGACCATGAACTCGCGGCCGGCGAGCGATCGGTCGACGTAGCCGAGATGGTTGGCGATCTCGCTGGTGATCCGCGGATGCAGCGGCGCCCCGGCCTCGCCCAGCCGCGACACGTACAGGTTCAGCATCAGCGGCAGCATTGCCGAGCCCTCCGAGTAGTGCAGCCACTGCTGGTAGACGTCGTAGTCGGACGAGGCCGGGTCCGGCTGCAGCCGGCCGCCGCCGTGCCGGCGCACGATGTAGTCGACGATCGCACCCGACTCGATGACGGTGCGGTCGCCGTCGGTGATGACCGGCGACTTGCCGAGCGGATGCACTGCGGCGAGTTCCGGGGGCGCGAGCCGCGTCTGGGCGTCGCGCTGGTAGGACGTGATCTCGTAGGGCAGGCCGAGCTCCTCGAGGAGCCACAGCACGCGTTGCGAGCGTGAATCGTTCAGGTGGTGGACGACGATCATCGACACGGTCTCCTCGGGCGCACGGCCGGTTTCGGGCGATGATAGCCCCGAGCGACCGCCCGAGCCCATGACGCCGAACCGCCGCAACTACTACCGCATCCTGCAGGTCCAGCCCGAGGCCCCGCCCGAGGTGATCAAGGCGAGCTGGCGCGCGCTGATGCACGCCGGCCGCGCCCATCCCGATCTGGGCGGCGACCCGGCGGCTGCGGCGCTGCTCAACGAGGCCTACGCGGTCCTCGGCGACCCCGAACGCCGGCGCGACTACGACCGCCGACTCGACCTTGCTCGGATGCGCAGCACGGCCCGCACCGGATCCGCAGGGCCCGGCCCCCGCGGCCCCGTGCGCCGAGTCGACCCCGCGCAGTGGCGCAGCGAGCATTGCTGCCCGATGTGCCAGGCGCCCCTGCCGGCCACGCTGCGGATCGACTCGCGCTGCGTGCGCTGCGACGCGCCCCTCGCCCCCGCCCCAGCCGCCGCAACCGGCGAGCGCGAGCTGCTGGGCCGGCGCTCGGCTGTGCGGCGCTCGCGCAGCGATCCGGCCGCGCTGCTGACCGACTGGCGCGGCGTGCCCATCGACGCCCGCCTGATCGACCTGTCTCTGGGGGGCGCCGGCCTGTTCGCGGCCGCGGCGCTCTCGCCCGGCACGGCCGTGCGGGTGCTCACCGGCTCGATCGATGGGGTCGCGCGTGTGGTGGCCTGCCACCGATCGCAGGCACAGTGGCGTGTGCGCGTGCAGTGGCTGACGGCGCGTCCGCTGGTCGGCAAAGGGGTCTGGGTGCGGGCAAGCGCCTGAGAGGCGGCTGCGAACACTCGCCGGCCACGCCCGCTCACTGGATCGCCAGCACCTCGACCTCGAAGCTCAGCGTGGCGTTCGGCGGGATCACCCCGGGCACGCCGCGGGCGCCGTAGGCGGTGGCGGCCGGGCAGGTCAGACGGGCCTTGCCGCCGACCTTGACCTTCTGCATCCCCTCGGTCCAGCAGGGCACGACCCGGTTCAGCGGGAAGCTCGCCGGCTGGCCGCGCTTGTACGAGCTGTCGAACTCGGAGCCGTTCTCGAGCGTGCCGCGGTAGTGGACCGAGACGGTGTCGGTGGCCTTGGGGGCGACGCCGCTGCCCTCCTTCAGGTGCTCGACGACGACGCCCGAAGGCAGCGAGTCCTTCTGGGGCGTTGCAGCGTGGGCGGCGTAAGGGGCCTGCACGGCGACGGTCGCGGCGAGGACGGACAGGATGCGGTTCAGCGTGTTCACTCGGTGAGGTTCCTTCAGAGGCGTAGCCCGCAAGTGTGCCACCGACCGGTCGCTGCGATCCATACACACCGCCGCTCGGTGCGCCTCAGGCGATCGGACGCGCGAGGTAGACCGCCTCGCGCCCTACGATCGGCACGCGGGCGGACATCAGCACCGCGCAGCGCTCCGGTGCGCGGATCTCGCCATTGCCTTCGGTGGCGATCAGCTCGCCGGCCTCGAAGGCCTCGAAGGCCTCGAAGCCCACCAGCGGCCGCACGAAGCGGAACGCCGATGTACGCACCATAGGTGTCTCCAGCAGAGCCTCGCAGGTGACGAGGCCGAAGTGCGCGAGGAAGTCGAGCGTCAAAGCGGTGGACGTCGTCGACACCGACGTTGCCGATCCGGTAGGCGGAGAGGTCGCGGGGCGGGACCTCCAGGAGGGGGCGAGGGGCGGCGTCAGGCAGCCCGAGGTGCGGGGCGGAACGAGGTGGCGGGGCTGATGGAATTCAGACCCAGTCCGCCCTCCAAGAACCGCCAGGCACCGCCCGTCTTGAAGGCCGCGCTCTTCTCGGCAGCCGCCCTGGTCATCGGGATGTCGATCCCTGGGGATCGACGGGTCATGGGGCCTCCCGCGACGCTGGAGTGGACTGCAAACATAGCGCGAGACTGCTACACCGCTGGTCGAAAGCCCAAGGTGGCAGGCCCGGTGGCGCGCCAGCATAGGCCTGATGTCGGACTCGGCGTTCCACTGTTTCGACGAGCGCTGCGCCCGTCCGGGCGAACTCAGGACTGCTCGTTCGGGTCACCCCTCGTATCCGCCCGCGGGCAGGCGTCGCGGGCATGACTCGCGGCCCGCGTCCGAGCGCGATCAGCGCCAGACCCCGGGGTCCTCGGTCGCGAGCACTCAGACACCATCCGTACCGTCCGACTCTTGGTCGGCCTCACCCACCGTACGACAGTGTTTGAACATCCTTTTGACGCCTTTGACGCGATTCAAAGCACTATGCGCGATACCTTTTTGTTCTTTATGGGCCCCTCCTGCACGATCGAGCTCTACGCTAACGGAGCGTGGCACGACGTCGCGACCCGCGATGTACTGCGTGATCCCAGCCGCGGATGGCAGGCACCGACCTACCCCGCATCCGGCCCGCAGTGGGCACTGAAGCACTTTGAGCGCCGCGACGCGAACGCACTGAGCGACACGTATCCGGTCGGGCGCAAGGCGCTGCAGCAGCCTCACTAGGCGGTCTTCGTCCACGACATGCGGCCTTAGGGGTTCGGGCGGGGCGAACTGCTGCGTGTGCCCAGGCAGGAGGCGGCCTACATGGATCTGGCCCGCATGCTCGGGTTTCGGGTACAGGCCCCGCTGGTACTGAAGGACCGCGCGCGCTTCATCCGGCGCTTCGGCCGACGTGTTCGCGACGGACATCTGGTGCGCGTCGCCCAGCAGAGCATCGCGTCGCTGACCGGCACGGCAGGCTTCGGTGCCGTGCCCAGTCACGAGGAGGTGTGTCTAGCACTCCTCGAGCGGTCGTCCGAGCCACAGGCCGAAATCCTCGAGTCCCTGCGCCGCGACGTCGCCAACCTCGCGCTCGGCAACACGGCTACAACCACTCTCGTGCTGGCCGATCGCTTGGGCTGACGACACACGAACTTTCAGAACTCGCGGGCCTGAGCTTCAGGACCGTCAGAACATAGAGCGCGGGGTATAGGAGGGCAGCGTCGCATCGGTAAATGCCCTGCTCGGCCTGCTCGGGCTCAAGCTCGGCGTCGTCCGCGCAGAAGATCCGTCACGCTGATGGACACCCGAGGTGAGTTGATAGCGATTCTGGTCACATCAGGGGGACAGACCAGGGTGGGGTGGCTGACCGGACTCGAACCGGCGACAACTGGAATCACAATCCAGGACTCTACCAACTGAGCTACAGCCACCACCGGAACCGCCGCGACCAGCGCCGCAACGGGTGAAACTCGACATGCATGCACCGGCCGGAACTCTGGCCTGCCCGACAGGACTCGAACCTGTGACCCTCGGCTTAGAAGGCCGATGCTCTGTCCAGCTGAGCTACGGGCAGAACGGTCCTGCGGGGGCAAGACGACAAGTATAGCTGATGGTCGGGGCGAGAGGATTCGAACCTCCGACATCTTGCTCCCAAAGCAAGCACTCTACCGGGCTGAGCTACGCCCCGACGACGATGGAGTGTAGCACCTGCCCCATCGCGGCCCCAGGCGGGGCCGGCTGTGGCATCGACGCACCCCGGCGCCGTCCGGAACTCGGATCGTGCCGTTCGCGCGGTTCGCAGTGAAGGGTCGCGAGGCGGTCCGGCAGGCTGTCGCATGCGTCGTCCGAGCGGTCGGCGCCCCACCCGGAGCAAACGATGACCCCACACCGTCCGACGACGACTCGTGCGGCGTGCCTGCTGATGACGGCGGCACTCGCTGCCTGCGGCATGGTCGACGGCAGCGACCCGCTTCCGGACCCTGCACAGACCCCGGTGGTCACCCGCAGTGCCGGAGCCCCTGCAAAACCCTCGGTGCAGGGCGTACGGTGGCCCGCACCGGCAACGACGGCCCCCGCTGCGCCTGCGCCTGTGCCTGCGCCTGCGCCGACCCCGGCTCCGGCCCCGGAAGGCGACGCGGTCCGCGGCAAGCAGCTCTACGCCGCAGTGCCTGGATCGATCAACGCCTGCAAGGACTGCCACATGAGCGTCACGATGGTCCGGCGGGCCGACACCACCGCGGCGGGCTACGAGACGATGCTGCGCGGCGCGGTCCAGACAAACCTCGGCACCATGGGCCAGTTCGGCGGCAAGCTCACCGACACCGACTTCCGCGACCTGGCGGCATACCTGGCCTCGCCCGGGACCTGAGTCCGGACGAGCGGTCGCAGGCGGGTGCGTCCAGACCGCCCGGAGCACCGCCTCGACCGTCCGTCCGCGCGGCGGCCGAATCCCGGCGCAGGGTCGGCACGCTTACTGCTGCGCCGCGCATCCGACGGCGCGCTTGCGGAGCGCACGATGAAGCAGTCCATCTCGATCTCGATCCGGCTGGCGGCCGCGATGACGGCCGGCGCGCTCGCGGCCTGCGGCGGTGGCGGCGACCCTGCGACCGGCACACCGACAAGCGCCGCCGGCGCACCGGCTCCGGCGGCCGCACCCCCCGCGTCACCGGCGCCCGCCCCGGCGCCGGCCCCGTCGGCCGCACCGGCTCCGGCGACCGCCCCGGCCCCTGCTCCGGGCCCTGCTCCGGCACCGGCACCGGCCGCGGTCGCGGGGGACGCCGTGCGCGGCAAGCAGATCTACAACGACCTGCCCAACACCGCGCTGGCCTGCGTGCAGTGCCACGGCGCGCCGAACTTGAACATCAGCAACATCCTGTCTGCCGCAGGCGACTGGCAGGTGATCTCCCGGGCCATCACCGCCAACAAGGGCGGCATGGGCGCGCTGGCCTTCCCGGTCCTCACCGGTTACGACATGCAGGACATCGCCGCCTATCTTGCGCAGCCGAACCTCTGAGCGCGCCACACGGGGCGTGAACGGGGCCGCGCGTGCGCAGCCCCGGGGCCGTCCTCAGACGGCGACCGCGTCGGCCATCTGCCGCGCCAGACGTTCCGCGACATCGTCGCTGCGAGCCTCGACCATCACCCGAAGCAACGGCTCCGTGCCCGACGGCCGAATCAGCACGCGGCCGTTCTGACCGAGCTCGCGCTCGACCTGCGCCCGTGCCGTCGCCAGCCCGTCGTGGCGCTGCCAGTCGAAGCCCTTGTCGACACGCACGTTGATCAGTCGCTGCGGATAGAGGACAAGATCGCCGGTCAGGCCGGACATCGAAAGCCCGCTTCGACGGATGGCGCCGAGCACCTGCAGCGCACTGATCGTGCCATCGCCCGTCGTGTGGCAGTCGAGGCACAGCAGATGACCCGAGCTCTCGCCACCGAACAGCCAACCGCGCTGTTGCAGCGTCTCGAGTACGTAGCGGTCGCCGACCTTCGCGCGATCAAACGAGACGCCGAGCCGCTGGAAAGCCTGCTCGAGTCCGAAGTTCGACATCAGCGTGCCCACCGCACCCGGCACGTGGCGGTTGCGCGTGCGGTCGCGCACGATCAGGTAGAGCAGCTCGTCGCCGTTGTAAACGCGGCCTTCGCCGTCGCACATCAGTAGCCGGTCGGCGTCGCCGTCGAGCGCGATGCCGAGATCGGCCTTGTGCTCGAGGACCGCACGTCTCAGCGCCTCGGGGTGGGTCGCTCCCACCCTGTCGTTGATGTTCAGGCCGTTGGGCGAGGCGCCCACCGCGACTACGTCGGCACCGAGCTCGTGGAACACATGCGGCGCGGTCTGGTAGGCAGCACCATGTGCGCAATCGACCACCAGCTTCATGCCGCGCAGGTCGAAGTCCGAGGGGAAGGTGCTCTTGCAGAACTCGATGTAGCGGCCGGCGGCATCATCGATGCGCTTGGCGCGTCCGAGTTGCTCGGAGCGCACGCAACCCATCGGCGCCTCGATGGCCGCCTCGATCATCGCCTCGGTCTCGTCGGGCAGCTTGTTGCCGTCGGCCGAGAAGAACTTGATGCCGTTGTCGTCGAACGGATTGTGCGAGGCGCTGATGACGACGCCCGCCGACAGGCGCAGCGCGCGGGTCAGGTAGGCGACGGCCGGGGTGGGCAGCGGCCCGGACAGCATCACGTCGACGCCGGCAGCCGAGAAGCCGGCCTCGAGCGCCGCCTCGAGCAGGTAGCCCGAGACACGCGTGTCTTTGCCGATCAGCACGGCCGGCTTGATGCCCGCGGTGCGCTGAGCGAGCACGCGCCCGGCCGCATAGCCCAGCCGCATGACGAACTCCGGCGTGATCGGCGCCTCGCCGACCCGACCCCGGATGCCGTCTGTCCCGAAATACCTGCGTCCCATGTCGTGTCCTGTCCTCAGATGGCTGCGTCGATCGCCGCCCACACCGCCAGCGCATCGCGCGTCGCCGCGACGTCGTGCACACGCACGATCCGCGCCCCGCGCGCCACGGCGGCAAGCATCGCCGCCAGGCTGCCGGGCAGGCGATGGTCGGGCTCGCGGCCGGTGATCGAGCCGATCATCGACTTGCGCGACACGCCGATCAGCACCGGCAGCCCGTCACCGAGCAGCTCCCGCAGGCGCGCTATCAGCGCGAGGTTATGCTCGAGCGTCTTCCCAAATCCGATGCCCGGATCAACGACGATTCGGTCCCGACCCACCCCTGCATGCTGAAGCGCCGAGACGCGGGCGGCAAGCGATCGACGGACCTCGGCGACGACATCCCGATAGGCGGGGGCGCGCTGCATCGTCAACGGGTCGCCCTGCATGTGCATCACGCAACAGGCGGACTGTGTATCGCGCACCGCGTCGACCGCACCGGCCGATCCGAAGCCGGCCACGTCATTGATCATGTCGGCCAGGCCGGTGGCGAGCACCGCCCGCATCACCTCGGGCTTTCGAGTGTCCACCGACAGCGGCCGGCCGCAGGCAGCGAGCGCACGCAGCACTGGCAGCAGACGCCCCGCCTCCACCTCGGCAGGCACGGGCGGCGCGCCCGGGCGGGTCGACTCGGCACCGATGTCGATCAGGTCCGCGCCCTCGCCGATCATCCGAAGGGCCTGCGCAACCGCGGCCTTCGGGTCGAGCCAGCGCCCGCCGTCGGAGAACGAGTCATCGGTGACGTTGAGCACACCCATGACCAGGGGTCGGTCTAGTGCCAGCTCGAAGCGGCCGCAGCGAAGCCGCGGGGCAGGGACGGAAGCGACGGACGCTAGATTCACGGCGACGGGCATCCGGTGGCGAGGCTCGATGCAGGGAGCACGACGGGACCGCAGGGACCACGGGTTCCCGGACGTGACCGCGCCCGCCGGAGAGGGCGGGCGCGGTCGGTGGACACGGTAGCCGCCGTGGCGGCCGCCCGTGTCAGTGCGCGGCGGGAGCGGTCGGCGCGTTGGGCGCGACGCCCGGCGTCGGCGAGGCCGGCGGCGAGCCGGGCTGGTTGCCGCCACGGTCCTTCGGGGGACGCGGCGAGCGACCGGCAATGATGTCCTCGATCTGCTCGGCATCGATGGTCTCCCACTCGAGCAGCGCCTTGGTCATCGCCTCGATCTTGTCGCGGTTCTCCTCGATGAGCTTGCGGGCGACCGCGTACTGATCGTCGATGATCTTGCGGATCTCGGAGTCGACTTTGCGCATCGTCTCCTCGGACATGTTGGTCGTCTTGGTGATCGAGCGGCCGAGGAAGACCTCGCCTTCGTTCTCCGCGTAGACCATCGGCCCGAGCGTCTCGCTCATACCGTACCGGGTGACCATGTCGCGAGCCAGCGCGGTGGCGCGCTCGAAGTCGTTGGAGGCGCCGGTGGTCATCTGGTTCATGAACACCTCCTCCGCGATCCTGCCGCCGAACAGCACCGAGATCATGCTGAGCATGCGCACGCGATCCATGCTGTAGCGGTCCTCGGTCGGCAGCTGCATCGTCACGCCCAGCGCACGGCCGCGCGGAATGATCGTGACCTTGTGCACCGGGTCGGTCTTGGGCAGCATCCGCGCAACCAGCGCGTGGCCCGACTCGTGGTACGCGGTGTTGCGACGCTCCTCTTCAGGCATCACCAGCGAGCGCCGCTCGGCGCCCATGATGATCTTGTCCTTGGCGCGCTCGAAGTCGACCATGTCGACCAAGCGACCGGCGCGGCGGGCCGCGAACAGCGCCGCCTCGTTGACCAGGTTGGCCAAGTCGGCGCCTGACATCCCTGGGGTGCCGCGCGCGATCACGTCGGCTTTGACGTCCGGGCCGATCGGCACCTTGCGCATGTGCACGTTCAGGATCTGCTCGCGACCGCGGATGTCCGGCAACGGCACGACGACCTGGCGATCGAAGCGACCCGGGCGCAGCAGCGCCGGATCGAGCACGTCGGGACGGTTGGTCGCTGCGATCACGATGATGCCCTGGCCGGTCTCGAAGCCGTCCATCTCGACCAGTAGCTGGTTCAGCGTCTGCTCGCGCTCGTCGTTGCCGCCGCCCAGGCCCGCGCCGCGCTGGCGGCCGACCGCGTCGATCTCGTCGATGAACAGGATGCAGGGCGCGTGCTTCTTGGCGTTCTCGAACATGTCGCGCACGCGGGCCGCGCCCACGCCCACGAACATCTCGACGAAGTCGGAGCCGGAGATGCTGAAGAACGGGACCTTGGCCTCGCCTGCGATCGCCTTGGCAAGCAGGGTCTTGCCAGTGCCGGGCGAGCCGACCATCAGCACGCCGCGGGGGATTCGGCCACCGAGCTTCTGGAACTTGGAGGGATCACGCAGGAAGTCGACCAGCTCCTGGACCTCTTCCTTGGCCTCGTCACAGCCCGCAACGTCGGCGAAGGTGATCGAGTTGCTGGACTCGTCGAGCATCCGCGCCTTGCTCTTGCCGAACGAGAACGCACCGCCCCGTCCGCCACCCTGCATCTGGCGCATGAAGAACACCCAGACGCCGATCAGCAGCAGCATCGGGAACCAGCTGATGAAGATGCTCATCAGCAGCGACTGCTCCTCCTCGGGCTTGGCATTGACCTGCACGCCGAACTTCATCAGGTCCGAAATCATCCAGATGTCGCCGGAGCCGGGCGAGTATACGGTCAGGCCCCGGCCGTCCTTGGTCTTGGCACGGAGGGTCCGGCCGTCGACGATGACGCTCTCGATGCTGCCTGCTCGCGCATCGTCCATGAACTTCGAGTACGGCATGTCGCCACCCCTGACCTGCCGCGTATCGAATTGCTTGAACACGGTGAACAGGACCAGAGCGATCACCAGCCAGACCGCCGCCTTCGAGAACATGTTGTTCACTGAAACGCTCCTTCGCAGCCCACCGGAAGGCGGGCCGAACCGACCTACATCATTCTACGCCCAATCGACCGCAAAGACCGACCGACCGTCCATTGTCAAACCCCGGGCGACCCTTGGGTTTCACTCGTACGCTGCTTGAGACTCCGGCCGAGCAAATAGGTTTCCGCAGACTCCGCTCGGGACGCCTTTGGCTTGCGCACCGCTACCGTCACGAAGGTCCGCTTGAACAGCTCGACGATCTGACTGTAGCCGCTGCCGTGGAAGCACTTGATCACCAGCACCCCCTGCGGCTTGAGGTGCCGGATGCAGAACTCGACCGCAAGCTCGGCCAGGTGCCCCATCCGAGCGGCGTCCGCAAGCCCCACGCCGGACAGGTTGGGCGCCATGTCCGAAAACACAAGGTCCGCCTTCGCGCCGCCGAGCATCGAGACGAACTGATCAAGCACTGCGTCCTCACGGAAATCGCCCAGCAGGAAGTCCACGCCATCGACCGCCTCCATTGGCAGGATGTCGATGGCGACGATCCGGCCGTTCACGGTCCCGCCTGGCCCGGCGAGCTTCTCGCGCAGCACTTGCGACCAACTGCCCGGTGCCGAGCCCAGGTCGACCACGACCTGGCCGGGCCGGATCAGCTTGTCCTGCTCGTCGATCTCGATCAGCTTGAAGGCCGCCCGCGAGCGGTACTTCCGCTGTTGGGCAAGCTTTACGTACGGATCGTTCAGATGCGCGTGGATCCACGCCTTGCTGAACCTGTTCTTCGCCATTCGACCCCGTGGACTACAATCCGGCGATGTCAGATACCCCTGCAGAAGGCCGCGATGCGGCCCCCGCCCCCCAGTTGTCGTCGGCCGAGCGCCGCACCTTGCGCGCCCGGGCCCACGACATCGATCCGGTCGTCATGGTCGGCGATGCCGGCCTGTCCGATGCCGTCGTGGCCGAAACCGACCGTGCGCTGCTCGCCCACGGGCTGATCAAGGTCCGCGTGTTCGGCGACGACCGCGACGCCCGCCAGACCATGGCCGCCGCGCTCGAGCAACGGCTGGGCGCCGCGCTCGTCCAGGCGATCGGCAAGCTGATCGTGCTCTGGCGTCCGCGCCCGGAGGATACCGGGGTCGAGGGCACACCGGCTAAACCGCGCGCAACCCCGCGCCGCAAGATGCTCACGGTGCCCAAGAAACTCGCAGCCGAAGGCAAGCAGCCGACCCAACGCCGTGCCCGCCCAGGCGTGCCACGCGAGGCAGAGCCGGCCGCCGCGCCGCGCCGGCGCACCGGCCCGCCGGCGCACCGCGCCGGGCCCGGCATGCGCACCGGCACCGCCCGCGGCGCGCTCGACCCGTCGGTGGCCCGCGCGGTGTCCGGCGGCGCGTCGTCGGGCGCTCGCCCGGCGCGCGGCGCGGGCGCCCGCGACGTCGACTCGCCGCCGCGCCGGAGCGGATCGACCGGCGGGCGCGTTGCGCCGGCGGAGGGACGCGCGCCGCTGTCCAGCGTACGTGGCCAATCGTCGGCAAGGCCACCGGCTTCGGGAGGGCGTCCGGGGACGGGCAGCAGGGGGCCGGGTGCGGGCGCCCGGGGTCCGAGCGACGGCGCCCGGGGTCCCGGCGCGGGTGCTCGAGTCCCGGCTTCGGGTGCTCGAGGCCCGGCTTCGGGTGCTCGCGGGCCCGGTGCAGGCTCGCGCGGCCCGGAATCCGGTTCGCGCGGCCCCGGTGCCGGATTCGGCGGTCCTGCGAGCGGCTCGCGCGCCCCGACCTCGGGCGGCCAGCCTCCGGCGAGCGGCGCACGCGGCCCGGCTTCGGGTGCCCGTGGCGCGCCGCCCAGCGGCGCGGCACGCCGCACCGCCGGCAAGCCGTCCTCGGCCCGGCCGCCCGGCCCGGCCTCGCGGAGCGGGAGCACGCCGGCTACAGGTAGCGGACGTCCAGCACCTCGTACTCGCGGAGGCCGCCGGGGGCCCTGACCTCGGCGACGTCGCCGGCAACCTTCCCGATCAGCGCGCGCGCGATCGGGCTGGACACCGAGATCTTGCTGGCCTTGATGTCGGCCTCGTCATCCCCGACGATCTGGTAGGTCACGCTCGAGCCGGCCTCGAGGTCCTCGAGGTCGACGGTTGCGCCGAACACGATGCGCCCGCCCGCGTCGAGCGTGCTCGGGTCGATGATCTGCGCGCCCGCGAGCTTGGACTCGACCTCGGCGATGCGGCCTTCGATGAAGCCCTGCTTCTCCTTGGCCGCATCGTATTCGGCGTTTTCGGAGAGGTCCCCCTGGGCACGCGCCTCGGCAATGGCGGCGATGACCGCAGGGCGCTCGACCGACTTGAGCCGCTGCAGTTCCTCCTTGAGCCGCTGCGCACCTCGCACAGTCAACGGAATCGTGCCCACGTCCAGCTCCAGAAAAAAATGCGCCCCGGACAGGATGACCGGGGCGTGAGCACTGAAATATAGCACCGGCGAGCGGACGCCCTGACGCGTCCCTGCGGCGGCCGAGGTCTCGCGCCCGTCGGGCCGGCTCAGCCGGCGCCGAGCGTCTCGTGCAGTGCCTGAAGCGGATAGACCTCGAGGCCCGAGACGTGGCGCATCCCTTCGATCGCCGCCAGCGCGCCGGCGATGGTCGTGTAGTAGGTGACGCGCTGCGCGAGCGCCGTGGTCCGCAGCGCGCGCGAGTCGGCGATCGCGCTGCGCTTCTCCTCGACGGTGTTGATCACCATCGAGATCTCGCCGTTCTTCATCATGTCGACGACGTTGGGCCGGCCTTCCTGGACCTTGTGTACGGTGGTCACCGGCAGTCCCGCCGCGGCGATCGCCGCCCCGGTGCCGCGGGTGGCGACGATCCTGAAGCCGAGCTCGTGCAGGCCGCGCGCGCACTCCACCGCGCGGGCCTTGTCGGTGGCCTTGACCGAGATGAAGGCCGCGCCCCCGGTCGGCAGCTTCACGCCCGCGCCGAGCTGCGACTTCACGAAGGCCTCGCCGAAGGTGTAGCCCACGCCCATGACCTCGCCGGTCGACTTCATCTCGGGCCCGAGAATAGTGTCGACACCGGGGAACTTCACGAACGGGAAGACCGCCTCCTTGACCGAGAAGTAGCGCGGCACGACCTCCTTCGTGACGCCCTGCTCCGCCAGCGTCTGACCGACCATCGCGAGCGCGGCGACCTTGGCGAGCTGCACGCCGGTGGCCTTGGACACGTAGGGTACGGTGCGCGAGGCGCGGGGATTGACCTCCAGCACGAACACCGTCGAGGTGCCCGCGGCGTCCTCCTGGATCGCGAACTGCACGTTCATCAGGCCGACGACCTTGAGGGCACGCGCCATCACCGCGGTCTGCCGCTTGAGCTCGGCGATCAGCTCCGCAGACAGCGAGTACGGCGGTAGCGAGCAGGCCGAGTCGCCCGAGTGCACGCCGGCCTGCTCGATGTGCTCCATCACGCCGCCAATCAGCACCTGCTCGCCGTCGCAGATGCAGTCGACGTCGACCTCGATCGCGTCGTTCAGGAACCGGTCGAGCAGCACCGGGCTGTCGTTCGAGACCTTGACCGCCTCACGCATGTAACGCTCGAGGTCGCGCTGCTCGTGGACGATCTCCATCGCGCGACCGCCGAGCACGTAGCTCGGGCGCACCACCAGCGGATAGCCGATCTCCTGGGCGAGCGCGAGCGCGTCGGCCTCGGTGCGAGCGGTGCGGTTCGGCGGCTGGCGCAGCGCGAGCTTGACCAGCAGCTTCTGGAAGCGCTCGCGGTCCTCGGCGATGTCGATGGACTCGGGGCTTGTGCCGATGATGGGCACGCCCGCCGCCTCGAGCGGCTTGGCGAGCTTGAGCGGCGTCTGCCCGCCGTACTGCACGATCACGCCGATCGGCTTCTCGCGGTCGACGATCTCGAGCACATCCTCGAGCGTGAGCGGCTCGAAGTACAAGCGGTCCGAGGTGTCGTAGTCGGTGGAGACCGTCTCGGGATTGCAGTTGACCATGATGGTCTCGTACCCGGCGGCCTTCAGCGCGAAGGCGGCGTGCACACAGCAGTAGTCGAACTCGATGCCCTGGCCGATCCGGTTGGGGCCGCCGCCGAGCACGATGATCTTCTTGCGGTCGGTCGGCTCGGCTTCGCACTCGTCCTCGTAGGTCGAATACATGTAGGCGGTGGTCGTTGCGAACTCCGCCGCGCAGGTGTCGACGCGCTTGTAGACCGGGCGCACGCCGAGCTTGTGGCGCAGCTTGCGGATCTCGCCCTCGGTGACGTCGAGCAGGTAGGCCAGGCGCCGATCGGAGAAGCCTTTCTTCTTCAAGAAGCGCAGCGTGTCGGTGTCGAAGTCGCCGATGGTGCGCTTCTCGACTTCGAGCTCGATCTTCACGATCTCCTCGATCTGCGCGAGGAACCACGGGTCGATGTGGGTGAGCGCGTGGACCTCCTCGAGCGTGAAGCCCTGCGCGAACGCATCGCCCACGTACCAGATCCGTTCGGGGCCGGGCTCGCCGAGCTCCTCCTCGATCGTCTCGCGGTCGGTGGTCATCTGGTTCATGCCATCGACGCCGACCTCGAGGCCGCGCAGCGCCTTCTGGAAGCTTTCCTGAAAGGTGCGCCCGATCGCCATCACCTCGCCCACCGACTTCATCTGTGTGGTGAGGTGCGAATCGGCCTGCGGGAACTTCTCGAACGCGAAGCGCGGCACCTTGGTGACGACATAGTCGATCGAGGGCTCGAAGGACGCGGGCGTGGCGCCGCCGGTGATGTCGTTGCGCAGCTCGTCGAGCGTGAAGCCGACGGCGAGCTTGGCGGCGACCTTGGCGATCGGAAAGCCCGTAGCCTTGGAGGCGAGCGCCGACGAGCGCGAGACCCGCGGGTTCATCTCGATGACGATCATCCGCCCGGTCTTCGGGTCGACCGCGAACTGCACGTTCGAGCCGCCGGTGTCAACGCCGATCTCGCGCAGGATCGCGATCGAGGCGTCGCGCATCACCTGGTATTCCTTGTCGGTGAGCGTCTGCGCGGGCGCGACGGTGATCGAGTCTCCGGTATGGATGCCCATCGGGTCGAGGTTCTCGATGGAGCAGACGATGATGCAGTTGTCGAGGCGGTCGCGGACCACCTCCATCTCGAACTCCTTCCAGCCGATCATCGACTCCTCGATCAGCAGCTCGCTGGTCGGCGAGGCCTCGAGGCCGCGCTTGCAGATCGTGTCGAACTCCTCGGCGTTGTAGGCGATGCCGCCGCCGGAGCCGCCGAGCGTGAAGCTCGGCCGGATGATCGACGGGAAGCCGAGGGTCTTCTGGACCGCCCACGCCTCCTCGACCGAGTGCGCGATGCCCGAGCGTGCGGAGCCCAGGCCGATCTTCGTCATCGCGTCCTTGAACTTCAGGCGGTCCTCGGCCTTGTCGATCGCCTCGGGCGAGGCGCCGATCAACTCGACGCGGTACTTCTCGAGCACGCCGTGCTTGTGCAGGTCGAGCGCGCAGTTGAGCGCGGTCTGGCCGCCCATCGTCGGCAGGATCGCGTCGGGGCGCTCCTTGTCGATGATCTTCTCGACGATCTGCCAGGTGATCGGTTCGATGTAGGTGACGTCGGCGGTCTCCGGGTCGGTCATGATCGTGGCCGGATTGCTGTTGACCAGGATCACCTTGAAGCCTTCCTCGCGCAGCGCCTTGCAGGCCTGTGCGCCGGAATAGTCGAACTCGCACGCTTGGCCGATGACGATCGGGCCGGCGCCGATGATGAGGATGCTCTTCAGGTCGGTGCGCTTGGGCATGTCAGGCACGCTCCATCAGGGCGATGAAACGATCGAAGAGGTAACCGATGTCGTGCGGGCCGGGGCTCGCCTCCGGATGCCCCTGGAAACAGAACGCCGGGCGGTCGGTGCGGGCGAGGCCCTGGATGGAGCCATCGAACAGCGACACGTGAGTGACCTCGAGGGTGGCGGGCAGCGTGTCGGGATCGACCGCGAAGCCGTGATTCTGGCTGGTGATGAGCACCTGGCCGGTCTTCAGGTCCTTGACCGGATGGTTCGCGCCGTGATGGCCGAACTTCATCTTCAGGGTCTTGGCACCCGAGGCCAGGCCCATGATCTGGTGGCCGAGGCAGATGCCGAAGGTGGGCAGGCCGCGATCGATCAGCTCGCGGGTCGCGGCAATCGCGTAGTCGCAGGGCTCGGGGTCGCCGGGGCCATTGGACAGGAACACACCCTGCGGCTCGAGCCGCAGCACCTCGGCGGCCGAGGTCTGCGCGGGGATGACCGTGACCTCACAGCCGCGGTCTGCGAGCATGCGTAGGATATTGCGCTTGATACCGAAGTCGTAGGCGACGACGCGAAAGCGCCGCGCGGCGGCAGCCGGCGCATCGGCGGGGTGACCGGTGCCGAGCGCCCACGAGCCCTCGAACCAGGCATAGGGCTCGGTCACGCTGACGACCTTCGCGAGGTCCATGCCGGCGAGGCCAGGGAACGCGCGGGCCGCGGCGATCGCGGCCTCTGCGTCCAGCACCTCGCCGTAGGCGGCACCTGCCACGAGGCAGCCTGCCTGGGCGCCCTTCTCGCGCAGCAGGCGCGTCAGCTTGCGGGTGTCGATGCCGGCGATGCCGGGGACGCCCGCGCCGCCGAGGTAGCCGGACAGCGTATCGGTGGCGCGGAAGTTGGACGCGCGCAGCGGCAGGTCCTTGATGACGAGCCCCGCGGCGTGGATGCCCGCGGACTCGGCGTCCTCGGGCGTGACGCCGTAGTTGCCGATGTGCGGATACGTCAGCGTGACGATCTGCCGGCAGTAGCTGGGATCGGTGAGGATCTCCTGGTAGCCGGTGAGCGCGGTGTTGAACACGACCTCACCGACGGTGCGGCCTGGCGCGCCGATCGAATGGCCGCGAAAGACCGAGCCATCGGCGAGCGCGAGGATGGCGGGCGGAAGTTGGGGCAGCAAGGACAGCTCCTGGGTCTGGAAGCCCGCCCCGTGTGCCGGAAGGTGCCGGGAGCCGCGCGCCAGGCGATGCCGTGCACGGGCACGGATCGTCCGGGGTGGCTCGCAGTGCGGCGGATCGGCTAAGCGCTAGGCTCGCGATGGAGGCGGGTAAACCTTCGAATTCTACCACGCCGGAGCGTGGCCTTCAGCCTGCCTGCTGACCCAGGTCGCCCACGAGCTGGATGTACTGCCGGATCGCTGCCTCACGCCCGGCGGAATCGCCCGTCGTCGCCTCGGCATGCAACGCGTCGAGGCGTTGGAACGAAGCCCGCGCCTGCACCTGCAGCGGGGACTCGCGGCGCAGGCGGGCCGCCTGCTGCGCCTGCTCGAACTGCTCTTGAAGGGTCGCCATGCCGACGATGCGGCAAGGCGCGTGCCCGGTTGCCGCCGCGGCGTCGATCAGTGAGCGCGCGGTGGCTGCGCCGGAACCGCGCCCCGGGCGTCAGGCGACACGAAGGTGGTGTCGTCGGCCCAGGGGTCGGGCGCAGCGACCGGCGGCAGCGGCGTGCGCGGCGCATCGGCGAAGGGCGTGCCGACATCTGTCGACAGCTCCTGCTTCGGTGCGAAGCGCACTTCGATTTCGGGATAGCCGAGCGGACGCACCAGCATCGCGAGCGTGGTGTACGCCGAACGTTCGACCTGCGCGCGGTAGCGCTCGGCGAGGCCGTGCGCCTGCGCCATCGCATGCGCGCGCGCCGCGCCGATCAGCTGGTTCTTGTCGTCCTCGGAGAAGCGCCCGTCGAAGAAGCCCTGCAGCAGATCGGGCAGCAGCCACGGCAGCAGCCGGGAGCGCTGCTCGTCGTAGAAGGCGAGGTCCTTGATCGACACCTCGACCCGACACGGCGGCAGTTCGATCAGCGCCTTCGCCGGCTGCTGCAGCGTGCCGGCCCGCGGACCGACGTCGGCCGCGGGCCGCACCGCCTCGACGCGGAACCGCTCGCTGCGAAGGTCGTAGCGGAAGTCCATCTCGAACTCGAAGACCATCGCGAGCTTCTTCTTCGTGAAGGCCCACGACAGGTACTTGCGGCCGAAGTCGCCGAAGGTGTGATCGCTGTGGGTGATCAGGTCCTTGCTGACCGCCTTGAAGACGGACAGCTCGCCGATCGCACGCAGCTCATCGATCGAACTGCGCACGACGATCTCGCGCGGTTCGGTTCGGCGCCAGGCGCGCCATGCCCACCCCCCGCCGAAGCCGAGCAGCAAGAAGAGCACGAAGCCGATGAGCGTCGCCAAGTCCATTCGTCGAGTGTAGCGGATGCGTTCCGGGCACTGCCGCCGCGGCGACGCGGGCGGCTCCGCGTGCCGGGGCCTTCAGGCGCTCAGCAGGAAGATCCAGGCGTTGACCGCGACCGCCGCGATCCACACCAGCGAGCGGGCACTGGCGCGGTCGCCGACGTAGAGCGCGAGGTAGACGACCCGCAGCGCCAACCAGACCCCCGCGAGGAGGTCGAGCCGCCCCTGCGCCGCGCCGAGCTGGTGGGCGACGATCACCGCGGCCGCGAAGAACGGCAGCGCCTCGAAGGTGTTGTTCATGGCGGCGACCGCGCGCCTGCGCCGGCCGTCGAGCTTGAGCTCCCAGTCGCGCGGATCGGCGTTGTCGTAGTCGCGCCGACCGGCCTTGGCGATGCCGGCCGCCACAAAAGGCAGGAAGAACGCGATGAACAGGATCCAGTAGGCGAGCGAGAGATTCATCGCGGTTCGTTCCGTCGGGAGGGTGGGCGTCGAGGGTGTCTGCAGGGGTCGGAGGTGCGGCCCGGGCGCTTCAGTCGACGCTGCGGCGGTCACGCAGCGCCTGGGCGACGGTGGCTGCGTCGACGTACTCGAGCTCGCCGCCCATCGGCACGCCGCGGGCCAGCCGCGAGACCGCGAGGCCGCGCGCGCGGAGCATCTCGCCGATGTAGTGGGCGGTGGCCTCGCCCTCCTGCGTGAAGTTGGTTGCGAGGATGACCTCCCGCACCACGCCGTCGGTGGCGCGCGCGAGCAGGCGATCGAAGTGGATCTCGTTCGGGCCGACGCCATCAAGCGGCGACAGGCGGCCCATGAGCACGAAGTACAGCCCGTCGAACGCGAGGGTCTGCTCCATCGTCACCTGATCCGCCGGCGTCTCCACCACGCAGAGCTTGGTCGCATCGCGACGGGTCGATAAGCAGGTCTCACAGACCTCGAGCTCTGTGAAGGTGTTGCAGCGCTCGCAGTGCCGGATGCGCGCGGTGGCGTCCATCAGTGCGCCGGCGATCGCACGGGCGGCCTCGCGGTCGTTCTGCAGCAAGTGATAGGCGTAGCGCTGGGCCGAGCGCGGCCCGACCCCGGGGAGCCGCTTGAGCGCGGCCACCAGCGCGTCGAACGCCGCGGGCGGTCGCAGCATAGTGGCGCTCAGAACGGCATCTTGAAGCCGGGCGGCATCGGCAGCCCGGCGGTGACCGAGGACATGCGCTCGGAGGCGGTCTGCTCGGCGCGACGCAGCGCGTCATTCATCGCGGCGACGACCAGATCCTCGAGCATCTCCTTGTCGCCGTCGGCAAGCACGCTCGGATCGATGGTGACGCGCTTGACGTCGTTGCGGCAGGTGATCACGACCTTGACCAGGCCGGCGCCCGACTGGCCCTCGACCTCGACCCCGGCGAGGGCCTCCTGGGCCTTCTTCAGGTTGTCCTGCATCTGCTGGGCCTGCTTCATCAGGCCGGCGAGCTGGTTCTTCATCATCGCGTCTCTCCGGTGGGGCCGATCGGCTGGATCGAGTCGGGCACGATCGTACCTTCGAAGCCGGTCAGCAGGGTCTGGACGAAGGCATCGCCCTCGATGTGGGCCTGGGCCTGGGCGAGCGCCTCGGCCTGCTCCCGCGAGCGTACCTGGGCGACGGTGGTCCCGCGCACTTGGCCGATCTCGATCGACAGGCGGACCGGTCGGCCGAAGTGCTTGAGCAGCACCTCGCGGACCTTGGCCAGCAGCCCGGCCTCGGCAAGCGTCTTGACCGGCACGCGCAGCGAGAAGCCGTCCGGATCGTGCCCGAGGAGCTCACTCTGCTGCATGAACTGACCGACGAGGCCGGCGCGCGGCATCCGGGCGACGACTGCCGCGGCGAGAGCCGGCCAGTCGCCGTCGAAGTCGAGCGACACGGCTGCGGGGCCAAGGCTCGGTGCGGGCTCGGTGCGGACGGCCTCGGGGCGGCGCGCTTCGGTACGGGGGCCGTCCGCACTGACGGGCTCGGTGCGCGGGGGCTCGGTGCGCGGGGGCTCGGTGCGCGGGGCCGCCGGCATCGCCGAAGCGGTGGCCGGCCGGGTCGCGGCGAGTGGGGCGGACGGCGGGCGAAGCTCGGGGCGGGCACCGCCGGCGGATCGGGCACCCGCGGCGGCCAGCGCGGCCGCGCGCGCCTGCGCGAGCGCGCCGCCGCCGCCCGCGCCGACAGCGAGGCGGCCGCCCGCGGGCGACGCGGGCAACGCGGCGGAAGGCGCCTGCGTCGCCGTCCGGGGCTGCGGTGCGGGCAGCCGCGGCGCCATGGTTTCAGGACTAAACGCGAGCAGCCGCAGCAGCGTCATCGAGAAACCGGCATGTGCATCGGGCGCGAGCGGCAGGTCGCGCGCGCCGTGGATCGCGATCTGGTACCAGACCTGCAAGTCCTCGGCGGCGAGTCGCGGCGCCCAGCGCTGCGGTGCGTCGTCGTCGGTGCCGTCATCGGCGACGACACCGACCTGGGCCAGCGCGATCCGCTGCAGCAGCGACGCAAAATCCAGGAGCGTGCGCTCGAAGGGCGCATTGCCCGCGAGCATGTCGTCGGCCGCACCCACCAGCGCCCTGCCGTCGGCGGCGAGCAGCGCCTCGAGGATGCGCTCGAGATCGCGCCGGTCGACGACGCCGAGCATCTCGCGCACCGCCGCGTCCTCGACGCGACCGCCGCCAAAGGCGATCGCCTGGTCGAGCAGCGACAGCGCATCGCGCATGCTGCCCGCGGCCGCGCGGCCGATCTGCGCAAGCGCCGCCGGCTCGAAGCCCACGGCCTCGGCCTCCAGCACCGTGGCGAGGTGTCGCGAAACCAGCTGCGGCGGCAGGTTTTTGAGGTTGAACTGCAGGCAGCGCGACAGCACCGTCACCGGCACCTTCTTGGGGTCGGTGGTCGCGAGGATGAAGACCACGTGAGGCGGCGGCTCCTCGAGCGTCTTGAGCATCGCGTTGAACGCGTGCCCCGTCAGCATGTGGACCTCGTCGATCATGTAGACCTTGTAGCGGCCCGACACCGGCGCATAGACCACCTGCTCCAGGACCTGCGCCATCTCGTCGACGCCGCGGTTGGAGGCGGCGTCCATCTCGACATAGTCCGGGAAACGGCCCTGCTCGATGCCGAGGCAGGCGCTGCACCGGCCGCAGGGGGTGGACGTCACCCCGGTCTCGCAGTTGAGCGCCCTGGACAGGATGCGCGAGACGGTGGTCTTGCCGACGCCCCGCGTGCCGGTGAACAGGTAGGCGTGATGCAGCCGATCTGTGTCGAGCGCGTGGGTCAGCGCCCGCACGACGTGCTCCTGCCCGACCAGCGAGCCGAAGTCTCGCGGACGCCACTTTCGTGCCAGGACCTGGTGCGACATCGGGCGGGGCGCGGGGACCGGGAAGAGCGGTGAGAGGTGGACGAGCCTGACCCTCGGCACTTCCGGGGAGCGGCCTTGGCTGCTTCCTTCCGGACCTGACCAGGTGGACCACGCCGGAATGCGAGGAGGCCCGTCCAACCCGATTGTATCAGTCGCCCGAGATCGGCCCGCGATCGGGCGTGCCGAGGTCGACGTCGAACACCACGCGCCCCGCGGCCGCATCGACCAGAACGGTCCGCAGGCGCCGCACCGGGCCGAGCGGCGGTGGCACCAGGGCCTCGACCAGCGCCCTGTAGCCGGCCAGCTGGACGACGTACTCCGTCCGTCGTGCGGCGTCCACGGACCACTTGTAGTCGATGATCCAGACCTCGTCGCCCACCCGCGCGATCCGGTCGATGCGGCGCGCCTCGCCCCCGGCGTCGATGATCTCGAACTCGCAGACGGCGGGCGCGGCCCGCTCGAAGGCAGGGGCCAGCGGCGCGAGCGCCATCACGGCGCTGGCACGCGCGAGCGCTGCCCGGCGCTGCGCGTCGTCGATCTCGAAGGCGTGCAACGCGGCGAGCACGGTGTCCTCGTCGGCGCCCGCCGGCAACAGCTCGAGCGCGCGGTGCAGCGCATGACCGAGCTCGGTGGCCAACAGGCCTGCGGGCCGGCCGTCACGATCGCGTTCGGCGCCGCCCTCGTCCGGATCGCGGCGCATGCCGACGTCGAGCCGCGACAGCTGCAGCAGGCGCATCGAGAACGGCGCATCGGCCGCGGCCTCGGTCTGCACACGCATCCGCGCGCGCTCGGCCCAGCCCGGCGGTGCTTCGACGCCCTCGAGGAAGGTGTACCAGGAGGCCTTGGGCGACTGGCGGTTGCGCGTGCCCGAGACGATCACGCCGAGACGCGCGCGGGTCAGCGCGACATACAACAGGTTGCGGTCTTCGCGCTCGCGCAGCACCTGCTCGCGCTCGAAGCTCTCGCGGCGTGCACGGCCGGCGAGCGCGGCGCCCAGCACAAACGAGACCTGCGAGGGACGCGGCAGCTCCGGCGACCAGTCGACGTGCAGCCGCTGGCCGTCGGGCTGAGCGCGACCGTGCGCGTCGGCGAGCACCACCAGGTCGGCCTCCAGGCCCTTTGAGCCGTGGATCGTCATCATCCGGATCGCGTCGACCGCATCGGCACGGCCCTCGCTCGGACCCTCGCGATCCTCGAGGGTGTCGAAGCCGCGCAGCCGGCGCAGGAAGCGCGCCAGGCTCGGATAGCGGCCGGCGTCGACGTCGAGCGCGAGACCGAGCATTGCACACAGGTTGGCGTGCACGACCTCGCGCTGCGCGGGCTCGACAGCCGACGGATAGCGGGCGAATGCATCGACCTGGGACAGCACGGCATCGAGGAAGTCGTGGACCGGCGCCCGCGCCGCGGCGTCGACCCAGTCGGCGACGAGCGCGACCACCGCGGCCACGTCGAACGGGGGCGGGTCGGCGGGATCCGGGTCGGCGGCGAACCGGCGCAGGCGCGGCCACCACCTGCGCGGCATCGGCGCGGCGGGGTCATCGGGGTCATCGGGGTCCTCGTGATCGCCGGTGTTCTCGGGGTCGCCGGGCAGCTCCCCGGTGCCGACGGCCGGATCCTCGGGCCGTGCCGGCGCCGCCGGCCGCGGACCCCGCGCCGCGATCCAGGCGATCGAGGCGGCATCGAGCCCCACCAGCTGCGAGGCGAGCACCTGCGCGAGCGCGAGGTCGTCGGACGGGCGCCGCACGAAGCGGAGCAGCGCGCGAAGGTCGTCGCTCTCGAGCGTACGCAGCAGGCCGCCGGCGCGGTCCGACTGCACCGGCAGGCCGCGCTCGCGCAGCGCGCGCTCGTACGCCTCGAACCCGCTGCGGCTGCGCGCGAGCACGTAGACCTCCCGCCAGCTCAGACTGCGCCCCTGGGCGGCGAGCGCGTCGCGCGCGAGCAGGATCGCGTCGGCGATCGCCTCGCCTTCGCGATGCCGCAGCGAGGCCTCGTCGTCGCGGGCGGAGGTCAGCCAGTCGAAGGGCTCGGCGCCAGCGTCGGCGCGCGGGTCCGCCTCAACGAGCGGCAGCCGCCAGACGAAGCCGGGCGGACCGACCGCGGCGGTGGCCTGCTCGCGGTAGTGCGCCATCCAGGGCGGCAGGCAGCGGTTAAGTACGTCCACGATGGCGCGTGCGTTGCGCCGCGTTGTGTCGGTACCGGTCTCGCGCGCGCCGAAGCCATCGCGCAGCAGCGCTTTGGCCGCGTCGAACACCCGCGCCTCGGCGCGCCGGAAGCGATAGATCGACTGCTTGGGGTCGCCGACGACGAACACCGACGGACGTTCGCCGGCCCCCGCGTAGGACTGGAGCCAGTCGGCGATCACGCGCCACTGCAGGCTGCTGGTGTCCTGGAACTCGTCGAATAGCAGGTGCCGGTACCGACGGTCCATCCGGCACTGGACGTACGCCGCGGTTCCCGGGTCGCGCAGCATGCGCCAGGCGATGGCCTCGAGGTCGGCGAAATCGATCACGCCCTGCGCCCGCTTCGTCCGGCGGAACACATCGAGCAGCCCGACGCCGCAGCGCATCGCGGCGGCGTTCAGGCCGACCGCGCGCCACTCGTCGAGCAACGCGCGCACGTTCGATACGCGCCCGCAGAGTGCCTGCCAACGCGCCTCGAGGGGCGCCGCGCCGCCCCCCGCCTCGAGAGCGGCGTCGAGCGCCTTGCTCGGGCGCCAGACCCGCGGCTCGCCCCGGGCGGTGAGCAGGGTCGCATGCAGCTCGCCCAGCCAGCCGTTCGCGGCGGCGGCGTCGGCGCAACCGCGGTCGGCCAGCGCATCGAGCGCGAGCGCCAGCGTGCGCGTGGCGTCGGAGCCGCGTGCGAGCGCGAGCGCGATCGCGCGCAGCTCGCCGCGCAGGCCGGCCTCGGCGGCGATCGCGCGCAGCAGTGCGTTCTCGTCGTCGATCTCGGTCTCGTCGTCGATCGCGGACGATCGCGAAGCGCCACCGGTCGGCGCACCGGCAAGCGCGTGCCCCTCGCCGACAAAAGCCTTCGCGGCATCGCGCCACGCCTGCAGGTAGGCGTGCGCGGCCCGCTGCGCCGCCGCGTCGAGTGCCTCGCGCGGGCCATCCAGGTCGGCGTCGAGCGCCACCGCCCAGTCGGTGCGCTGCGCGACCAGCGACTCCAGACAGGCGCGCGCGCCCGACAGCCCGATCGCGTCGACCAGCGCCTGCAGATCTTCGCGCTCGGCGGCGCGCGCAGGCGCCCGCAGCGCGTCGAGCCATCCGAACCAGGCCTGCTGCAGCAGCGACGCGCCCTCCTCGCTCAGTTGGGTACCGTCGCCCGAGTCGGCCGACAACGGGCCGATGGCCGCGAGCGTTCGGAACCAACGGTGGAAGGTGGTGATCTCGGGGCCGCGCGGATGGCGCAGGACGGCCTCGTAGAGCCCGCGCGCGCGCGGTGCGGCGGACACGGCGCCGGCCTCGCCGAGCCCGTACCAGCCGGCGAGGCGCTCGTGCAGCGTCGCATCGTCGGCCAGCGCGAGCTCGCGCAGCGCGCGGTCCAAGCGCTCGCGCATCTCATGCGCGGCGAGCCGCGTGAAGGTCACCGCCAGCAGCTGGTCGGGCTCGCAGCCCTCGATCAGCGCACGCACGATACGGGTCACCAGCAGCGTCGTCTTGCCGCTGCCCGCGCAGGCATCGACCACGACGCTGGCGGCCGGATCGATGGACGCGAGCCGGAAGACATCGGCGCCAACCGCGCGCCCGTCGACCTCGAAATGCTCGCCTGACGCGTTCACGACCAGTGACCCTTGCGACACAGCCCGCGGCTCGCGCAATGCCCGCACTCGACGCCCGAGGCGTGCAGCGGCTCGCCGTCCTGGATACGCGCCAGCAGCACGGGCAGTCGTGCCCGCCAGCCGGCGAGCACGCTGTCGGCGGGCTGCGACAGCGGCACCCAGGTCACGGCGTCCCGGCGCAGCGACAGGTAGCCGCCTTCGACGACCGTGCCGGCCTCGGCGGCGATCAACGTGTACAGCGCGAGCTGCGCGGCATGGTCCGGCTCGGCGGCGATGCGCTTGAGCCGGTCGGGGGCGCCGAGCTTGTAGTCGACGACGCGCAGGCCCTGCGGCCCCTCGTCGAGCCGGTCGAGCCGCCCTTCGATGCGCACCGTGCGCAGGCCGTCGCGGGCCTCGATGTGCAGCTCGGTGCCGCCGGGCCGCTCACCGTCGAGCCAGGCCCAGCCGCTGGAGGCGTCGTCGATTGCCCAATCGAGGTATCGATCGAGGGTGGCGCGCCACTCGGCCAGCTCGCCGAGCGCCCCGCCCCCGGTCTCGAGCTTATGGGCCGCCACCGCATCGGTGACCTCGAGCATCAAAGCGCGCGCGCTCGCGCGTCCCGACGCAGCGAGCACCACGCCGCGCGCCGGCGCCTCGCGATGGAACCGCTCGAGCACCTCGTGGACCAGCTCCCCGCGCTCGCGCACGCCGGGCACGTCGACCGCCTGATCGGGCTCACGCAGCCGCCAGCCGTCCTGCACGAGGAAACGGAACGGGCAGGCGACGAGCCGCTCGAGCGCACCCACCGACAGTGTCGGGGGCAACCCGCCCAAGGCCAGGCCCGGGCGCGACGCACGCGCCGGCACGAGCTCGCGCGGCTGCCCCGGACGGTCCTCCCGCAACGCCAGCGGCGCGTCGGTGAGCATCGCCTCGAGCCGCTCGACCCAAGGGCTCGGCCGGGTGCCGTCGCCCGGATCGGTGCGGCAGGTGATCGCGCTGTCGGGCGACAGCGCCAGCAGCAGCGCGAGGTCGCGCTGCTGGCGGGCCGCGGCCGACGTGGCGGTCGGCAATCCGATGAGCGCACGAAGCGGCTCGTTGACCAGAGGCAGCGCTCCGGGCGCCGCGGGCAGCACGGCGTCCGAGGCGCCGAGGACGAGCACCGCGTCGAACGCGCGGCCGGCCGCGTCGACCGGGGTCAGCAGCTCGACTGGACTCTCGATCGGGCCGTAGAAGCGGTGCCGCTCGAGCGTCATGGCGAGCATCGCTCGGAACTCGGCGAACGGCAGCGCGCGCGCATGGCTCTCGGAGTCGGCGGTGCGGCGCAGCGACTCGAGCCGCGACAGCAGCTGGCGGCCGGCCGCATCGCCGGCAAGCCGGCGCGGCGCATCGGCCCAGCGCATCGCCTGCTCCAGCGCGTCGAGGTGCGCCCGCAGCGGCTGCGCACGCCCCTGCCGCTCGGCCAGGTCGCGCAGCCGTGCAAGCCCCTCGGGCGCCGCCCGGTCGGCGTCTGCACGCAGCCCGTCCCAGCCGCGCAGATAGCCGCGGCGGGTGGCGCGGCGCTCGATCCAGTCCCGCAGCGCCAACCCGCCCGGCGGCCGCACGAAGCGCGAATCCAGCCAGCCGAGCAGGTCGTCGTAATAGCCGTCGGCGGCCACCGCATCGAGCCAGCCCATCGCGGCGGTCGCGGCGACCGTCGTCGACAGCAGCCAGCCCTCGCGGTCGTCGATCAGCACGCCGGCGCGCTCGAGCAGCGCACGCACCCGCCGCGCGAGCCAGCGGTCGAGCGCAACGATCGCCAGCGTCGGCACCGTGGCTGCCCCGGCAAGCGCCGCCGCGGCCAGGTGTGCATGGATCCACTGCGCGGCGAGCTGGGCCTCGCGCTCGCGGTCGGCCGCGTGCAGGATCGTCGGCACCGGCCCGAGCGTCGCGGGCATCCTCACGGCCCACTGCCGGCGGCGCT
This sequence comes from Burkholderiaceae bacterium, assembly GCA_044368415.1. Classification (GTDB taxonomy): domain Bacteria; phylum Pseudomonadota; class Gammaproteobacteria; order Burkholderiales; family Burkholderiaceae_E; genus UBA4615. The sequence goes on from JBIPLJ010000032.1 coordinate 46,849, forward strand.
CGCGCAGCGGCCGCGGCGGCGCGTCGTCGAAACATTCCGGCCAGGCCGCGGCCAGCAGCGGGGCGACGCGGCCGACCGCGGTCCAGTCGGGCTCTAGGCGCAGCAGCCTGCCGGACGGCAGCCGCGCCTGGAGTTCGGCCAGCAGCAGCGCCTCGAGTGGCTCCGGCGGCTGCCAGGCGACCCACGCGATCCGCGCGCCACGCGCCGCCCAGGCCGCGGCGAGCCGCCGCATGCGTTCGATGCCCTGGGCGACCGGGTCCACGCCGGCCCCCTCCGTGGCCCGCGCGATGCGCTCGAGCACCGACAGGTCCTCGCGCAGCCGGGTCTCGGCGGCCGGCGAACCGAAGGCCTCGACCACGGTGGCGATCCAGTCCGGATCGCCGAGCCGGCCGGCAGCGCCGGCCTGCGCGAAGGCATCGAGCACCTCGAGCAGGCCGCCAGCGAAGGCGAGCCGGTCGGCTGGCGCGCGCTGCGGCAGGCTGTCGGGCAGTGCCGCGTCGAGCGCCTCGAGCAGCGCCAGCGTGCGGGCGAGCGCATCGACGGGCACCGCGGGGGACAATTCGTCCGCCCAGCCTGTGATGGGACGGATCGGCGGCGGCGCCCACGGCCGCCCGGGCTTGGCCAGCCGTGCGCGCAGCGACCGCTGCAGGGGCGCCACCAGCGCCCCTCGGGGCACCACCACAGCGGGCGGGCCGCCGTCGGCGGCTGCGGCCTCGCCCAGCCAGGGCACGAGCGCGTCCGCGGCCGCGCACCAGAACGCGTCACTCGCCGGTCGGGCGGGCACGAACCGGCGCACCGCTGCCGTGCCGGGCGTCCCGGTCACCGGCACGCCGCCCACGGACCAACCCGATGATGCTCAACGCTCGCCATCCGGCTATGGTAAGTTAGACCGGAGGAGACCCACGCTCATGTCCAGCACTCAAATCACCCACACTTCCGACGCAACCTTCGACGCCGACGTGCTCGAGTCCGACGCGCCGGTGCTCGTCGACTACTGGGCCGAGTGGTGCGGCCCCTGCAAGATGATCGCGCCGCTGCTCGATGAGGTCGCCAAAGACTACGGCGACAAGCTGCGCATCGTGAAGGTCAACGTCGACGAAAACCAGGAGATCACCGCGAAGTACGGCATCCGCGGGATCCCGACGCTCAAGCTCTTCAAGAACGGTGAAGAAGTCGCGACAAAGGTCGGTGCCCTGTCGAAGTCGCAGCTGACGCAGTTCCTGGACACCAACCTCTGATCCGTCGTATCCTCTGGCGAGCGCGAGAGCGCTCCCGCATGCTGCGGGCGATTCCCGGTATCATCGGCGATCGACTCCGCAGTAACCGGGCCGGGCTGATTTCCCCGATGTATCCCGAGTTAGATCTCCCGATCTTCGATCCCAGTTTCCCCTGACCGGCCCCCCGCCGGTTCACCCCCAGCCCCCCGGACGGGAGCGCGTCCAGGCGACATTCGCCTCCGCGCCCATGGACGTCCCGCTGGGCTCCGATCAGCCGTCACGCTGTCCGTACCCCCCCCCCACGATGCACCTGTCTGAACTCAAAGCCCTACACGTATCGGCACTGATCGAGATGGCCGCCGGCCTCGACATCGAGAACGCCAACCGCCTGCGCAAGCAGGAACTGATGTTCGCGATCCTGAAGCGGCGCGCCAAGACCGGAGAGCAGATCTTCGGTGACGGCGTGCTCGAGGTGCTGCCCGATGGCTTCGGCTTCCTGCGCACCCCAGAGACGTCGTACCTGGCGAGCCCGGACGACATTTACATCTCGCCGTCGCAGATCCGCCGCTTCAACCTGCACACAGGTGACAGTATCGAGGGCGAGGTCCGCACGCCGAAGGACGGCGAGCGCTACTTCGCGCTGGTCAAGGTCGACAAGATCAATTACGAGCCCCCCGAGGCGAGCAAGAACAAGATCCTGTTCGAGAACCTGACGCCGCTGCACCCCGAGGTGCCGATGGTGCTCGAGCGGGACACCAAGTCGGAAGAGAACTTCACGGCGCGGATCATCGACATGATCG
>JBIPLJ010000033.1:0-47818 GCA_044368415.1 Burkholderiaceae bacterium
CGCCGCCGAACTTCGACGACAGCACCGTCGTGATCGCCGCCGTCAGCGTCGTCTTGCCATGGTCCACGTGACCGATCGTCCCGACGTTCACGTGGGGCTTGTTACGCTCGAACTTTGTCTTTGCCATTTTCCAGTCGCTCCGATCTGAAAGAACGTATGTTGGGTGTGCGTGCTGCGCTGCTTACTTGGTGCGCGCGGCGATGATCGCCTCGGCGACGTTCTTCGGCGCCTCCGCGTACTGCTTGAATTCCATCGTGTACGTCGCGCGACCCTGGGTCTGCGAACGCAGCGACGTCGAGTAGCCGAACATCTCCGACAGCGGCACCTCGGCGCGGATCGCCTTGCCGCCGCCGACCATGTCGTCCATGCCCTGCACCATCCCGCGACGCGACGACAGGTCGCCCATCACGGTGCCGGCGTAGTCCTCGGGCGTCTCGACCTCGACCGACATCATCGGCTCGAGCAGCACCGGGCTCGCGCGCCGCATGCCTTCCTTGAACGCCATCGAGCCCGCCATCTTGAAGGCGTTCTCGTTCGAGTCCACGTCGTGGTACGAGCCGAAGGTCAAGGTGGCCTTGACGTCGACGACCGGATAGCCGGCCAGCACGCCCGCGGGCAGCGTGTCCTCGATGCCCTTCTGCACAGCGGGGATGAACTCCCGCGGCACCACGCCGCCTTTGATCGCGTCGACGAACTCGAAGCCCTTGCCGCCCGGGGCCAGCGGCTCGATCTTCAGCACGACGTGCCCGTACTGACCGCGACCGCCCGACTGCTTGACGAACTTGCCCTCGACCTCTTCGACCATCTTGCGGATGGTCTCGCGGTATGCGACCTGCGGCTTGCCGACCGAGGCCTCGACGCCGAACTCGCGCTTCATGCGGTCGACGATGATCTCGAGGTGCAGCTCGCCCATGCCGCCGATGATCGTCTGGCCTGACTCCTCGTCGGTCCGGACGCGGAACGAGGGATCTTCGCGGGCGAGACGCTGCAGCGCGATACCCATCTTCTCCTGGTCGGCCTTGGTCTTCGGCTCAACGGCCTGGTGGATCACCGGCTCGGGGAACACCATGCGCTCGAGGATGACCGGTGCGTCCGGGTCACACAGGGTCTCGCCGGTGATCACTTCCTTCAGCCCGACGCAGGCCGCGATGTCACCGGCGCGGACCTCGGAGATCTCCTCGCGCTGGTTCGCGTGCATCTGCAGCAGGCGACCGACACGGTCCTTCTTGCCCTTGATGGGGTTGAAGACGGTGTCGCCCGAGCTCAGCACGCCCGAGTAGACGCGGATGAAGGTCAGCTGACCGACGAACGGATCGGTCATGAGCTTGAAGGCGAGCGCCGCAAACTTTTCCTTGTCGTCCGCCTTGCGGTAGACCTCGGCCTCGTGGTCGTCCATACCCTTCACCGGGGGAATGTCCACCGGCGACGGCATCAGTTCAACAACCTTGTCGAGCATGGCCTGCACGCCCTTGTTCTTGAACGCGGAGCCGCACATCATCGGCTGGATCTCGCCGGCGATGGTGCGCTGACGCAGTCCCGCGAGGATCTCGGCTTCAGTCAGCTCGCCTTCCTCGAGGTACTTGTTCATCAGCTCCTCGTTGGACTCGGCGGCCGCCTCGACCATCTTCTCGCGCCACTCGGCGCAGGTGCCGGCGAGCTCGGCGGGGATCTCGCCGTACTCGAACTTCATGCCCTGCGTGGAGTCGTCCCACCAGATGGCCTTCATCTTGATCAGGTCGACGACGCCCTTGAAGTTCTCCTCGGCGCCGATCGGCACCTGAAGGGGAATGGGGTTCGCCTTCAGACGAAGGCGCATCTGGTCGTAGACCTTGAAGAAGTTCGCGCCGGTCCGGTCCATCTTGTTGACGAACGCCAGCCGCGGCACGCGGTACTTGTTGGCCTGACGCCAAACGGTCTCGGACTGCGGCTGCACGCCGCCGACCGCGCAATAGACCATGCACGCACCGTCGAGGACCCGCATCGAGCGCTCGACTTCGATCGTGAAGTCGACGTGCCCGGGGGTGTCGATGATGTTGATGCGGTGTTCGGGGAAGGAGCGGTCCATGCCCTTCCAGAAGCACGTGGTCGCGGCGGACGTGATCGTGATCCCGCGCTCCTGCTCCTGCTCCATCCAGTCCATCGTCGCGGCGCCGTCATGCACCTCGCCGATCTTGTGGTTCACACCGGTGTAGAACAGGATGCGCTCGGTCGTCGTCGTCTTGCCGGCGTCGATGTGAGCCGAGATACCGATGTTCCGGTAGCGCTCGATGGGAGTCTTGCGGGCCATGATCGATCCTTCGGGGCCTCGTGGGCCCGGCGGTCAGGGTGAAACGGTGATCAGAATCGGAAGTGCGCGAAGGCCTTGTTGGCCTCGGCCATCCGGTGCACCTCGTCGCGGCGCTTGACGGCACCGCCACGGTTCTCGGCGGCTTCCATCAGTTCGTTGGCCAGGCGCAGGCCCATCGACTTCTCGCCGCGCTTCTTGGCGGCCTCGCGCAGCCAGCGCATCGCGAGCGCCATGCGGCGGACGGGACGCACCTCGACAGGCACCTGGTAGTTCGCACCGCCGACGCGGCGGCTCTTGACCTCGACCATCGGGCGGGCGTTGTTCAGCGCCAGGCCGAACACCTCGATCGGGTCCTTGCCGGACTTGGTCTTGATGGTCTCGAACGCGCCGTACAGCATCCGCTCGGCCACGGCCTTCTTGCCGGAGAGCATCAGCACGTTGATGAACTTGGTCACGTCCTCGGTACCGTAGATCGGATCCGGCAGGACGGGGCGCTTGGGGACTTCGCGACGACGGGGCATGTCATACCTCAGGAGAATTCAGCCGGAAGGTTGCCCTTCCATGACCATCCGACCGCCGACATGCAGAATCCGGCACACACGGGGGAACGGTCGCTTACTCGACGGGACACCGGCCCGGGGACCGGCGCACCGCCGCGGGACCCGGACGCGCGAGGCGCGACCAGGCGAAAACGGGATCAGGCGCTCTTGGGCCTCAAGCCTTCTTCGGTCTTTTCGCGCCGTACTTCGAGCGCGACTGCTTGCGGTCCTTGACGCCCTGCAGGTCCAGCGAGCCACGCACGATGTGGTAGCGCACACCCGGGAGATCCTTGACGCGGCCGCCACGGATGAGCACCACCGAGTGCTCCTGCAGGTTGTGGCCTTCGCCGCCGATGTAGCTAATGACCTCGAAGCCATTGGTCAGACGGACCTTGGCAACCTTCCGCAGCGCGGAGTTCGGTTTCTTCGGGGTCGTGGTGTACACACGGGTGCACACGCCACGGCGCTGAGGGGAATCCTGCAGCGCGGGGCTCTTGCTCTTGGCGTGAGCCAGTTCGCGCGGCTTGCGGACCAGCTGGTTGATGGTGGGCATCGAATACGCTCAGGCGATGTGGGGGGTCAGGCAGCCCGCCGGGAAGGACCCCGACTGCGGCTCGGACTTCACCGGAACGCCCGCCCAGCGCCCGGACGGCGCAACAAGCGACCCGCCACAAAAGAGCGCCGGAACTTTCGTCCGGAAGAACCCGTGAGTATAGAGCCTTGGCGGATCGGGTGTCAATTTGCCAGACCCAGGAAGGTGCGGGAGGCAGGGCGCAGGAGGCACGGGCGTCGCGCGCGCGGCGTTCAGGCGTCTTCAGAGAGGGTGTCACCGGAGAACATCCGCGTGACCAGGCAACGGGCCACCGCCTGCGCCCGATTGTTCACCTGCAGCTTTCGCAGGATCCGTTGCACGTGATTCTTGACGGTCAGGGGGCTGATGCCCAGCTCGGCACCGATCGCCATGTTGGTCTTCCCGTCTCGGACGCCCAACATGATCTGGATCTCGCGGGTCGACAGCTCCGGCACGGGGGCGCGGCGCTGCATGGCGTCGACGTCCTGCAGCGCATAGCGGTGCGCCGCGAAATGCAGGTAGGGCATCAGGATCTCGCAAACCTCGCGCGAGCGTCGCCGAGGCCCGCGCGCGAGCCGACCGAAGATGTAGAAGCTCGCGTTCGGGCCGCGCAGGTCACGGGTGCCGTGGATCAAGGTGTGGCCCAGACCCATCTCCCAGATCAGCTGCTGGATCGGGTCGCTGCCCTCGTCCCGCATCTCGGACGAGTAGGACAGCGGCTCGCGGCCGCGACGGATCCATTCGCGCACCGCCAGACGGGTGGTCTCGCGCGCCGCCTCCCACAGCTCCGGCTGCTTCTCCGGCGTGACCGCGTCGCTCGAGAACACGTCGACCTCGAACTGCTCGGTGTCGAGATTGCCGGTCGCGCAGATCAGCGTCTGGTGCGGGAGGAAGGACTGGAGCACTCCCTGGGCCCATAGGAAGAACTGGAAACGCTTGTCTATCTGCTGCGACGACTCGATCGCGAACAGCAGCCGCTCGAGCTCTTGAGGGGTCGGCGCGAAGGCACCGTCCTCCAGGTCCCGGGACAGAGCGCCCGCTGGCTCGCCACCCGGGGGTTCGCTTGCTGCGGGTGCTGCAGCAGGCGATAAGGGGAACTTGCGAGAAGTCAGGGCGCGCTTGATGTCGTGGTGTGCCAGGGCCGCATTCATCGTTGGGTGCTCTCCGGATTCGGGCGCGTTGACGGGATCTGCATCGCGGGCTGCGAAGCCTGGTGTGCGGACAGGGAAGCGAACGGGGAAGCGGGCTGCGAAGCGGGCTGCGAAGCGGACACGGACGGTTTCGGGCCGGCAACAGCGGACGAGGGCGCCTGCGGGCCAGCCGGGCTTGCCGGCCTGCCAGGCGCGGCCGGCTGCGCGGCGGCCGCCGCGGTGAAGGTCCAGTCGCCGAGGGTGCGGGCCTTCTCGAAGCTGGCGTATTCGGGCGGGAAGCCGACCCTTCGCAAGGGTGGACGCGTCGACGCCGATCTCACGCCGACGATGCGGCCCGCGTCGCGCACGAGGATCCATTCGCGTTGGTCGGTGGAGGGGTCGCGCGGCACGGCGCGCAGATGGCGGAGCACCCGCGGTCCGCGCCGGTCCTCGACGAGCTCGGTCAGGTCCCTCGGGAACTCCGGCACGGAGACCAGCGGCGACGCCCGATAGCTCGTCAGCGCCCGCGCGATCGCAGTGCCGGTGCGCAGGAGTTCGTCCTCGCGCTCGCGCTCGCGTTCGACGCGGGCCGACACCTGCGCGGTCATGCCCCCCAGACCGACCAGCAGCGCCGCCAGCAACGCGGTGAGCAGCGCCCAGCCCCCGGCGCGGCGCGGCGAAGCGAGGGAGCGGCGCACGCCGGCGCGGCGCCTGCGCGCCGTGGTCTCACAGGTCCGCAAATCGCCCTCCTTTCCTGGCCGTGCCCTCGGCGCCACTGCGCACGTCACCCAGTCCGGTCGCACCGGGGTCGGCCTCGCCGGCCGCGACCTCGATCCACGTGTCGGACCGTTCGGTCACCGGATCCAGCGGCACGCCCGACAGATACCTGCGCTCGACCAGTTCATCCAAGCTCTTCGGGAAGCGCCCGGTATCGGCCTGGAACCGGTCGATCGCGACCCGCATCACCTTCAGGTTCTCGCGAAGCGCGGCCTCGCGGGCATCCTCGAGCCGGTCGACGTAGCGTGGCACGGCGATCGCCACCATCAGGGAGATGATCGCGAGCACGACCAGCACCTCGACGAGAGTGAAGCCACGCGAGCGCAACGGGCGGCGGTCGATCGGCATTGTCACCACTCCCTGTACGGCGCGCCGTTCAGGCCGATGCCGGCGGACTTCGAGTGGACATCGAAGACGTCCACGCCGGGCTGCGGCCGTTCGGGGGAGCTCGCGTAGCTGCGCAGCCCCCAGGTCCGGGCCGGGGGGGTCGACGCATCAGGCTCGAACGGGTCGCGCGGCACGCGGCGAAGCAGGTAGATGCGGGCGCCGTCCGGACGGGACGCATCGGCGAGGCCCCGCGCGAGGACGTCCAGCGAGGCGGGGTAACCGGACCCGCCGGGACCCGCTGCGGCGATCCGCCCCTCATCGACCAGGCGCTTGTGCGCGTCGAGCGCATCGCGGATCTCGCGCAATGCGGCACGCAGTTCGCGCTCTTGCATGCGCTGGCGCTCCAGGCGCAGCGGCGCCACCGCGACCGACGCGAGCACGGCGAGGATTGCCAGCGCGGCGACCAGTTCGACGAGCGTGAAGCCCGTCGAGACGTAGCGAGCCGTCGCCAGACCGGTCACGGCACGATCCCCACGGTAACCGGTTGCGGCAGCGCGATGCCCTGCGCGGCCGTGCCGTCCGCGAGCCGCGCCGCGACCGACCCGACGGAGACCGTCCCCGAGCGTGCGCCGCCGGGGCTCGCCTGGAGAACCAGCCGGCCGACCTGCGGTCCGCCCTCGGGCCCCTGCAGCGTCACGGTGGCGCGGCCGCCGCCGCCGGTGACGACGGGTCCGGGGATGCCGAAGGCCGATGTGTCGTAGACGAGCTCGACCTCCGCGCCACGAGCGAGTGTCGCGCCCTCGAGCCTGAGCTCGATTGCCACGGCCTGGCCGCCACGGACCTCACCCGGCAGGGTCAGCGACAGCCGCGGACCGAGCGCAGCGGCGGCCGCCACCGCCGCGGGCGCGCCGGGCGGCGGCGGCGGGATACCGTCGGGCGGTGCGGGCGGTGCGGGCGGCTGGGCATCGGGCCGGGGCTCACGGTTCGCGCGCCTGGCCGGCCCCTGCCCGCCATCGCCGCCCGACGGCTCGAGCGCCGTGCCCGCGCCGGCCGACAGCATCAGCGGCGGCGTGCCCGCTGCGGCGTCGGTCCCGGCCGCAAGTCCCCGTCCAGACTCGGTCGAGCGTCCGAGGTCGCGCACGATCCTCGGCGTGATCATCAGCACGATTTCGGTCTTCTCGGTCTGCGTCAGTTCGTTGGAGAAGAGCTTGCCGAGCATCGGCAGCCGCCCCAGACCTGGCACCCGGCTGGCGTTGAGCCGTTCGGCGTCCTGGATCAGCCCGGCGAGCACCTGCGTCTCGCCGTCGGCGAGCCGCAGCACCGTCTGCGCCTGGCGGGTGCCGATCCGGTACGCGGTGGTCTGCGCGGGGCCGTTGACCTGCTCCAGGATGTTGGACACCTCGAGCAGCACCTTCATCGCCACCTCGTTCTCGAGGTGAACCTGCGGCTCGAGCTCAACCTTCAGACCGACGTCGATGTAGGTGGTCGAGGCGCCGATTGCGTTGCTGGTGCCGATGCCGGTGCCGGCGAACTGCGTGGTGAACACCGGCACCTTCTCGCCGACCTGGATCCGCGCCTTCTCCTTGTTCCGGACCCGGATCCTCGGGTTGCTCAACAGGTTGACCGACCCGTCGGTCGCCCGCAGGTTCGCGACCAGAGACGGGCTGGCGATCTGCGCGACCTGCTCGCCCCAGTTCGCGCGGGTGACGACCTGCGCGACCGCAGCACCGGTGACGTTGGTGACCGGCGCCAGGCCGTAACCGATCTGGGTCGGGTAGCGGATGCCCAGCTCCTGCAGACGCGAGACGGCGATCTCAAGGACCTCGACCTCGAGCACGACTTCGGGCTCGGCGACGTCGATGTGCGCGATCAGCTGCGCGGCGAGGCGGATCGCCTCGGGTGTGTCCTTCACCACGATCATGTTCAGCCGGTCGTCGATGAAAACGTCGCGCGACTTCACGACTGTCCGGACCATCGTCGCGGCCTGCTTCGCGTCGACGTTCGACAGCCAGAAGGTGCGCGCCTCGAGCGGCACGTACTCGCGGGTCTTCGCACTGGTCGCCGGGAACACCAGGTAGGTCGACTCGTTGAGCCTGCGCATGTCGAGGCTCTGCGTCTGCAGGATCGTGCGGACGGCCTCGTCGAGAGAGACCTCGCGCAGGAACACCGTGACGCGCGTGTCGCCCTTGACCTCCCGGTCGAACACGAAGTTGACGCCGGCGCTGCGGGTCAGCGTCTCGAACACGTTACGCAGGGTCGCGTCGCGGAATTCGAGCGTGACCGGCTTGCGCAGCACCGCGGGAGGCAGCTCGGGCGCGTCGGTCCGGGCCGGGACCGCGCCGGCCGATGCAAGCAGGACCGCGTTCAGTCGCCGGGCGCCCGAGTGGGCGGGATTCTCGGCGAGCACGCCCCGAATAAACCGACGTGCCTCGACCTCGCGTCCTGCCGCGATCGCGACACTCGCCTGCGAGACCGCGACCTCATGGCGACGCGCGGCGGCGAGCTGCTCGCGCAGCACGGGCACGCGGGCGTTCGAGGGCTGCTCCGAGCGCAGCATGGCGAGCACCTGCTCGGCCTCGTCGATCTGGCCGGCCCGCAGCGACGCGACGAACCGGTCGATCAGCTGGCTGGCCCGCATCTCCTGCTGCCGCAGCAGTTCGGCGCGAAGAAGCTCCGAACGGGTCCCTTCGCGGGCGGCCCGTTCGAGGCGGTCGACGGCGTCGATGTGGCGGCCAGACCGGCCGAGCGCCCGGCTCTCCTCCACGACGTCGGGCGCCGTGCAGGCAGCACCCGCGGCGAGCGCGAGAACGAGCGCCGCGCGCGACAGGACGCCGAGTGCCGCGAAGACAGGTCTGGACTCAATCGGCACTCGGCGCCTCTTCTTCGGTCGGAGCGGGGGCGGCGGGCTGCTGGGCGCGTCCGCGGGTGGCGCCGGTCGCGTCACCGAGCACGATGCGGCTCGAGCTCCCGGTTACTTCGTGCAGGAAGGTCGCGGCCTCGTCATCAAGCGCGGTCATCCGGAAGCCTCCCGAGCGGTCGCCCACGCGCAGCGTCAGCACCTGCTCGCCCTGGCGCACGATGGCCGTGGGGCCGCCGGCGTCGACCAACCTGCCGATGAGCACGAAGCGCGGACGCGGGGGCGGCGCGGGCGGCGGCGGCGGCGGCGCGGGCGCGGCGACCACGGGCGCCGCGGGCGGCGCCGGAAACAGGTCGGCGCTCGCGCGTAGTGTGGTGCGCAGGGGTCCGCCGGAGGCGGCCGCAGCGCGTGGCACGGCTGCAGCGGCCGGCACGGCAACGGCGGGGGACGCCACGCCGGGAGACGCCGCGTCCGGAATGGTGGGCGCCTCCTTCCGACCGTCCGGGCCGGTCACGCCCGGCGCCGGGCGTGGGCCGCCCGAGCGCGGCGCGGCACCCACTACGGTGGCGTCGTCGTCGTCCGCGCCTGGCACCAACGTCGCAGCCAGCGCGAGCGCCGCGGCCAGTCCACACAGGACGACTAGGCGGCGGTTCAACCGTTCGCTCCGAAATGCACCGCCAGCACGACGCGGATCTCGAGATCGGACTCCGCGACACCGGCGCGCTGCAGGCTGAGCTCGACGATCTGCGCGTGCGGCATCGTCGCGAGCGCATCGGCGAGCCATTGCCGCGCCGGCAGGTAGCGGCCGGTCGCGGTGAGCTGGACGTCGACCCGGCGCACGGCGACGCTGCCGCGCGCGGCCCGGTACTCGACCGGACCGAGCCTGAGCCCGCGGCGCTCGGCCTGCGCGAACACCGAGCCCGGCACGACGGGGGACGAGGGCTTCTGTACCGGCAGCCCGATCGAAACCAGGGTCGGTGCGACCGCCTCCCGGCGGGCCGACGGGGCCCGCGTGCGGGCACGCGCAGAGAGGCGGGCAGCCTCGTGCAGCGCGGCAGCCTGCGTCTCCAGGGCGAGGGCCTCGGTCTCGGTCGACGCCGCAGAGTCCAGGGCGAAGGCACCCACGAGGAGCGCGGTGCCACCGATCACGCCGAGCGGCCCGAGGCCGTCGGCGAGGATCGAAACCGCCGCGCGGACCTTGAGCAGCGCCCCAAGGGCCGCAGCCCCCAACGCGGGGGCGGACGGTGTCGCGGTCACGGCTTCCACTCCGCGGTCGCGACGAACTCGAGCCGGGCGCCACCCGCGCGCTGCACTGTCTCGTGGCGGGTGAGCAGCACGGTGTCTACGCCGACCTCGAGCAACCGGCGGCGCAGCGTCTCGAACCGCTCGAGGGACTGGGTCTCGCCGCGCAGTTCCAGGGCGTGTCGATGGGCATCCACCTTCAGGCCGGCGAGCGACACGAGGCCGGCGCCCGCCTGCTCGACCAGCAGCAGGCGATGGTTCCAGTCGACGGCGAGGTAACGGTCGAGCGCGACGCGCTCGACGTCGGCCACGTCGCCCGGTGTCGGCGTGGCACGCTCGCCGCGCGCCCTGGACGGACGCGGACCCGAGGCGGTCGCGGCCGGGGCCGCCGCCGGTGCACGCCCGCCAGCGAGGAGCGCGGCCGCCTCGTGCGAGGCGAGCGCTTCGCCGAGCCGGTTCTCCGCCTGCCAGAACCTCAGCCCGCCCGCGCAGGCGACGATGACGCCGAGCAGCGCGACGCAGCGCGGCACGATGACCGGCAGGGCGCGGGGCTGCATCAGGTCGGGCAGCGTCGGTCTCACGACTCGACCTCGAGGCCCGTCGGCGGCGCAACGTCTTCGCCGACGCGCTGGCCCAGCTGTTGCAGCGGCAGGGGCAGGTCGTTCATCAGCGCCTCGGTGGCGCCATTGCGGTCGACCTCCACGCGAAGCACCCGCCGTACCTCGCCGTCGATGAGCCCGCGCTCGCGGAACACCGCTTCGGCAAGCACCGCTATCCGCGGCGAATCGGGCAACACCGCACAATCCGCCAGGCGCCCTCCCCTGAACAGAAAGACCGCGCGGGTCGCCGCGGTGCTGCCGATGAACAGTGTCGTCGTCCGGGGCCGCGTCGCGATGGACACTTCGACCTCGACGAGCGACAGCGGCATGGCCCGTCCAACACGCAGGCCATGCACGGCCAGCGTCTCCCCCAGCGAGGTCAGCAGCGCGGTCGGCGCCGCCACGCACAGCACCGGCCGGCCCGGCCACGCGCCCGGGGAGACGATCGTCCACTGGTCCGCGGGCAGCTCGAAGCGCTGCTCGAAGCGCGCTGAGAGGAACGAGCGGAACGTCCCAATGTCGGTGATCCCGGCGGGCCAGGTGGCCCCGAACATGCGCGTGAACGCGTCGTCGATCCAGACGCCGGCCGAGCGGCCGGATCGCGTCCTGGGGCGCGATACCGGCAGCGCACGCAGCGCCGCCAACGCCTCCTCGGCACCGGCGAACGGGGCGGCCGGGGCGCGTTCGCATCCGCCGGGCCTGGAGACGCCAACGGCATGCCTGGCAAGCACGACCCGCCGTCCGCTATGCCATTTCAGCAACACGTTCCAGCTCCTCGAATGATGTGCGCCCGGCGGCGGCCAGCACAGCCGCCCGCTCGGCGAGCGGTGTCATCCCCGCGGCCAGTGCCCGCGACCGCAGGACACGCGGCGACTCGCGGGCCAGGATCCCCTCGCGCAGGACGTCATCCACGCGGAGGATCTCGGCGACTGCGATCCGGCCGCGAAAACCGGTGCCGCGACAGTCGCCGCAGCCGCGTCCGCGGCGCCCGACCACCTCGCCGCGCAGCGCCGCGAAACGCTCGCGCAGCGCGTCGCGGGGCACGACCGGCTCGGCGCAGCGTGCGCACACCTGCCTCAGCAAGCGCTGCGCGACGACGCCGTTCAGCGCCGAGGTCAGCTCGTACGGGTCGACATCCATGTGATGGAAACGCGCAAGCACGTCGAAGACGGTGTTCGCGTGGATCGACGACATGACCAGGTGGCCGGTGAGTGCCGCCTGCACGGCGATCTGCGCGGTCTCCCGATCGCGGATCTCGCCCACGAGCAGCGTGTCCGGATCGTGGCGCAAGATCGCCCTGAGGCCCCGCACGAAGGTGAGCCCGGTGCGCTCGTTGACCGGCACCTGGAGCACGCCGGCGAGCTGGTACTCGACCGGATCCTCGATGGTGATGATCTTCTGTCGGCCGGTGTTGACCTCCGACAGCGCGGCGTAGAGCGTCGTGGTCTTGCCGCTGCCGGTCGGGCCGGTCACCAGCATCATGCCGTGCGGCCGCCGGGCAAGCTCGCGCAGCGCGATCAGCTCTTCGTCGCCGAAACCGAGCCGCGCCAGATCGAGCGTGCTGCGCTCGTTCGCGAGCGCGCGCCGGTCGAGGATCCGGAGCACCGCGTCCTCGCCGTGCGAGCTCGGCATGATCGAGACGCGGAAGTCCACGTCGCGCCCCTCGATGCGGACGCGGAACCGGCCGTCCTGCGGCAGCCGGCGTTCGCCGACGTCGAGCTGCCCGAGGACCTTGATCCGGGAGATCACTTGCTCCGCGAGCTCCCGGCCGTCGATCGAACCACCGGGCGCGAGCACGCCGTCGAGCCGGTACTGGATCCGCGCGCCGCGCGGCGTCGACTCGACGTGGATGTCGCTCGCGGCGCTGCGGAACGCGTCGAACAGCGTGGAACCGAGGAGCCGCACCGCGGGGTTGGCCTCGACCGACAGCGCAGCCAGTCCGATCTCCTCGACCGGCGCCTCGCCGGGAGAGGCGGGCGCGGCCGCATCGACACCATCCATCGCGCGCATCTCGGCGCCGTACCGGCCGAGCAATGCGTCGAAGTCGGCGTCGCGCACCCAGGCGATGCGTGCCCCCTCGGCGAGACGACCCTGCAGCCAGTCCCAGGCGGCTTCACCCGCGGCGGCGCTCACCACTGCGCAGGGCGCCTGCTCGAAGCGGCCGATCGCGACACGGCGTCGGGTGGCCTTGGCGAAGTCGACGGACTCGAAGTCGAGCGTCATGGCGTGCAGCGCGTCGATCGACCATTCGGCGAGGCCCGGCCAGGGCGGAAGTTCGATGACCCCGACGGCCATCGGCGCACCGAGTTGAGAGGACGCGATCATCGGCGGCAGCGGAGCGTTCAACGGATGCTCTCGAAGACCTGCAGCATCGGCCAGTACAGCGCGAGCACCACGCAGCCCACCACCGCGGCGACGCCCAGCAGCAGCACCGGGCCCCAGGCCGTGGTCGCGCGGTCCAACAGCTTCGCGAGCCGGGCCTCGTCGGCCGTCGCGAGACGCTCGAAGCAGCCGGGCAGCCCGCCGGTGCGCTCGGCTGCGACGAGCAGCTGCAGCGCGACGGGGCCGGCGAGGCCCGCATCGGCCATCGCGAGCGAGGGCGCTGCGCCCTCCTGCACGCGGGCAGCCGCGCGCTCGAGTCGGGCCGCGGTCGGCGCGGGCGAGGTGCGCCGCGCGACCTCGAGCGCAGTGCTCATGGTCGCGCCGCCCCCCAGCAGGGCCGCCGCGACGCGCATCGCCTGCGCCCGGCCGGCGAGCGTCACCACTTCGCGCGCGACGGGGAGCCGCGAGAACGCAGCGAAGACCGCCGCACGGATCGCAGGCGATGAGGCGGCCGCGAGCGCCGCGATCAGCACGAGCACGACGCCCAGCGCGATCGAGGCAAGGTGGTCGCCGGTCCAGCGGCCGATGTCGAAGACCAGTCGCGACGCGGCGGGCAGGTCGGTGCGCAGGTCGTCGAGCGCCGCCGCGAACTTCGGGACCACGAAGCCGAGCAGGAAGGCCAGCACACCCATGGACACGGCGCCCAGCACGAGCGGGTACACCGAGGCCGAGACCAGCCGTCCCCGCATCTCGAGCAGCCCACGTTCGAAGCGCACGAAGCGCTCGAGCGATGCCGGCAGCTGCCCGGTGCGTTCCCCGCTGCGCAGCAGCGCGATCAGGAACGGGGACCATCCCAAGCCCGAGGACTCGAAGGCCTGCGACGGCGGCAGGCCGCCGTCGAGCCCCAACAGCAGCGCACGGGCGACCGCAGCCCCCGATGAGCCTGCCTCCGACGCGAGCGCCCGGAGCGCCTCGGAGAGCGTCAGGCCGCCGGCCAGTACCTGCTCGAGGGCATCGCAGAACGCCAGCCGCTCGGCGCGGCCGATCGACTGCCGGCGCCCGAACGCGACACCCGAGGACTTGCACGCGATCTCGTGTTCGCCCGGACGCAGCGTGGCACGCGCCGCGGCTGCCGACGCCGCCTCGACGCTTCGGCGGGCGAGCGTGCCGCGCTCGTCGACCAGGGTCAGTTCGAATCTCATCTCGGCTCAGCGGTTACCAAGGTCGCTGTCGGAACCGGTGCCGCCGGGCTTGCCGTCGCGGCCGAGCGAGACGATGTCGAAGTCGCCCCGCTCGCTGGGAAACCGGTAGACATAGGCCTGGCCCCACGGATCCTTGGGCACCGCCTTCTTGAGGTACGGCCCGGCCCACCGTGCATCGTCACTCGGCGACTTCTGCAGGGCGCCGAGCCCTTCCTCGGTGCTCGGATAACGGCCGACGTCGAGGCGGAAATTCTCGATCGCCGTCTCGAGCGCGGCAATCTGGGCTCGGGCCACCTTCTCCTCCGACTTCGACACATTACCGAGCAGTCGGGGCGCGACGAGGCTGGCGAGCAGACCGAGGATCAGCAGCACCACCAGCAGCTCGAGCAGCGTGAAGCCGCGCACGGACCCGCCGTGGCGGCTCCGCGAAGGGCTGCAGCAGTGGGCTCGGGATACGACGGTAGGCTTCATCGGGCAGGCAGGGCGGCAACGGGCGGGAGGTCGGACTATTGGCGCCGGATGTTGCACAGCAGTGAATGCGTGGCGACCACGTAGCGCAGGTCGAGACACTCGACCTCTCCCAGACGGCGTCCACTGATCGATTCGGAGTATTCAGGGATGACAGCGGGCGCCGACCGGACGTCCCGTTGGTCCGATCAGCTCATGATCCTCATGGGCTGATCGGCGCGATGCGCAACGAGCAATGGTCCTGTCACGCACGGCACCTAAGGTCTGGCGACCTGACTGCCCTCCACTGCCTGCCGGCCCTCGCCGGTCCGGCCCGTTCACTGCCGCCATGTCGCGTCGCACATACACACTCCTAGCGATCCTGCTGGGCCTCTCGGCCTGCTCCTCCGGCACCGACCGCCCCCGCGATTCGGGGCAGGTGGTGGCGCGGGTCGGCGACGTCGAGCTCACCACATCGCAGCTGCTGCAGACGTTGGCGGCGAACGGCGCGAAGGCCGAGGACCCGGCCTCGCGACGGCTGGCGCTCGATGCCCTGGTCGACAGGGCGTTGCTCGTCTCGCGGGCTCGCACGGAGGGCCTGGACCGGGAGCCCGCGGTGCTCGGGCAGACGCAGGCGGCGATCGAACGCGTTTACGCGCAGGCGGCACTCGAGCGGATCGCGGCGGCGGTGCCGCGTCCCGGGGCCGACGAGATCCGCCGCTTTCTCGAGGCACATCCCGCGCTCTTCTCCAGACGGCGCGTCTACACGATCGAGCAGCTGACGACCGAGTCGGCGACGGTGGACGCGGTCGCGCTGCGCACACGGGTCTCGACGGCTCGTCGCATCGACGAGGTGGCCGACTGGCTCTCGGCGCGCGGCGTGGCCTTCGCCCGCCAGGGCGGCACGCTGATCCCGGAGGAGGCGGGGCCGACCCTCGCGGCCACCCTGCAGCAGCGGGCCGAGGGCGAACTGGTCGTGCTGGGCGCGCCGCCGACGCTGCAGGTGCTGCATCTGCGCCGAATCGAATCACGACCCGCCGAGGGTCCGAAGGTCGAGGCCTGGATCGAGCGCCACCTGCTCGAGCAACGGCGCCGCACGGCCGTCGACGCAGCAGTCGCCGGGATGCGTCGCGACGCGACGATCACGCTGTTCGGCGAGTTTGCGCCGACCGCCAGCACGCCGGGCGAGGCGCACACGCCGAGGGCTCCCGGTCCCGCCGGCGGCACCACCGGCGCTCGGGCACGGCCCGACGGATCCGGTTCGGTCGATCGCGGCGTCGCCGCGCTCCGATGAACACCCGTTCCACGCCCCGACCGGACCGACCCGAGAGGCCGCTATGCCCCTGACCGACTTCCTGCTGCTCCTGTGGTCGCGTCGCGGCCTGTTCGTCTTCGTGTGCGCGCTGGTCCTTGCGGCGACGGCCGCGATCGCGACGCTGTGGCCGCGAAACTACATCGCCACCACGAGGCTCATGATCGACGGCGGACGTGCCCGCGAGTCCCTGGTCGACTCGCCGTCGGCCTCCGTGCTCTCCCCCGGCTTCCTGGCTACGCAGGTCGACGTGATCCGCAGCCAGCGCGTGGCGCTGGCAGCGGTGCGAATGCTCGGCATCGAGCGCAGCGACGTGGCGCAGCGGATCTTCCAGCAGGCGACCGGCGGACGCGGCTCAATGGAGCAGTTCTTCGCCGAACGTCTGATCGACCGGGTCCGCATCCAACCCTCGCAAAACAGCACGGTGATCGAGATCAGCCTGCGCGCACCCGACGCGCGCTTCGCGGCCGACGCCGCGAACGCGGTGGCCCGTGCCTACATCGCAACGCAACTCGACCTGAAGGTGCAGCCGGCCAAGGAGTTTGCAACGTTCTACGAGGCCCAGTCGCAGGCAGTCCGCGAACGCTTCGAGGCGGCCCAGCGCAAGCTGTCCAAGTACCAGCGCTCGAACGGGATCGTGTCCGTCGACGAGCGCCTCGACGTCGAGAGCCAGCGCCTGAACGAACTGTCGACGCAGTTCACGTCGCTGCAGTCGATCCGCAGCGAGTCGGCCGAGAAGGCGCAATCGGCCTCTCGGATGAGCGACGGCGGCCAGATCCTGCCCGACGTGCTGAACAACGCGGTGGTCTCGCAGCTGAAGTCCGAGATCGCCAAGGCCCAGGCGCGCCTGAGCGAGCTGACCAGCCAGTTCGGGCCGCGCTATCCGTCGGTCGAGCGGCTGCGCGAGGAGCTCGCGACGCTGGAGTCCGAGCTGCGCCGTCACATCGACGGCGTGACGAACAGCCTCAAGCGTCAGAACGAGGTGAATCTCGCGCGCGAGACCGAGCTGCGCGGCGCGCTCGCGAAACAACGGGAGAAGGTCATGTCTCTCAAGTTGCAGCGCGACGAGGTCGCGGTGCTGATGCGCGACGTCGAGACCGCGCAACGCGCAATGGACACGCTGTCCCAGCGACTGCTGCAGTCGTCCGTGGAAAGTGAGTCGCGCGGCGCGAACGTCGTGCAGCTCGATCCGGCGGTCGAGCCGCTGCAGCCGGCGACGCCGAACCTGCTGATGGTCTGGCTCACCGGCCTGCTGCTCGCGCCGATGTCGGGCATCGTGGTCGCGTCCATCGCCAGCGCCCTGGATCGCCGCGTGCTCACCGCCTCCGACCTGCAGCGGACGATGGGCTGCCCCACGCTCGCACAGGTGCCGCGCTCCCGCGCGGTGCGCCGTGCGCACCGCGCGGCCCGTCCATTCCTCTCGGGCCGTCTGCTCGCGAGGCTTCCCCTCATCGGAGGACGCACCCGTGCCTAAGCTCGAACGCCTGTCGTCGATCGGAACGCCGGATCGTGAGACATCCGTCGCGCCGCTGGCCGAGCCCGCCGCGTTCGGCAATGCACAGATCGGCGCCATCATGATCGACCTGGGCCTGATCCGGCTCGAACAGGCCGAGCGTGTGCTCGAGATGCAGCGCGAACACGGCGGGCGCTTCGGCGACGTCGCAGTGTCCCTCGGATTCTCGACGCGGCCTCAGCTCGACATGGCACTCGCGCTGCAGCGCGGTGCGCCGGTGCTGCTGCCCGACGACCGCCGCCAGATGGGGGCCGCGCTGCGCGCCGTGATCGACGACATCGCGCTGTCGCGCGCCTACACCGACGCGCGGACCCAGCTTGAGCTGCGCTGGTTCGGCGGCGACCCCGAGCGCACCGCGCTCGCGGTGCTGGGAGACGCCCCGGGTGACGGCCGGACGCTGGCGACCGCGAGCCTCGGGCTGCTGCTGGCGATGACCGGCCGCCGGGTGCTGCTGATCGACACCTGCATCGACACGCCGAGACTGGCCGAAGTGGTTGGCGGCATCCAGTCCGCAATGGGGCTGGCCGATGCGCTCGCCCGACCGGAGTCTGCGCTGCGCCTGCCGTCCTCTTTTGCATCGGTGGAGCTCTCGGTGCTAGCACCGAAGGGTGCCGGCCTGGGCGCCGACGCATCCGCGTCACGAGGCTTCGCGTCGATGCTCGCAACGCTCGTCAGCGGATGGGATGCGATCCTGATCGATACGCCGGCACTCTCGCTCGACCGTCGATCGCTGTCTGTCGCCGTGCGCTGCAGCGGCGCCCTAGTCCTGGCCAGGATCGGTCGCACGCCATTGTCGAAGATGGAGGCGCTGCGGCGGCTGCTCGCCGACTCGGGGGTCGAAGCGGTCGGCGCGCTCGCCAACCGCTTCTGACCCGCGGCTCAGGCGCGTCTGGACTTGCGGCGGCGAGCCACGCCCGCCGCGAACACCAGCCCGGCCGACATGATCAGCAGCTCGCCCGCTTCGGGCACTGGCGTGACGGCCGCGACCGACACATCGAGCACCATGTCGTCGTAGTCTTCGTCCATCGCCGCGAAGCCCGACCCGGCACCGCCGTGGTCGTCGAGCAGGAGGCGCGCGCGACCATCGCCGAGCATGGTCACGGCGAACGAGGGCATGTTCGGCAAGCCGTTGCCACTGTTGGTGAGCAGCGTGAGCGCGGCGTTCGTCGACGGCATGCGGAACGCGAAGTCAAGCAGGCCCGAGCCGGCCAGCACCGTCCGCGACGTGCCGGAGCCCAGGTCGGCGTTGGAGAAGAGGGCGCGCCCGCCGAACTCGAAGGCGTTGTTGATGCTCGCTTCTGCGTTCACGAGGCGGAACGTGACTTCCGCCGGCCCAGTCAAGGCCAGGCGTGCACCGGCCGTCGCAGCGGCGCCGGCGTAGTAGTCGTTCATCGGGTTGAGGGTGAACGAGGTGCCACCGATCACTGCGAACGCCGGCACGTCGGCCTGCGCGAGTGCGGGAAGGCCCAAGGCAATCACGGCCGCTGCTGCGGCCAGGACGGGACGTCGAATCATGATGATGAGCTCCAGGTTGGACCTCGATCCTACGGTTCGCCCCTTGTCCATCGCGTGACGGACGCCGACGCCCTTTAGTCCGTCCGGCGTGCGAGGGATAGTGCGGAAAGCGTCGGCACCGCGCGCAGCCCCGCTGGCGCGACGCCTGCGGCGATCAGTCGCTGCGCGAGCAGCCAGTCGAGGTCAGGCTCGAGCTGACGGGCCGCCCGCAGCAGCGCGAGCGCGTCCGGATCGGGCACCTGGCCGGAAGCCGCCTCGATCACGTCGCCCAGCAGCTCGAACAATCGCTTCATGTCTCGGCGCTTCATTGTCTTTCCGGTGTATCTGTTCAACACCCTGCAACGATATCCGATGCACCTTAGGCGGTTCTTAAGGACATGGTGGCCATGCGCATCCTGTTGATCGAGGACGACCCACTCATCGGCGAGGCCATCCGCGCCGGTCTGGCGCAGAACGGCTGGAGCGCCGAATGGGTCCGAGATGCGGCGCGCGCATCGGCCGCACTCGTCGACCACGGCTTCAATGCTGTGGTGCTCGATCTCGGACTGCCCGACCGTGATGGCCTCGACTGGCTGCGCGCCTTCCGGCAGGCGGGCGATCGGCTGCCGGTGATCGTGGCGAGCGCGCGCGACGGACTGGCTGACCGGCTCGCGGCCCTCGACACCGGCGCCGACGACTTCCTCGTCAAGCCTTTCGCGCTCGACGAGCTGTCCGCACGTGTGCGGGCCCTGGTTCGCCGCAGCGCCGGGCGCTCGGTCGATACCATCGTCCATCACGGGCTGTCGGTCGACCCGATCACCCGCGAGACCACGCTGCACGGCAGGACGGTCGACCTGTCGGCACGCGAGTACGCCGTGCTCAGCGTGCTGCTCGAGCGTCCCGGCACGCTGCGCTCGCGCGCGGCGATCGAGCAGCGGGTGTACGGCGCGAGCGGCGAGGTGGGCAGCAACGCCCTCGAGGTCTACGTCCACGCGTTGCGGCGCAAGCTCGGCGCCGATGCGATCGTCACCGTGCGCGGCGTGGGCTACAGGATGGGTTGCCCGTGAACTCGCTGCGGCATCGTCTCTTGGCGCTGCTGTTCGGCGTGATCGCCGTGCTGTCGGCGGCCCACGCGACGGTCACCTGGCGGATCGCACGGGCCGAGGCCCGAGAACAGTCCGACCTGCGCCTGCAGCAGGCGGCGTCGCTGGTGCTTCGCGGCCGGTTCGCCGTGCCCGAGCGCCCGGTCACGAGCGGCCCCGGCTTCGACCCGAGGCACGAGCTCCTGGTGCGGGTGGAGGACGACACCACGCGGTGGGCCTCGCATCCCGAGGCCGCGCTCGGCAGCAGTCCGGCGAGCGGCTACAGCACCGTGCGGACCGCCGACGGCCCACTGCGCGTCTACTCGCTGCAGGTCGGCAGCCGGATCGTTCGGGTCGCGCAGTTCGAATGGGTGCGTGATGCCGACGCGCGGCGCGCGGCGCTGCGTAATCTCGCACCGACGGCGCTGCTCGTTCCGGCGCTGATGTTGCTCGCCTGGGCGGTTGTTGTGCGCGCGCTGCGGCCGCTCGATGCGCTGGCCGGCAGGCTGCGCGATCGCGACCCGGGAGCCGGAGGCCGCATCGGCGAGGCCGGCCTGCCGCGCGAGCTGGTGCCGGTGGCCCGCGCGCTCGACTCGCTGCTCGCTCGGGTCGACTCGCTGGTCTCGCTGCAGCGTGCCTTCGTCGCCGACGCCGCCCATGAGCTGCGCACGCCCGTCACCGCGCTCGGCCTGCAGCTCGACGTGCTACGGCGCACACCGCCCGGCCCCGAGCGCGAAGAGCGGCTCGGGCGCCTCGAGGAAGGTGTAGCGCGGGCCGCTCGCATGGTCGCGCAGCTGCTCGCACTGGCTCGCAGCGAGGAAGACACGATGGCGGGCGCCATCGGGCGGATCGACCTCGCAACCGTCTGTCGCGAGGCCGCGGCGGGCGTGATCGGACTGGCCGACGCGGCGCGACTCACCATCGAGGCAGAGCTGCCCGAGCCGCCCGACAGCCTGCTCGCGGCCGGGGATGCCGGACAGCTCGAATCGATGGTGCGCAACCTGCTCGAGAACGTGGTCCACCACGCGCCGGGCGGCGTCGCTCGGATCGTGATGCACCGGCATGCCGATCGGCTCGAGCTCGATGTCGTCGACGACGGGCCGGGCATCATCGCCGCAGCCCGTGAGCATGCATTCGATCGGTTCACCCGCCTGCCCGGGTCACCCCCGGGAGGCAGCGGGCTCGGGCTGGCCATCGTTCGCAGCATCGCTGCGCGCCATGGGGGCGGCGTGATCCTGCTCGATGGCGACGGCCCACCGGACCGTCCAGGGCTCAGGGTCCGGGTCAGCCTGCCCGCGCGGGGCGGTTGAGCCGTAGCGCACACGCCGCGACGACGAGGGAGAGTGCCCACCCGGGCAGCGGCGCCTCGCCGTACTCGTCGCCGGACATCGACACGGGCGATGTCGCCGCCACGGTCTGCTCGATCCAGGCCGCGTAGCCCGAGGCCAGCTGCCCGCCCCCGCCGGTGCCGAAGGTACCCGGATCGGTTGAACCGTTCGCAAAGGAGACGAGGAAGGTGCTGATGCCGAACAGCACCGGCGGCGAGGTCCCCGCGAGGAACGCAGGCGACCCGGAGTCGCCCGTGGCCATGCTCGTCTCGACGGCGTTTCCCAACCCCGCCCCCCCGAGCCGATTCGGCTGGCCGCCACCGTCGAAGTCGAAGTAGAAGAGCTCGGCTCGGCCCGATCCCTCGTCGTCGGCGACAAAGGCGTCGGCCGTGTTGCGGCCGATCCGCTTGACCGAAGGATCGGCCGCAACACGGCCGGTGCCGTCTCCCTGCCCGCTGCCCCCGTACCCGACCGCCACGAAGGTCGTACCCTTGACCGGCGCCGGGCGGCTGATTGCGTAGATCGGCACGCCGGCGGGCAGGTCCGCCTCGAGGACCACCACGGCGAGGTCGTCGTGGAGATTGGCCGTCGCAAACGCGACAAAATCAGGATGGACCACGATCGACGCAGCGGCGATCTCCACGGGCGTCGGGCCGGGATACACGCGAAACCGCACGCCGGCCGGCGTCGCGCCCTTGACCACATGCGCGGCGGTCAGGACGTGCCGCCGTCCGATCGCGACGCCGGTGAAGGTGTTCGCGTCGACTCGCAAGGCGCCGACCCCGGACCAGGGCGATGCGGCGATGTTGGGGTCGACCCGAGCCCCCGGGGAATCGGGTGCCGCGCCCGCCATGATGGCCGGGGCGGGTCCGGCGGCGACGAGCGCGAGCGCCGCGGCGGCGGCGGTCCGCCACGGCGTCACGAAGTGCCCTGAAACCCGGACGATCCGACCACCCGCGCCGTGTCGCCGCCCCGCAGGTCCTGTCCGGGGTCACCGACTTCGAGCGGGGAGTCGTCAGGCGTGCCAGGGGCGCCGGGCGGCAGGGGCTGCGCCGTCTCGAGGAGGCGGTAGCCCACGCCGCGGACCGTGTCGACCATCCCGTCGGCACCGAAGGGCTGGAGCAGCAGCCGCAGCCGGCGAACGTGGACGTCGATCACCCGGTCGTGGACGGTCTCGGAATCGCAGATGCGCTTGACGAGTTGCGACCTCGTGAAGACGCGGCCGGGCGCCTCCATCATGCAGGCGAGCAGGTCGGCCTCGGTCCGGCGCAGCGGCAGGTGCACACCCTCGAAGGTCACCCGGCGCGAGTCCTCGTCGAAGCCGAGCGAACCGACCTGCCGTGTGGTGAGTCGGCGCGGTCCCGGCGATGCGTGATCGCACCGACGCAGAAGCGCGAGGATGCGCCGTTCGAGCTCCGGCGGCGAAGCGGGCCTGTGCACGTAGTCGTCGGCCCCGGCATCGAGCGTCAGGGCGACGTCGATGTCCGTCGCCCGAGTGCCGAGCATGATCAGCGGCAGCGCGCGGGTCGATGGGAACGAGCGCAGCAGCTTCAGGTACTGCACGCCCGAACGGTCCGGCAGCATCGAGCTGAGCAGCACGAGCGAGACTTCGTGGGTCCGGAGGAACTCGTCGGCCTCCTCGCAGGTGGTCGTCGCGCGCAGCGACATGCCATGAGGCCCGAGCAGCAGGGCGAGCGGCCCTGCGAGATCCTTGTACGCGTCGATCAGCAGGATATGCATAGTCGGGGACGCGAAGGCGTCACAGACGAGTCGTCGAACCCCGACGGCGGCGTCGAGACCGTCCGGCGGATCATGGGCCGGTGCATCGCGGGTCTCGGGGTCGGGGTGCGCACCAGACGAATCGTGCGTCGGTTCGATGAACGTCAGCGCCGCCGGGAAGCCGCGGCGCTGGATCAAACGGATTACCGCGTCAGTCCGATCGTTGCGGATTGCTCATACCGGCGGCGCGATCCGTCCGCGCTCGCCGTCGACGAGCGTCGTGTACAGCCCGCGCAACTGCGCGTCGAGACGCGTCATCGTGTACCGCTCGGCCCAGCGCGACCGACCGCGACGCCCCATCTCGCGCAGGGACTCGTCGTCGGGCTCGGTCAGCGCCTGTGCGAGCGCGACGGACGACTCCGCATCGACCAGCCGTCCAGTGACCCCGTCGAGCACCACCTCCGGCAGCCCGCCCACCCGCGAGGCCACCACCGCGCGACTCGCACGCATCGCCTCGACTGCGACCAGGCCGAATCCTTCCCAGCGCGACGGCACCACCACCACGTCGGCCGACTCGTAGTACGCCTGCAGCGCGAGGCGGTCGAGCCAGCCGGTCACACCGACGTTGGACGGCAGCGCGCCCAGGGTCTGCTCGGCGACGACTGGGCTGCCGGCGAGCCAGGCGAAGCCGCGATCGCCGACGCTGCGCATCGCCTCGACCAGGACGTCGACGCCCTTCTGACGGTCGAACCGGCCAACGAAGAGGATCCGCCGCCGCCCCTCGGGCCAGTCGATGTGCCGGTCCGGCCGCGGCGCGGGGCCGATCGCGTTGTGCAGCGTGACGAGCCGGTCGGGCCGCAGTCCGTGCGCGATCGCGCTGCGGCGGTCGTGGTCGGAGATGCAGACGATCGCGTCGGCCGCCGGGGCGAGCATCCGCTCCACCGAGGCCGCCATCGCACACGACCAAGCCGGTGCGCGTCGGTCGAACGCCCAGCCGTGCGCGCAGTAGACAAGGCGCGAACGGTGGCCTGCGAGACTGTGCGCGGCCCGCACCGCAACACCGGCGAAGCTCCCGTGTACATGGACCAGGTCGGGGCGCAGCGCCGCGTGCACCCGCAGGTAGGCTGCGGCCAACGTCGGCACACGCAGCGCCCGCGACCGGCGGTCGTCGAAGTGCCTCACGTCGAGCCCCGCACAGGCCCGCAGCTCGCCGGACTGGCTGCCGGGCACGAGCAGGTGCACCCGGTCGCGGCCGAGCGCGGCGGCCTGCGGCGGCACGATCTCCTGGAGATACGACGCCGTGCCGCCGCGCAGTGTCTCGGTGACGTGCAGGATGTGCGGGCCGTTCATGGCGCAGTCCCGGACCGGGGCGCACCGATCCGCGAGGCGACGCTCTCGCCCGCCAGGGCCGCCATCAGCCCGCGCGCGGTGCGCTCCCAGGTGAAGCCGGCCGCGCGGCGCCGGCCGAGGTCGCGCATCCGCTGGCGCCGGGCGGGGTCACCGATCACCGCCTCGATGGCCGCGCGCAGCGCTGCCGCGTCGTCGCAGTCGAACCGCAGCGCAGCGTCGCCGCAGGTCTCGGGAATCGCACCCGCCGACGACGCGATCACCGGGCAGCCGCAGGCCATCGCCTCCAGCGGCGGCAGTCCGAAGCCTTCGTAGCGCGACGGGAACACGAAGCACGCGGCCGACTCGTACAGCGCTCGCAGTTGGGCATCGGTGACGTAGCCGATCGTGCGCACGCCGGGCGGCAGCTCGAGTCCGGCGTCGCGAAACACCCGCGGATCGCTGCCGCCGGCGAGCACCACGTCGAGCGGCAGGCGCCCGCCCACCCCGACCGCGCGCAACAGCGTCGCGAGGTTCTTGTGCGGGGTGAGGTTGCCCACCGCGAGCACGTAGCTGTCCGACGCGAGCCGCTCGCGCTCGAGCACCGTCGTGTCCGGCGCCGTGCGCAGCATGTGCTCTGCCCCCTCGGGGAGCACCGCCACGCGATCGCGTGAGATACCCCAGACCGCGGCGAGCTCGCCCCGCGAAAACTCCGAGACCGTCAGCACGTGCGCCGAGCGCCGGCCAAGGCGCGGCATCATCGCCCCGTACGTCGCGCGGAACGCGGGCGTGAAGGCCTGCGGAACACGTACGGTTGCAGCGTCGTGGATCACCACCGCCTGTCGCCGCAACGCGAGGGGCGCGGTGTTGCACAGATTCAGCAGCAGCCGCTTGCCGACCCGCCACGGCAGCTCGGCCTGCTCCCAGACCTGGCCGGGCAGCGTGCCGAAGCGCTCGATCGTCACCCGGCGCAGACCGGTCGGGGGCGTCGCGTCGGCGGGCACGAGCAGGGCGATCCGCCGATCGCGCACCGCCGGATCGTCGGCGACGAGCAGCGCGTCGAGCGCGCGGATCGTCTCCAGCGCAAAGCGGTCCACGCCGGAGGGGCGGCGACGCAGGAAGCGGCCGTTGATCGCGAGGTCGGTCATCGGCTCGAGTGTCCAGTGGCCGTGGGGCGCGGCGATGACAGGGGCGACGCGACGCGGCGTTCGGGCTAATGGGCGCGGCGAGGGTTAGTCCAGGGGGCGCCATCGACGCGGATAACGTGTCGGTTTCGACGCGAGCGCCGGGTGAGACCGACGATACCCACCCGAAGGCGGGTCGCACGAGAGCGTGTCAGTGTTCGCCGTGCACTCGATTGAACTGCTGGCCTCGGGTCTGCCTGCGAATTCATCCGCTCGGCACCCGAGTCGACGCTGATCGACGATCTCTTCGGACCAATGTCGTGCGCTCGCTGCGTGCGTCCGACAGACCCACCTCAGACGCGCCTTCGATTTGCAACGCTGCGGGGCAACACTGAGCGGCAGAAACCGCCATGTCCGTCACCGCCCCCCCACTCGTCGTCCTCTATTGTCTGTTTCGCCCGGAACGCCTGTCGGCGAGCCGGCTGGAGCTGCAACGTCTCCTCGCGGGCGTTCCCGGTCCCGTCACGACCTGGTGCGTCGCGAACTGCTGCCCTCCGAGCGCTCCCACCGACGCGTTCGACCGGATGATCGAGCATGACAACTCGAACTGGGAGTTCGGTGCCTGGCAACGTGGCATCGATCAACTGATGGCCGAGGGTCTCCCCTTCAGCGGGGTCCTGCTGGTCAACGACACCTTCGGCGTACACGACCGTGTCGATCCGTCGATGGTGCGTCGTCGACCGGTGCAGGTCGTGCGGACCCTGGCGCGTCGTCGGCCGGCCGTCGCTGGCCGTGTCGATTCGGCGCAGCGACGGCTTCCGATGCATGGGATATCCAGCGATCGGTGGATCCGAAGCAACGTCGTCTGTCTGAACCGCGCGGCCCTGTCGGCGATCTCCTGCAGGATCGAGGACCGTTCGGCCTGCCTGCGCTGGATCGATCCGGACGCCTACGGCCCGCTGCCGCTCGCCGCCGACATCGATCCGGAGCTGTCGGCCCACCTGCGAGCATGGCTGCTGCCCGACGCAGAGCCCGCGGGGACGAAGTGGTACTCGGCGGCATCGATCGCGACCGCCGACCGGGCGTTCGTCGTCAACAAGATCCTCGCGATTCTGCAAGAGCTGTCGCTGTCCCGCCGGTTACAGGCGGTCGACACCCGAGTGCTGCGGTTCGACCCGCCGCTGCTGACTCGCGTGGCCCGTCGTTTCGCCGACGCGATGCGCCTTGCGGCACGACAGCGGGTATGACGCAGCAGCGGATCCCGGTCGGACCGGTTCGCGCCCTGGGCCGCGGCGACCTCGCTTGGGGCTATGCGGCGCAGGCGCTCAACGTCGGGGCCGGGCTCGTGCTGCTGCCCCTGGTCCTGCGATACCTGCCGCCCGAACACGTCGGGCTGTGGTTCGTGTTCGCGGCGCTGGGAGCCTTCGCGCAGCTCCTCGAGTTCGGGCTGGTGCCGACGCTGAGCCGCAATGCGAGCTACGTGCACGCCGGTGCGCGCACGCTGCGACCGCGAGGCCTGCCGGTCGACATGGATCCCGACGCGCGGGTCGATCCGGCTCTCCTCGCGCGGCTGGCCCGTGCCGCAAGCCGGATCCACGGACGGGTCGCGGCGCTTGCCGCACTGCTCCTGCTGGTCGCAGGCACGGGCTACGTGATCTCGCTGGTGCCGGATCCCCGCGAGCGCTCGATGATCGTGTTCGCCTGGGTCTGCTATGCCGCCGCGCAGACGCTGATCCTGCGCTTTGGCTGGGTCACGGCCATGCTGCAGGGCCGCGGCGACGTGACCGCAGCCAATCGCGTGATGATCGTGACCCGCGGTGGCGCGCTGCTGCTGGGGGCGGCCGGCTTGCTGACGGGATGGGGGCTGCCGTCGCTGGGTCTGGCAGCGCTCGCGAGCACGGCGGCAGGCCGGGCGCTGGCGCTGGCCTACTACCACCAGGGCACGCCCCCGGTACCGGCCGCGGCGATGATCGACGAGCGGGCTGCCGACGACGAGCTGCTGCGCACCGTGTGGGTCAACGCGCGGCGGCTCGGTGCGGTCCAGCTCGGTACCTTCCTGTTGCAGCGCGCCGGCGTGCTGGTGGCCTCCAGCCTTCTCGGATTGCAGGCCGCTGCGGTCTACGGCACTTCGATGATGGTGCTGTCGACACTGTCGGCAGTGGCGATGGTCGTGTGCGGGCTGAAGCTGCCGGCGATCGCCGCGATGCAGGCCCGCGGAGACGACGCAGGCGTGCTGTCGACCTACGGTGCAGTCCTGATCGGTGGCTGGGCGGTCTTCGGCTGCGGACTGGCCTCGCTGCTTGCGCTCGGCCCGACCGTGCTCGAGCTGGCCGGCAGCCGTACGGGGCTGCTGCCGCTGCCGCTGCTCGCCATGCTCGGGCTGGTGTTCCTGCTCGAGCTCAATCATTCGATCGCGGCGACCTTTCTCACCACCTTCAACGAGGTTCCGTTCGTCACCGCCGCCCTCGCCTCGGGTGCCGCGGCTTTCGGCCTGGGCGTCGCGCTGGCCGGACCGTGGGGCGTCGCCGGACTGGTCGCCGCCCAAGGTGTGACGCAACTGGCCTACAACAATTGGAAGTGGCCGCTGACCGTGACGCGAAGGCTCGACGTCGGGCCGCTCAGGATCGTCGCGGCCGGCGCGTCACACCTCCTCCGAGCCTTGAGGTCGACATGATCGAATCGCCTGTCGAACAGTTCGCACCGCCCTCCAGCGCGCCGTCGCCCACCTGCCCGATCTGCGGGCACGGCGTCGACCTGTTGCACCGCGCCGTCCCGGATCACTTCTTCGGCGCGAAGGGGCGGTGGGACCTGTACCGCTGTACGTCGCCGGCGTGCAACGCCGTGGCGCCCGGGCCCGCGCCCGACGACGAAACGCTCGCACGGGCTTACTCGACCTACTACACCCATCTGTCCGAACCCGTGCGCCGCACAACCGCATCGCGCACGATCAGGCTCCTCCAGGCGCTCCCTTTCGACCTGTCGGCTGCATGGGGTGCGCGCTTGCCGGGAATCGGCCGTCGCCTGGAGGAGGCGCGTCTGTCCGTCGGCGCTCTGCGCGCACAGCGGGATGGCCTGATCGCCGATGTCGGTTGCGGCAACGGCGATCGCCTGCCTCTGTTGCTTCGCGCGGGCTGGGGTCGCGCCGTGGGCGTCGATCCCGATGCGAAGGCCGTCGCCGAGGCGAAGCGCGTCGGACTCGACGTGCGCGCGGGAACAGCCGAACAAACGGCGCTTCCGGACGAAAGCGTCGACGCTGTCCTCCTGCATCACGTGATCGAACACGTTCGGGATCCCGGTGCGGCGCTCGTCGAGGCGCGACGCGTGCTGCGACCCGACGGGCGTCTGGCCCTTCTCACGCCGAATGCGGAGAGCGACGCGCACCGGGACTGGGGTTCATGCTGGCGCGGCCTGGAGGCACCGCGGCACCTGACGATCCATACCCTCCGGTCGCTGGTGGCGCAGGTTCGGCGCGCGGGGCTCGTCGTCGACTGCGCCCGGAGCTCGGCCCGTAGTGCAGCCTGGATCGATGCCGAGTGTCGTCGGGCGGCCGAGAAGGCTGAAGGCGCGGCGCCAGGGCCGGCGCCCGATCGTCCCGACCGGCTCTACCAGCGACAGGCCGCCCTGATCCACCGTGGCCGCCACGTCGGCGATGAGCTGCTGGTCGTCGCCCGGCGTCCCCGGTAGCCCAACACCTCAGACTTCATCGGCCAGAGCTCGAGACCGATTCGAGAAAGCGCGCATACGCCTCGATGCAAGCGTCCAGGCCGAACTCCCGGACGGCCGTCTTGCGGTCGGCGAGCTCCGAGTCGGCCGACCGGTCAGTGAGCGCCGCAGCCACCGCCGCGCCGATGTCGGCATCTGCATCGAACCGATGGACGCCCTGCAGCCGAGTCGATGCCCAGTCGACGAACGCGCACGACCTCGCGAGGATCACGGGGACGCGGCCGACAGCTTCGAAGAACGCGCCGCTGACGAGCATCGTGTTCGGCCGATGAGGAAGGATCAAGACATCGGTGCTGCCCAGCCGCTCGTCGAACTCGGCATCGGTCAGGAACCTCGATTCGATCGTCACGACGCCTTCGAGCCTGCGACGCCGGACGATCCGCACGAGTTCCTCCACGTAGTCGGGGGCACCGGACCCCGCGATGTGGAGCGGGCAATCGGCCGGCCAGTGCTCGAGCAGGCCGTCGATGCCCTTGTAGCGCCGGATCGCCCCAAGGATCGAACAGCGCGGCATCGATGAGGGCGAGGCTGCCGGATCGTCGCGATTCGAGTTCGTACGCAGACGTGCACCATCGAGCACGTCCCAGTACAACGGATGGGGCAGGTAGCTCGCCCGATACCGTTGCGCACATCCAGGCGCGTGGACGACCCGCCGGGTACACAGGCGTCCGAATGTTGCGATCATCAGTTCCGACACCCGACGCTTGGCACCCTGGGTGTCGTGAACTGCGTGATCGTGCACAAAATAGACGCTCGGTGCGCGCGAGACGGTGACGATCAGCGCATAGGCGAGCCACTCGAACCAGCCGCGCAGGCGGTATCGGACCCGATTTCCGCTGAAGTCGAACGGCCGGAGTTCGGGCCAATGCAGCAGCAGGACGTTGCCCGACGACAGCAGGTGTTTCCAGCCGCCCCGCGCCAGCGCGGCCATCGACAACGGCTGCACGTCGTAACCGGCCTCTTGCAGCAGTTGCCGATGGATGGCGATGTAGGCATTGGTGTCATTGCGCATCGGCGACAGCAAGGCCGTGCGGCAGATCGCGCCCGCGGCCGTCACGCCCACCCTGCGCGCAGCATCATCTTCAGCAACGAGCGCGACACCCTTCGGGGCGGCAGACCAAGTGCGGCCAGCCAGCCGACGTAGGCGAGCTTCTTGCGCAACGGATAGGGTGCCCATCCGCCCACCGATCGCAGCATCGTCGCCGCGTCGAACCGACATCCGAAGAGCCGCTCCGGCACGCTCGACGGGTCGGCGGCGGTCAACCGTGCGAGTGCCCAGGATCGCATCAACGCGGGCGGCGGCAAACTCGGCACGTCGGGGCCGGCGAGCCCGCGGCGGGCGAGCTCCGTGGCGACAGCGAGTGTGGTGCGCGTCAGGTTGCGAAGACTCCTGACCGGATCCGCATTCGCGTTTCCGACGACCCGCGGCATGCCCTCGGCGGTGCTGTGGATACGGTAGCGGCCGCCTGGGATAGGCAGGTTCGCGATCTCGCCGAAGAACGGCGCGAGCATGATCGGCCACGCGTCGGCGCCATATCGGAAGGTCTCGGCCGGGAGGATGGGCATCACCTCGTCGAGGAACCACCGCGCGAACACGTTGCCCGAACCCGGCGGCGACGCATAGGATCCGAAGCGCTCGAACGCTTCGCGGCAGCCCGCGTCCTGGATCTGCGGCGGATGCAGGCGACCGATGGCGCCGCCGTCTCGGTCGATCACCTCGAGCTGGAACTGCACCTTCGCCACACCAGGCGCGAACGCGGCGACCGCGTCCGCCACCACACCGGGATCGAGCAGGTCGTCTGCGTCCAGGAAGATCACATACTGACCGCGCGCGGCGGCGAACCCCGTGTTGTACGCGGCGCCCTGCCCACCGTTGGGTTGTGCGATCACGCGCACCCGCGGGTCGGCGATCGTGGCCAGACAGGCGAGCGAGTCGTCGGTCGAGCCATCGTCGACGACAACAACCTCCACCTCGGGCCCGGTCTGGTCGAGCGCGGACCGAACCGCCTCCATCACGAACCGGGCGTAGTTGTAGTTGTTGACGAGGATCGACACCAGCGGTGGTGTCGGTGCGGCATGCATGGTGATCGCGTCGGCTGGCGGACTGTCTGGAGGTCGCAGTGTCGGCACCGCGCGTGTCAAATCGGTGAACACATGTTCCGGGTGGCGTCAGGCGTTCACTTACGAATGGTCCGATCGGTCCAAGCACGCCTGCCTGCGGTGCCCGTCAGCGCGCGGGCAACTCGCACAGGGTGCTCGCCGCGCCGGACGGATCGGTCACGCGCACGGTCGCAAGTCGATCCGAGCGGTTCATCGCGCACGGATCACCGTCGAGCGGGAGCGTCGACGAGACCGCCTCGGGACGCGCAGCACAGCCGGTCCGGTTCGACACGAATCGGTTGCCTTCGATACGCACGCCCGACCAGCGTCGACCGGGCGGACCGGACACCGACAAAAGCGCCGCCGTGTCGCAGTCGTCCGCCCGCGCCGGCCCGGACAGCCGCCCGATGCGGTTGTCGACGATCTCGAGCGTCCCCGAGGCCCCTTCGGAACACCAGGTGTCGGTCGCCGTGGCGAGCACGACGACGCCCGGCGCGCCGTCGATGGTGTTGCCGCGCACCCTGACACGGCCCGCGGTGCCGGTGACCATCATCGCCAGCGACCCACTGCCGGTGATCGCGTTGTCCTCGACGTCGATGTCCATGGTGCCGCAACCGACCGTCATCCCGCGCCACCCCGCACCGTCGACCGTGTTCCGGCGCAGCACGCTGCGCTCGATGCGACGCCACGGCGCACCAGCGTCCGCCCACAGCAGCACCCCTGCGTGCGGCACGTCGCCGACCCGCGGGCGCTCGATCGTGTTGTCCTCGACCACGACATCGCGCACCCCGGCGGTGTCGTAGTGCTGCTCCGCGGCCAGCAGCAGCCCGGCCGCGTTGGTGTCGACAATCCGGTTGCGGCGGATGCGGACATCCGCGCCGCCGACCACCGCGATGCCGCGTCCCCAGTGTCGGTTGCGACCGACGTCGTTGTCGACGATGTCGACGTCGCTCACCACCTCGACCGGGCGACCTTCGAGGCCGCGGTACGAGACCACCGCGATCGCGTCGTCGCGGGTGCGGCGGACCAGGTTGCCCGACACCCGTGCGCCGCGGGTCGCGTGGGTGAAATGGAGCCCGTCGGCCATCGTGCCCAGCACACGGTTGCCGGTCACCAGGGGTGCGACCGCGAAGTGCGACATCAGTGCCGTCTCCTCGGTCGGGCCGAGTTCGCAGTCCACGACCGAGGGTCCCTGCACGCCTCGGACCAGGTTCACCGCGGCGCGTGTCGGGGCGCCGCTGCGGATGCGGACATCCGCGGCCAGCACCCGCACGCGCGCGAGCACGGGGGCCGCGCCGGCAAGCCGCACCGCGACACGCTCGCGGCTTGCCCCGAGCAGCACCGAGCCGTGTCCGGAACCGATCAGCACCGGTCCGCCGCCGCCGCCGCCGCCGCCGCCGAGCGTGAGCATCCCGGCGTCGTCGCGGACGATGATCCGGTGCACCCCGGGCGGCAGGTAGACGGCACGCAATCCGCCCGCCGCACGCGCAGCGGCCAGCGCGCGGCGCAGCGCGGGTCCGTCATCGGCCAGTCCGTCGCCGACCGCGCCGTGCACGCGCGCGTCGATTGCGTCAGCGGGAACAGTGCCGACCGTCAGGGCTCCGATCGCATCGCCCCGAGTGCCCAGCCCTAGCGCCAGGCGTACCGACTCGCCACCGGGCGCTGCGGCCTTGAGCGGCATGGCCTGCGAGCGCTCGGCCTGAACGTTCACCGCACCTGTGAGCCGGTCCCATTCGAAACTGACCCTCACCGGCTCGCCCGCCGACAAGACACGGCTGTCGACGACGATGGCGTCGCCCGCGTCTGCCTCATCGGCCGACGGATCGCCCACGGTGCATCCCCCGCCCCGGTCGAGCCGACGCCAGCCGAGTCGGATCAGCGTGCCACCGGGCGCTCCGGCAGGCTCGGCATGGAACGACATCCCGCGGCCCTTGGCATCGAGGAGGTCGACCGACGCACACCCGCCCTCGATCACGCGCGCAGCGAATGACACCACCACGCGCGGCGCATCGACGTGCGCGGCGAGGAACAGCGGCGCGGCGTACGCGAGCCGCACCCCATCGCGCTGCGCCTGCCAGACCGGCAGGTCGCCCGACTCGACGCGCCGCACCGCCCCGGCCGGATCGGGCCAGCGGGCCGACACCGCGTTGCCCGGGCCGATCAGCACGTCGCGCAGCGCGGTATGGCCGTGCGCGCGCGGGCCGCCGTGGCGCAGCGGGCCGGCGGTGATCTGCAGCGACCCGGTTACGTGCAGCGACACCGATGCGATGGCGTCGACGGCGACCGGCATCTCGATGTCCGGCGCCGCCCCCGGGCGGCCGGCGACGAACCGTCGCGTCTCGGGATCCCAGCCGATCTGCAGCCGGCGGGGCGATGCTCCGGTCTCGAGCCGACCTGCGTCGAACACCGCCGCGGCAGTGCCGTCCGGCCCGTCCAGCACGACCCGGAGCGTCCCGGGACCGACCGCGGCACTCGCCTCCAGGTCGAGCACCAGGCCATGGCGCAAGGGCTCTCTCGCGACCAGCAACAGGCGCTCGTCGCGGAGCAGCACGGGCGCGATACCGGCCTCAGCGGCGGCCACGCGCCCAGCCTGCGCAGTCACCGCGCCAGAGGCCTGCGACAGGCCCGCCACGGCGGCCAATGCCGTGCCAGCGAGGAGCCGCGCGACGACGCGTTCGAAGCGTCCGCGGTGCCGCCGCGCGTCAGGCAATGGCCGGCGCGTCGATCGGCTCGACGCTGGCGAGGATCAGCGAGTAGTAGCGGTCCTGGATCCGGTCGATGGGTGCGACCCAGACATCCGCTCCCGTCAGCGCGGCCTTGATCCAGGGCAGCAGTCCGCGGCGGGCCGAGTGCCGTCGCTCGACCGCATGGAAGTGCCGATAGCCGAGGTCGGACAGGATCGTGCGCACCGCCTCGCCGCCGCGCTCGCCATGCGCGGTCGACGACTCGAACAGCACGAACGGACGATGCTCGGCGAGCGTGGCCCGCAGGCCGTCGAGCACCTCGGTCTCGAAGCCCTCGACATCGATCTTGACCAGCGCGACGGCCCGGGCCGGCGGATGCTCGAGCAGGTAGCCGTCGGCGCGGCGCACCTGCAACTCGTGCGTCACCTCGCCGCGGCGCTCGCTGCCAGTCACGAAAGCCGACGAGCCGAGGTTGCCCTCGCTCAGCTCGCAGAACGGCAGCACCGCATCCGCCCTGCCGAGCCCGACCGGATGGACCACGATGTTGTGGGCGCGGTTCACCAGCCTGTTCGCATGGAGCAGATGGACGAAGGTCGGGCTCGGCTCGAACGCGAGCACCTCGTGGAACCTGCGCGCGAGGAAACACGCGTGGTTGCCGATGTTCGCGCCGACGTCGAGTGCGGTGGAGGCGGCGAAGCGTGCGCGCCACGGAGCCAGCACGCCATCGAAGAGCGCGGTCAGCAGGTCGCGCTCATACAGGCCGCCGGTCGCGATCGACAGCCCGATGTGATCCTCGGGCATGCAGAAGAGCCGGGGGTCGCCGGCCGTCCGCGAGCGCGCCCGGTGCCCCGAGACCAGCCTGCGCAGCACGAACTCCTTGATGACCCGGCTGCGGTCCACGCGCAGCACCGGGTACGCGGCCGACGCGGCGCGGCTCATGTCGCCTCCGGGGTCGGTGCAGGCATCGGCGCGTTGCGCGCGGGCGCAGGCCTTGCTGCTGCGGGCTCGCGCCGACGGGCGACCATGATCGCGAGCACCGTCGTGAGCACGAGCAGGAACGCCCGGGAGTTACCCAGGTACCAGATACGCAGGAATTCGATCAGGGTCATGAACATCAGTGGGTAGACGAGCCCGAACACGTTGCCGCGGTCGAGGAAAGCGCGGAAGCTGCTCTGGGCGAGGAGCCCGACCGCCGCGCACGCGACGAGTGCCGCCGGGACGCCCATCTCGTAGAACAGGATGAACACGCCCGACAGGTTGTTGAACTCGGGATCGGCGAAGCGCTCGAGATAGAAGTTCGCCTCCGGCTGCATCAGGTAGCGGAAGATCGGGCCGAGCAGGAACGGGAACTTGTGCAGCCAGTCGAGCGTCTGCTCGAAGCGATAGGTTGGCCATTCGAGCACGGTCAGCAGCCCCGCCCCGGTGTTGAGCGCCTGCGCGTAGTAGTTCAGAAGCCGCTGCAGGATGTAGCCCCAGAACGAGCTCTCACGCGCGGAGACGCTCACCCAGGCCCGGAAGTATTCGCCGGCGGCGAACAGCAGGACGACCGCCGCGATCGCCACGATCGGGAACACGCCCCGCAACCGGTAGACCGTGCCGCGCTGCGCCGACGGCGCATGCGCGAGCCAGTAGAGCACGAACACCGTGCCGATCTCGATCAGCGCCAGCCGCTCGGCCCAGGCGAACACCCGAAAGATCGTGAACGCGACGACCACCCAGGTGAGCAGCCGCATCGGGAGGGGCACCTCGCTGCGCCGCGAGACCCAGACGCGATGGCACAGCAGCACGGTATAGGCGAGCGCCAGCGACGCGAAGCTCGCGAGCCCAGCGGTACGATCGAGGTTGCGGCGCAGCTCGTAGCTGATCGCGCCCCCGGACTTGAGCAGGCTCCACAGGTAGGCCGGCGAGGCGATCAGATCCTTGAACCAGACGAGATAGCCAACCACGGCCGCGATCCCCACGCCATAGATGAACCAGTCCGGCACCTCGAGATCACGGAATCGCCCGGGCCGGATCAGCAGCACGTTGACCGGCAGCAATGTCCCGTAGAGCAGCGCGACCAGGCCACCGAGTCCGATCAGGAACGCATCGTCGCGAAAGAAGTAGTAGCCCTTCGCGGTGGTCAGCGTGAGGTCGAACACCTCCACCGACGCCCAGACCAGCAGATAGACCGGGATCAGCCCGAAGGCGACCAGGCACTTCGGGCTGAACCACCACGGCGCGGTGGGGACATGCGGCTCGGTCATCTCGGCACCGCCAGCGCCAGCCGCTGCGTCTCGCGCGGGACCAGCACCGAACGCTGCGACTCGGGCACCGCAGCCACCAGGTCCGACAGGAAGCTTCGCTGCAGCTCGAGCGAGGTCTCGACCTGGGTGGCACTGCGCAGCACCTGGGAGGTCCGCACCAGGATGCCGTCCGGGATCCGACCGGCGACGCCCTCGCGCAGGATGTACCACCGGGTCTGCCACGGGTTGGTCGACAGCGTGTCGCCGATCCGGACCCAGTAGACCACTGGCTCGACGCGGCGGGCCGTCGTGGTCAGCAGTGTCGTGCCGAGAACGGTGCCGTCGCCGAGGGCGTCGATCGGCCGACTGGAACTGATCTGGAAGCCCTGCGCGATGTAGCACAGTTCGGGTCGGTGGATCTTCACTTCCTGGCGCTGCTGCCGGCCCCATGCGAGCGCCAGCATCACCGACTGGCCCTTCGGGTTCCGGTAGGTGCGCATCAGCACCTGATCGT
The DNA here is from genome assembly GCA_044368415.1 of Burkholderiaceae bacterium. Taxonomy (GTDB): domain Bacteria; phylum Pseudomonadota; class Gammaproteobacteria; order Burkholderiales; family Burkholderiaceae_E; genus UBA4615. Next base: position 36,445 of record JBIPLJ010000033.1, read on the forward strand.
ACACGCGGGTGTTCGAGCCCTCTTCACCGTCGCGCCGGACGGCGAGGTCGACCTGGCTGACCGCGCTCGGCACGTACGTCCACTCGCCGAACTGTTTGGGCACCATCGATTCGAGATCGACCGCGCCGGGCGGACTCATCGAGACACGCGGGGCCATCAGGTGGCCCAGGGCGACCGCGACCAGCATCGCCGCGCCCCAGAACCACGCGAGCATCCGGACCCGGCTCACGACCGGACCTCCGCAGTGCGTCGTCCCGAGAGGCGGCCGGCGACGTTACTCGCCGCGCCGAGCATCGCATCCAGGCCAAAGAAGAGCACGAACGCGAGAACGATCTCGAGGTAGCCCGCCCAGTCGTGGAACCGCTGACCGGCGATGTCGCCGAACTCGAAGGTGATCCACATCAGCAGGCACACGCGAGCCATGTTCGCGATGAACGCGATCGGCAGCACCAGAGCGAGCAGCACGAGGTTGTGCAGCCTGCTCGCGTGGCCGGCGGTGTAGACGTACACGAGGCCGACACCGGTGAGCGAGATCATCGAGTTCAGCCCGGAACAGGCGTCCGCGATCAGCAGCTGGTACGACCCGATCGTGAGGACGACCCCGGTCCGCGCGACCGGGAACCCCAGCCCGTACATGATCAGTTCGGCGGCGATCGACACCTGCTGCTTGAGCGGCACGAGGATCGCATCGAGCAACGAGCCCGGCAGCGGCACGACGAAAACAAGGAAGAGCAGCGGGAACCAGGCGGCGCGCAGGCCGGCGGTTCCGCGCAGCCCGAGCACGATGCCGGCGAGCACCGGCACCATGGAGCCGACCTCGAACTGCGGGAAGTCCTGCGAGCGGCCGATCGCGTACATCGCCAGGCCCAGCGCCATCAACGCCGTTCCCGTGCGAGGCATCGCCCGGCTGTCGGAGGCCTCGAGCAGGCGCTCGCGCACGCGCCAGGCGAGCCACGCGCTGATCGCGAGGATCATCGGACCCGCCGACCCACGCTCATTGGCCCAGTAGACGCGCGAGACGTCGTGGAAGGTCGGGACGTACATCGCGAGCAGGCCGACGACCACCGGCAGGGCGGCGACAAACGGCACTGCCGGCAGTCGGGCAACGGCAACTGTACCCATGATCACCTCTCGTTGTAGACGATGCCCGCCGCTGGGCGACCCAGCGACCCGAGTCGCGCGACGAGTTCGCGCACCGCGGACAGCCGGGTGCGATTGCGTCGCACGACCAGCAGCACCGCGTCCGCCGCGGCGACGGCGAACATGAAGTCGGACACCGGCGAGGCGGCTGGGGTGTCGACGATCACCGTGTCGCTCTCGGCTGCCAGCGACTGGACGATGCGGCCGAAGGACTCGTGCGACAGCAGCTCCTGCGGGTTCGCAGGCCGGCTACCCGCGCAGAGCAGGTCGAGGTGGCGCATGGCCGGCACAGCGTCCAGGGCCGGCTCGGTCCCATGCCCGGCGAGGGCGTCGGCTAGGCCGCCGCGCCCTTCGACGCCGAACAGACGATGCTGGCGCGGCGCGCGCAGGTCGGCGTCGACCAGCACCACCCGCCGCGAGCGCTGGGCGAAGCTCGCCGACAGATTCGCGGCGAGCCAGCTGCGCCCCTCCCCGGCCTCCGGGCTGACGATCACGATCACCCGGCCCCGGCCGCGGCGGGCCTCCGCGGGCGTGCCGAGCAGCAGCCGTGCACGCAGGTCGCGCACGCGCTCGGCCTCGCGCCCGAACGGGTCGCGCGCGACGACGAGCTCCGTCGACAGCCGCTCGAGCGTGCCGGGCGGGGGGACGACCTGCGCCTGCTCGGCCAGCGCGCGTGCGACCGCGGGCGCACCGACCAGCCGCAGCGAGACCGCTGCCTCGCCGAACAACTGGCGGGTCTGGTTCTGGTGCGCCACCACCGCCGGCGCGGCGTGCGCATCGAGCTCGCCCAGGCGGACCAGGATCTCGCCGACGCGCTCGTGGGGCTCGACACCGGCTCGGGGCTCGGGCGCAATGAAGGGGGGGCGACTCAGCACGAGCGGCTCGGGGCGTGTCATCGGCGTGCGTCTCCGTCAGTAGGCGGACAGTTGCGGGGCCGCCGGGCGGCGTGCGAACAGGCGTTTTCGGCCGCCCACGGTGCCGAGCAGCGGCAAACCGGTCGCCGCGGTCGCGTCGATCGCCGCGCGGACACGGCGATTCGGCAATTCGGCGAGCAGCACCATGGCGATCGAGGCGAAGGCGCCGAGCACCATGGAGACAATCAGATTCACCAGGAGCAACGGCGAGCTCGGGCCGGCGGGCGGCACCGCCGCATCGAGCAGGGTCACGTTCCCCTGACGCAGCTGGCTCTCCAGGCCCGCCTTCGACGAGCGCTGCGAGACCTCGTCGAAGGCGCGCTGGGCGGCCTCGACGTCGCGCGCGAGCACGGTGAATCGGTCGCGCTGCTCCTTGAGGTCGAGCACCCTGGAGCGCTGGCGGTCGAGCGACGACTGCACCTCGGCCGCCCGCTGTGTGTTGAGCTGGGCAGTCCTCGGCAGCGAGCTCACCACCGCCCTCATCTCGTTCAGTAGCCTCGGACGCAGCGCCGCCGCCTCCTCGCTCACCCTCAGATAGTCAGGATGGTTGCGGCCCAGGTTGGCGGCCAGCTCGGACTGGCGTCCCTCGAGCCGGTTCAGGTCGCTCTTCATGCCCTGGATCAGGCCGCTCTGCAGCACCTCGGGCAGGACCGCCATCGTCGCCAGCCCGGCCGTCCCGGCGTCGGCCGCGATCTGCGCGCGCTTCTGCGACTCGCTCGCCACGGCCTGCAGCGAGGTCAGCTGGGTCGAGAGCTCGTTGAGGCGCGCGTTCTCGACGTCAAGCCGCTCGTCGAGCGAAACGATGCCGGTGCGGCGCTGATAGTCGGAGAGGCGGGTCTGCGCGACGTCGAGCGCCTCGCGCAGCGATCGGGCCCGCTCATCGAACCACTTGACCTGCTGACGCGCCGGCTCGACGCGCAGCTCCAACGCGACATCGATGTAGGCCTTGGCGAACGAGTTCGCGACCACGGCAGCGAGCCTCGCATCCGAGCCGTGATAGGTGATCTCGAGGACCGTCGAATCCCGCGAGGGCTTGACCCGGATCTGGGCGATCAGCTGCTCCGCGATCCATTCGCGCAGCGGCGCGGCGGTGCCCGACCTCGCGTGGTCCCGCTGCATCATCGGGCTGGCGGCGAACTTCAGTTCGTCGACCACGCGCAGCGCCACCCGGGTGCTGCGGATCACGTCGAGCTCGGTCGCCATGAATCCGGTCGTGACGCTCGTCGCCGAGGGCATGCCGCTGACGGCATCCATGCCCTTCAGGTTGAGCAACACCTGGGCGCTGGCCGCGTACTTCTTCGGCCAGAGCATCGTGCCCGCGACCGCGGCGCCGACGATCAGCGCGAAGGTGGCGAGCGCCAGCCACTTGCGGGCCCAGACGATGCGTAAGAACTGATCGAGCGCCATGGTCAGAACACCATCCCGGCCCGCAGCGTGAAGATGCGGGTGAAATAATCGAAGGAATCGACGTTGGAATCGCGTCGGTCGAGGCGAAGGTCGGCACCGAGCTCGAGCGTGCGCCAGACCTGGATCGAGATGGCCCCAGTCAGCGCCGTCATCACATCGCGTCGCTGTGTGAGGTTCGTGCCGCCGGTGCCGTCGCCGCGGAAGTCACGTCGCACCAGGTCCACGCCCGCGCGCAGCGTCGTCTTGCCGGTGGCCAGCCACGAGGCCGTGGTCGACAGCGCGTTGATCCGCGCATAGCTCGCATTGATCTCGGCCGGGGCCGACAACTCGCTGCGCAGGTTTGTCACCACCTGCAGGCCGCCGCGAGGCCGCCAGTCGGCGTTCAGGGCCACACCCGGTCCGGTGAACCGGTCGCGACGGGCATCGGCATAGTCGCGGACCTGCAGGCCGACGCGCCCGGTGAGCAGGGTCGCCTCGGTCACCCGCCAATCGAGTCGCAGGCCGATGTCGTCCTGCGAGTAGCCGTTGTCGAACCCCAGCGACGTGCCGTTGACGAAGTCGACGACGCTGTGCCGCCACACAAAATCGACGCTGCTGCCGGTTCGGAAGTCGTAGCGAGCACCGGTCTCGACGAAGGTCTGCTCGAAGTCGAGCACGGTGCGCGACACCGGCTCGTTGGCGGTGCTCAGCCAGCCGACTGCGGCGATCGCCGACCAGCGGGGCACGACCTCGAGCGCGCCGCGCACCGACAGCGAGGTGGTGTCGACGACCGGCCGCCCGAGCACGCGGGCGTCGGCGAAGCCGAGCGTGGCGCGCGAACGCGAGAGGTCGATGCCGAGCGAATTCTGGTCGCCTTCGAGCAGGGTCCAGCCGAGTGAGGCGGCCCAGTCTAAGCCGTTGAGTTGCGGGTACTCGGTGTAGCGCGTGTCGCGCACGTTGAATGCGGCCCGCACCCGCTGCGCCGACCAGTCGCGGTCGAAGTCGAGCCCGGCGGACAGGTAGCTGAGCAGCTCCGAGCGCGATGCGCCGTTAGGGAACGTGACCGAATCGGGCAGCCGGAAGAGGTTCGAGTCGCTGGTCACGCCCGCCGACACGCGGGCGCGCAGGATGTCGCCGTCGATCGCATTGGCCGGCGCGGCGAAGACGGCCGCGATCGCCAGCGCGAGCGCCCGCCGCATCGTGCCGGCCCGCCGGCCTGCGCGGCCGGACACGCGCCGGCGTTCAGAACGCTTTTGCATCACGCAGGACCGTCAACACGGTGCGCAGCAGGATCAACAGGTCCAGCCGCAAGGACCAGTTGCGCAGGTACTCGAGGTCGAACTCGATGCGCTTGCGCATCTGCTCGATGTCGTCGCCCCCGCGGTAGCCGTTGACCTGGGCCCAGCCGGTGATGCCGGGCCGAACCTTGTGGCGGATCATGTAGCCCGAGATCAGCTTTCGGTAGTGCTCGTTGACCGCGACCGCGTGGGGCCGCGGGCCGACCAGGGACATCCGCCCCTGCAGCACGTTCACCAGTTGCGGCAACTCGTCGATCGAGGTCGCGCGGATCACCCGCCCAACCCGCGTCACCCGCGAATCGCCTCGCACCACCTGCGTGTAGACGCGGGCCCCGTCCTCGGTGACCCGCATCGAGCGGAACTTCCAGACGACGATGTCGCGGCCGTCGAGTCCGTAGCGGCGCTGCCTGAAGATCACCTGGCCCGTCGACTCGATCCGGATCAGCAGCGCGGTGAGCAGCAGAACCGGCGACAGAACCAGCAGCGCGAGCGCGGCGATCGCCACGTCGAGCAGCCGCTTGAAGGCGCCCTGCATCCCCTGGAACGGCGTCTCGCAGACCGCCAGCACCGGCAGGCCGTCGACGTCGTCGACCCGCGCCTGGATCAGGTCGAACATCGTCAGATCGGGCGCAAAGTAGATCGAGACGGTGGTGTCGCGTAGGCCGTGGAGCAGCGTGAGGATCCGCGGGTGGCTCGACATCGGCAGCGTGATGTAGATCACTTCGATGCCGTGCGCCAGCACGTAGGCCGGCAGTTCTTCGAGACGGCCGACGACGGGAGTCTGCGCCCCGCCCTCGAGCCGCGCCGGTCCCCGATCGTCGAAGAAGCCCTCGAAGCGCAGGCCGAGATGGCTGGCCCGGTCCATCCGCGACACCAGCGAGCGGGCGAGCGGGTTGACGCCGACCACGATCGCCTTGCGGCCGCGCTCGGCGGCCAGGGAGCGCACCACGCGATCGAAGGCCAGGTGGCCGAGGACCAGGACCGGCGGCACCGCCAGCGCCCAGGCCTCGAGCGCGCCCGGCTCGAAGTTCACGAAGAAGCGGCCCGCGTAGCCGAAGAACAGGAGCACGAAGCAGGCGGTGGACCAGGCGTAGAACACGTCGGTGATCAGCTGTCGAAGCCGCGTGAACCGGCGCACCGGGCTCGGGAACGTAAGGGCGAAGACGAGCAGCGAGAGCAGCAGTTCGGGGCCGTCGTAGACGCCCCCGTGCAGGCGGGTCGAGACGGCGAGCATCGCGATGATCAGCACCGGGTCGAGCAGTGCGGCGATCACGCCCGACAGCGTACGGGTCGTACTGCCGATCGGCAGCGACCGGATCGTGGCGTCCATGTGCACGAGAGCGGTCCGGCTCAAAAAAGGCTTTCGCGGACGTAGATCTGATCGTCCGACTGGACGGTGTCGTCGAGGCCAGCGGTCAGCTCGAAGGTCTTGCCCGACGCGTCGACGCGTCGGATGACCACCTGGTTCTCGCGCGCACGCATCGTGAACCCGCCCCCCTTGGCGAGCGCCTGCCGCACGTTCATCGTGCGTTCGACGGTGTACTGGCCGGGACGCTGGACCTGCCCGAACACGTAGTAGACCGGCGCACGGTGCACGTAGATCGAGTCGCCGCCCTTCACCTCGAGGTCCCGGTCGGCGCCTTGCGAGAGGTAGAGCCCCGGGACGTCGATCTCGTGACGGATGATCTTCTCGCCCTGGCGCCGGACGAGGATCAACGTGTCCGAGCCGTTGGGCATGATGCCGCCGGCCGTCGCGAGGATTTCGGTCAGCCGCGTCCCGCGGTTCTCCAGCGGGTAGCGGCCAGGACGGTTCACGCTGCCCAGCACGGAGACCTGCTGGCTGCGGAACTGGATGACGCTGATCGTCACCTGCGCGCGCTGCACGTATCCGCCGTCGCGCAGCTGGCCGGCGATCGTGCGCTCGACCGTGCTCGGCGTCGAACCGGACACGCGAAGGTTACCCAGCAGGGGGAACGTGATCTGGCCCGACTCCGAGACGCGCGACTCGGTCGTCAGGTCGGCGTTCTGGAACACCTGGATCCTCAGCACGTCGCCGGGCCCGAGGGTGTAGTCGGCGAGATCGGGCGCGGCGTCGGCCGCGGCCGCGGCCGCGGCCGCGGCCGCGGCGCCCACGATCAGGCCCAGCGACACCGCGAGCATCCAGCGGATCAGGAATCGGAGCGACGGCATTGCCATGTCCCTCACTTCAGACCCGCCACGCCCTTCTGCAGGGCCTGGTCGACCGACCGCGCCGCGTCCTCGGCAGCGGGCGCCTGCGCGGCGGCGGGCACGGAGGCCTGGGCGAACTCGCCGAGGAACGAGACCTTGGCGGCCTCGGTCAGGCGCTTCGTCTCGCTGGCCAGCGTCTCCTGGCGCTTGCGGACGGTGAGCGCTTGTTCGATGAGGGGTGTCGCCGTGGCCTCGTCGACCGCGGCCTCGCGCACGTCGATCACCTGACCGATCACCACGCGCGGCGGCTGTGCCCAGACGACGATGTCGCCGACCTTACGCTTCGAGAAATCGGCGAGCCGGTTCATCGGCAGGGCCTCGCTCGCGCGCACGACACCCTGCGTCATCGGCAGATCGATCTTCTCGGCCTTCAGCACCGTGGACACCTCGCGCAGCGACTTCGCACGCAGCACCTGCGGCTCGATCGACGGCCAGTTGGTGGGCACGCCCGGCATCACGATCTCATCGAAGCGATAGATGCGGCGATTCGTGAACAGCCCCGGGTTCCCTTCAAAGTACGTCCGGACCTCCTCGGACGTGGGCTTCGGGCTCTGTGCACCCAGACGCTCGACGGCCGCACGCGCGAGCACGTCGCGGCGCACGGCCTCGAGCTGCTGCATCGTCGTGGCCTCGCGATCGAGCTTGTTCTCGATCGCGTACTGGACGAGCTTCTCCTGATCGACCAAGTTGTTCAGGATCGTGCGACGGGCCTCCGCGATGCGCTCGGCCGGCAGATTCGCCGGCAGGCGCTGGGCGAGCAGGTTGATCTGATGGACCGAGATCTCCTTGTCGTTGACGCGGGCCACTGCCTGCGTGCTCTGCGGCGCGTCGGAGTTGCTGCCGCAGGCAGCGAGCACAGCAGTGACGAGCACGACCGCCAGCACAGGCGGCGTCGACAGGTGATTCGGACGGGAAGACATGAACGACCTCTTGGCGGAAGTGCGGAGGGGAGGACACGCGGCCACCGTGGGGTGTTGCGGTCCGACCAGGAGGAGGCAGCTTCGCCCTTGCGCTTTTCGTTCCTGTGACCGTTCGGATGCGCGACCGCGAAACATTTCGCTGCATTGGTGCGTGCGGACTAACGGACGGATCCGCCCGGGCCTGCCGGCCCAGTCCGCTCAACGCCCTGCGGGGCCGAGGCGGTTGTCGGCGACCTTGTCGCGATAGCCGCGGATCAGCGTCTCGATGTGGATGCGCTTGTAGCCGTCGAAGGGCTGCGTGCCGACGAGCGCTGCGCCCAGGCCGCCGCGGTCGATCGCGGACAGCAGGTCGCCGGCGAGCGAGGCGAGCGCGCCGTTGTGATCGCGGCACAGCTGGAGGTCAGCCAGACGGCTCTCCTCGGACGCCCGGCTGCGGACCAGCGATTCGTCGCGCCCACGCAGCGAGGCCTGCAGCGTGCCGGCCTGCTCACGCATCGCCGCGAGCTGTTGCTCGGTCGCGGCGATGCGGTCGTTTTGCCGGGTCAGCTCGCGCCGCGCCTGCTCGAGCTCGGCAGTGAGCGCTGTCGCCCGCGCGTCGCCGTCCTTGAGTTCGCGCCGCAGTGCGGCCACCCGGGTGTCGCCCTGCTGTTTCGCGGCCTCGAGCCGGTCGCGCCCTGCCTTCACGTCCTCCTCGAGTGACATCTTCTGCGCTGCGAGGTTCGAGTTCTCAGCCTGGAGCGACTGCTGCGCCTCGGTCATCCGGCGGATCTGCTCGGCCTGCCGCTGGATCGCGGCCTCGTTGCCTTTTTTCTGCTGCGCAAACGAGACGGTCGGTATGCAGACCGCCAACAGGAGCAGCGTCGAGACCACTCGGGACGACATGCGGGTGCCCATCAGAACCTCATGTTCAGGTCGATCTGCAGGACGTCCAGCGCGAACGGCGGTCCCTCGATCTGGCGTCCGCTCAGGTAGCGGGCCGCGAGACTCGTGTTGCGATCGAGTCCGTACGTGAGCTGAGCGTTCCATCCCTTGACGTTCGTGCCGCCGAGCATGAAGTCGGGGTCGGAGAACGCATCGAGCGTCGCGTCCTTCTCAACGTGACGCCAGCCCAGCCCGAACTGCCAGTCGTTGCGGGCGCGGATCGACGGCGATCCGACGGTGACCCGGTGCAGCCAGCCGCGCGTGCCTTCGGTGATGTCGAAGCCGGTTCGAGAGGTGATCTCGTTGCGATCGAAGCCGCGGTTCCGGAACACGTCGCTGGTCAGCGCCAGGGTGATCGGGTCGGCGACGACCACGTCGAACGCCGCGTGGATCTGCTCGACGTCGAACTGGGAGGCAAGACCCCAGCGCGCCGACGATGTGTCGAGCAACGCGTTGTTGATCCGGTACAGCGTGTTGCCCTTCTGCCGGAATCCACGTTCGTACTCGGTCAGCGCATACGAGGGCGTGCCGAAGTTGGTGGTGTCGCTCACCCCCTCCTCGTTCGCGTAGCGATAGCGCCCATAGGCGAGGCGTGCACCCCACCGCGAGGACGGCCGGTACTCGGCGGCGAGCTGCATCGCGCCCATCGTCCGGTCGGCGGCCAACGCGTTCTCGCGCAGCATGAACATGCCCGCGGTACCGATCAGCCGGACGGCGTCGCCGAACCGCGGCGCGAGGGTACCCGACAGGCCGTCGAAGCCGAGATCGGGCGCGAACAGGGCCTCGGTCGAGTAGAACGGGTTCGGCGCACGGCCGACCGTGGTCGACGCCCAGTCGTTCGGGGACCATCGGATGAACGCGCGATCGAGCTTGACGCCGAATCGGTCCGCCGAATCCCCCGAGGTCGATGACGTCGACACCGGTCCGAGCGCACTCCCGGTCGACAGGCGCATCGCCCCCATCCACTCGGGACTCGGCCGCGCGGTCAGACCGAGCCGGGCACGGATCCTGAGCCGGTTACGATCGACCGAGGTGTTCGTCAGGTCGGCGTAGTTGGTGCCCAGCGCGCCTCCGGCGAAGCTGTCGTCGTAGAGGATCGAGGCCGGTGCGTTGTCATCGCCGTAGCGATCCATCTGTGCACGTACCCTCAGATCACCGTCGAAGCGCAGCCAGTCGAGCCAATCGGGCAGCGTGCCCGGATCACCCCAGCGCTCGGCCCGCGCCTGGGCGAGCACCTCGGCCTTGATCTCCTCGCGAAGTTCGCGCTTGGTCGACTCGGGCACGAAGGGCACCCGCACGGCCTCGCGCGAGACCGGCGGCGCCGCGGCGGTCGACGCGGCGGGCCGCGGCACCTCGGCCTCCGAGCGCACGCCGGGACCGACGAGCGGTGCCGCCACAGCTGACGGCAGCCCCCGCATCGACGGTGCGGTCAGACGCAGGAGGCGCTCGGCGTCCTGCCGGGGCAGCGTGCCGCGCTCGGCGAGCGAGCGCACGACTTCGTCCAGCGCGGAGCGCAGGCGCTCGAGCTCTTCGCGCTCGCTGGCTTGCGCCGACACGGCGCCGCAGGCGATCGTCAGCGCAGCGCCAACCGCGTATCGGCCCCATCGGCGGGTTGGGTTGCGGGTCATCGGGATCCTCGAGGTTGAGTCCGGCGGGCTCGGTCAGCCGAGCTCGCGGAGATTGATCAGCACCCAGACCGGCTGCGGCATCGAATCGGGCGGCGGTTCGCGCAGCGCGCGTCCGCCGACGAGCGCACCGCGAATCAGCTCGATCTGCCGCTCGCTCGCGTCACGCAGTTCGACCCGCTGGACACGGCCGGTCTTGTCGATCCAGAGCTGGAGGGCGAGCTGACCGTCGGTGGTCTTGAGCTCCGCCAGCCGGTTGAGTTCTTCGTTCACATGGCGGATGAGCTGGTCGCGGTAGGACGCGAACTGAGCGCGCTGGATGCCCCCCCCCGCGCCCGTGCCGCCACCGCCGATCTGCGGCGCCGCCGTCAGGTCGCGGCCGCCGGGATTCGCCGCGAGGCCGAAGCCGTCACCCTGGCCCGAGCCCGTCGCATCGACGCCGAGCGGCGCGGGCGGCGGCGCTTCGGCGGGCTTGGGCGCTTCCTGCGGTCGCGGCGTGTCGACCTTGACCTCCTCCTTCACCTTTGGCGGCTCGGGCGGACGCTCGGGCGGCTTCGGCGGCGGCGGCGGCGTAGTCGGCCGCACGAGCTGGATCTGCTGCGCCGTCGGCTTGCGGACGCTCTTGGGTGAATCCAGCAACCGGACCATGCCCACCACGAGCACGATGCCCGCGATGACGGCCGCGCCGATGTAGAGCGGGCGAAGTCGCCGCGGGGAGGGCCGCCCTCCGGAGGTCGGCTGGTTGGGCGCCATCGACAGTCTTCAGCGCGTGAGCCGCTGGGTGACGAGGCCGAGCTGCGTGATCTCGAGCCGGCCGACGAGGTCGAGGACCTCGATGACCTTGTCGTACTGCACGCGCGCGTCGCCCTTGACCACCACCGGCAGATCCGGATCCGCGGCCTTGTACTGCGCGAGGCGCGTCTCGAGCTCGGCGATCGTGA
>JBIPLJ010000082.1:0-14801 GCA_044368415.1 Burkholderiaceae bacterium
ACGGTACGGAGCGAACAACGCCTCGGTTTCGGCTGGCACCGCGCCCTGACGCGGCTGAGTCATCGTCACCAGCGCACTTCGTACGCGCTCGCCGCAGGATGAAACGATAAAACAGGGACGACGAAGTCGGGGTCGCCCAGGTGACGGTCGCGCAGCGCATGAGCGAGCTTGGCGGCCTCGGCGTGCAGGTGCACGAATTCGGCGGACATCGGCTCGAGGCCCGAGAGGTCGAAGCGGTCGAGGATGCCGAGCAGCGTGAGCGAGGTGATGCCGACGGTGGGCGGCGGCAGGTTGCGCAGCGTGCCGGCGCGGTAGCGCACCGAGGGCTGCGCGACGCGGCGACACTCGAAGCGGGCGAGGTCGCTGGCGTCGAGCGGGCTGCCTTCGCGCTGCAGGCCGGCGGCGATGCGCCGACCGAGCTCGCCGCGGTAGAAGCCGTTCGCTCCTTCGTGCGCTAGCAGCGCGAGGCTCTCGGCGAGCGCGGTCTGGCGCAGGGTGTCGCCCTTGGCGGGAATCCGACCGCCGGGCGCGAAGTTCTGAACGAATGCCTCGGTCTGCGAGAGCTGCGCCCAGTGCCCGCGCATCGCGGCGCCCTGCCCCGCGTTCGCGGCGAAGCCGTCGCCGGCGAGCGTCGTGGCGGTTTCGAGGAGCTCGGGCCACGCGAGCTTGCCGCCCCAGCGGGAACGCGAATGCTCGTAGGCGGCGCCCCAGACGGCCACCATGCCGGCGACGGTGTTGGCGGCCCAGGGGCCGCGCTTGGGGAGGGCCTGGAAGCCACGCGCGCGGTACGCCTCGGGGGTGCAGACTGCGGCAGCGGGGCCTGCGCCGTCGAGACCGAAGCAGGCGCCCGAGACTTCGGCGACGGTGAAGAACGCATCGCCCCCGATGGCGTTCATGTGCGGATACACGACTGCGAGCACGGAACCGGCGGCGATGGTCGCCTCGATGGCGTTGCCGCCGCGGGCGAGGATGTCGAGACCGGCCTCGGTGGCCAGGTGATGCGGCGCTGTGATCGCGCCGCCGCGGCCGCTGGCCGAGGGGGAAGTCATCGAAGCTGCTCCGGGTGCGTCCGCAGGACTGGACCGTCGGAACGACGGGTACGTCAGGACAAAATGGGGAACGCGCAGGCTACACGACGTCTCAGCCCGTCGGCCACCAGCACCGGTTCGGTTTCCCGACAGGCGTCACGTGCCTGCGGGCAGCGCGAGGCGAATCGGCAGCCGCTCGGCAGATCGATGGGGCTGGGGATCTCGCCGCGCAGCGGCGCACCCAACGGCCGTCCGAAGCTCGGGAACGCGTCCATCAGCGCACGGGTGTACGGATGGCGCGGGCGCTCGAGCACCTCCCCGGTCGGCCCCTCCTCGACCACGCGGCCGAGGTACATGACGGCGATGCGCTCGCACAGGTAGCTCGCGACGCCGAGGTCGTGTGTGATGAAGACGAGGGTGAGCCCCATCTGGCGGCGCAGGCTGCGCAGCAGGTTCAGCAGCTGCGCCTGCACCGAGACGTCGAGGCCGGCGACCGACTCGTCGGCGAACACGATCTTCGGCTCCGAGGCGAGCGCGCGCGCCACCGCGACGCGCCGCACCTGCCCGCCGGACAGCTCGCTCGGGAAGCGGTCGCGCATCGTCGCCGACAGGCCCACGCGCTCGAGCAGCGCGCCGACCCGCGCGGGCACCTCGGCGTCGGCGCACAGCCGGTGCAGGCGCATCGGCTCGGCGAGCACGTCGCCGACGCGCATGCGCGGATTCATCGAGCCGCGCGCGTCCTGGTAGATGTACGCGACCTCGCGGGAGAACGCGCGGCGCGCCTCGCCCGACAGCGTGCCGAGGTCCGCGCCGCGATAGAGCAGCCGCCCTTCGGTGGCGGCCTCGAGCCCGAGCATCAGCCGCACCAGCGTCGACTTGCCCGAGCCGCTCTCGCCGACCAGCGCGACCGCGTCGCCGTCGCCCACGTCGAGGCGCACGCCGTCGAGCGCATGCAGCAGGCGGGGCTCGCCGCGGGCGAAGCGGCGCGCGGGCGGCGCACGGCCGACCTCGTACACCTTCTCGACGTCGAGCACCGAGAACAGCGGCTGGCCGCTCACGCCGCCATCCCTGCTGCCGCTCACGACACCGCTCCGACCGGCTCGCCCTGCGCGACCCAGCAGGCGACACGCCGGCCCTCGAGCTCAACGAGCGGCGGGCGCACCTGCGTGCAGCGCGGCCCGGCCTTCGGACAGCGAGTGGCGAAGCGGCAGCCCGGCGGCATGTCGGCCGCATCGGGCACGTTGCCGGCGAGCGGCTCGAGCTCGTGCGAATCGAGCTCGACCACGCAGGCACGCAAGCCCTGGGTGTACGGATGCAGCGGCGCGTCGAGCAGCAGCCCGGCCGGGCCGGTCTCGACGATCTGGCCGCCGTACATCACCGCCACCTCATCGCAAACCTGCGCGGCGAGCGCGAGGTCGTGCAGCACGAACACGGCACTCGAGCCGAGCGCGCGCACGCGGTCCATCACCAGCGTCATGATCTGCGCCTGGATGGTGACGTCGAGCGCGCTGGTGGGCTCGTCGGCGATCAGCAGCTCGGGGTCGCAGGCGAGCGCGATCGCGATCATCACCCGCTGCTGCATGCCGCCGGAGAGCTGGTGCGGATAGGCCGACAGCCGCGCACGCGCGTCCGGGATGCCGACGCTGTCGAGGAGCTGGGCCGCACGCTCGAGCGCGGCCCGCTTGTCCAGCTTCAGATGGCGCCGCAAGGGCTCGCAGATCTGGCTGCCGACCGTGAAGCACGGATCGAGCGAGCCCATCGCGTCCTGGAAGATCAGGCCGATACGCCGGCCGCGCAGCGTCTGGAAACGCGACTCGGTGAGTTCGGTCAGCTCGGTGCCGTCGAAGCGCAGGCTGCCCGACAAGCCCACCTCGGGCTCGCGCAGCAGCCCGATGATCGCCATCGCGAGCGTGGACTTGCCCGCGCCGGACTCGCCGAGCAGCCCCAGCGAGCGGCCGCGTTCCAGCGACAGCGAGACTTCGTCGAGCACGGTGTTGCGCCCGCGTTTCAGCGACAGGCGATCGATCTCGAGCAGGGGGACCGTCATCTCAACGCCCCTCCGAGCGCGGCGAGAACGCGTCGCGCAACCCGTCGCCCAACAGCGTCAGCCCCACCAGCAGCACCGCGAGCGCGACGCCTGGTACGCCCGAGATCCACGGCGCCATGGTGATGAAGGCGCGGCCCTCGGCGATCATCAGCCCCCAGTCGGGCGTGGGCGGCACCACGCCGATGCCGAAGAACGACAGCCCCGACTCCAGCAGGATCGCGGTGCTGATCCGGATGCCGGCCTGCACCAGCAGCGAAGGCATCACGTTCGGCAGCAGGTGGCGCAGGATCAGCGCGGTGCGCGGCACGCCCATCAGGCCCGCAGCCTCGACGAACGGACGCGACTTCACCTGCAGCACATCGGAGCGCACGATCCGCGCGAACGGCCCGACGAAGGAGATGGCGAGCGCGTAGATCACCTTGTCGATGCCGAGCCCGAGCACCGCGACGAACGCGATCGCCAGGATGATCTCGGGGAAGGCCAGGATGGCGTCCACCAGCCGCATCAGCGCCCACTCGACCCAGCCGCCGACGAGGCCGGCGACGAGCCCGATCACCATGCCACCCGCCAGGCCGAGCGCGACCGACGCAAAGCCGATGCCGAGCGCCAGCCGCGCGCCGTAGAGCAGGCGCGAGTACATGTCCTGGCCGAAGGAGTCGGTGCCCAGCCAGTGCTCGGCGCCCGGCGCCATCAGCGCACGCTCGAGGTTCTGCTCGGTGGGATCGTGGGTCGCGATGAGCGGCGCCAGCAGCGCCAGCAGTACAAAGAGCCCGACCACCCACAAGCCCGCGACCGCGGCGCGCTCGCGCCGGATGCGGAACCAGGTGCGCGCGAGCGCACTGGACGGGGAGGCGCTCATCGACGTCGAAGCCTCGGGTCGAGCAGCGTGTAGAGCTGGTCGACCAGCAGGTTGACCAGCACGAAGAAGAGCGCGGTGAGCATGATGCCGGCCTGCACTACGCCGTACTCGCGGTTGAGCACGGCGGTGGTGATCATCGAGCCCAGGCCGGGCACCGCGAAGACCACCTCGGTCATCACCGCGCCGCGCAGCAGGCCGCCCAACTGCAGGCCGATGACGGTGACCAGCGGCATCAGCACGTTGCGCATCGCATGCACACCCACCACGCGAGACATCGGCTCGCCGCGGGCGCGCACCGCCTTGATGAAGGGCTGGTTCATCACCTCGATGAGGCTTGCCCGCGTGGTGATCGCGATCAGCCCGGTGTAGTAGCAGGCGAGCGTGATCGCCGGCAGCGCCAGATGGTGCAGGCCGCCCAGGAAATCCTCCCACGGTCGCACGAAGCCCAGCGTCGGGAACCAGCCGAGCGCCACGCCGAATACCCAGATCAGCACGATGCCGAGATAGAAACTCGGGAAGGCCGAGCCGAGCACCGACAGCGAGGAGACCAGGTAGTCGGGCCAGCGGCCCTTGCGCAGCGCCGCCAGCACGCCGGCCGGCACACCCACCAGGAGTGCCAGCGCCAGCGACAGCGCCGCCAGCGACAGCGTCACCGGCAGCGCCTGGAACACCGCCTGCTTGAAGATGTCGTCGCGGGTGATGAACGACTTGCCCCAGTCGCCCTGCACGAAGCGCGACAGCCACAGGCCGTACTGCGTCCACACCGGCTGGTCGAGCCCAAGCTCACGTGTCAGGCGCGCATGCGCCTGCGGCGAGTACTCGGAGCCGAGCAGCAGCGTGACCGGATCGCCGGGCGCGAGCTTCAGGAACCAGAAGCTCGCGATCGAGACGATCAGCAGCACCAGCAGCGTCTGCAGGCCCTTGCCCGCGAACGAACGGAGCATCTCGAGGGACAGGTCGTCAGCGGCTCACTTCAGGCTGACGGTGTGCATGTTCATCAGGTCCACCGGCACGTACTTGAAGCCCTCGACACGCTTGTTGAAGATCTTGTAGACCTTGGTGTGCGCGAGGATGGCGATCGGCGCGTCTTTCTGCATCATGATGTCCTCAGCCGCGTAGTAGAGCCTCTTGCGCTTGTCGCGGTCGACGATCTCGGACGCCTGGTTGATCAGGGCGTCGAACTCGGGGTTCGAGTAGCCGACGTAGTTCCACGGCTTGCCGGTGACCCACTCGGGGCGGATCGTCTCGTCCGGATCGAGATCGGCCTGCCAGGCCTCGTCGTACAGGTCGAACTCGCCGGCGTTGCGCCGCTTGGTGAGGATCGCGCGGTCCATCAGCTCAAGCTTCACCTTGATGCCGATCTTGGCGAGCATCGGGATGATCAGCTGCGCGTTGCGGCTACCGCTGCCGCCGTTCGAGGTGAACGACTCGGTGGCGATGTAGGTGACCTCGATCTCGCCCGTCGTCTTGGCCTTGGCGCGGTACTCCTGCGCCCGCTTCAGATCGAAGAACTGGCCGCGCCCGCTCTTGGCGATGTTCGGATCGTAGTAGCCGGTCATCGGCGGCGAGATCGGCGAGTACGCGGCGATCGCGTCGCCGAAGTAGCCCTGCTTGACGATGGTGGCGCGGTCGATGGCGAAGGCCACCGCCAGCCGCAGGTTCGGGTCGTCGGCGAACGGCCCGCGCTTGTTGTTCATCCCGAGGAACGCGTAGTTGCCTTCGACGTCGCCGTAGATGTTGAGGTTCTTGTTCGCGCGCAGCTGCGACATGAACTGGAACGGGCAGGCGTCCATGCCGTCGACCTGGCCGGACAGCACCGCAGCCACGGCCGAGGTCGGCTCCTTGATCAGCACGATCTGGATCTTGTCGAGGTAGGGCAGGCCACGCTCGAAGTAGTCCGGATTGCGCTCGAGCTCGATCAGCTCGTTCTCCTTCCACTGCACGAACTTGAACGGTCCCGTGCCGACCGGGTTGCGGCCGAAGTCCTTGCCGAACTTCTCGACCGCGCTGCGGCTGACGATGGTGCCCGCGCGACCGGTCGCGCCGGTCATCGCCACCGGGAAAAACGCGAAGGGCTTGGCGTAGCGGATCCGCACGGTCAGCGGATCGACGATGTCGATGCCCGCGAGGTCGGCCACCATCCACGAGTGCGGCGAGGCGACCGCCGGGTCCTTGACCCGCTCGATGCTCCACTTGACCGCGGCCGCGTCGCAGGCGTCGCCGTTGTGGAACTTCACGTTCGGGCGCAGCGTGAAGACATGCGTCTTGTCGTCGACCATCTGCCACTTCTCGGCGAGGTCGGGCACGAAGGCGACCTTGCCGCCTTCGTAGGTGACCTTGAGCAGGCCGTTGTAGAGGTTGTTGTGGATCTTGATCGCGCCCAGCGACCCGGTGAAATGCGGGTCGAGCGTGTCCGGGGCGACGATGTGCGCCCACTTGATCGTGCCGCCGCGCTTGGGTTCGGCGGCGAGCGCCTCGTCGGTGAACGCGCCGCCGGCGAGTGCCGCCGCGCCCATCGCGGCGCCGCCGCGCAGGAAGTCCCGACGTGTGAGGTCGAGTGCGAGCCGCTCGGCGAGACGCTGCTTGAGTTCGAGGTCGTGCATGGTCAGTGGGGGGCCGATCGTGGAGTGGAGGGGCGTGGAGGGCGCGCGGGTCGTGCCGCGACACCGCACGCACTTCAACGCAAGGACCGTGCCGAGCGCCTGCCCCGCCGTGGCTGCGAGTCTCGCGGCGCCAGCGTTGTGCGGATGACCCTTCGCGCCTCCGCGTCTTCGGGTGCGAAGCAGGGCATGGGGCACCCGCGCGGTGCGCCCGCGGGGCGTGGACCCCGTGCCGACGCTCGCCGCATAGAATGGATCGCGTCTCCTTCGAGCTCCGGCCCACCGGACAGGCGCGGATGGCCTACCACCAGACGATCGGCGCGCGTCGCCACCGCTTCGACGACCTGCGCACGCTGCTGGCACGCGCCAGTCCGCTGCGCTCGGGCGACCTGCTCGCGGGCGTCGCCGCGGCCGACGAGGAGGAGCGTGTCGCCGCACGCATGGCGCTCGCCGACGTGCCGCTGCGCAGCTTCCTGTCCGAGCCTGCGGTGCCCGCCGATGACGACGAGGTCTCGCGGCTGATCCTCTCGCAGCACGATGCCGCGGCCTTCGCACCCGTCGCGCACCTCACCGTCGGCGGGTTCCGGGACTGGCTGCTGTCCGAGGCCGCCGACGGCCCGGCGCTCGAGCGCCTCGCCTGGGGCCTGACGCCCGAGATGGTGGCCGCGGTCAGCAAGCTGATGCGCAACCAGGACCTGGTGCTCGCCGCGAGGAAGCGCCGCGTGGTCAGCGCATTCCGCACCACCATCGGCCTGCCCGGGCGGCTGTCGGTGCGGCTGCAGCCCAACCACGGCACCGACGATCCGCGCGGCATCGTGGCCTCCACGATCGACGGACTGATGTACGGCTGCGGGGATGCGGTCATCGGCATCAACCCGGCGGGCGACAGCCTCGCGAACATCGTCGAGCTGCTCGAGGTGCTCGACGCGATCCGCGAGCGCTTCGCGATCCCCACGCAGTCGTGTGTGCTGACCCATGTCACGCAGTCGATCCGTGCGATCGAGGCCGGCGCGCCGCTGGATCTCGTGTTCCAGTCGATCGGCGGCACGCAGAAGACCAACGAATCCTTCGGCATCTCGCTGGCGCTTCTGGACGAGGCGGCGGCCGCGGTCGCATCACTGAAGCGCGGCACCGTCGGCTCGAATGCGATGTACTTCGAGACCGGCCAGGGCAGCGCGCTGTCGGCCAACGCGCACCATGGCGTCGACCAGCAGACGATCGAGGCCCGCACCTACGCGGTGGCGCGCCGCTACGCGCCGCTGCTGGTCAACACCGTGGTCGGCTTCATCGGCCCCGAGTACCTGTACGACGGCAAACAGATCGTGCGCGCGGGGCTCGAGGACCACTTCTGCGGCAAGCTGCTCGGCGTGCCGATGGGCTGCGACGTCTGCTATACCAACCATGCCGAGGCCGACCAGGACGACATGGACACGCTGCTGACGATGCTGGGCGTGGCCGGCGTGAACTTCGTCATGGGCGTGCCCGGCGCCGACGATGTGATGCTCAACTACCAGAGCACGTCCTTCCACGATGCACTGTACCTGCGCGAGGCGCTGGGCTTGAGGCGCGCGCCGGAGTTCGAGATCTGGCTCGAGCGCATGGGTATCGCGGGCGCGGACGGACGGCTGCTCGGCGGCGCGGGGGGCGGGCAGGTGCTGCTGGGGATGGCCGAGGCGGTGGCGGTGGCGGTGGCGGTGGGGGCGGGGGTGGGCTCGTGAGCGGGCCGCGGCCGCGAGGCGGGGCGCCGTCGCATGCGTTCGATGCGCCGGACGGAACGGATGCGCCGGATGCGCCAGACGCACCGGACGCAACGGACGCAACGGATGCGCCGGAGCCCGCGCGCTTGTCCGTGGACATGGCGCCCGCCACTGCACGGCCGCTTGTCGAGACCGACGCCTGGACCGCGCTGCGTGCGTTCACGCCGGCGCGCATCGCGCTCGGGCGCACCGGGTCCAGCCAGCCCACGAGCGCGCAGCTCGCCTTCGGCCTGGCGCACGCGCAGGCACGCGATGCGGTGCATGCGTCGCTCGACGTCGCCGCGCTGGACGCCGCGTTGCGCGCCGAGGGCTTCGACACGCTCACCGCACACAGCCGCGCAGCCGACCGGCCGACCTACCTGCGGCGGCCCGACTTAGGGCGACGGCTCGACGACACGAGCCTCGCGCATCTGCGTGCGGCGGCGCCCGCCTCGGCGCCCGATCTGGTGTTCGTCGTCGCCGACGGACTGTCTGCGGTTGCGGTCGCGCGGCACGCGGTGCCGCTGCTCGTGGCCGCGCGCGAGCGGCTCGCCGACTGGTCGATCGGCCCGGTGGTGATCGCCACGCAGGCGCGTGTGGCGCTGGGCGACGAGGCGGGCGAGGCGCTCGGCGCGCGCGCGGTGGCGTTGCTGGTGGGCGAGCGGCCGGGGCTGTCATCGCCGGACTCGCTGGGCATCTACCTCACCTGGGCGCCGCGCGTCGGGCGCACGGATGCCGAGCGCAACTGCATCTCGAACGTGAGGCCGGAGGGGCTCGCGTACGGGCGGGCGGCGGCGACGCTGGCGGGGCTGCTTCAGGGTGCGAGGCGGCTGGGGTCGACAGGGGTGTCGCTGAAGGACGAGACCGGGCTGCCGCGGCTGGCTGAGGGCTGAGGCGACCCCGGGCGCACGGGCGCTCGCGTCCTGCGTTCGGGTCGCGCTCAGGGCCGACACGAAACGGTCACGCGCGTCTGCCAGCCTCCGGCGGCCGCCCTGTACCTCGCCATGCCCACGCCCACCGTCTGGATCACATTCGCCGCGCTGTCGGTCGCGTCCGCCGTCGTGTCCGCCCAGCCGGCGGATCCCGAGCGGGGGCGCTCGCTCTGGGCCCGCACGAACGACGCGCCGCTCAGTTGCGGGCAGGACGGGTCGTGCCACGGCCCCGATCCGTCGGTGAATCAGTACCGGGTCCTGCGCGGCGCCGACAACGCCGCGCTGATCCTGCGGGCGATCGGCTCGGCCCGCACCGGCATGGGCTTTCTCGCCCCCCATGTCGACGAGCGCGACGCGATCGACATCGCGGCCTTCCTCGGAGTCGTGTCGCGCGAGCGCCTCAGCCCCCCCGCGTCAGCGACCGACACGGGCGGCACGGGCGGCGACGCGGGCGCCGGTGGCGGCCCGAACGGCGGCGGCCCGACCGTCGACGCGCCGCCCGCCGACGCCGCGTCGCAGGCGGCCGCGCAGGACTCTATCGCCCCGCCGTTCAACGTCGGCTACGGCGGCTGCTCGCTCGGCCTGCCGGGTCCGGCCGACCCGCTGCTGCCAGGACTCGCAGCATCCGCGGCCATCGTGCTTGCGCTTCGCGCGGCGCGACGCCGGCGCGCCGTCCTGCCGACCGGCCGGTCCGACTCGCAGTGTTGTTCCCACGCGTCCCGGCCGACGTGGCGACAGTCCGCCGCAGCCGCGGCGGTGGTGGCCGCGGCCCTGCTCACGACGCCGGCCGGCGCACTCGCGGTGGCACCCGGCGACGCCGCGCCCGCGTTCGCGCTGCCCGCGCTCGACGGCGGCACGGTGAGCCTGGAGGCCGAGCGCGGCCGCGTGGTCTGGTTGGACTTCTGGGCCTCCTGGTGTGCGCCCTGCCGCCAGTCCTTCCCGTGGATGTCGACGATGCAGCGGCGCCACCGGGAGCGCGGCCTGAGGGTGATCGCGGTGAGCGTCGATACGCGCCACGCTGACGTGCAGCGCTTCGTCGGTCGCGAGCAGCCTGCGTTCGCGATCGCGCTCGATCCGACCGGCGCGATCGCGGCGCGCTATGCAGTCCGTGCGATGCCGAGCTCGGTGCTGATCGACACCGATGGCCGGGTGCTTGCGGTCCACGCCGGCTTTCGTGCCTCCGAGGCCGACGGCCTGGAGCGGCGCATCGAGCAGGCCCTCGACATGTCGATGCGCCCCGTCGATACCGGCCCCGCGCGATGAAGGCTCGGCTTGCGGGAGCGATGCTCGCCGCGTCCGCTTCAGCTCGCCGTCGGTCTGGTACACCGGCCCGGTCGGCGAGGACTGGTCGATCGCCGCAAGCGGCGGCGCCGACGCGGTCTCCGGCGCCTCGCCGCGCTGGCACACCGCGGTGTCCGGCGCGTCGTCGCTGCGCGAGCGTCGCGTGTACGGCGACCTGCGGGTCACGCGGCATGCCGATCGCACGGCATGGACGGTCGGCATCGCGCAGTCTGACGAGAATGACTACCGGTCGCGCGCGGTCTCCGCGGCCATGCGCCTCCGCTCCGAGGACGGCAACACCGAATGGTCGGGCGCTGCGGCCTTCGCCCGGGACCGGATCGACGGCGCAGACCCGTCGCCGATCGCGGGCGACCGACGCACCCTCGAGCTCGCAGCCGGCGTGACCCGCATCGCCTCGACCCGCGACGTCGTGGCGCTGCAGCTCGGCCTGACCCGCGCCGACGGCATGCTGAGCGATCCGTACAAGTACCCGGACCGCAGACCGGACCGCCGTGACCAGGCCTCGATGCTGCTGCGCTGGAACCACCACATTGCAGACGGGCCCGCCGCTTTGGCCGGCAGCACGCTGCGCACGCAGTACCGCTACTACCGAGACGGCTGGGGCGTGCGTGCCCACACGCTCGGCGCCGAATGAGTGCGACCGCTTGCACACGGCTGGACACTCGCGCCCCTGGCGCGCCTGCATTCGCAGAGCGCCGCGCGCTTCTACTTCGACCCGGTCTACGACCCGGTGCTCGGCGCGCCGTTCCCGCCCGGGTTCGCCTCGTCGCCTGACCGCCCGGTGTCCCCCGACCAGCGCCTGTCCGCCTTCGGTGCGCTGGCGGCCGGCCTGCGCGTCGCGTGGCGAATCGACGAGGCGTGGACCGTCGACGTGCGCGCTGAATGGTACCGGCAGCAGGGCACGTGGCGGATCGGCGGTGAGGGCAGCCCGGGACTGGCACGGCTCGACGCGCGGATCCTGCAGATCGGCGCGAGCCGCCGCTTCTGAGCAACTCCGCCGGGCATGCCGGTGTCATGGGGCTGGAGTGGTCGACGTCATGGGGACGCCTCGGCTTGACAGTAGCGCGAGTTCGCCCCTAAGGTTCAGTCCATGTCCCGCCCGTGCCGCCCGTCGTCTCCGCGCCTCGCCCGTCGTTCGACGGCGCGTGTCGCGGCGCCATCGTGCGCGCGGGTCGAGATTACCAAACGGCGTCTCCGCTAGAGCGGGACGTCGTGTCCCGTCTGGCGGATCGTCGGACGGGCACACGGAAGATCTTCTTCGTTGCACGGTCCGACATCCGGTCGACGGAACACACACTGTTCCCCACACCGACCGAGGTCACCATGCAAGCGAGTTCCCAGTCCGTCTCCCAGTTCTCCCACCCTCGTTTCTCACACCGTCCGGCACTGCGCGTCGGTATCGTCGGCGCCACCGGCCTGGTCGGCGACCTGATGCGTCGCTGCCTGCTCGAACGCAGGTTCCCTGTCGAGTCACTCCGACTGTTCGCATCGTCCCGTTCGGTCGGGCGCACCCTGCCCTGGCAAGGAACGCCCTGCGTTGTCGAGGACGCCGCGACCGCCGATTTCGCCGGACTGGACATCGTGTTCTTCTCCGCCGGCGGTGACACGTCCCGCGCGCTGGCACCAGTGGCGGCAGCAGCCGGTGCGATCGTCATCGACAACTCGTCGGCGTGGCGCGGCGACCCCGAGGTGCCGCTCGTGGTGTCAGAGGTCAATGCCGCGGCGCTGCGGTCGATTCCCAAGGGCATCGTGGCCAACCCCAATTGCACGACGATGGCGGCGATGCCGGTCCTCAAGCCGCTGCACGACGCCGCGGGGCTCCGTCGGCTGGTCGTCAGCAGCTATCAGGCCGTCTCCGGCGCGGGGCTCGCGGGCATCGCCGAACTGTCGCGGCAGCTGCACGCCGTCGAAGACGCACAGCGCCTGGCCTTCGACGGCACGGCGTCGCACATCGAAGCGGGTCCGAAGTGGTCGGTGCCGATCGCCTTCAACGTGGTGCCGCTCAACTACCGCGAGGTCGAGGACGGCTACACGGAAGAGGAGATCAAGCTGCGCGACGAGAGCCGCAGGATTCTCGACCTGCCGGAACTTCCGGTCTCGGGCACCTGCGTGCGCGTGCCGGTGTTCACCGGCCACGCCGTGTCGATCAATGCGACGTTCGAGCGACCGATCTCCGTCGCGCAAGCGAGCGAGCTGCTGCGCGCCGCACCCGGCGTCGAACTGACCGCGATACCGACGCCGCTCGCGGCGACCGGCCGCGATCCGGTCCTCGTCGGACGGATCCGCCCCGACCCCACGGTGCCGCACGGACTGGCGCTGTTTGCCTGTGCGGACAACCTGCGCAAGGGCGCGGCGCTCAACGCCGTGCAGATCGCGGAGGCGCTGATCGGGCGATGAGACGCTGATCCGCTGACCGGGACGGGTGCCGCCGCCCGGTCCGGGTCGGGCCGGGTGGCGCGCCTCAGCGCCCGCCCGCGAACGCCCTCACCCGGTCCCGCAGAAACGCCCAGTCCGCCCCGCGATGCACCGGGTTCCCCGCCCGGTGCCCCCAGTCCGACTCGATCGGCTCGAGCGTGCCGTGCTTCAGGAACGGCAGCTCGTCTGCGTTGTCCTGCCAGCGGAAGTACAGGTCGGTGCGCCCGGGCATCAGCAGCACCGGGCATTCGATTGCGCGCAGCGCCCGATCGAAGTCGCCGCCGTGCGCCGGGTCCTGCGCGATGCTGAAGTGCTGCCAGGTGTGGAGGTGCGCGAGCAGGTCCATCGCGTCGCGGCGTAGGAAGTTGCCCTCCCAGTTGCCCACCATCCAGTCCTCGACCGATGAGTAGCCGAGCTGCGTCCAGAGCCGGTCGCGGTAGAACGGCTGCGACAGCGCCCAGCCCGCGTAGACGCGGCCCATCGCGCGCAGGCCGCGCTCGGGCTCGCCGTCGAAGGACAGGCCGTTCCACGCCGGGTCGGCGCAGAGCGCGGCACGCACGCCCTCGAGGAACACGAAGTTGTGCGGCGAGCAGCGCGCCGCGCCGCAGACCACGGCGACGCGGTCCACCTCGCCGGGGAAGCTCGACGCCCACTGGTAGGCCTGCATGCCGCCCATCGACCAGCCGTAGACCATCTCTAAGTGCTCGATGCCGAACACCTCGCGCAGCAGCCGGCGCTGCACGACGACATTATCGAAGACGGACCACTGCGGCCAACGGCCGCGGTCGAAGGGCGAGGCAGTGTTGCTGGGCGAGCTCGACAGGCCGTTGCCCATCAAGTCGGGGATGACGATGAACCAACGCTCGGGGTCGAGGATGCCGCCCGGCTCGATCAGCCATTGGGTATCGAGGTGCTGCGCGGAGAAAGACGTGGGGTAGAGCACCACGTTGTCCTTCGCGGGCGACAGCCTGCCGTAGGTCCGGTAGGACAGCTTCGTGTTGCGGCTGGTATGGCCGGAGACGAATCGGACGTCACCGGCGTCGAAGATCGCGGCGGGGGACGCAGGGAACGCGGGTGCGGTCATCGGAGCAGTCGTCGGGCCAGATCGAGCAGCATCGTATCCCGCGCGGCTGCGGCGATCAGCGACAGTGCGACCGGACAGCCGTCGACGGTGCTCATCGGCAGGCTGATAGGCGGCGCGGTCCACCTCCACTTCGTCCGGTACGGAAAACGCTGGGTTCCGCATGCTCATGAACAGCAAGTCGTGGTGACGACCATCAATACACAGCACTTCCGGTTCGGCGCCAGAGGCGACGAACCCCAGCGACTCATAGAGGCACACGGCTTCCGGGTTTGGGAGATACACGTAAAGGTAGATCCGGAGGCAGCCAGACGAGAACGCGTAGTCCACTGCTTCTCGTACGAGGCGCCGGCTCAACGACATTCTTCGAAACTTCGGCGCCGTCTGCACTCCATACAGGATCGTCACGTGTTTCGCGGAAGGAACCTTCGCTGGCCATCGTATTCCAGCCGTTGCGACAAGCTCTCCATCTGCGACAGCGGCGAAGACACGACTCGGCGACTCAAACGAAAACTGCCCCCAACTGCCCCCGAAAGAACGCCTCGGGCCGCTGAAGCTCTTCTCCAAGGGTCGCTCCCATTCCCACGGGCGACACTGCAACCACCGATCGTCGCAACTCTCGGAACCTCTCGGCATCATCGGGCTCGAGGGCTCGGTACACGTACTCGCTCATTCGTGCTGCCTAACGAGGTTGTGAAGAAAGGCGATCGACGAGCGGCGAATCGGCAGATTTCGAGTCAGTAACGCTGCTCGATCCGACAAGGCCTTCTGAACTCGATCGAACGCGTCCGACGGCCTCAA
>JBIPLJ010000034.1:0-46724 GCA_044368415.1 Burkholderiaceae bacterium
TTCTTGGCCGAGACCACGTCGCCGAGCGCGGTCTCGACCTCGTCACGGACCGTCTTGTCGTGGTCGAGCTGCGGCTCCTGCGGCAGGTAGCCGATCTTGATGCCGGGCATCGGCGTGGCTTCGCCCTCGATGTCGCGGTCCACACCGGCCATGATCTTCAGGAGCGTGGACTTGCCCGAGCCGTTCAGGCCGAGCACGCCGATCTTGGCGCCGGGGAAGAACGACAGCGAGACGTCCTTCAGGATCTGGCGCTTGGGCGGGACGATCTTGCCCACGCGGTTCATGGTGAAGACGTACTGGGCCATGGCGGGTCGCTTTCGGATGTTCGGAGTGGCAATCGCGGGCCGCTTGCACCGCAGACGCGGCGCGGGTCCGCGGCGGACGCGGCACGGCGGCGGGAAAGTCCGCATTGTAGCGGGCCGACAGGCGCGCCGACCGCGCCGCCGGTACGATCCCGAGATCCCGACGAGGATCCCCGGAGACACCATGACGAGCGCCACCGACCGGCCAGCCCCCGCGGCCACCCCCGCCCCCATGCGCTTCGGCGTCAGCCACGCGGCGAGCAGCGCTTTTGTCCCCGACGGGCTGCGCACCTACTTCGAGTACCGCGACCTGGGCGTGCGCGACGCCACCGCGGGGCGCGCGGCGATGCACGTGATCCGCGCCCGCGGCGACCACCATGCGACCGGTGAATGGCACCGCCACGCCATCGAGCTTCAGCTGGTCTATGTCACGCGAGGCTGGGTGCGCTTCGAGTACGAAGGCATCGGCGAGGTCCGGCTGGAGGCCGGCTCGTGTGTGCACCAGCCGCCCGGGATCCGCCACCGGGAGATCGAGCACTCGGCCGACCTCGAGCTGATCGAGATCGTGCTGCCCGCCGAGTTCGAGACCACCGCCGCCTGACCCGGAGAAGTCTGTTCGAGGACGATGCGGAGGTGTCGGCGGTGGTGCTCACCGGTACGGCTTCGGTCTTCAGCATGGGCGCGGACCTGAAGGACGCTGAGCTGCGCCGCTCGGGCGACTTCGCCGAGGGCATGCAGTCGTTCGCGGAGCGGCGCCCGCCTGAGTACACGGGGGGCTGAAGGCGGCGGGCCATCCTGCGATACCTCTGTGCCGCGCGGCTGTCGCCTCTCCCCTATCTCGGCACGATCTTCGCCCCGGTGAGCTGCTCCTGCGCCTCGACCAGCGAGGGCACGTACTTTTTGCCGTAGCCGAGCGCCGACGCCAGCGCGAGCGACTGGTGGACCGCCTCGCCGACCACCGTCGGGATCGACAGGTTCTCGGCCAGGTGCGTGTAGTAGCGGACGTCCTTGCGCGCGTTGTCGAGCTCGAACTTCAGGCCGCCGAGGTCGCCGGTCAGCGTCTTGGCCATCGCCTGGAAGAGCCCGGAGTTCACGGCGCCCGCCGACACCAGCTCCACGAGCTTGCCCACGTCGATACCGGCGCGCTGTCCGACGGCGAAGGCCTCGGCGGTGGCGGTGCAGATCGCCTGCGCGATGAAGTTGTTCAGCAGCTTCACGATGTGGCCGGCACCCGGTCCGCCGACATGGAAGACGTTCTCGGCAAACGCGCGGATCACCGGCTCGAGGTGCGCGAAGGTGGCGGCGTCGGCGCCGACCATCACGTTGAGCCGCCCCAGCTCGGCCTCGACCGGCGTGCGAGCGAGCGGCGCGTCCACCAGCGACGCGCCGGCATCGGCCGCGAGCGCGCGCAGCCGCGCGGTGGAGTCGGGCTCGCTGGTCGAGCAGTCGACGATCGTCAATCCCTGGCGCTTCATCGACAGCAGGCCGTCGGCACCCGACACCACCGCCTCGACCTGCGGAGAACCGGTCACGCAGATGAACACGATGCTCGACTGCGCGGCAAGCGCGGCGGGGCTCGGTGCTTCGGTGGCTCCGGCGGCCAGCAGGTCGGCGACGCGCTCGCGGTTGCGATGCACGGTGATGGCCAACGGGTAGCCGCGGGCCAGCAAGTGCTTCGCCATGCCGTGCCCCATCAGCCCCGAAGCGCCGATGAATCCGATCCGTTGTGTCGTCGACATGCCGTCTCCTCGTTGGGGGGCGAAAACTCTAGCGCGACGCGGCCGGCGGATCGCGGCGCAGCGCGGCCAGCAGTTTTGTTCCCGCGCGGCCGTCCTGCGGCAGGCCGATGCGCGCCTGCTCGTCGCGGATCGCGCGGCGGCTCAGGCTGCCGATCATCCCGTCGGCCTCGCCGATCGGATGGCCGCGCGCCAGCAGCAGCGTCTGCAGCTCGCGACGCTCGGCTCGCGACAGCCCGGGGTCATCGGTCGGCCAGGGGGTGACGAAGGGTGTGCCGCCGCGCAGCCGGTCGGCCAGGTGCACGATGGCGAGCGCATAGCTCTCGGCCGCGTTGTACGCGTAGACGGCGTCGAAGTTGCGCAGCACGACGAAGGCCGGCCCCGCGGGCCCGGCCGGCAGCAGCAGCGCCGACGCGGTCTGCGAGGCCTCGATCGGACGGCCGTCGATGCGCCGCACGCCGCGCGCGGCCCAGTCGGCGAGCGGACGGCGCTTGCTGCGCCCGGCGAGCGAGGCATCGAAGCCCTCAGGCAGGCGCACCTCCCAGCCCCAGGGCTCGCCGGCGCGCCAGCCTGCGCGACGCAGGTAGTTCGCGGTCGAGGCCAGCGCATCGGGCACGGTGCCGACGATGTCGCGCCGACCGTCGCCGTCGAAGTCGACCGCGGCCTCGAGGAAGGTCGTCGGCATGAACTGCGTCTGGCCGAAGGCGCCCGCCCACGAGCCGTTGAAGGCCACCGGATCGACATGCCCTTCGGCGAGGATGCGCAGCGAGGCGAGCAGCTCGTTGCGGAAAAACGCTTGGCGGCGGCCCTCGCAGGACAGCGTGGCGAGCGAGCGCAGAATGGGCTTGCGGCCGGTGGAGCGCCCGAAGTCGCTCTCCACGCCCCAGACCGCGACCACCGTCGCCGGGTCGACGCCATGCCGGGCCTGGACCCCGTCGAGCACCTCGCGCCATCGCTCGAGCATCGCTCGCCCGTCGTCGACGCGCTGGGTGTCGACCAAGCCGGCGAGGTAGTCCCAGATCGGCGTGCGGAACTCGGGCTGGAAGCCGAGCGACTCGAGCACCGACGGGTCACGCTCGAGGCCGGCGAGGTGACGCTCGGCGGCGGCACGGGGCACACCGCGCGCAATCGCGTCGGTGCGCAGGCGTGCGAGGCAGGCGTCGAACGCGGCCTGCGGCACGGCCGCGGCCGCGGCGGCGGGTGACGAGGCCTGCACAGCCAGTGGCGAGGCCTGCGCGGCGGGCGGCGAGAACTGCGCGCCGGCCTGCGAGGCAGGCAGCAGCGCTGCCGCCGCGAACGCGGCGGCACGGAGGATCGGGGTCATCAAGAGAGGGCTCTTCGTAAAGACGAAGGGGAGCTCTCGCTCCCCTTCGTTCGTGCTCGTGACGCTCAGGAATTCAGGACGATTGCGCAGGTGTCGACTGCTGCGGGACCGGCCGGTCGGCCTTGGCATCCTTCATCGAACTGCCCGGGCAGGCGACCGCGACGGACGTACCCAGGAACAGCATGGCGAGCACGACGGACAGATTCTTCATGGATCACCTCCTTTCGATGGTTGGAGCAGCGACCTGACCATACCATCAACACACCGTGCCGCCTACCGTGTCCGGGCCCCTGCGCGCGAGGACCCGCGAGCCCGTACCTTCAGCGTGTCTCCGCAGCCACCAGCCGGTAGCCGAACCCGTAGACCGACTGCAGCGTCCAGCCGGCGCTGCCGTCGAGCTTGAGCTTGCGCCGGACCCGGCTCGCATGGGTGTCGACGGTCCGGGTGTCGACACCGGCGCCGATCGACCAGACCGCCTCGAGCAGGCGCGCGCGCGTGACCAGGGTGCCCGGGTTCAGGAAGAAGTGGACCGCGAGGTCGAACTCCTTGAGCGTCAGCAGGATCTCCTTGCCGTCGAGCAGCACGGCGCGCCGGCCGGCGTCGATCTCGAAGCGCCCGGCGCGCAGCGGCATGCTGCGGCCTCCCCGGGTGCGGCGCGACAGCGCCTCGATGCGTGCGAGCAGCTCCATCCCCTTGGCAGGCTTGACGATGTAGTCGTCGGCGCCCTGTCGCAGCGCGCCCACCACGTCGGCCTCGCCGTCGCGGGCAGTGACCACGATCACTGGCAGATCCAGGCCCGGCCGTTTGCGGATCTCCTCCAACACCGCGTCGCCTGCCATCTCAGGCATCACCCAGTCGAGCAGCAGCAGGTCGAAAGACCGGCGAGTGACGGCGTCCAGCAGCTCCATGCCGTGAGAAAAGCCCGTCGCCTGGTGGCCGCCCGCCTCGACGAGCATGGAGAGAAGCTGCCGCTGGTACGGGTCGTCATCGAGGATCGCGACGTTCATGGGGTGGGCCGTTACGACAAGGTCGATGGGCCGTGCACGCGGGGACTCCGCAGGGGACGGCCGAACCGTCGAATGGATGCCATCTTTTCCCACGAGAACCGCCTCCAATCTCGTCGTATCCGGGTCGCTGCGGCGGCGTCGAGCGACGGCCTCCCGTTCCCTGCGGATAGTGTCACTTGTTTCCATGTAACGAGGCAGTCACCGACTGTTTCACGCAGATCGAAACCTGGCGGGCCCCGCCGCGCGGCCCCGGGCGCTCAGCGCAGAACCAGGTTGTCCCGGTGGATCAGCTCGGACTCCTCGACGAAACCGAGCAGCGACTCGATCTCGGTCGACGGCCGGCGCGCGATGCGCCGCGCATCGGAGGCCGCGTAGTTGACCAGCCCGCGCGCGAGCTCGCGCCCTTCGGCATCGAGGATCGCGACGACCTCGCCGCGCTCGAACTCGCCCACCACCTCGACCACGCCGATCGGCAGCAGGCTCTTGCCGTCCTCGCGCAGCGCGCGTCCCGCGCCGGCGTCGACACGAAGCGCGCCGCGCAGCTGAAGGTGATCGGCGAGCCACTGCTTGCGCGCGGCCAGGCGCGGTGTCTGCGCGACGAATTCGGTGCCGACCGACTCGCCGCCGGCCAGCCTCACCAGGACGTCCGGCTCGCGCCCGGAGCAGACGATGGTCGATGCGCCGCCGTGCGCGGCGCGACGCGCGGCCAGCACCTTGGTGATCATGCCGCCGCGACCGATCGAGCTGCCGGCGCCGCCCGCCATGCCCTCGAGGACCGGGTCGCCGGCGACGACGCGCGGCAGCAGCACCGCGGCGGGGTCGTGCCGAGGGTCGGCGGTGTACAGGCCGGACTGGTCGGTGAGGATCACCAGTGCATCGGCGTCGATCAGGTTCGTGACCAGCGCACCGAGCGTGTCGTTGTCGCCGACCTTGATCTCGTCGGTGACCACGGTGTCGTTCTCGTTGATGATCGGCACCACGCCCAGCCGCAGCAGCGTCAGCAGCGTCGAGCGCGCGTTGAGATAGCGGCGCCGGTCGGCGAGATCTTCGTGTGTGAGCAGCACCTGCGCGGTCTGCAGTCCGTGCGCGCGGAAGCAGGACTCGTAGACCTGCGCCAGGCCCATCTGGCCGACCGCGGCCGCCGCCTGCAGCTCGTGGATCTCGCGCGGGCGGCGCGGCCAACCCAGCCGCTTGATGCCCTCGGCGATCGCCCCCGACGAGACCATCACCACCTCCTTGCCCAGTGCTCGCAGCCGGCCGATCTGGCCGCCCCACTGCGCGATCGCATCGGGGTCGAGGCCGCGGCCCTCGTTGGTGACCAGCGCCGAGCCGACCTTGACGACGATGCGCCGCGCGTCGTGCAGGCAGGAGACGTGGCTCATGCCGGGTCGACCCGGAAACGGGGATCGTCGGGGTCGACCGGCGTCGGCGCGTCGCTCTGCGGCGGCTCGTGGGCGGCCTGCTCCGGCAGGTCGAGGATCTCGGGCACCGGGTCGCGCATCGCTGCGAGGTGATGCCAGATCGCGTTGCACAGCTCGGCGCAGCCCTCGCCGGTCAGCGCCGAGATCTCGAAGCTCGGGCCGGACCAGCGCAGCCGGCGCTTGAACTCCGATACCGCCCGGGCGCGCGGCGTGCCGCGCGAGCCAGGACCACCCTCGAGCGTGTCGAGCTTGTTCAGCACCAGCCAGCGCGGCTTCTCGTGCAGACCCGCGTCGTACTTGCGCAGTTCCTTGACGATCGCGCGCGCCTCGGCGACCGCGTCGCGCTCGCCGTCGTAGGGCGAGAGGTCCACCAGGTGCAGCAGCAGCTTCGTGCGCTGCAGGTGGCGCAGGAACTGGTGACCCAGCCCCGCCCCCTCGGCGGCGCCCTCGATCAGCCCCGGCACGTCGGCGACCACGAAGCTGCGCTCCTCGGCGACCCGTACAACGCCCAGGTTCGGATGCAGCGTCGTGAACGGATAGTCGGCGATCTTCGGGCGCGCGTTCGAGACCTGGGTGATGAAGGTCGACTTGCCCGCGTTCGGCATGCCGAGCAGTCCGACATCGGCCAGCACCTTGAGCTCGAGCCTCAGCATACGCGCCTCGCCCTCGCCGCCCGGCGTCGACTGGCGCGGTGCGCGGTTGGTGCTGGTCTTGAAGTGCAGGTTGCCGAGCCCGCCCTGCCCGCCGCGGGCCAGCAGCACGCGTTCGCCGTGCTGGGTCAGGTCGTGCAGCAGCTCCCCGCTCTCGGCATCGAAGCATTGCGTGCCCACCGGCACGCGCAGCACGATGTCGCTGGCACCGCGGCCATAGCGGTCCGAGCCGCCGCCGACCTCGCCGTTGCGTGCGCGGTGCAGCCGGGCATAGCGGTAGTCGATCAGCGTATTGACGTTCAGATCGGCCACCGCCCAGATCGAGCCGCCGCGCCCGCCGTCACCGCCGCTCGGGCCGCCCTTGGGGATGAACTTCTCGCGGCGGAACGCGACCGCGCCCTTGCCGCCATCCCCGGCGATGACTTCGATGCGGGCTTCGTCGACGAACTTCATGGTGGTTCCGGTGGTGCGGCGCGCCTCAGAAGAGGCTGCCGACGTTCAGCAGGGCCGCGATGCCAAGCACCGCGAACACCGCCGCGGCGACCCGGTGCACGATCGGAATCGGCACGATCCGGGTGATCCGGTCGCCGAGGAACACCGCCGGCACATTGGCCAGCATCATGCCGAAGGTGGTGCCGGCGACCACGGCGACGAGCGCATCGTAGCGCGCAGCGAGCGCGACCGTCGCCACCTGCGTCTTGTCGCCCATCTCGGCGATGAAGAACGCAAGCAACGTCGTGCCGAACACACCGAAGCGCTCGGCCGCGCCGGCCTCCTTCTCGTCGAGGGTGTCGGGCACCAGCATCCAGGCGGCCATCGCCAGGAACGACACCCCGAGGATCCAGCGCAGCACGTCCGGCCCGAGCATGCGCTGCACCCAGGCGCCGACCAGGCCGGCGAACGCGTGATTCGCCAGCGTCGCCACCAGGATGCCGGCCACGATCGGCCAGGGCCGACGGAACCGCGCGGCCAGAAGCAGCGACAACAGCTGCGTCTTGTCGCCCATCTCGGCGAGCGCAACGATGCCGGTTGAGACCAGGAAGGCTTCCATCCGCAGGATCCGGAAAAGACGAAAGCCCCGCCGAGGCGGGGCCTTCGGTCACCGGCCCGGAGGCCGGCTTGCTGCAACCGACTTACTGCAGCGGCTCGATGCTGACCGTGTGCCGGCGCAGCGGTCCCTTGACCGCGAACTTCACCGTGCCGTCGACCAGCGCGAACAGCGTGTGGTCCTTGCCCATGCCGACGTTGTCGCCCGCATGGAAGCGCGTGCCGCGCTGGCGCACGATGATCGAGCCGGCGTGGATCGCCTCGCTGCCGTAGGCCTTGACGCCCAGTCGTTTCGACTCGGAGTCGCGCCCGTTTCGCGTAGAGCCGCCGCCTTTCTTCTGTGCCATGACAGTGCTCCTCGATCAGGCCGCGGCGGGCGCGGCTGCCGGCGCTTCGGCCGTCACCGAGCCGAGCTCGGAGGCGATCTTCGCGATGAACAGCTCGGTGTAGTTTTGCCGGTGACCCTGGCGCTTCTGGTAGTGCTTGCGACGGCGCATCTTGAAGATGCGCACCTTGTCGTGCCGACCATGGGACAGGATCGTCGCCGAAACCGTTGCACCGGACACCAGCGGCGAGCCGATGGAGAGCGCCTCGCCCTCCCCAACCGCCAGCACTTGGTCGATCACGATCTCGGTTCCGACGTCCGCAGGTATCTGTTCTACTTTGAGTTTTTCGCCAGCGGAAACCTTGTACTGTTTCCCGCCGGTTTTTATGACCGCGTACATGTGGAACCTCGAGTGGGTATGTTCCTCCGCCTCCCGGGCGCAAGAAGACGCCCGAAACGGCAGGGAACCCGAGAGTATATAAACCGTGGGCCGCGGGGTCAACCTGCCGGCCTGCGGCGGCGCCCATCGCTATAATCCGCCCGTCGCGGCGCCCGCCGTACACCCCAAGCCCGGACCGCGTCGTGCGCCCCCCTTCCCTGCCCCCTGCCGTCGTCGACGACCTCGCCGACATGGACCGCCTGATCGGGCAACGGCTCCGGTCGGAGGTCGCTCTGGTGAACACCGTCGCCGACTACATCGTCGGCGCGGGGGGCAAGCGGCTACGGCCGGTGATGCTACTGCTGTCGGCACGCGCGCTCGGATACGGTGCCCGACCCGGGGAGCGCGAGGCAGCGCACCACGTGCTGCTGGCCACGGTCGTTGAGTTCATTCACACCGCGACCCTTCTGCACGACGACGTCGTCGACGAATCCGAGCTGCGGCGAGGCCGCCAGACCGCGAACGCCGCCTTCGGCAACGCCGCCTCGGTGCTGGTTGGCGACTTCCTGTACTCCCGCGCGTTCCAGATGATGGTCGAGGTCGACCGGATGCGCGTGATGAAGATCCTGGCCGACGCGACCAATACCATCGCCGAAGGCGAGGTGCTGCAGCTGATGAACGTCAACGACCCGGACGTCGACGAGGCGCGCTACCTGCAGGTGATCCGCTACAAGACGGCGCGCCTGTTCGAGGCGGCCGCACAGCTCGGCGCAGTGCTGGTCGACGCGACGCCCGAGGTCGAGACCGCCGCCGCTGAGTTCGGCCGGCGCATCGGCACGGCGTTCCAGCTGATCGACGATGTGCTCGACTACTCGGGCATCACCGCCGACATCGGCAAGAACGTCGGCGACGACCTGCGCGAGGGCAAGCCGACGCTGCCGCTGATTCATGTGATGCGCACCGGCAGCCCGCAGGCGCGCAAGATGGTTCGCGAGGCGATCCGCGGAGGGCATACCGAGAACTTCGACGAGATCGTGGCCGCGATCGGCGACACCGGCGCCCTCGACTACGCCCGGGGCCGCGCCCGCGAGGAGGTCGACGCCGGCCTGGCGGTGCTGCGCTGCTTTCCGGACGGCGAGCATCGGGCGGCCCTGGTCGCGCTGGCCGAGCAGGCCGTCGAGCGCGACCGCTGACAGCCGGCGCGGCAACTGCTATACTGGCCGACTGTCTTGCTGGGATAGCATACGGATCTTCGGATTCTCATGATGGCAGCAGGACCCACGGGGTGTAGCTTAGCCTGGTAGAGCGCTACGTTCGGGACGTAGAGGCCGGAGGTTCGAATCCTCTCACCCCGACCAGATTCGAGATGAAACGGCCGCAGCGATGCGGCCGTTTTCATTTCTGGCTCCATGCCCTGGAGGGGTCATGCCGCCACCGAGCCGACGCCCGCCTTCTACCAACCGCTGTCGCGAGTCTGGGAGCTGATGGAGGGCGGGGCGTGTTTGCCGGGCGCTCAACTGCCGATCGGCCGCGCCTTCGGCGCGGTGGATCTGGTCGCCGAGCGCGGCCGCGAGCTGCCGCCCGCTGCGGTACGCGGCATCGCGCCGGGCGCCGCGGCCGGGGCATCGATACGGAGGCGCAGCGCGGCCCGCAAGCACATCGCAGGCAGGGCCACAGGCCGGTGCACATCGACGGGCTGTGCCTGCAAGCTGCGTTCCGGCGGCTCGCACCGCGCGCCGCGACGCCTGTACGATGACCGGGCCCCCCGGAGCCCCCCGTCATGCAACCGCCCGACAGCGACCCTTCGCACGCCGATGCCGGGCGCGCGCCGCACGAGCCCGCGCCTTATTCGCACGATCGCGGGCTCGGTCACGATCACGATCACCGCCACCACGGCCGGCATGGCCACGATCACGACCCCGCGCCCGCCGCGCCCGCAGGCATCGGCATCGCGCGGCGAGGCGCGTTCGACGCGCCCGCCTTCGAGCGCGCGATCGGCGAGCTGCTGCGTGCCTGCGGCCTCGCGTCCGACGCCAGCCACATGGGCCGCACACCGCAGCGGGTGCGCGAGCTCTGGCAGCGCCGGCTGCTCGGTGGCTACGACCTCGACCCGGCGGCGGCGCTTGGCGAGGGCTTCCCCGACACGCGCGACGACCTGGTGGTGATCCGGGGCATCTCGGTCCATGGCGTGTGCCCGCACCACCTGGTGCCGTTCCGCGGCGTGGCGCATGTCGGCTATATCCCGGGCGGGCGCCTGCACGGCTTCGGACGCATCGCGCGGATGGTCGACGCGATCGGCCACCGCTTTACCTACCAGGAGTGGATGACCCGCGACATCGCCGAGGCACTCGTGGTGCACGGGCAGGCACGCGGCGCGGCCTGCGTGATCGAGGCCGAACAGCTCTGTCTGCTGCTGGGCGAGGACCGCCGTGGCGACGAGCGCGTGGTCACGCAGGCCTTCTCAGGCTGCGTTGAGCGCTCGGACCGCGACCGCGCCGAGTTCCTGCGCGCTATCGAACCGCGGGGGCGCTGAGACCGACGCGGGCGCGCAGGGGGCGCACACAGCAGGGCGGCCCGTCAGACCATCGCGACGCGGCGCCGTGCCACCGCCTCGGCGAGCCGCTCGAGCGCGAGCACGGTGTCGCCCCAGCCGAGGCAGGCATCCGTGATGCTCTGGCCGCGCCGCAGCGTGGACGGATCGTCGCGGCCTGTTACGAAGGGCTGCGCGCCCGCCTCGAGGTGGCTCTCGATCATCGCGCCGAACACCTGGCGGCTGCCGCCGGCCACCTGCGCGGCGAGGTCGGTCGCGACCTCGAGCTGCCGTTCGTGGCGCTTCGCGCTATTCGCATGCGAGCAGTCGACCATCAGCGAGGGCGCGAGCCCGGCGCCGGCGAGCGCCTCGGAGGCAGCGGCCACGCTCGCCAGGTCGTAGTTGGGCGCCCTGCCGCCGCGCAGGATCGCGTGGCAGTCCGGGTTGCCGGTGGTGCGGACCACCGCCACGCCGCCGTTCTTGTGGACGCCGAGGAAGGTGTGCGGGCAGCGTGCGGCCTGGATCGCATCGATCGCGACCTTCACGTTGCCATCGGTGCCGTTCTTGAATCCGATCGGCGCCGACGAGCCGGACGCGAGCTCGCGGTGCACCTGGCTCTCGGTCGTGCGCGCACCGATCGCGCCCCAGGCGATCAGGTCGCCGATGTACTGCGGCGAGACCGTGTCCAACAGCTCGCTGCCCGCCGGCACGCCCAGCCGCGCGATGTCGATCATCAGCTGGCGCGCGATGCGCAGCCCCTCGTTGATGCGAAAGCTACCGTCCAGGTACGGGTCGTTGATGAGGCCCTTCCAGCCGACGGTGGTGCGCGGCTTCTCGAAGTAGACCCGCATCACCAACTCGAGCCGGTCGCCCAGCCGTTCGCGCTCGCCCGCCAGGCGCTGTGCATAGTCGAGCGCCGAAGCCGGGTCGTGGATCGAGCACGGACCGACCACCACCAGCAGCCGGTCGTCGCGCCCCTGCAGGATCGTGCGGATGCGTTCGCGGGTGCCGGCCACCAGCGCCTCGACCGCCGTGCCCTGGATCGGGAAGAAGCGGATCAGGTGCTCGGGCGGAGGCAGCAGCTGGACCTGATCGACGCGGGCGTCGTCGGTCAGCGAGGTTCGGTCGTTCGGGGCTGCGGCGGCGGCGGCGTCGGAGGACATCGGTCGGGCTCGGGGCAAGCGGTCGGAGCCGAGAGTCTAGCGGCCCCGGCGAGGGCGACGGCCGCGGATGCAGCGCGGGATGCCGCACGCGGGTGCAGGCCGAGGGTGCAACTCGCGCCCGTCGGTCGCGTCAACACACAATGCTCAACGTAGTCTGGTTCAAGCGCGACCTGCGGGCGGTCGATCACGCGCCGCTGGCGCGGGCGGCCGCGGCTGGCACGCCGGTGCTGCCGCTGTGGATCGCCGAACCGGCGCTGCTCGACGCGCCGGACGCCTCGGCCCGCCATCTCGGCTTCACGCGCGAATGCCTGCACGAGCTCGATGCCGCGCTCGCCGCGCTCGGCAGCCGGCTGTGGACCGCGCAGGGCGATGCCTGCGCCGTACTGGCGGCGCTGCACCGGCGCTTCGGAGACTTCGAGCTGCTGTCGCACGAGGAGACCGGCAACGCGGCCAGCTATGCGCGCGACCGGGCGGTGGCCACCTGGATGCGGTCCCGCGGACTGCGCTGGACCGAGCTTGCGGCCAACGGCGTCGTGCGCCGGCTCGCCGACCGGGACCGCTGGAGCGCGGCCTGGATGGCCCGGATGCAGGCCCCAACCTGCGAGGCACCCCGGGCGCTGCGTCCGCCGACAGCGCTGGACGGCGGCCCGGGGCACGGTGGCCATGACGGGCACGGCCGGACGCAGGGGCGCGCCGGCCGGAGCGACGACGGGCGCGTCGGCCGGAGCGACGACCGCCGCCCCCCCCGCATCGACTTCGACCCGGCCCCCGGCCTCGCCGCCGTCCCCGACCCCGCCACATGCTATCCGGGCGAGCCCGACGCCCCGCTGCGCCAGCGCGGCGGCCGCAGCCAGGCGATCGCTTGCCTCGAGCGCTTCTTCGACGCGCCGCTTGCGCGCTACCGCGCCGGCATGGCCTCGCCGTTGACCGCCCCGGACGACTGCTCGCGGCTCTCGCCCCATCTCGCGCTCGGCACCGTGTCGGTGCGAGAGCTGGTGCAGGCGGTCTGGGCGGTGCGCCGCGCGCAGGCCGACCCGGCCCGCCGCGCCGGCCTGAAGTCGTTCGAGTCGCGGCTGCACTGGCACTGCCACTTCATCCAGAAGCTGGAGTCCGAGCCCGCGATCGAGCACCGCAATCCGCACCGCGGCTTCGACGGCCTGCGCAACGAGGGCGAACTCGACGCCGCCGAGCGCGCCCGACTCGCGGCCTGGCGCGACGGGCGCACCGGCTGGCCGATCGTCGACGCCTGCATGCGCATGCTCGATGCCACCGGTTGGCTGAACTTCCGCATGCGCGCGATGCTGGTCTCGGTCGCCGCCTACCCGCTTTGGCTGCACTGGCGCGAGCCCGGCCTGGTGCTCGCGCGCCGCTTCGTCGACTACGAGCCGGGCATCCACTGGCCGCAGCTGCATATGCAGTCCGGGGTCACCGGGATCAACGCGACCCGCGTCTACAGCCCGGCCCGCCAGCAGCACGACCAGGATCCCGAGGGGCACTTCGTGCGCGCGTGGATCCCTGAGCTGGGCACGGACGACTACCCCCCGCCGATCGTCGACTGGGCGAGCGCCGCGCGCGAGGCCCGCGACCGCGTCTGGGCCGCCCGCCGCGCCCCGGGCGCACAGCGGGTCGCGCAGCAGGTCTGGTCGCGCCACGGCAGCCGCCATCCGCAGCGCGAGCCGGTGCGCAGACCCGGTGCCCGTGCAGCGTCCGAGCCCGACACCCGACAGCTCGCGCTCGGTTTCGACGACGAGTGAGCCGCCGTCGGTCGATCGGCACCTGCGCCGCTTGACCCGCAGCGGGGCATCGCGAAGAATCGGCCGAACCGGACCTCGGCCGTCGCCCCGCGCGACCGACCGCGGCCATGCCTCACGGAATTCCCCACGGAGACGCCGCGGATGATCACCCTCGAACCGACCGGCGCGGCCTGCGGCGCCTTCGTGCGCGGTTCGAACCTGTCGGACACGCTCGACGAGGCCACGATGGCCGAGCTGCGCGCCGCCTGGCTCGAACACGGCGTGCTCGCCTTCCCCGATCAGCGGATGTCGATTCCGGACCTCGAGCGCTTCACGCTAGGCCTCGGGCCGCGCGGCGACGACCCCTTCATCGCGCCGATCCCGGGCCATGTCCACGTCGTCGAGATCCGCCGCGAGGCCGACGAAGCGGCGCCCATCTTCGCCGAGACCTGGCACTCCGACTGGAGTTTCATGCCGGTACCGCCGGCGGGCACCGCGCTCTACGGCACCGTCGTGCCGCCGGTCGGCGGAGACACGCTGTTCGCCTGCGGCGCCGCGGCCTGGGACGCGCTGCCTGCGGCCGACCGCGCGTCGCTTCGCGAGCGGCTCGGTGTGCACTCAGCGCGTCGCGGCTACGCGCGTGACGGCCTGTACGGCGAGCGCGACCGCGCGCGCGGTCGCTCGATGGCGATCCGCTTCGGCGACGACGCGCTCGCCACGCGGCTGCATCCGATCGGCCGCGCACATACCGAGACCGGACGCATGGCGCTCTTCGTGAGCCCCGGCTACACCATCGGCATCGACGGCATGGACGAGACCGAGTCGGCTGACGTGCTGCGGATGCTGTTCGAGCACCAGAAGAAGCCGGAGTTCGTCTACCGCCACCGCTGGCAGCCCGGCATGCTGGTGCTGTGGGACAACCGGCGCCTGGTGCACGCCGCCACCGGCGGCTACGAGGGCCACCGACGGCTGCTGCACCGGATCACCATCGCCGAGCGGCTGCCGCGGGCGCCGGCTCCGGCGGGCTGCGCGCGCACCGCGGCGCCCGTCGAAGGCCTGCATTGAGCGTCGCCGCGCCGCTCGTCTTCGACCCCGCCGACGAGGCGGTCCGACGCGACCCGTTCGCGGTCTTCGCGCGCCTGCGCGAGGAGGACCCGGTGCACTGGAGCCCGGCGCTCAAGACCTGGGTGGTCACGCGCTACGACGACGTGCGTGACGTCGCGATGACCGCCGATCTGTCGCCCAACCGCCTCGCGCCCTTCTACGCCTCGCTCAAGGACGAGCGCCGCTCGATGCTCGCCGAGGTGATGCGCTACCTGTCGGTGTGGCTGGTCTTTCGAGACCCGCCTGAGCACACGCGACTGCGGCGCCTGCTCAACGGGGTGGTCAATCCGAAGCGGGTGGCAGCGATGCGCCCGTCGATCCGCCGCGTGGTCGACGAGGTGCTCGACCGCGTTGCAGGCCGCGACGAGATCGACTTCGCCTCGGAAGTCGCCGCCCTTGTGCCCGCCTGGGTGATCCTCGACATGCTCGGCATTGCGCGCGAGCGCTTCGAAGAGATCAAGGTGTGGTCCGACGACATGCGCACCTTCATCGGCACCTCGCGCGGGGAGCCTGCGCGCTACGAGCGCGTGCAGCGCGGCGCGCATGCGATGGCGGCATTTTTTCGCGAGGCGATCGCCGAGCGCCGCGCCGAGCCGCGCGACGACGTGATCAGCCGGATGATCGCGGCCACCGACGACGACAGGCGGCTGTCCGAGGACGAACTGGTCGGCACCTGCATGCTGATCCTGTTCGGCGGCCACGAGACCACCACCAGCCTGCTGACCAACGGCGTGAACGCGCTGCTCGAGCATCCCGGTGAGCTCGAGCGGCTGCGCGCCGATCCGACACTGATCGACTCCGCGGTCGAGGAGTTCCTGCGCTACGACGGGCCGAGCCTGTCGATCGCGCGGGTGGTGGCGCAGGACCACGAACTCGGCGGGCGCGTGCTCGCGCGCGGCGAGCGCGTCTACGCGATGGTGAGCGCTGCCAACCGCGACCCGAGACAGTTCGAGCGGCCCGACTTTCTCGACCTCGGCCGCAGCCCCAACCGCCACCTGACCTTCGGCTTCGGCATCCACTTCTGCCTCGGCGCGCCGCTCGCTCGCCTCGAAGGCCAGGTGTGTTTCGCCGCGCTGCTCGAACGCTTCCCCGGGCTCGCGCGCGGCGCGGGCGAGCCGCAGTGGCTCGACGCGATGGTGATGCGCGGCCTGACCCGACTGCCGCTGCGGCTTGCCTGAGCCGTACGCCGCCCCCACGGCGCCGTGCGTGGCGCAGGCGCAGTGAACTGAGCGAGATGAACATGAGCGACGTGTACGTGATCGGAGTGTCCTGCACCGCCTTCGGCAAGCGCCCCGAGGCATCCTTCAAGGACCTCACACGCGAGACCTACGAGGCGGTGCTGAATGACGCGGGGCTGGACGACGGCGGGCCGATCGAATCGTCCTGGTTCGGCAACTGCGGCATGGACAAGTTCGGCCAGCCGAACATCCGCGGCCAGGTCTGCTTCACGCCGCTGGTCCGCGAGGGGCGCTTCCCCGAACGCGTGCCGATGATCAACGTCGAAGGCGGCTGCGCGACCGCGTCGATGGCCTTCAACGGCGCCTGGAAGGACGTGCTGTCGGGCCAGTCGCGCCTGGCGCTCGCCATCGGCGTCGAGAAGACCTACGTCGAAGGCGACCCGGCGCGCACGCAGTCGATCTTCGCAGGCGGCATCGACCAGATCGACCCTCAGGAGTGGCACGAGTACTACCGGCGAGCAGGCGAGGCAGCGGGCAAGCCGTTTGCGCCTGGGGCCGGCGGCGGCACGGTGTTCATGGACACCTACGCAATGCAGGCGGCCTCGCACATGCGGCGCTGGGGCACGAGCGCCGCGCAGATCGCTGCCGGCGCCTCGAAGAACCATGCGATGGGCGCGCGCAACCCGCTCGCGCAGTACCGCTTCGAGGTCTCGCCCGAG
Source organism: Burkholderiaceae bacterium (assembly GCA_044368415.1). Classification (GTDB taxonomy): domain Bacteria; phylum Pseudomonadota; class Gammaproteobacteria; order Burkholderiales; family Burkholderiaceae_E; genus UBA4615. The sequence continues at coordinate 16,619 of JBIPLJ010000034.1, forward strand.
CAGGTCCTGGCCGACCGACTGGTCAGCGCACCGCTCACGCGCTCGATGTGCGCGCCGATCGGCGACGGCGGGGCCGCCGCGCTGCTGTGCTCGGCCTCGATGCTGGCGACGCTGCCGCCGCGCGTGCGCGAGCGCGCGGTGAAGGTGCGCGCCAGCGTGCTTACCGGCGGCAAGTACCGCTCGCTCGACGAGCCCGGCCTGTCGCGCCCGGCTGCGCAGCGCGCCTACGCGGCCGCCGGCATCGGGCCCGCCGACATCGACCTCGCCGAGGTCCACGATGCCACCTCGTTCTGCGAGATCTACCAGTCCGAGATGCTCGGCTTCTGCGAGGACGGCGCGGGCGGCGCCTACGTCGCCTCTGGCGCGAGCGCGCTCGACGGCGAGCGCCCGATCAACCTGTCCGGCGGCCTGGTGTCCAAGGGCCATCCGGTCGGCGCCACCGGCCTGTCGATGGTCTACGAGCTCGCGCTGCAGCTACGCCGCGAGGCCGGCGAGCGCCAGGCCCGCCACGCCGACCTCGCCCTCGCCGAGAACGGCGGCGGCGTGATCGGCTTCGACGAGGCGGCCTGCTCGGTCATCGTGCTGCAGGCCCCGTCGCGCGGGACCACGGTCGGCGGCGTGTAGCATCGGGGCTCGGCGCGGTTTTCGGGCGCCGATCCCTGGAGCGACGACGCGGATGCGAGCACAGATGAAGCCCTCCTTCCCCACGCGCGGCCGCGGCGGCGCGGCGCGGCGTGCCGGACACGTGGTCGCGGCGCTTGCACTCGCCGCTGCCGCGGGCTGCGCGACCTACTCGGCGCCCGACCCCGGTTCGGGTCCCGCACTGGCCGCCGGCCCGGCGGTGGTCGCCGACATGCGCACCTACCGGATCGACCTGCGCAGCGGCGAAAACTTCGAGGTGCGCCTGCCGTCCGCCGAGGGCACCGGCTACCGGTGGGAGCTGGTCGACCCGGTGCCGGCACCGGTGCAGGCGGCTGGCGTCTCGCGAGTGGAGCCGCCGCTCGGCGACCTGGTCGGCGCCACCGGCCAGGAGGTCTGGGCCTTCCAGGCCGCCGGGACCGGGCGCGGGCTGCTCGCCTTCGTTTACCGCCGGCCCTTCGATGCGGCGAGCGTGCCGCCCGCGCAGCGCGCCATCTTCCGGATCCAGGTGCGCTGAGCGCCCGGCCTCAGAGCGTGCGGCCCGCCCGCTCCCAGTAGGGCGCGCGCAGGTCCTTCTTCAGCACCTTGCCCAGCGCGTTACGCGGGAAGGCTTCGCGCAGCTCGAGCCCGACCAGGCGCTGGTGCTTGCCCAGCCGCGCGTTGGCCCAGGCGAGCAGCGCGTCGGCGCTTGCGAGCATCCCAGGCCGACGGATCACCAGCGCCAGCGGCGTCTCGCCCCAGCGTTCATGCGGGATGCCGATCACCGTCACGTCCATCACCGCCTCGTGCCCGGCGACCACCTGCTCGAGATCGCTCGGGAACACGTTGAAGCCGCCGCTGATGATCATGTCCTTCTTGCGGTCGAGGATCGACAGGAAGCCGTCCGCATCGAGCCGGCCGATGTCGCCCGAGCGCATGAAGCTGCGGCCGCGCTCGTCCAACCAGACGAGCTTTGCGGTCTCCTCGGGCTTGCCGTGATAGCCCTGCATCATCCCGGCGCCGTAGCCGCAAATCTCGCCGGTCTCGCCGCGCGCAAGCGCCCGCCCCGCGTCGTCGACGATACGGATCTCGTAGCCGATCACCGGCGTGCCCACCGTCTCGAACTTCGAGGCCGGATGCCACGGCTTGAGCATCGTTGCGAAGCCCTCGGAGAAGCCGTACAGCTCGGTCAGCAGCGCACCGAAGCGCTCGATCACCTGCCGCTTGGTGTCCGGGCGCAGCGGCGAGCCCGCGCACAGGATCGACTGCAGCGATCCGGTGTCGGCCGCCGCGAGCGAGGGCTCGGCCAGGACCATGATGAACTGTGACGGGACCATGAAGGTGTGGGTAATGCGCTCGGCGGCGACGGTCTCCAGGAAGGCCTTCGGATCGAAGGCTGGCATCGCCACCAGCGTGCCGCCGCAGAACAGCACCGGCAGCATCACCAGCCAGGTGCCGTTCGAGTAGAGCGAGGTGGTGGTCAGCGCACGGCTGGTGTCGCGGATGCCGAGCTCCAGCGCGTTCGACCACGCCCAGTGCTGGCGGGCGCGGTGAGTCTGCACGATGCCCTTGGGCAGGCCGGTCGTGCCCGATGAATAGATGATGTTGAAGGTGTCGTCGAGCCGGTAGGTCACCGCCGGCTGCGTGGCCGGCATGCCCTCGACGAAGCCCGCGAGCGCGCGCCATGCCGGCCCTGCACCCTCGTCCACCGCGATCAGCAGGTCCGCGCGCAGGCCGGCCGGACGCTCGGGCAACCCATCGAGCTTCGCGCGGAACTCGGCGGTCGCAAAGGCGCCGATCGAACCCGAGTCGGCGATCAGGCCGGCGAGCTGCGGGCCGGTCAGCAGCCCGGACAGCGGCACCGCGCAGCCGCCGGCGCGGATGATGCCGAACACCGCCTCGAGCATCTCGACGCGGTTGCCCATCAGCACCGCGACCCGGTCGCCTCGAACCAAGCCCGCGCCGAGCAGCGCGTGCGCGATGCGGCTGATGTTCGCGTCGAAGTCGGCCCAGCTTCGCCGCACGTCGCCGCAGACCACGGCCTCCTTGTGCGGCTGGAAGCGGGCGTGGTTGGCCAGCAGGTCAGGGACGAAGACCTGCGGGTCGTCGAGGGGGGTCGTCACGGTCGTGCTCCGCGCGTGCATTAAAAAAAGCGGGCCCGCGCGCCGTGGGGCGGGCGGGCCCGTTCAGGTCGAGCCGTTCAGGTCGAGCCGTTCAGGCGACGGACGTCACCGACCGATCACCTTGCCGAACAGAACCCAGGTCTTACCGTCCCAGCGCGCCAACTGCTCGCGCTCGATCGGGAAGAAATCGTCCGGGCCGGTCTTGATGTTGACGCCCGGCAGCAGCATCGGCAGCGTCAGGTCCAGGTTGGCAGCCTGCTTCATGATGTTCTCGCGCGTCAGCGTGTCGCCCGACTTCTTCAGCACCTCAACCAGCGTCTGTGCGACGGTGTAGCCGAATACATTCAAGTTGTCCTTCAGGTCGCCGCCCGGGAAGTACTTCTGCATCCAGGACAGCCACTCCTTGTACTCGGCCGAGTTCTGCCACTGCGGATCGGTCGGGTCCTTCAGGTAGAAGGCCGAAATCACGCCGACGCCGTTCTCCGCTCCCGCCGTCGTCATCACTGCACCCGCGGCGTTGGACACCGAGTTCAGGTAATGAACCGGCTTCCAGCCGATCTCGGCCGCCTTCTTGATCGCCTGCGCCGCGAACTTCGGCGTGGTGATGTTGAAGAACGTGTCCGCGCCCGAACCCTTGAGCTCGACCATCTGCGAGTCGACCGTGGGGTCGGTCACCTCGTAGGTCACCTGCTTGACGACCATCGACTTGGCCTTGTCGCCCAGCCCGTCGAGGAAGCCCTTCAGGTAGTCGCGACCGTAGTCGTCGTTCTGCATCAGGATGCCGATCTTGGCGTTCGGCTTCGTCTCGAGGATGTGCGCCGCATAGATCTTGCCCTCGGCCTGGTAGTTGGGCTGCCAGCCCATCGTCCAAGGGAAGTTCTTCGGGTCGCCCCAGACCGTTGCGCCGGTCGCGACGAACAGCTGCGGCACCTTCTTTTGGTTCATGTACTTGTGGATCGCCGTGTTCGGCGGCGTGCCCAGCGTGTTGAACAGCAGGAGGACCTCTTCCTGCTCGACCAGCTTACGGGCCTGCTCGACGGTACGCGCTGGGTTGTAGCCGTCGTCGAGCGTGACGAACTTGACCTGCCGGCCGTTAATGCCGCCCTCGGCGTTGACCTTTTTGAAGTAGGCGTCGATCGCCTTGCCGATCGTGCCGTACGCGGACGCAGGGCCCGAATACGGGCTAATGCCGCCGATCTTGATTTCCTTGTCGCTCGCGCCCTCGTCGTACTTCTTCTGGGCGGCGGCGGGCATGCCGATCAGCGCGGCGCTCACGCCGGCGAGCGCCAGGGTCAGGAACTTGCGTTTCATCAGAGCTTTCCTCCAGCAGGGTGGGTCGATGCCGGCACGGCCGCGGATGCGGACAGTCCGGAGGGGTTGGCAGCGGGCGACGAGCCCTTGAAGCGGGCCAGGACGCGGTCGATGAGGCCGGCTGCGCCGGTCGGCATCAGGTACATCAGCAGGATCAGGAACACGCCGTAAATCGCCCAGGGCGCGGACTTCGAGATGTCTTCGGCCCAGTGCGGCACGAACTGGATGAACAGCGCGCCGAAGATCGCGCCATGGATGGTCGCCAGGCCGCCGACGACGACGCCGACGAGCAGCGTGATCGACAGGAACACCGTGAAGCTGTCGGGCGACACGAAGGCGACGGTGACTGCGCCGAGCGCGCCCGCCACGCCGGTGAACGCGGCCGACACGCCGAAGGTCAGCGACTTGAAGACCGGCAGGTTGATGCCCATTGCCGCGGCTGCGATCGGATGGTCGCGGATCGCGATCAGGGCGCGGCCGACCCGGCCGCGCAGCAGTCGCCAAGCGAACAGGAACATCAGCAGCAGGGTCGCCAGGATGACGAAGTACAGCCAGCGGTCCTGCGACAGCGGCTGGCCGAACATCGAGAACGAGAAGGGCGGCTCGGGCTTGTTCAACACGATGCCCATCACGCCGCCGGTCCAGCCCTCGATCGCCTTGTACTTGAGCAGCTGCGGTATCGCGAGTGCGAGCGCGAAGGTGGCGAGCGCCAGGTAGTGCCCGCCCAGCCTCAAGGCCGGAAAGCCCATCAGGTAACCGAACACGAAGCAGACGAGCGCGGCCACCGGCAGGGTCAGCCAGAACGGCCAGCCGCCGTAGGCCATCAGCATCGCCGCAACGTATGCGCCGATCGCGTAGAACGCCCCGTGCCCGAGCGAGATCTGCCCGTTGTAGCCCGTCAGGATGTTCAGCCCCAGGATGGCGATCGCGTAGACCATCACCATGTTGAGCTGGAACACCCGGAAGTTCTTGACCAGGAACGGCAGCACTACCAGGCCGGCGAGCAGGAGCACCCCGCCGATCAAGATCCACGTGCGCTTGGACGGGTTCATACGCGGGTCACCACAGCCTTGCCGAACAGGCCGTTCGGCTTGAGGGTCAGCGTGACGACGATCAGCACCAGCGCCACGGACAGCTTGAGCTCGGTGCCGATCACGTAGGCACCCAGGATGTTCTCGAGCACGCCGACGATGAAGCCGCCGATCACTGCGCCCCAGGGGTTGTCGATCCCGCCCAGCAGCGCCGCGGCGAAGCCGTAGAGCAGGATGCCGGAGAACATGTTCGGCTCGAGGAACACGATCGGCGCGACCATCATGCCGGCGACCGCGCCGATCGCCGCGGCCAGCCCCCAGCCGATGCCCAACATCCAGGACACGCGGATGCCGACGAGCCGGGCCGACTCGGGGTTCTGCGCGGCCGCGCGCATCGCCAAGCCCACCGGCGTGAAGCGCAGGAACGAGAACAGCACCGCCAGCACACACAGCATCACGACGATGGTGCCGATCTCGTGGGCGCTGAAGTACTTGCTCTCGATGAACGAGCCCTTCGGGAACGGCGTGGGAAACGGCTTGATGGTGTGGTCGAACACCCAGCCCGCGACCGAGTTGAAGATCACCAGCAGGCCGATGAACACGATCACGTTCGTGAGCACCGGCGCCTTCTCGACCGGCTTCAAGATCGTGCGCTGGATCACCAGGCCGCCCACGAAGGAGATCGCGATGGTGAGGAAGAAGGCGACCCAGTAGGGCATCCCGACCTGGATCAGCCACCACGCGATGAAGGTGCTGAACATCGCCATCTCGCCTTGGGCGAAATTGATGTGGTGGGTCGACTGGTAGATCATCACCAACGCGAGCGCCACCGATGCGTAGATGCCGCCGGTGGCGATGCCGGCGAAGACCTGGTGGAGGAAGGCTTCCATGCGTGTCGGTCTCAGTAGCCGAGGTAGACCCGGCGGATCGTCTCGTCGTTCTTGATCTGCGCGCTCGGGCCGCTGACCGCGATCCGCCCGGTCTCGAGCAGGTACGCATGGTGGGCGATGTCGAGCGCGATGTTCGCGTTCTGCTCGACCAGCAGCATGCTGACCTTCTCCTCCTCGTTGATCCTGCGCATGATCTTGAAGATCTCGGCGACGATCAGCGGGGCCAAGCCGAACGAAGGCTCGTCGAGCAGCAGCAGCCGCGGGCGCAGCATCAGCGCGCGGCTGATCGCGAGCATCTGCTGCTCGCCGCCCGACAGCGTGCCGGCCTGCTGGTTACGGCGCTCCTTGAGCCTCGGGAAGCGCGTGTAGGCCTTCTCGATATCCTGGGCGATGCCGGCGCGGTCGCGCCGCACGTAGGCGCCGAGCTTCAGGTTGTCCTCGACCGATAGCGCAGTAAAGGTGCCGCGCCCGTCGGGCACCTGGGCCACGCCCAGGCGCACCACGCTCTCGGTCGACTTGCCGACCAGCTGCTGGCCGTCGAACACCACGCTGCCGCCGGTCTTCACCGCCTGGCAGATCGCGCGCAGCGTCGTCGTCTTGCCGGCGCCGTTGGCGCCGAGGATGGCGGTGATCTCGCCCTGGGCCAGCCTGAAGTCGATGTCGAACAGGACCTGGGTGGCGCCATACGAGGCGGTGAGCCCCTTGACTTCGAGCAGATCAGGCATCGGCCGGGGCTCCGAGGTACGCGGCGATCACGTCGGGATGGCGCTGGATCTCGGCAGGTGTGCCCTCGGCGATCCGGCGGCCGAAGTTCAGTGCGACGACCTTGTCGGACACGCTCATCACCAGGCTCATGTGGTGCTCGACCAGCAGCACAGTGATGCCGAGCCGGTCGCGGATGTCCTTGATCAGGTCGCCGAGCGAGGACAGCTCCTCGTGGTTCAGGCCGGCCGCCGGCTCGTCGAGCAGCAGCAGCTTAGGATCGGCGGCGAGCGCGCGGCCGAGTTCGACGCGCTTCTTGATGCCGAACGGCAGGTCGGCTACCAGCCGGTCCTTGTGCTGGGTCAGCTTCAGGTAGTCCATGATCGACGCGGCGCGCGTGCGCAGCGCCGCTTCCTCGACGTCGACCGAGCCCAGCCCGAGCGCGCTCACCGCGAAGCCGGACCGGGAGCGGCTGTGTGCGCCGATCATGATGTTGCTCTCGACCGAGAGGGTCTGGAACATCGCGAGATTCTGGAACGTGCGGCCGATGCCGAGTTTGGCGATGTCGTGCACCGGCGTGCGCGTGACCGACTGCCCCTCGAAGAGGATGTCCCCCTCCTGGTACTGGTACAGCCGGCTCAGGCAGTTGAACAGCGTCGTCTTGCCGGCGCCGTTCGGGCCGATCAGTCCGCACACGCCGCCCTTCGGCACATCGAACGTCACTGCGTCCAGCGCAACGATGCCGCCGAACTTCACGGTCACGCCGCGCACGCTCAACAGAGCGTCGTCTCCGCCACGGGTCATGTGTCTCCGTCCAGGTCCGGGCCCGCCTTGGTGAGGCGTGCTCCGACAAAGGGCTAGCTTATAAGCTGCAACGGCCTCGCATGGCAAGTTCACCCTTGGATCGCCGGGACATCGCGACGCGGCCACATGGTCTCCGTCGGCACACATGCGCAGCATTCGGAACGCTCGCTGATCTGCGGCATCATCGGACGATACCAGCACCCCGCGACCCCGCATGAACCCGCACTGGCGCCTCGGCGTCGATCTCGGCGGCACCAAGATCGAGATCGCCGCGCTCGATCTTGACGGCACGATCCGGCTGCGTCGGCGCACGCCCACGCCGCGCGACGACTATCCGGCGACCGTCGCCACGATCGCAGCGCTGGTGGACGCGGCCGAGCGCGAGCTCGGCGGGCAGGGCACGGTGGGCATCGGCATTCCCGGCACGATCTCGGCGCTCACCGGCCGCGTGAAGAACGCGAACTCCACCTGGCTCAACCACCGGTCGCTGCGCGAGGACCTGCAGGCGGCGCTCGGGCGCGAAGTGCGCATCCAGAACGACGCCAACTGCCTCGCGGTGTCCGAGGCCGCGGACGGTGCAGGGGCCGGGGCCGACGTGGTGTTCGGCGCGATCCTCGGCACGGGCGTGGGCGCGGGCATCGCGGTGCATGGGCAACCGCTGTCGGGCGCGAACGGCATCGCCGGCGAATGGGGGCACATGCCGCTGCCGGCGCCCCGCGACGACGAGCGTCCCGGGCCGCGCTGCTGGTGCGGACGCACGGGCTGCATCGAGACCTGGCTGTCGGGGCCGGCACTGGCCGCGGACCACCTGCGCACGAGCGGCGAGCCGCTCGATGCGGCGGCGCTCGCCGCGCGGGCCGCCGCGGGCGAGCCAGCCGCGCTCGCGAGCCTCGAGCGCTGGCTCGGGCGGCTCGCCCGCGGGCTCGCGGTGGTGATCGACGTGCTCGACCCCGACGTCGTCGTGCTCGGAGGCGGCCTGTCGAACGTCGAGGCCGTGTATGCGTTGCTGCCGGCGCGGCTGCAGCCGCTCGTGTTCTCGGACGGTCTGCGCACGCGCATCGTGCGCAGCGCGCACGGCGATTCGTCCGGGGTGCGCGGCGCAGCATGGCTGTGGAGCGAGGCGCCGTCGGGCCGCGGGCCCCACACCAGAGCGGCCTGAGTTCGACCGACCGTTAATGGTTGTCGCGCGGCAGGCCCCGGGTCGTCGAGATCCGCTGGTACCTGATCGCGAAGTCCAGGCACGCGCCGCTCGAGAGCTGCCCGACATGTCGCCGCTGCAGTTCCTGCCACGGCGTCTGGCTCTGCAGGTCGGGCGCCATCCACGCGGCGCGGCGCTCGGCGAGTTCGGCGTCGGAGATCATGATGTTCGCCGTGCGCCGCCCGAGGTCGACGCGCACGCGGTCTCCGGTCCTGAGCAGCGCGAGCCCGCCGCCCACCGCGGACTCGGGCGAGGCGTTCAGGATCGAGGGGCTCGCCGAGGTGCCGGACTGACGCCCGTCACCCACGCAGGGCAGCATCGTGATGCCCTGCTTCACCAACGCGTCCGGCGGCAGCATGTTCACCACCTCGGCGGCGCCCGGATAACCGATCGGGCCGGTGCCGCGGATGAACAGCATGCAGTTCGCATCGATGTTCAGCGACGCGTCGTTGATCCGCTCGTGATAGTCCTCCGGCCCCTCGAAGACGATCGCCCGCCCCTCGAAGGCGTTCGGATCCTCAGGGTCCTCGAGATAGCGCTTGCGGAACTCCGGCGAGATCACCGAGGTCTTCATCACAGCCGCATCGAAGAGGTTGCCCGAGAGGACCGCGAAGCCGGCCTCGTTCTGCATCGGCGCGTCGTAGGCCTTGATCACCCGGCGGTCGGTGACCGGCGTGTTCCCGTAGGCCTCGCCCACGGTCTTGCCCGACACCGTCATCGCGTCGGCATGCAGCTTGCCGGCCTGCAGCAGCTCGTTCATCACGCCGGGCACGCCGCCGGCGCGGTGGAACTCCTCGCCGAGGTACTCGCCCGCCGGCATCAGGTTAGTCAGCAGCGGGATCGCATAGCCGATGCGGTCCCAGTCGCGGATGTCGAGCTCCACGCCCATGTGGCGCGCGATCGCGGTCACGTGCGGCGGGCAGTTGGTCGACGCGCCGAGCGCGCTCGAGGCGACGATTGCATTCTCGAAGGCCTTGCGCGTCATGACCTTCGAGGGTCGCAGATCCTCGTGGATCATCGCGACGATGCGCCGCCCGGTCCAGTAGGCCATCTCGTAGCGGTCGCGATGAGGGCCGGGGATGGCGGCGCAACCGGGCAGCGACATGCCGAGCGCCTCGGCGACGCTGTTCATCGACAGCGCGGTGCCCATCGTGTTGCAGTGGCCCGCCGACGGCGCGCCCGAGGCGACCATCTTCAGGAAGCCGTCTTCGTCGATCCGGCCCGCGGCCAGCTCCTGGCGCGCGAACCAGACGATCGTGCCCGAGCCGGACAGGCCGCCGTTGTGATAGCCGTTGATCATCGGCCCGCCGGACAGCACGATCGACGGGATGTCGACCGTGGCCGCACCCATCAGCATCGCAGGCGTGGTCTTGTCGCAGCCGGTGGTGAGCACCACCCCGTCCATCGGATAGCCATACAGGATCTCGACCAGCGACAGGTAGGTGAGGTTGCGGTCGAGTGCCGCGGTCGGCCGCTTGCCGGTCTCCTGGATCGGATGGACCGGGAACTCCATCGGGATGCCGCCGCCGTCGCGGATGCCGTCGCGCACGCGCTGCGCGAGCTCGATGTGATGGCGGTTACACGGCGACAGGTCGCTACCCGTCTGGGCCAGACCGACGATCGGCTTGCCGCTGCTCTTAAGCTCGTCGAGCGACAGGCCGAAATTCATGTATCGCTCGAGGTAGAGCGCGGTCATCCCCATGTTGTCGGGGTTGTTGAACCACGCGCGAGAGCGCAGCCCCTTCGGTGCAGTGGTGCCGCCCATGTCGTCTCTCGTCTCCTCAAGCCTGGAGCATCGAGTGTAGCAAGCCCCCCCCCGACGGCAGCCGCCGACGTTCCATCGGCCGGCGTCGGCCGGCGGCGGGATAGCCTTCGGGCGGCGCCCGGCACGCGGCCGTCGCGTGGCGGGCGACCCACGCCGCCGCCGTCCGTATGTCGGGCGGCGCCATTCGTCCCCGACCCGACACGATCGTGTACTCATCGGCATCCGTCGGCCGCACACTCGTCGGCGTGACCCCCCGCACTTCAAGCAGAGTTCTCCGATGAGCGCCGTCGGATCCCCGGTCGACACCGCCGTGCTGTCCGGATTGGCCCGGGCCCTCGTGCAGCATCAGCTGCTGAGGCAGGAGGAGGCCGTCGCGCTGCAAAGCAAGATCGAGGGCACGTCGACGAAGTTCATCGACCAGCTCGTCTCCGGCGGCAAGCTGCCCGCGATCCAGCTCGCGCGGTTCGCATCCGACACGTTCGGCCTGCCGTTGTTGGACCTCGCGGCACTCGACCCCGCGTCGCTTCCGACCGGGCTGATCGACCGCAAGCTGCTGGTGGAGAGCCGGATCCTGCCGCTGCTCAAGCGCGGCAACCGGCTGACCGTGCTGCTCTCCGACCCGACCGATCTGCAGGCGATCGACCGGGTCAAGTTCCAGGCGCAGGCGACCATCGACCCGATCGTCGTCGAGCACGACAAGCTGCTCAAGGTGATCGAGAAGTTCGGCGCGTCGGCCACCGAGCAGGTCACCGCGCTCGCCAAGAACGACTTCTCGGACATCGAGCTCGAGGACGGCGAGGCCGAGCCTGGGCTGCCCGAGGACACCTCCGAGGTCGATGACGCGCCGATCGTGCGCTACCTGCAGAAGGTGCTGCTCGACGCGATCAACGGCGGGGCCTCGGACATCCACTTCGAGCCGTACGAGAAGTACTACCGGATCCGCTATCGGATCGACGGCGAGCTCCGCGAGATCTCGCAGCCGCCGCTGGCGATCAAGGAGAAGTTGGCCTCGCGGATCAAGGTCATCTCTAAGCTCGACATCTCCGAGAAACGCATCCCGCAGGACGGACGCATGAAGCTCGTGATGTCCGCGCAGCGGGCGATCGACTTCCGGGTCTCGACGCTGCCCACGTTGTTCGGCGAGAAAATCGTGATGCGGATCCTGGATCCGTCATCGGCGAAGCTCGGCATCGACGCGCTCGGCTACGACCCCGACCAAAAAGAGGCGCTGCTGTCCGCGGTAAGCCGCCCCTACGGCATGGTACTGGTCACCGGCCCGACGGGGTCGGGCAAGACGGTGTCGCTCTATACCTGCCTGAACATCCTGAACAAGCCGGGCACCAACATCTCGACCGCGGAGGACCCGGCCGAGATCAACTTGCCCGGCGTGAACCAGGTCAATGTGAACGACAAGGCGGGGCTGTCGTTCTCGGCCGCGCTCAAGTCGTTCTTGCGCCAGGATCCGGATGTGATCATGGTCGGCGAGATCCGCGACCTCGAGACCGCGGACATCGCGATCAAGGCGGCGCAAACCGGACACATGGTGCTATCCACGCTGCACACCAACGACGCGCCGACCACGCTGACGCGGATGATGAACATGGGCATTGCGCCGTTCAACATCGCCTCGTCGGTGATCCTGATCACCGCACAGCGCCTGGCGCGGCGGCTGTGTACCTGCAAGCAGCCCACCGAGATCGACGAGGCCGCGCTGCTCGCCGCCGGTTTTAAGGAGGCTGACCTCGACGGCTCGTGGACGCCGTACCGGCCGGTCGGCTGCGAACGGTGCTCGGGCGGCGGCTACAAGGGCCGGGTCGGCATCTACCAGGTCATGCCGATCACCGACGAGATCCAGCGCCTCATCCTCGCCGGCGGCAACGCGATGGACATCGCCGCGCAGGCCAAGCGCGAGGGCGTGTCAGACCTGCGCAGCTCGGGCCTGAAGAAGGTCCGGCAGGGCCATACCTCGATCGAGGAAGTCCTCGGCGTGACAAACGAATGAACTGGAGCTAGAAATGGCGACCCCCGCGCTGAGGACCACGACCCGACCCGCCCCCGTCAAGGAAGTCACCTTCCAGTGGGAAGGGCGCGACCGGGCCGGCAAGACCATCCGCGGCGAGATGCGCGCCGGCGGCGAATCGGTGGTGACCTCGACGCTGCGCCGTCAGGGCATCGTCGTCGTCAAGGTGCGCAAACAGCGCTTCAAGGGCGGCAAGAAAGTTACCGACCGCGACATCACGATGTTCACGCGCCAACTCGCGACAATGATGAAAGCGGGCGTGCCGCTGCTGCAAGCCTTCGACATCGTCGCCAAGGGTACCGACAACAAGTCGGTCGGCAAACTCTTTATGGACATCAAAGGCGATGTCGAGACCGGGACCTCGCTGTCGCAGGCTTTCCGCAAGTACCCGCTTTACTTCGACCAGCTCTTTTGCAATCTGGTCGGTGCGGGCGAACAGGCCGGTATCCTGGACGACCTGCTCGAACGCCTAGCGGTATACAAGGAGAAAATGCAAGCGATCAAGGGCAAGATCAAGTCCGCGCTGTTCTACCCGATCTCCGTGCTTGGCGTTGCCGCGATCGTCGTCGTGGTGATCATGCTGTTCGTGATCCCGGCCTTCAAGGACGTGTTCTCGAACTTCGGTGCCGACCTGCCGACGCCGACGCTGGTCGTCATCGCGATGTCGGACTTCTTCACGGCCTACTGGTACATCATGTTCGGGGTCATGTTCGGCGCCTTCTATTTCATGAAGCAGGCCTGGCAGCGATCTCCGGCTGTTCAGATGGCGATGGACCGGCTCATGCTCAAGTTGCCGGTCTTCGGGGAGGTGTTGCGCAAGGCAACGATCGCGCGCTGGCTGCGCACCCTGTCCACCATGTTCGCGGCCGGCGTACCGCTGGTCGAGGCGCTGGACTCGGTGGGCGGCGCCTCCGGCAACATCGTGTACCTGCAGGCGACCAAGAAGATCCAGCAAGAAGTGTCCACCGGAACCGCCCTGACGGTGGCGATGCAGAACGCAAAAGTCTTCCCGAACATGGTGCTGCAGATGGCCGCCATCGGCGAGGAGTCGGGTGCGCTCGATTCCATGCTGGGCAAGTCGGCCGACATCTACGAGCGCGAGGTCGACGATGCGGTCGACGCGCTGTCCTCGCTGATGGAGCCGTTGATCATGGTCATTCTCGGCACGGTAATCGGCGGCCTAGTCGTCGCGATGTACATGCCGATCTTCAAAATGGGCCAGGTGGTCTGATCGCAGTTGCAGAGATCAACGCCGACCTGGACGGTCGGCGCCGATCCTCAGCGCCGCGCCCGCAGCCGCTCGACGAACTGCCTGACCCCGGGGTCGCCGGGGCTCAGCGCCTGCAGCGTGTCGCCCCACTTCATCGCCTCGTCCCAGCGCCCGTCCTGCGCGTGCAAAACGGCCAGCGCGTAGGCCGACTGCGGATCGGCGGGGTCGAGCCGCTGCGCCTTCAGCAGCGAGGCTTCGGCGGCTTTGCGCTGGCCGCCCTGCTGTAGCGCCAGCCCGAGGTTGTAGTGGACCTTGGCCCGCCCCGGCATCAGGCGTGCGGCCTTCTGCAGCGCACGGGTCGCCTCGGGCAAGCGCTGCGCCTCGGCGAGCAGCAGGCCGAGCGAGTATTGCAGCTCGCCCAACTCGGGCATGCGAACCAGCCCCTCGAGCAGCACCCGCTCGGCGTCCGCGTTGCGGCCGGCCGCGTTGTACATCTGCGAGAGGTTCGCGCGCGCCGGTGTAAAGTCGGGATCGATGCGCAGTGCGGCGAGGTAGTGGCGCTCGGCCTCTTCGAGCCGCCCACCGTTCTGATGGACGACGGCGAGGTTCAGCCGCGCGCCCGGCATGTCGAGCGACACCGACTGCGCCGCGACGTACTCGGCGAGCGAGGTCTCGAAGGCGGGTCGTAGCGCTGCATCGAGCCGCTCGCGCGGCAGCGAGGACAGCGCCCGCGCAGCGGCGATCCGCACGGCACGGACCGGGTCGCCGAGCAGCGGCCCGAGGCCGTTGACGCGTGGGCCGGGCGGCAGCGCTTCGAGGCTGTCGGCGGCCGCGGCCCGCACCTCGGGGTCCGGATCGCGGGTCGCCTCAACGCGGATCGCGTCGCCGGTGCGCGGCTCGCCGCGCAGCAGGTCGAGCGCGGTTGCGCGCACCAGCCCGGGCTGTGCGCGGTCGGCCGCGATGCGTGCGACTGCCTCGGCGGACCCGGGCCGCCCGGCACGCGCGGCGGCGAAGGCCTCGCCCCAGTGCGGCTCCTGGCGACGGTTCGGCCCGTACCACGCGGCGACGCGCTCGGCGGCCCACTGCGCGGACCGGTCCGTGTGGCACTGGTTGCAGGCGTTCGGCGTGCCGAGCGTCACCGACAGGTCGGGGCGCGGCACGCGCAGGCTGTGGTCGGGCCGCGCCTGGACCTGCATGTAAACCTTGGGCGGCATGTGACAGGCCGCACACTGCGCGCCGCTCGAGCCGGCGGCATGGAAGTGGTGGGCGGGGCTGTCGTAGCTGCCGGCCGCCTTCGGGAACGCGGCGTTCGGCACGGCAGCGTTTACGGCCGGCGCGTGGCATTGCGTGCAGACCGCGTTGCCTTCGGCCTTAGTCTTTCCGGTGTGCGCGTCGTGGCAGTTCGTGCAGCCCACGCCGGCCTGGTACATCCGGCTCTGGCGGTACGAGCCGTCGACGAAGACCTCGTCGTTCTGCTGTCCGTCGACGTGGTAAAGGGGCGGCGCGAGTAGCGCTGGCAGGTAGTGGTCGAGCCGTGGCTGGCCTGGCACCGGTGTCGCGGTCAGCTCGGCACGCCGCGAGTGGCAGGCGGCGCAGACCTCGACCTGTCCGCGCCCGCCGGCGGCCGCGAAGTCGACCACGAGGCCGAGCCGCTCACCCGGCGTCGCCGGCACGGGCTTGCCCTCGGCCTTGGCTCGAGCCCACCCGGCGTGCCGGCTGCCCGGGCCATGGCACGACTGGCACGAGACGTTCGGCTCCTTCCACGTCGAGGCAAAGGTGTCGGTCTTCTCGTCATAGCGCTTCTCGAAGCCGGTCACATGGCAGGACAGGCACATCGTGTTGGCGGTCTGGTAACGGCCGGTCCAGTGAAGCACGTCGCCGGCCGGTGCCTTTTCGTCGGGCAGCAAGTGGAACCAGCGGCGCTTCGGTACGTCCCAGGCCACCTGCAGGGGCTGCAGCCGGCCGCCGGGCATCGGCACGAGGTACTGCTGCAGCGGCGCGTAGCCGAAGGTGAACGCGACGTCGAACTCGCCCGGCCTGCCATCAGGGCCATCAGTGCGCACGAAGAAGCGCTCGTCGCGCTTGCCGAAGCGGGTGGCGACGCCGCCGTGTCGGAACGCAGCACCGCCGAAGTCGCCGCGCACGTTCGCGGCATCGGCGGGCGCCATCGCGTTCGCGTGATGCGAGCCGCGCCAGGCGCGCGCCGCGTCCTCGTGGCAGCCGACGCAGCTCGAGTTGTCGACATAGTCGGCCGGCGTGCGCGGCACGGCGGCGGCGGTAGGGGCCGCGGCCGGCGCCGCGGCGGCGGTCACGGGCGCGGGCACGGGCGGCGCGGCACCCAGCATCCAGGCGGCGACACCGGCCGCCAGCAACACGGCGATCGCCGCGCCGAGCGCGAACGCGCGCGATCGGCGCGGCGCGGCGATCGCGGTGCCAGCCGGGGCAGGCGCGGGTTCAGGCGCCGCATCTGGTGACGGGGCGGCGGGACGCCGTGATCGGGCGGGCGGCTTCTTGGGCACGGTGCGGACGGTTGGTCGGGCAGGGAAAACCGAGCCGCAGTGTGGACCATCACGGCGGACGCGGCCAGTCCGCGGAGCTCGGACTCCCGCCGGCTGCCCCTAGGGGCAGCACCCCTGCCCTAAAAGAAGGTCGCGCCGACGGCCGCACTTCGATATGCTCGCGCGTCGGGATTTTGATGTACACCGAGGCACCCCTCATTGTGGTGGTCGACGACGACGCAAGCATGAGCCAAGCGCTGAACCGGCTCCTCACCGTGGAGGGCTCTCGCTCGCGCGTCTTCGGCAGGGGCGAGGCCCTTGCCGCGGTCGATCGCGATCGGGCAACGCACTGCCTGGTGCTGGACCTTCGTCTGGGCGGCCAGGGCGGCGCGAGCTGGTACGCTTCGCTGCCCGCGTCCCGCGCGCCGGCGGTGTTTGTCAGTGCGCGACACGACCCGGTCTCGGGGCGCGCCGCGCTTCAGGCCGGCGGGCATGCGTTTCCTGCCAAGCCGTTCAACGGCGCCTTTTTCCTCGACTCGATTGCCCGCGCCATGAACGGCCACGCCCGCCCTACCGCGGCATCCTGATCACACGACCCCACGCTTCCAGGAGGACTCCCCCATCATGATTCGAATCAGGCAACTCGCCGGGCTGATCGTCGCATCCGCGACGGCGCTGACACTCGGCCTCGCGAGCACGACCGCGACCGCCCAGACCCCCGGGGCGCGCAAGCCCAACGTGCTCGTGATCTGGGGTGACGACATCGGCCAGTTCAACATCAGCGCCTACAACAACGGAATGATGGGCTACCGCACGCCCAACATCGACCGCATCGGCCGCGAGGGCGCGCTGTTCACCGACTGGTACGGCCAGCAGAGCTGCACCGCTGGCCGCGCCGCCTTCGTCACCGGGCAGTCGCCGATCCGCACCGGCCTCACCAAGGTCGGCCTGCCGGGCGCGCCCGAAGGCATGAAGAAAGAGGACCCGACGATCGCGACGCTGCTGCGCGCCCAGGGCTACATGACCGGACAGTTCGGCAAGAACCACCTCGGCGACCGCGACGACATGCTGCCGACGGCGCATGGCTTCGACGAGTTCTTCGGCAACCTGTACCACCTCAATGCCGAGGAGGAGCCGGAGAACCCCGACTACCCGAAGGGCGAGGCGTTCAAGAAGCAGTTCGGACCGCGCGGGGTGATCCACAGCTTCGCCGGCGGCACCATCACCGACACCGGTCCGCTCACGCGCAAGCGGATGGAGACGATCGACGAGGAGGTCACTGCGAAGGCGCTCAACTTCATGGAACGCGCGAAGAAGGCCGACAAGCCGTTCTTCATGTGGTGGAACTCCACCCGCATGCATATCTTCACGCACCTGAAGCCGGCGTCGGTCGGCAAGACCGGCCTGGGCATCTACGCCGACGGCATGGTCGAGCACGATGGCCACGTCGGTCAGGTGATGGCCAAGCTCAAGGAGCTGGGCCTCGAGGACAACACCATCGTGATGTACTCGACCGACAACGGCGCCGAGACCTTCACCTGGCCCGACGGCGGCACGACGATGTTCCGCGGCGAGAAGAACACCCAGTGGGAAGGCGGCTACCGCGTGCCGACGATGATCAAGTGGCCCGGCGTGATCAAGCCCGGCACCGTCATCAACGACATCGGCGCGCACGAGGACATCCTGCCCACGATGCTGGCGGCCGCCGGCGACCGGACTGTGGTCGATGACCTGAAGAAGGGCCGGCGCATCGGCTCGATGGCCTACAAGGTCCACCTCGACGGCTACGACCTCGGCCCGGCACTCAGGGGCGAGAGCGCATGGCCGCGCCGCGAGTTCATCTATTGGACCGACGACGGCAGCGTCGCCGCGCTGCGCTACGACAACTGGAAGGTCACCTTCCTCAAGCAGGAGTCCGAGGGCCTGAAAGTCTGGCAGCAGCCGTTCACACAGCTGCGCGCCCCGACGCTCACCAACCTTCGGATGGACCCGTTCGAGCGCGCCGAGTCGGAGCATGCGATCGGCTACCAACGCTGGTACCTCGAGCGGATGTTCGCGATCGCGCCGGCTGGCGCCTACGTCGGGCGCTGGCTGCAGAGCTTCAAGGAGTTCCCACCGCGCCAGAAGCCGGGCAGTTTCAACCTCGATCGCGTGATGGAGTCCGTCATGCAGGGCGGCGGCGCCAGCGGCCGCTGAGCCCATCGGCCACATAGCCTGCCCTCGGGGGCCGCCGTCCATGACCGGACGGCGGCCCTCGCGCCATGCAGGCCAGGTACGGCACGACTTGACTCGCACCACCCACCCGGAACCGACCATGACCTCCACCCACCGCCGCCGCGTCGTCGCGCTGATCGCGGCCTCGCCCTTGTCCAGCCTTGCTCGCGCGCAGTCGGCGCCCGCCGCCGAGCCGCTGCCGTCCTGGCAGGACGGCCCTGCACGGGCCCGCATCCTTGCGTTCGTGAAGGCTGTCACCGAGCCGGGAGGCCGCGACTTCGTGCCGGTGCCCGAGCGGATCGCGGTGTTCGACAACGACGGCACGCTGTGGGCCGAGCAGCCGGTCTACGTGCAGGGCCTGTTCATCGCCGACCGCATCCGCGCGATGAGCGCGACCCGTCCCGAGTGGAAGACGAAGGAGCCGTACGCCTCGCTGCTGCGCGGCGACATGAAGGCGCTCGCCGCAGGCGGCGAGCATGCGATCGCGCAGCTCGCGATGGCAACCCATGCGGGCATGAGCTCGGACGCGTTCACGAAGATCGTCGAGGACTGGCTGCTCACGGCCCGCCATCCGAAAACAGGGCGACCCTATACCGAGATGGTCTACCTGCCGATGCTCGAGCTGCTCGCGTACTTGCGCGAGAACGGCTTCAAGAACTTCATCGTCTCAGGCGGCGGCGTCGAGTTCATGCGGCCGTGGACAGAGCGCATCTACGGCATCCCGCCCGAGCAGGTGATCGGCAGCACCATCCGCACGAAGTTCGAGCTGCGCGACGAGCAGCCGGTGCTGGTGCGTCTGCCGGAGGTCGAGTTCGTCGACGACAAGGCCGGCAAGCCGGTCGGCATCCTGCGGCACATCGGGCGCCGACCGATCGCCGCGTTCGGCAATTCCGACGGCGACCTGCAGATGCTGCAGTGGACCGCAAGCGGACCCGGTGCGCGGCTGGCCGCGATCGTCCGGCATACCGACGCCGTGCGCGAATGGGAGTACGACCGTGCCTCGAAGGTCGGTCGTTTGGACAAGGCGCTCGACGAGGCCGCCGCGCGAGGCTGGACGGTCGTCGACATGAAGCGCGACTGGCGTCGCGTCTTCGCATTCGACCCGCGCTGACCCGCTGACCCGCCGGCGGGCCGCGGGGTAGGCCCGCAGCGTCCGGTACCATGAGCGCCCCGTCCCCGCCAAGCTCGACTCGTGACTCGCCGCCCCGGTTCGGTCTTCGCGCCCTCCGGCGCCGGCCTGCTCGCCGCAGGCATACTCGCCGCCGGCTTGATCGGCGGCGATGTACCGGCCGTCACGGCCCCGGCCGCCCCCTGGCGGGTGGCGGTGCTGATGGGCAGTGACGCCGGGCTGCCGGCGATGCAGGAGATCGACCGGTCGTTCCGCAGGACGCTCCAGGCTGCGGCACCCGCCGGCGCCACGTTCTTCACCGACACGCTCGACACCTACCGCTTCGACTACAACGATCTCGCCCCCGAGTTCCTTGCGCTGCAGCACAAGAAGTACGGCGCACAGCCAGTCGACTTGGTGGTCGGCATCGGCGAGCGCGCCATCGACGCGGTACGCGAACAGCGTGACGCGCTCTGGCCCGGCGTCCCGCTGATCCTGGCCGGCCTGGACGAGCCGATGGTGGAGCGCGCCCGCGTGCCGGTCGACGCGCTGCAATCGTTCTGGAAGCTCGACATCGACGGCACGCTTGCGCTGATCGAACGGCTGCAGCCGGCGGCCACGCGCCTGGTCGTGGTGAGCGGAAACGCCGAGGGCGACCTCGGCCTCGGAGCGCGCGTGAGCACACTCGCCGCGACGCGAGGGCGCTGGCGCATCGAGCCCTGGGCGGGGCTGCCGAGCACGGCACTGGCCGAGCGGCTCGCGCGGCTGGGGCCCGAGACGGCGGTGTTCTTCACGCACGTGCACCGCAACACGAACGGTCCCACGCCGTTTCCGGCAGAGGTCCTGCCCCAGCTCGCGGCGGCCTCGGGTGCACCGATCTACGGCGTGTTCGGCAGCTTCGTGGGGCGGGGACTCTCGGCGGGCAGCGTCGTCGATTTCGAGGCCGCTGGCCGCCATACCGCGACGCTCGCAATCGCCCTGCTCGAGGGCCGGCCGCCGCCCGCAGTGTCGCCCGACGCAACCACCCGCTGCGCGGCGGATCTGAGCCTGTTCGCGCGCCACGGCCTCGACACGGCCGCGCTGCCGGCGGGCTGTACGACTGTCAACCCGCACCGCAACCTGTGGACCGAGTACCGCGGCTTCGTGCTCGTCAGCGCCGCCGTGGTCGGCGCGCAGGCTCTGACCATCGGCGGCCTGCTGCTGCAGCGCCGCCGTCGCCGGCAGGCCGAGGCCGAGGCCGGCCAGCGCCGGCTGGAACTGGCCCGCGCGATGCGCTTCGCGGCGATGGGCGAACTGACCGCCTCGATCGCCCACGAGATCAACCAGCCGCTCGGCGCGATCCTCAGCAACGCCGACGCGGCCGACATCATGCTGCGCAACGCAGACATCCCGAAGGGCGCGCTGCGCGAGGCGCTGCACGAGATCCTCGCCGACATCCGCCGCGACGACCTGCGCGCACACGAGGTGATCCGCAGGCTGCGCGCGCTGCTCGAGAACCACGAGGTCACCCACGCGCCACTCAGCCTGCATCCGGCGCTGCACGAGGCGCTCGGGCTGCTCGAGCCCGAGGCACGCCGACGCGGGATCGTGCTCGAGGCGATGCTCGAGGCCGCCGACGACCGCATCGTCGGCGATCCGGTGCAGCTCCAGCAGGTGCTGCTCAACCTTGCGATCAACGCGATGGATGCCAGCGAGGACGCGCCCGTCGCGTCGCGCCGCGTGTTGATCTCGACCGCGGAGCGCGACGGCGAACTGCAGCTCACGGTCGCCGACACCGGTTCGGGGATCCCCGCCGGCCGTCACGAGTCGGTGTTCGAGTCGTTTTTTACCACCAAGGCGCGCGGCATGGGTCTGGGATTGGGGATTGTCCGGGCGATCGTGGAGTCGCACGGCGGACGCGTCACGCTCGAGCCGCGCGACGGTGGCGGCACGCTAGCGCGGGTCCGCCTGCCGCGCGCGCGCCCGGACGCCGGCACGCCGAGCGACGACCGCCGGCGCGACGCGCCGCGGCCGGCAGCGGCGCTGGCGGGCCGATGAGCGCCGCGGGCCATGCGGTTGTCGTGCACGTCGTCGACGACGATGAGGCGATGCGTGTCGCGCTCACCCGGCTGCTGGGTGCTGCCGGCTACGCAACCCGCGCGTACGGCTCGGCCGGCGAGTTCCTGATCGCCGCAGGCAGCGAGCCCGAGGGCTGCCTGCTGCTCGACCTGCACATGCCCGGACCGGACGGCCTGGCGCTGCACGAAGCGCTGCGCCAGCGCGGCTGGACGGTGCCGACAGTTTTCCTGACTGGGCGCGGCGATATCCCCAGCAGCGTGCGGGCGCTCAAGGCCGGCGCCAGTGACTTTCTCACCAAACCAGTCCGCAGCGAGGTGCTGCTCGAGGCGGTCCGCAGCGCCATCGAGGCCGATGCACCGCGGCGTGCCGGGCGCGAGCGCCGCCGAGAGGCTCGGGCCCGCTTCGCATCGCTCGACGAGCGCGAGCGCACGGTGCTGCGCCGCGTGGTGCAGGGCGCGCTCACCAAACAGATCGCCTGGGAGCTGGGCGTGAGCGAACGCACGGTGAAAGCCGATCGCGCCTGCGTCATGCGCAAGATGGGCGCGACCACCCTGCCCGAGCTGGTGCGCCTGGCCGAAGGCCTGGACAGCGAGCCCGGACCCGACGCCTGAACGTTCGGTCGCCGGGCCGGCGCGGCCAGACGACGCGCGGACAGGACATCGCGCCGGACGGCCGGTGGTGGCGCCGGTCCGGTCGGCTACCATCGACGGCATCATGCTCAGCGCCCCCTTCGCCCTGCTCACGGAGCTCCCGCCGCCCGCCATCGTCGCGCTCGCTTCGGTGTTCGGCCTGCTCGTCGGCAGCTTCCTGAACGTCGTGATCCACCGGCTGCCGAAGATGATGGAGGCCGACTGGGCCGCCCAGGCCGCCGAGCTTCGCGGCGAGCCGCTGGCCGAGCGCCCGCGCTACAACCTCGTGGTGCCGCGCTCGGCCTGTCCGCACTGCGGCACGCAGATCACCGCGCTGCAGAACGTGCCGGTCATCTCCTGGCTGCTGCTGCGCGGCAAGTGCGGCCACTGCGCGGCGCCCATTCCCGCCCGCTATCCGTTCGTGGAGCTGCTGACCGCCGTCCTTGCCGGCTGCGCGATCGCCGTGCACGGCCCGAGCGCCGCGGGCCTGGGCGCGATGTTGCTCACCTTCTGCCTGATCGCGCTCGCCTTCATCGACTTCGACACGCAGTTGCTGCCCGACGACCTCACGTTGCCGCTGCTCTGGCTCGGCCTGGCGTTCAACCTCGGCGGCACCTTCGTGCCGATTGGCGACGCGGTGCTCGGCGCGATGGTCGGCTACGGCATCCTCTGGAGCATCTTCTGGGCGTTCAAGCTCGCCACCGGCAAAGAAGGAATGGGCTACGGGGACTTCAAATTGCTGGCCGCGCTCGGCGCATGGTTTGGCTGGACAGCCATCCCCGCCATCATCCTGCTCGCCTCGGCGGTGGGCGCCACCGTCGGCATCGCGATGATCTTGTTCACACGGCACAAGCGCGAGGTACCGATCCCGTTCGGGCCGTACCTCGCGGGCGCGGGACTGCTCGCGCTTTACTTTGCGCGGCCGCTCGGCGCGCTCTTCGGCCTTGCCTGAGGCCGGCACGCGCGGCGTGCCGGTCATCGGCCTCACGGGCGGCATCGGCAGCGGCAAGAGCACCGTCGCGGACCGGCTGGTCGCGCACGGGGCCGCGCTGGTCGACACCGACGCCATCGCCCATGCGCTGACCGGCCCCGGCGGTGACGCGATCGAGCCGATCCGCGCTGCCTTCGGCGATGCCGTCATAGCCGCCGACGGCCGCATGGACCGCGCCGCGATGCGCGCGATCGCCTTCGCAGACCCCGGCGCACGCAAGCGTCTCGAGGGCATTCTGCATCCGATGATCCGCGCGCGGACTCAGGCGGGCATCGCGGCCGCGCTGCGCGACGGCGCCCCCTACGTGATCGTGGCCGTGCCGCTGCTGGTCGAGTCGGGCGACTGGCACGGCCGTTACGATCGCGTCCTCGTCGTCGACTGCCTGCCCGAGGTCCAGATCGAGCGGGTGATGGCGCGCAGCGCGCTGCAGCGCGCGCAGGTCGACGCCATCCTCGCCGCGCAGGCTACGCGAGCGCAACGGCTGGCGGCCGCCGACGACGTGATCAACAACGGCGGCGCGCCCGAGGCGCTCGATGCGCAGGTCGCGCGGCTCCACGCGGCGTACTCGGGTTTGTCAAGGTCAGTCGAATGATTCAAAATGGGTCGACCATACCGACGGACCGCTCACGGACCGCCCCCGCGTTGACCCTCTACGAATATCCGCTCAACGAACGGATCCGGACCCTCCTGCGGCTCGAAGACCTGTTCACGCGATTCGACCATTTCGCGGAGCAGTCGGGTGCGCTCGAGCACCATGTCGCGCTGACCACGCTGTTCGAGATCCTCGAGGTGGCCTCGCGCGCGGACCTGAAGTCCGACCTGCTGCAGGAGCTCGAGCGCCAGCGACAGACGCTGCTCGCATTCCGCGACAATCCGAACGTCGCGCTCGAGGCGCTCGAGCGGGTGCTGGCCGACATCGACGGCGCCTCGCAGCTGCTCAACAGCGCGACCGGCAAGACCGGCCAGCACCTGCGCGACAACGAATGGCTGATGAGCATCCGCAGCCGCGCGATCATCGCCGGCGGCACCTGCGAGTTCGATCTGCCTTCGTACCATGCGTGGCGGAACCGCTCGCCCGAGGCGCGACTGCGCGACATCGCGATGTGGTCGGCGCCGTTCCGCGCGCTGCGCGATGCGCTGGTGATCGTGCTGCAGCTGCTGCGCGAGTCCGCGCAGGGCGCGGTCGTCTCGACCCACCAGGGCAGCTACCAGCAGACGCTCGGCGGCAAGGTGTACCAGATGCTGCAGATCCGCGTCGACCCGGCGAGCGGCGCGATCCCCGAGATCTCGGCGAACAAGTACATGCTGTGGATTCGCTTCACGTCCCAGGGCGGCGACCTGCGGCCTAAGCCCTTCGAGGGCAACGTCGAGTTCGAGCTCGCGCTCTGCAACCTATAGCCGCCGCGGCCCCCGGCCGCGCAGCGATCTGCCCCATCCCGCCCCCCGCCCCTACCGATGACCGCGATCGTCGATTGCCCCGTCTGCGCCCGCAAGACCGAGTTCTCGCCGGCCAACCGCTGGCGCCCGTTTTGCTCCGAGCGCTGCAAGATGATCGACCTCGGCCAATGGGCCCGCGGCGGCTACGTGATCCCGGGCGACCCGCCCGACCCGGAGCATCCGTCGGACACGCCGGCGGCAGCGCCCCGCGACCTGAACTGAGCCGGGCTCAGCGCCAGGCGGCGCGCATCGCCGCCACGCCGTGTGCGCCCGCCGCCTCGGCCGCAGCGAGGTCACCGGCCCCGAGCCCGCCGAGCGCGTAGACCGGCAGCGGCGTCGCCGCAATCTCGCGAGCCAGCCCGTCGAAGCCGAGCGTCGGCGCGCCCGGATGGCTGGCAGTCGGGAACACCGGGCCGAGCACCGCGAAGTTGCATCCGAGCGCGTCGGCGCGCGCGAGCGCGTCGCCGGCGTGGCAGGATGCAGCCACCCAGCGCACCGGCGGCCTCGACGCGGCCGCGGCGAGGTCTCGCGCGGTGAGGTGCACACCGTCGACCGCGCGGGCAAACGACAGCGGATGCCGGCTGCTGACGACGACCCGCAGTGCCCTGGACTCCCGCCAGGCGCGCAGCCGCGCGAAGAGCCGCAGCAGGTCGCGCTCCGGCAGCGCGGGCTCGCGCAGCTGCAGCAGCAGCGGGGTCGTCGAGCGGGTGTCGGCGAGCGCATCGAGTGCGCCGCCAAGCGCGCGCTCGAACGCCTCGACGCCGAGCTCGGCGGCACACGAGATTCGGTAGATTGGGGGCAGCCGCAGCCAGCCGATCGGCGCGATCGAGGCGGGCAGCAGCGGGGCGAGGTCGATCGCGTCCAGCGCTCGCCAGGCGAGCGCCTGGCCCTCACGCGAGCGCGGCTCGCCGAACCAGCCGCGCACCCGCCGGAACCAGAGCCGCACGGTGGCATGCGGATAGGCGTGGCCGCGGACGACCCATGGCGTGGAGCAGACCTCGTCGAGTCCGAGCTCCTCGTGCAGCTCGCGCGCGAGCGCATCGGCGACCGATTCGCCGGCCTCGAGCTTGCCGCCGGGAAACTCCCACCAGCCCGCGTAGGGCTTGCCGGGCGGGCGCTGGCCGATCAGTACCGCGCCATCGTCGCGCAGCACGACGCCGACTGCGACGTCGACGACCGGCACCGGGGCCTCGGCCATGGGTGCGGCAGAGCCGGCGGGCGGCGCCCGCTCAGCGCGCGCGGGCGCGCGGGGCGTTGGCCAGCCGGGCCGCGACGGGCGTCGTCGTCCGGCGGGCCGCCGGGGTGCGTTTCGGTGCGGGCGCAGCCCGCGCGGGTTTGGCGTCGGCGGACGGCACGACAGCTGGCGCGAGCTTCACGGACTTGACCGGCTTGACGGGCTTGACGGGCTTGACGGGCTTCACCGACTTGACGGGCTTCACCGGCTTGACGGGCTTCACCGACTTGACTGGCTTGGCGGCCTTCACCGGCCGCGATGCCTTCGCGGTCGGCGCCGATCCGGCCTTGCCGCCCGCCCAGTCGCGCGCGAACTGCCAAGCGACTCGGCCCGAGCGCGAGCCGCGCTCGAGCGCCCAGCGCAGCGCATCGCCGCGCGCGGCCTCGATCTGCGCGTCGCTGCAGCCGAAGTGCCCGAGCCAGTGAGCGACCACATTGAGATAGTCATCCTGGCGGAACGGATAGAAGGCCACCCACAGCCCGAAGCGCTCGGACAGCGAGATCTTCTCCTCGGAGGTCTCGCCCGGATGGATCTCACCGTCCTCGGTGTGCTTGGCCGCGAGGTTCTCGCTCATCTTCTCCGGCATCAGGTGGCGCCGGTTGCTGGTCGCGTAGATCAGCACGTTGTCGGAGGCCGCGGAGATCGAGCCGTCGAGGGCGGTCTTGAGGGCCTTGTAGCCGGCCTCGCCCTCTTCGAACGACAGGTCGTCGCAGTAGACGACGAACTTCTCGGGCCGCTCGGCAACCAGGTCGACAATGTCGGGCAAGTCGACGAGGTCAGCCTTGTCGACCTCGATCAGCCGGAGCCCCTCGTGGGCGTGCGCGTTCAGGCAGGCCTTGATCAGCGAGGACTTGCCGGTCCCGCGCGAACCGGTCAGGAGCACGTTGTTCGCCGGCAGCCCCTGCACGAAACGGCGCGTGTTGCGCTCGATCAGCCGCTTGGGTTCGTCGATATTCTGCAGGTCCTCGAGCGCGATCGAGGAGCGGTGACGCACCGGCTGCAGCCACGACTGCCAGCCGAACGCGGTCGGGCGGCGCCGCCAGCGGAACGCGATCGAGGCGTCCCAGTCGGGCTCGGCGGCGCGGGGCAGCAGGCCCTCCACGCGGTCGAACAGGGTCTCTGCGCGCTCGGCGAGGCGCTGGAAGGCTTTGGTGTCGAAGAGCATCAGGGGATCAGGAACGGTAGTCGGCGTTGATCGACACGTAGTCGTGCGACAGATCGCAGGTCCAGACGGTGGTGGCCGCTTCGCCGCGCGCGAGCGACACGCGTACGGTGATCTCGGCCTGCTTCATCACCCGCTGGCCGTCCTCCTCGCGGTAGTCCGGATGCCGGCCGCCGCGGGTGGCCACGTGCACGTCGTCGAGCCAGAGGTCGATGCGCGAGGGATCGAGGTCCTCGATGCCGGCATAGCCGACCGCGCAGAGGATGCGCCCGAGGTTCGGGTCGGACGCGAAGAAGGCGGTCTTCACCAGCGGCGAGTGTGCGATCGCGTAGGCGACGGCGGCGGCCTCTTCGGGCGTGCCGGCGCGCTCGACCGAGACGGTGATGAACTTGGTCGCGCCCTCGCCGTCACGCACGATCGCCTGCGCGAGCTCGCGCGCGACATCCACGATCGCGGCCGCGAGCGGCGCAGCCGACGGATCCGATTCGTCGGCGACCGCGAGCTCGCCGGCCCCGGTGGCGATCAGCACGAACGAGTCGTTGGTCGAAGTGTCGCCGTCGATGGTGATGCGATTGAAGCTCGCATCGGCCGCCTGGCGCACCCACTTCGCGAGCAGCGGCTGCGGCACACGCGCGTCGGTCGCGACGAAACCGAGCATGGTCGCCATGTTCGGGCGGATCATGCCGGCGCCCTTCGCGATACCGGTGACCGTGGCGACGCGCCCGCCGATCGTCACGCGCCGCGACGCGGCCTTGGGCATCGTGTCGGTGGTCATGATCGCTTCGGCGGCGACGCCCCACTGATCGACGCGCAGGTCGTCGTGGGCAGCGGGCAGCCCGGCGACCAGACGCTCGACTGGCAGCGGCTCGAGGATCACGCCGGTGGAGAACGGCAGCACCTGCGCGGGCTCGCAGCCGAGGAGTGCCGCGACCGCGGCGCAGGTCTGGCGCGCGGCGGCCAGCCCCGGCTCGCCGGTGCCTGCGTTCGCGTTGCCGGTGTTGACGATCAGGGCGCGGATACCGGCCCCCGCCGCGAGGTGCTCGCGGCAGACTGTCACCGGCGCGGCGCAGAACCGGTTGCGCGTGAACACGCCGGCCGCGGTCGCGCCGGGGGCGAGGCGCGCGAGCAGCACGTCGCGCCGGTTCGGCTTGCGGATCGCCGCGCGTGCGGTGCCCAGCTCCAGGCCGGCGACCGGGTACAGACCTGCGGGATCCAGGGGGGCGAGGTTGACGGGCATGGCGGGCTCGGGCGGGCGCGTGCGGAGGGCGCGCGGGAGCCGGGATTGTACTGCCCGCCGCGCGCCCCCCGGCCGGGCGTCCGACGCCAACAGCGTCACGTCCGGCGATGCCCTGCGTCGCTACACTCGTTGTAATGGCGACCTTCGCGACACACCTCTTCTGGGCCTACGGCGGGCTGAGCAGGCTCGAGATGCTGTCTGTGCGCAGCTTCGTCGCGCAAGGCTATCAGCCGATCGTCTGGACCTACGGCGAGCTGCCGAACCTGCCCACAGGCGCCACGGCCCGCGATGCCCGCGAGGTGCTCCCGGAGTCGGCGGTGTTCGTCAACAAAGCGGGCTCCTACGCGAGCTTCGCCGACCTCTTTCGCTACGAGCTGCTCCAGCGCTTCGGCGGACTGTGGTGTGACACCGACGTGATCGCGGTCGCCGGACCCGCCTCGCTGCCCGACGCGCCCTTCCTCGTCACCGAGCGCTGGAAGGACGGCCATCCCGCGGTCGCCGCCGCCAAGTCGCTTGCCCGCAAGGCGCTCGGCATCCAGCGCGCGCCCCGCATCAACAACAACGTGATTTTCTTGCCCCGGCCGCAGCAGGGCGACCTGATCGATCTTGCGCTCGCCTACGCGAGGCGCTTCCCGAAGGATCGGGTGGTGTGGTCGGAGCTCGGGCCCGAGCTGCTGACGGCGATCGTGCGGATCCACACGACCCACGGCTTCCTGCTGCAGCCGCCGGCCTTCGCGAACCCAATCCCGCACTGGGAGTGCCCCGCCCGCCTGCTCGCGCCGGATGCGGCGATGCCCGAGGGCACTGCGTTCCTGCACTGCTACAACGAGACTTGGCGCGAGGCGAAGATCGACAAGAACGCGCCCTTCCCGAAGGGCAGCCTGATGGCCGTCCTGGCCGAGCGCTACCCGTAGGCGCGCGACAGGGCGGCTAGTTCAGCTGCCCGTGGCACTGCTTGAACTTGCGGCCGCTGCCGCAGGGACACGGGTCGTTGCGGCCGACCTTGGAGCCGAAGCGCCGATACGGCGCATCCTTGTCGTCGTCGGGCAGCGCCGGCGCCTCCTGCACCGCGAGCGCCACCAACTCGGGGTCGGCATCCGGCGCGGCCGCGAATTCGGCGTGTGTGTAGGACGCCTGCGTGTACGACGCCTCGGCCTGCTGCTCGACCCGCTGCTCGACCTGCTGCGCTTCCTCGGCCGACTGGATCCGCACGTTCATCAGAATCCTGACGACCTCATTGCCGATGCTCTGCAGCATCGATTCGAACAGCCCGAAGGCCTCGCGCTTGTACTCCTGCTTCGGGTTCTTCTGCGCGTAGCCGCGCAGGTGGATGCCCTGGCGCAGGTGGTCGAGCGCCGACAGGTGCTCGCGCCAGCGCTGGTCGATCGACTGCAGCATGATCGAGCGCTCGAAGCCGGCGAAGCCCTCGCGGCCTACCGCCTCGACCTTCTCGGCGTAGCGTGTGTCGGCGGCCTTCAGCACCGCCGCCAGCAGGTCGGCGTCGCTCGCCTCGCCATCGAGCATGGCGGCGAGCGGCACCTCGAGACTCCAGTCGTCCTTCAGCGCCTTCTCGAGGCCGGGGATGTCCCACTGCTCGGCGACGCTCTCCTCCGGCACGTGCTGCCGGAAGACCTCAGTGAACACGCCCTGGCGCAGCCCGCCGAGCAGCGACTCAGTGTCGGTGGTCTCGAGCAGCTCGTTGCGCTGCTGGTAGATCACCTTGCGCTGGTCGTTGGAGACGTCGTCATACTCGAGCAGCTGCTTGCGGATGTCGAAGTTGCGCGCCTCGACCTTGCGCTGCGCGCTCTCGATCGAGCGCGTGACCATGCCCGCCTCGATCGCCTCGCCCTCGGGCAGCTTCAGGCG
>JBIPLJ010000083.1:0-14587 GCA_044368415.1 Burkholderiaceae bacterium
ACACCGCCAAGGACCACACCGCCTACCACACGGTGCTGCTCGCCGAGCACATGCCGGTGGCCCTCGACGTGCTGGCCGACGTGATCCGCCGCTCGACCTTCCCGGCCGAGGAGATCGAGCGCGAGCGTCAGGTGATCCTGCAGGAACTCGGCGACGCGGCCGACGACCCCGAGTCCATCGCCCAGGACGAGTTCGACCTGAAGGCCTGGCCCAAGCAGTCCTTCGGGCGCCCCATCCTCGGCAGCGCGCGCTTCGTCAAGCGCGTCACCCGCGACGACTTCCTCGGCTACCTCGGCACGCACTACCGAGCCGCCAACATGGTGGTGGCGGCTGCCGGGGACGTCGACCACGACCGCTTCGCCGACGAGGTCGAGCGGCACTTCGGCGACCTGCCCGCCGGCACGCCCGCCGAGCGCGAGATCGCCCGCTACCTGGGCGGCTACCGTCACGTCGACGACGACTACGAGCAGACCTCGGTCGCGCTCGGCTGGCCGGTGCCGGCGCGCACCGACCCGGGCTACGCGGTCTACGAGTTGCTCGGCGAGCTGCTCGGCGGCGGCATGTCCTCGCCGCTCTTTCAGTCGGTGCGCGAGCAGCGCGGCCTCGCCTATCAGATCGACGCCTGGACCGAGGGCCACGACGACTGCGGCACGCTGCAGGTCACCGCCGGCGTCGCGCCGCGCAACCTGCGGGTGTTCCTCGACGTGGTCTGTGACGAGCTGACCGCGCTCACCCGAGGTATCGCGCCCGAGGACCTCGAGCGCACACACAACCAGCAGGCGACCCACCTCGCCCGCAGCCTCGAGCGGCCGATGGAGCTCGCCGAGACCGTCGCCCGCGACCTGCTGGTACACGGCCGCGTCCTGTCGCCCGACGAGCGCATCGCCACCACGATGTCGATCGGCGCCGACGCGCTGGTGGCGGCCGCGCGCGACCTGCTGTCGCGCACGCCGACGCTGGTGCTGGTGGGCCGAGCCGGCCGCGGCGACCATCACGAGGCGGTACGCAGGCGGCTCGGCACGACCTGAGCGGCGCCGGTCTCGGGGCGCCGTTCGGAACGTCCGCCCGGCGCCCCCCGTCGGGGTGCCGCGTATCATCGCCCGACCATGATCCGCTTCGACCCCACCGCCCGGGGGCCCCTCGAGGGCATCCGCGTCGTCGACCTGTCCCGCCTCGTCGCCGGCAACATGCTGACGCTGCAGCTCGCCGATTTCGGCGCCGACGTCATCAAGGTCGAGCGCCCCGGCGAGGGCGACGACCTGCGCCGCTGGGTCGAGGCCGGCCAGCCGATCTACTGGAAGGTCTACGGCCGAAACAAGCGCTCGATGACACTCGACCTGCGCCGCGACGCGGATCTGGCCAGCCTGCGCAAGCTGCTCGAGCATGCGCAGGTGATGGTCGAGAACTTCGTGCCCGGCGGGCTCGAGAAGATGGGGCTGGCGCCCGCCGAGCTGCTGGCCGCCAACCCGGCGCTGGTGATCGTGCGGATCTCCGGCTGGGGTCAGACCGGACCCTATGCACACAAGCCGGGCTTCGGCACGCTGGTCGAGGCGATGAGTGGCTTTGCGCACCTCAACGGCTTCCCGGACCGGCCGCCTGCGCTGCCGCCGCTGGCGCTCGCCGACATGATCGCGGGCATCCAGGGCGCCTTCGCGGCGATGACCGCGCTGCGCGCGGCCGAGCGCGAGGGCCGCGGTCAGGTGATCGACCTGTCGCTGTTCGAGCCGATCTTCTCGACCATCGCCTCCGAGGCGGCCAAGACGCGGCTGAACGGCGAGGCGACGATGCGCGCCGGCAACCAGTCGACGCACGCCGCGCCGCGCAATGTCTATCCGTGCCGGGACGGCGGCTTCGTCGCGCTGTCGGGCTCGATGCAGTCGATGGCGATGCGCATCCTCGACACCATCGGCCGCCCCGAGCTCAAGACCGATCCGCGCTTCCACGACAACACCGCGCGGGTCGCAAACCGCGACGCGCTCGACGCGATCATCGGCGGCTTCATCGTCGAGCGCAGCACCGCCGAGAACCTCGCGCTGTTCGAGGCGGCGGGCGTCACCGTTGGCCCGGTCTGCAACATGGGCGAGCTGCTCGAGCATCCCTACACGCGGGGCCGCGAGGTGATCGTCGACGTCGAGGACGCCGAGCTCGGCTCGATACCGATGCACAACGTCGTGCCGCGCCTGGGCGCCACGCCCGGGGGCTTTCGCCGCCCCGCCCCCGCGCTCGGCGAGCATACCGACGAGATCCTCGCCGAGCTCGCCCGCCTGCCCTGATCGACGCCTATCGCTCACGGCTTGTGTAGCGGACGGATCGTGTTGCGCGCGCCGCGTGCTCGCGCGCCGCGGCGCGATCGCGGCGAAATCGACGCGCGCCGGCTGAGGCGCGGCGGCGCGAAGTCGGGACGTGCCGACCGAGGCGCGTACCGCCGGCTCAGTGCGTCGCCAAGACCGCGGCCGTCTGCTCGATCCGCGCATTCGCCCGGATCATGTCCACCGCCTTCTCCGCGATCATGATCGTCGGCGCGTTGGTGTTGCCACCAACGATGCGCGGCATGATCGAGGCGTCCACCACACGCAGCGCCTCGATGCCGTGCACGCGCAGCGATGCGTCGACGACCGCCTGCGGCCCCGGCCCCATCGCGCAGCTGCCCACCGGATGGTAGATCGTGTCGACCCGCTCGCGCAGGAACGCCTCGATCTGCGCATCGGTGACCGCACCGGCCGAGGCCTGCAGCTCGGTGCCGCCGAAGCGCGCGAGCGCAGGCTGCCGCAGGATCGTGCGCATCAGCGTGAAGCCCCGGACCATCGCCTCGACGTCCTCGCGCTCGGCGAGGAAGGCCGGGTCGATCGCCGGTGCCGCCATCGGGTCGGCACTCGCCAGCCGTACGCTGCCGCGGCTCTTCGGGCGCAGCAGGCAGACGTGG
Organism: Burkholderiaceae bacterium; assembly: GCA_044368415.1. Taxonomy (GTDB): domain Bacteria; phylum Pseudomonadota; class Gammaproteobacteria; order Burkholderiales; family Burkholderiaceae_E; genus UBA4615. The sequence continues at coordinate 2,924 of JBIPLJ010000083.1, forward strand.
CAAGAGTAGCCGTGGCCGAAGACCGTCTTGCGACCGTGGTCGACGAGCTTGCCGACCACGAAGTGCAGCTGCAGATCCGGCAGCGCCTCTTCCGGGCGTGAGCGCAGGAACGCGCCGGCCTCGGCGAAATTGGTGGTCAGCGGCCCGGTGCGGTGCTCGCGCCATTCGAAGACACCACGCAGCAGCCGCGCGACCCCCTTCATGGACAGGCCGAACAGTTCAGTCTGGCCCGGTGCGTCCACCACCTGCACCACGTCCGGATGGTCGTGCAGCGCGCCTCCAACGCCGGCCAGGTCGTGGACGACCGGGATCCCGTGCTCGCGCAGGTGGGCGCCCGGCCCGATACCGGACAGCATCAGCAGCTGAGGCGACTGGAACACGCCGGCCGACAGCAGCACCTCGCGCCGTGCGAGCACGCGGGCACTCGAGCCGTCGGCGCGCCGGTACTCGACGCCGCTGGCGCGCCGCCCGTCGAGCAGCAGCCGGGTCGCGTGTGCACCGGTGATCACCTGCAGGTTGGGGCGCGCGAGCGCCGGCGCCAGGTACGCCTTGGCCGCGCTGCAGCGCTCGCCATTGCGGTGCGTGACCTGGTACATCCCGACGCCTTCCTGGACCGGGCCGTTGAAGTCTGGGTTGTCGCGCAGCCCCGCCTGGACCCCGGCCTCGACGAAGGCGCGGGCGAAGGGGTTCGGCGAGCGCAGGTCGGCGACGTTGAGCGGGCCGCCCTGCCCATGCAGCGCGTCGGCGCCACGCTCGTTGTGCTCGGCGCGGCGAAACAGCGGCAGCACCTCGTCCCAGCCCCAGCCCGGGTTGCCGAGCGACGCCCAGTGGTCGTAGTCGGCCGGCACGCCCCGGGCGTAGATCATCGCATTGACCGAGCTCGAGCCGCCCAGCACCTTGCCGCGCGGCTGGTAACCGCGCCGCCCGCCCAGCCCGGGCTGCGGCACCGTGTCGAAGGCCCAGTTGGCCTGGCCGGTCTTGGCCAGCAGCGCCAGGCCCGCCGGGCAGTGGATCAGGACGCTGGTGTCCGGCGGGCCGGCCTCGAGCAAGGCCACGGTGACCGCGGGATCCTCGCTCAGGCGGGCGGCCAGCACACAGCCGGCGGAGCCGGCGCCGACCACGACGTAGTCGAACCGGGGGGCGGAAGGAGCTTGGGTGTCCATGGCGCTTTGTACCCGATCCGCCGCGATACTGCACGGCGCGCCACGACAGCAGCGGGCGGTGCCCCGTGCCGCCTCAGCAGCGTACGGTCAGCCCGCCTTCAACCGCGATCACCTAACCGGTGATGTGCTCCGCCTCGTCGGAGGCGAGGAAGGCCGCGCACGTCGCGATGTGCCAGCCACGCCGATCCGGCCGAACACGAAATCGGCCTTGGGCTCGCGGTCCCGCTCGTCGTCGATCACGGCGCCGATGCCGGCAAGCTCGAGGCGAGGGTTACCGCGGGTCAAGCGCCAAGCAGACGGCGAGCAAGCACGGTTTGCATGTCACGGCGACCATCCGCTATCAGGTAAATGATGACTTGGCTGCCTGTGACACGGTAGATCACGCGGTAAGGCTTGAAGAAGGTCTGGCGGTATTCTTTGATCCCAAGGCCGACCAGTTCCTTCGGATAGCTACCGCGTTCTGGGAATCTCGACAGGCTCTCCACAACGTCCATCACCGCATCCAACACATCGTTGGCCTTGGCGACGCAGTCGAATTCGGAGATGTAGTCGTGAACGGCCTCCAAGTCCTGCTCCGCCCCCTCGGTGAGCAGGATTTCAAACTTGGAAGATCTGTCTGCCATTAGGCGGAGGATCGCTTGACGCGGAGGCGTGCAACGACGTCAGCTACAGGCTTGACCTTGCCAGCGACCACATCCTGATTGCCCAGCGCAAGAGTTTTTAGCAAGGCCAGTGTTTCTTGCGTCTCTTCGAACGAGGCGACGTCCTGCAGGACAGCCTTGGCTTCGCCGTTTTGGGTGATGATCATCGGTTCGCGCTGCTCCGCGAGGTGCGTCAACACCTCGGCAGCATTGGCTTTGAGATAGCTGATTGGCTTGACTCGTGATGAGTAGCGCATGGCTGTGCCCTAGACTCGTAAAAGACTAAATTTAGTCTTTTAATGGTCTCGCAGCAAGGTGTGGAGCTCCGCACGTCGGTCTTGCTGGCGTGCTCCATGCTGCGCCTCACGCTGCTGGAACCGGACATCATCCAAGCGATCCTGGCCGATAAGCAGCCCCGCTGCATGAGCCTGCCAGGGTTCCAGAGGAATCCGCTGCCGACCGAATGAGCTACCGAATGGGAGGTGGTGACGGGGCTTGACGCTTGACCGGTGGTCACCCGCAGCACAGGAGGCCGGAACCCCGCGTGGCGCGGGGATTCTAGGCAAGAGAAAGGCCCGGAGACTAACCGAGCCCTTTGAATTGGTGGACCGAAGGAGGATCGAACTCCCGACCTCCGCATTGCGAACGCGGCGCTCTCCCAGCTGAGCTATCGGCCCTGGGAAGCCGCAAACTATATCCAATCACGATTTGTCGTGCAAATCGAGGCGTGCAAATCCACGGACGGGCGGTCAGAGCCCCAGCGTCTTCGGCAGCCACAGGGTGATGACGGGGAACGCGATCAGCACACCCAGCCGCAGGATGTCGGCGTACAGGAAAGGCATGACCCCCTTCCAGATCTGGTTGGTGGGCACGTCGGGCAGCACGCTCCTCAGCACGAAGACGTTCATGCCCACCGGCGGGCTGATCATGCCGATCTCCACCACGCAGACGATCAGCACGCCGAACCAGATCGGGTCGAACCCCAGGTGAGTGACCAGCGGAAAGAAGATCGGCACGGTCAGCAGGATCATCGACAGCTCCTCCATTGCCGTACCCAGCAGCACGTAGACGAAGCAGATCGCGACGATCACGGCGATCGGATGGATCTGAAACTGCTCGACAAAATCCTTCAGGTCGTTGGGCATCGTCGTGAAGTTCGCGAAGCTCGCGAACACCGACGCGCCGATCAGGATGGTGAACAACATCGCGGTGGTCCGCGCCGAAGACACCAGGATGTCGACCAGCACCGGCCAGCTCAGCGTGCCCCGCACAAGCGCGAACAAGAAGCCGCCCATCGCGCCGATTCCGGCCGCCTCGGTCGGCGTGAACCAGCCACCGTACATGCCGCCCATCACGATTCCGAACAGCACTACCACGCCCCAGATCGCCTTGAGCGCGGCCAGCCGCTCCGCCCAGCTCGATCGCTCGCCGGGCGGGCCGAGTGCCGGGTTGCGCGCGGTGACGAGGGCCGCAGCAGCCATGTAGAACAACATCGCCATGATGCCCGGCACGACACCGGCGGCGAACAGCGCGCCGATGCTCTGCTCGGTCATGATCGCGTAGAGCACCATGATCACCGACGGCGGAATCAGGATGCCGAGTGTGCCGCCAGCCGCGATCGCTCCCGCCGCGAACGAGTCGCGGTAGCCGAAGCGGCGCATCTCGGGCATCGACACCCGGGCCATGGTCGCGGTGGTCGCGATCGACGAGCCGCAGATCGCGCCGAAGCCGGCGCAGGCCATGACGGTCGACATCGCCAGTCCGCCGCGCTTGTGCCCGATGAACGAGTAGGCCGCCGCGTACAGCTCGCGCGACATGCCCGCGCGGGTCACGAAGTTGCCCATCAGCACAAAGAGCGGCACCACCGACAGCGTGTACTTCGCGATGTCGAGGATCTCGGTCGTGGTGGATGCCACCGCGGCGTTCCACGATCGCATCCACCACAGTCCGGCGAAGCCGACCACCGCCATGCTGAAGGCGATCGGCACACGCAGCGACATCAGCGCGAACATCGCCACGAACCCCAGGAGCGCCTCGGTCACGGCAGGTGCTGGCTCATACAGCGCCGGCCGTCGGAGCGTCCTCGGCCTCGGCGCGTGGCCGGAAGGCGAGGACGAGGTGCATCAGCGCGGTCAGCGCGATCAGCACGCCGGCCGCGTAGTACCAGGGGCCCAGCGCGAGCTGCAGTTGCGCGGTCGTGTCGCCCTGCTCCATCGTACGCCCCGCGCGCACGAAGACCAGCCAGGCGCCGCCCGCCAGCAGCGCGGTGCAGATCAGGTTCGACAGCATCCCCTGGATCGCACGAAGCGCCTCGGGCAGCAGGTGGTCGAGCAGGTCGAACATCACATGCTCGCCGCGCAGCGAGGTGAGCGGCAGCCCGGCGAAGATCACGCCGAACATCATCAGCTCCGTGACCTCGAGGCTGCCCGCAAGCGAGTGGCCGACGAGCTTGCGGCCGAGGACGTCGACGAAGGTCAGCGCCATCATGCCGAACAGGCTGGCCCCGGCGATCCAGCCGAGGCATCGTTCGAGGTATCGGGTCACGGGGGCGTCGAAGGAAGGCGGCGGCGGGCGCCGCGCCGGCGCGCGCACGTGGCGCGCACCGTGTCGCGGTCAGTTCTTCGCGATCTCGGCGCGGAACTCCTTGAGCACCTGCTCCGAGTTGGAGAGGCCCTTGGCCTTCGCGTCGGCGATCCACTTGGTCTCGAGCGGCAGCGTCTTGCCCCGGATCTCCTCGACGAAGGGCCGGGTGGCCACGGTGTTCACCACGCCCGCGGACTGCATGAACGCGTTGGCGCGGCGGTCGACCGAGTCCCAACCGCGGCCAAACATGCGCGCGGCGGTCTCGCCCGAGAGCTTCTCGATCGCGGCCTGGTCGGCCTTGGAGATCTTGTTCCAGGCGCCCTCGTTCATCACGAACGCGAAGCTCGTGTTGTACAGGCCACCCGGGAAGGTCGTCTTGTGCTTGATGACCTTGTCGATCTTGAAGGACTCCACCGACTCGGCAGGGAACCAGGTGCCGTCCATCACGCCGGAGGACAGCAGCTCGTAGGACTCGGGCGCGGGCTTGAGCGTGACGTTCGCGCCAAGCGCCTTGCCGATCTCGTTGACCATGCCGCCACCGACCCGGAACTTCAGGCCCTGCAGGTCGGCCAGCGAGTTGAGCGGCTTCTTGGTGTTGAACACGATGCCGGGACCGTGCGTGAACACGGTCAGCACCTTCAGGCCCTTGTGCTCGTTGCCGGCACGGGCGAGGTACTTGTCGTACATGCGCTGATAGGCGACCGAGTTCGCCTCGGCGGAGTCGCCGAGGAACGGCAACTCGGCCATCTGGGTCAGCACGTAGCGCCCCGGGGTGTAGCCGTGCACGCTGTAAGAGAGGTCCGCCAGACCGTCGCGCACCGCGTCGAAGGTGCCGGGAGGCGCGACCACCGGCTTGGGCAGGATGGTGCACTTCACGCGGCTCTGCGTGGCCTGTGCGACGTCCTCGCACCACTTCGCCTGAGATTGGGACAGGGTGTGCGTGGGCGGCAGCCAGCTCGAGGCGGTGAGGACCACCTGGGCGGAAGCATTGCCGGCGGCGAACAGGCCCGTGCCGACGAGGGCTGCGGCGATCTTCAGCATCTGCATGTCTCCGACTCCTTGCGCGGGCGCCCGGCGCGCTGCCGGGCTCGAACGACAAAAGGGCGAGTGTTTAGGTTTGAACCATTTTTCGCAAGGGGCGTCGGCCGCACGGTCGGCCCGATGCGAGGCCGAGTGACGCTATCACAGGCGGGCGCGCCTCAGATCGGAGACCGGATGCTGCGGGTCGGGGGTCGGTCGCGGCGCACAAGAAAAAGGCGCACGTCTCCGTGCGCCTTGAAATGGCAGCGTCGCTGCCTCTCCTCCTCCTCGATACACCGTTCTCGCAGCGCCCTTAGGCGCACCGAGATTGAGCACGATGCTAACTAAACGGTCACGTTGCGTCCATCACTTTTTGAGGCGCCGGCGCACCACGCAATGCAGCATCGGTGCACACCGGATGCAGGGCCGAAAGTGTCTCCAGACAGTGTCGTGCCATGGCGTCGAGGACCGTCGGCAGGCTGCCGAGCGCGGGCTCGACACGCACCGAGAGCCCAGGATGACGGGTCGCGATCGCAGCGAGCCGATCGGGCAGGTCGCGCAGCACGTGGCCGCCCGCGGCGAGGAACACTGGCGCGACCACGATCGCGTCGACGCCCCGGGCGACGAGCGCATCGACCGCCGTCGCCAGGTCGGGCGCCATGAACTCGAGGAACGCGGCCTGCACCGGCGTGCCAGGCGCAAGCTCGGCGACGCGCGCGGCCAGGGCCTCGATGGTGTCCGCCCAGCGCGGATCGCGCGCGCCGTGACCGAACAGGACGATACCGGTGCTCATTTCATTCTCCCGACCCAGCCCAGCATGCCGAAGGCCACCGCGAGGGCCACCATGCTGGGGATGCTGACCGACAGCCACGCCGGCCAAGTGTTCAACAGGCCGAGGTGCGAAAACAGGCCGTTGAGGAAGTGGAAGGCGACGCCGAGCATGATGCCGGCGAACACCTTGTAGCCGATGCTGCCAGCGCGCACCTGCAGGTATCCGAAGGGCAGCGCCAAGGTCATCATCACGATGACCGCAAGCGGATAGATGATCTTCTTCCACAGCGCGATCTCGTAGCGCTCGGCGTTCTGACGGTTCTCGCGCAGGTGGCGCGTGTACTGCACCAGGCCGATCAGCGACATGCGGTCGGGATCGAGCATCGCGACGCGGACGATCTCCGGGCCGAGCTCGGATGCCCACTCGCGCTCGGCCTGCCGCACCACTCGCGAGCTGAGCGTCGGCAGCCGGTCTAGCGTGCGACCCGAGATGAACTCGGTCTCCTCGATGTCGGAGAGCCGCCAGCGGCCGTTGCCGACGAACGCTGCCCGCCCGGCACGGATCACCGAGCGCAGCGTGAACTCGGTGTCGAACTCAAAGATCTGCAAGGTGTCGAGCGAGGCGTCCGGCCGCAGCACGCCGATGTTCACGAAGCGCAGCCGCAGTGGCGTGCCGTCGACGTCGCGCAGCGTGTCCTTGATCCACATGCCGGAGCGAAACTGGCCGCCGACCGCGGAGCCGAGCGCGGTCAGCCGCAGGCTCTGGGCCAGCCGCTCGGCCGGCGGCGCGACCGCCTCGCCGATCACCGCAGTGAGCACCGCGAAGGCCGCGCCGACGATCAGCACGCCCCGCAGCGCCAGCGTGCGGCCCATGCCTGCCGCGCGCATCGCGGTGAACTCCGAATGCGAGGCGAACTGCGCAAGCGCGTAGATCGCGCCGATCAGCGCGGCGATCGGCATCAGTTCGTACACATGGCTGGGCAGCGTGAGCGCGACGAAGGCGATCGCGTGCTGGATTCGGTAGGCACCGCGTCCGAGGTCGTCGAGTTCGTTGACCAGGTCGAAGAACGCGAACAGCCCGAGGAACCCGAACAATACGAAGAGCACGCCGAGCGCGATCTCGCGCGACAGGTATCGCCCGATGACGGTCATCGCGACCCGCCCCTCAACTGGCGGCCGGCGCGGCCGGTTGCACCGCGCGGCGGCGCCACCGCGGCCACAGCCGGACGAGCGAGGTGCGGCGCCAGAACAGCCAGGCGGCGACCACCAGCACCACCGCGTGCGTGACCACCAGCCCGACGCCGAACGACACCTTGCCCTGCGACACCCAGGCCTGCATCACGCCGGTCAGGTTGTTGTAGGTGACGTAAATGAGCACTGCGATCACGAGGTTGATCGACTGTCCAGCGCGCGGATTGACGAACGCCAGCGGAATCGCGAGCAGGGCGACGACGACGCCAGAGATCGGCAGGCCAGCGCGCCAGACCAGCTCGCCCAGGTTCGGGCCGGTGGGATCGGAGATCAGCTCCCAGGTGGTCTTCAGCCGCGACGACGGGTTGGCGATGGCGGACGCCTTGGCCTGCAGCCGCACGCCGTAGCGCTCGAACTCCATCAGGCGATAAGCGTTGCCGCCCCAATCGCCGTCCCAGCGCCGGCCGTCTTCGAGGACCAGGAACCGGTCGCCGTCGGCATCGACGGTGATGCGCCCGCCGCTGGAGGCGACCACCGTGAGCTTCGCGCCGCGGGCTTGGGTCACGAACACGTTGCGGACTTCGGACTGGTCCTCGCTGATCGACTCGACGAAGAACACGCGGTTCTCGCCGGCGGATTCACGGAACTGCCCCGCCGACACCTGGGAGACGTCCTCGCGCTGTTCGAAGCGCTCCCGGTACTCGGCGGCCTGCCGGTTCGCCCACGGACCGACCACGAATGCGACCAGCGCGATGACCGCCAAGAAAGGCGCGGCGAAGCCGAGCACCGGCCGGATCCACGCGCCCAGGCCCTGCCCGCTCGCGAACCAGATGACCATCTCGGAGTCGCGGTAAGCCCTCGACAGGGTCATGAGCACAGTCACGTAGACGGTGCCCACCAGCAGAACGGGGATGTAGCTGATCGACGCGAAGGCGATCAGCGGCACGACGTCGGTGGTGGCGACGCGGTTCGAGGCAGCGCGTCCGAGCAGGCGGATCAGGGTCGTGGTGACCATGATCGTGAAGAGCGTCGCGAAGACCGCGCCGGCGAGGTTGGTGAGGTCGCGCCGCAGCGCCCGCTTGAACAGCATGGAGGGGCCCGCTTGGCTCGCTGTGGCTCGCTTATAATCGGCCTCGCCCGGAATCGAGCCCCAGGACCTGCCGCGATGCAATTTAGCACAAAGACTTCCGCCCCCGAGAAGACCAAGACAGGCTGCGCGATCCTCGCGATCCAGGACGGCAAGCCCGGCGCGGCAGCCCGCGCCGTCGACGCGGTGGCGGGCGGCGCGATCGCCGCGGCCCTCGCGCGTGGCGACCTGCCGGCCAAGGCCGGCTCCACGCTGCTGGTGGGTCTCGACGGCCCGGTCGAGCGCGCACTGCTGGTGTCGCTGGGCGATGAGTCGGCGCCCTCCGAGAAGGCGTTCACCGAAGCCGCCCGCGCCGCACTGCGCGCGCTCGCGGCCACCGGCGCCCGAGACGCGGTGTCCTGGCTCGGCGAGGTCGCTGTCACCGACCGCGACGCCGGCTGGCGCGCCCGCGTCCAGGCGCTCATGGCTCGCGAACTCGGCTACCGCTTCGACCGGATGAAGAGCAAGCGCGACCCCGCGCCGCGCGGCCCGGGCGCGCTCGCGTTCGGCTGCGAGCGTGCACAGGCCGCCGCGATCACGGCTGAGCTCAAGACTGCGACCGCGCTGGCCGACGGCATGGACCTCGCGCGCGACCTCGGCAACCTGCCGGGCAACGTGTGCACGCCGGCCTACCTCGCCGACACCGCCAAGACGCTCGGCCGCGAGTTCGGCATGAAGGTCGAGGTGCTCGAGCGCAAGCAGATGGAAGCGCTGAAGATGGGCGCGCTGCTGGCGGTCGCTCAGGGCTCGGCGCTGCCACCCAAGTTCATCGTCGTGCGCTATGACGGCGCGGGCCCGAAGCAGGCGCCGGTGGTGCTGGTCGGCAAGGGCATCACCTTCGATACCGGCGGCATCTCGATCAAGCCTGCCGGCGAGATGGACGAGATGAAGTTCGACATGTGTGGTGCGGCCTCGGTGCTGGGCACACTGCGCGCGGTCGCCGCACTCGCACCCAAGGTCAACCTGATCGGCCTGATCCCGACCTGCGAGAACATGCCCTCGGGCACCGCCACGCGCCCGGGCGACGTGGTCACCAGCATGTCCGGTCAGACCATCGAGGTCCTGAATACCGACGCCGAGGGTCGGCTGATCCTGTGCGACGCGCTCACCTATGCCGAGCGCTTCAAGCCGGCCGCCGTCGTCGACATCGCGACCTTGACCGGCGCGTGTGTGGTCGCCCTCGGTCACCACCACAGCGGCCTGTTCACCAAGAGCGACGCCCTCGCCGCCGAGCTCACCGGCGCCGGCCGCGAGATGGCCGACCCGTGCTGGCGCATGCCGCTCGACGACGAGTATCAGGACTCGCTGAAGTCGAACTTCGCAGACATGGGCAACGTCGGCGGCCGGGCGGGCGGCGCGATCACCGCGGCCTGCTTCCTCGCGCGCTACACAAAGGCCTATGAGTGGGCCCACCTCGACATCGCCGGCACCGCTTGGAAATCCGGCGCGACCAAGGGATCGAGCGCGCGGCCAGTGCCGCTGCTGACCCGCTTCGTGCTCGGCCGGGCCGGCTGAGGCCCCCGGCCGCGGGCCGCCGCAGGCCGCCATCGCGATGACGCGCATCGACTTCCACGTCAACGCGCCCGACGCGATCGCCTACGGCTGCCGGCTGGTCCGCAAGGCCTATCGCGCCGGCCAACACGTCGTCGTCTGCTGCGAAGATCCGGTGCGCTTGAAGGCCTTCGACACCGCGCTCTGGACCTTTTCGCCGCACGACTTCGTGCCACACGTGATGGCGAACGACGCGCTGGCGCCCGAGACCCCGGTACTACTGACCGTCTCGCCCGACGGCCTGCCCTGGCACGAGGTGCTGGTGAACCTGGGCAGCACGACGCCGGCAGGCTTCGCCCGCTTCGAGCGGTTGGTCGAGGTGGTCGGCGCCGACGAGCTCGAGCTCGGACGCGAGCGCTTCCGGTTCTATCGCGACCGCGGCTATCCGCTGTCGCCGACACACGACGTCGCCGCGCCCGAGCGGCGCTGAGGGCCCGTCATGGCCGACCCGCTGCCGCCCTCGCCCGAACCGGTGCCCGATGCGCCGGCGACCGCGACCGCGGCTGCGGCTGCGGCTCCCGCGCCGGGCAGGGCCGGGCCCAACGAGGCGATCCCGATGCTGACCGAGATCGTGCAGGTCCAGCGCTACGTGTCGGAGGACCTGCCGCGCACGCTCGAGGAGGTCGACTGGTCCGGGCTCACCGAGCGGGTCCGGGAGAACGTGACCGAGCGGTTGGCGCGGCGCTCCGAGGCGCTGCTCGATGCGGCGCTGCGCGACTCGCTGCAGACGGTCGTCGACCGGGCGGCCGAGTCGCTCGCCGCCGACCTGCGCGAATCGGTGATGCGCGCGGTGCGCGACCTCGTCGCGCGCGCGGTCAACGAGGAGATCACCCGCGTGCATGCCGAGATCGCCAGACGGCCGCGTGCCTGAGGCGTCAGGCCGCGCGGCCCCTGAACGCGGGGGCCCGCCGGCCTATAATCGCCGGTTTCCCCGAAGCGGTTCCCACCTGACCATGAACGCCCCGCAACCGCAGGGCGCGGCCGACGCTGCGCTCGCCAAGAGTTTCGAGCCCGCCGCGATCGAGGCGCGCTGGTACCCGCTGTGGGAGTCGCGCGGGCTGTTCGGGCAGGCGCCGAGCATCGCACCTGCCGCCGGCGAGGGCCTGTCCACGACCGCCTCCGGCTACTGCATCCAGCTGCCGCCGCCGAACGTCACCGGCACGCTACATATGGGCCATGCGTTCCAGCAGACGCTAATGGACACCCTCGTGCGCTGGCAACGGATGAAGGGAGCGGACGTGAACTGGGTGGTTGGTACCGACCACGCCGGCATCGCGACACAGGTGGTCGTCGAACGCCAGCTTCAGGCACAAGGCCTGACCCGCCACGACCTCGGCCGCGAGGCCTTCCTGGAGCGCGTCTGGCAGTGGAAGCAGCAGTCGGGGGCGACGATCATCGGCCAGATGCGCCGGCTCGGCGCCTCGGGCAACTGGGACTACGCCGACACCGACGGCGCACGCGCCGGCTACTTCACGATGGACGCCTCGATGAGCGCGGCCGTCCTCGAGGTGTTCGTGTCGCTGCACGAGCAGGGCCTGATCTACCGCGGCAAGCGGCTGGTCAACTGGGATCCGACGCTGCAGACCGCGGTGTCCGACCTCGAGGTCGACAGCGAGGA
>JBIPLJ010000153.1:0-4431 GCA_044368415.1 Burkholderiaceae bacterium
TATTCGCGGCGCTGATCTGGTGCTGGTGCCCTTGCAGCCCTCGGCGGCTGATCTTTGGTCCATGGATGCGACGCTTGATCTGGCGAAGCAGGAAAAGCGCCCCTTCCGCCTGCTACTGAACCGCGCCCCGGCCTCGGGCAAGCTGCGCGACGATATCGAAGGCCAAATCCGCGGCCGTAATCTGCCTATGCTGGATGCGGTGCTCGGCAATCGCACCGCCTATGCCCAGGCTTTCATGGCCGGGCTTGGCGTGGTGGAAGCTGCGCCCCGTGGCCCCGCTGCGGCAGAAGTACGCAACCTTGCCGCGGCGCTGGAAGCGATCCGTAAAAAGGGTTTGAAATAATGAGTGATTTATTGCTGGCGCTGCATCTACTGGGCGCGGTGCTTTGGGTGGGCGGCATGGCCTTCGCGCTTTTCGTGCTGCGCCCCGCTGCGCATGAAGTGCTGCAAGCGCCAGAACGCCTGGCGCTCGCCCAGGCAGCCTTTAGGCGTTTCTTTCTGATTGTATGGCATGCCATGCCAATCGTGCTGGTGACGGGCTGGGCCTTGTTCTTCTTCTGGCATGGCGGCTGGTCTGGCGCGCGATGGAGCCTGCATCTGATGCATCTGCTGGGGCTGATTATGGCTTTGGTTTTTCTTGCGCTATTCTTTGGCCCTTGGGGCGCCATGCGCCGGGCGATGGCGGCGGGCGACAAACCCAGCGCCGCGCGCGCGCTGGAGAGCATTAGAAAGCTGGTATTGGTGAATTTGATCATGGGGTTGGTCGTGGTGGCATTTTCCGGCGTTGGACGCATCGCAGGATGAGCATTGCGCTGAAGGGCGGCATCCAGATTGTTGAGGATGCCGCGCCGGAATTCGAAGCCGTCGCCGCCATCCAGCGCGGCCTGCATGATTTCAACCAGGAAACCGGTGGGCCCTATGACCGGGAACCGTTGACGTTGCTGGTGCAGGATGCCGATGGCAAGACCCTTGGCGGCTTATTGGGCCTGACCTTCTGGGGCTGGCTGTTCATTGATTGGCTCTATCTGGAACGCGGCATGCGTCGGCGCGGCATTGGTGAGGAATTGCTGCAACGCGCTGAGGCGATTGGCCGCGAACGCGGCTGCACCAATGCCTATACGGATACCTTCAGCTTCCAGGCGCCAGGCTTCTGGAAGCGCAATGGCTATGTGGAATTCGGCAAGCTGGAAGGCATGCCGGCTGGCCATGCGCGGGTGTGGTTGCGGAAGAAGCTGTAGCTTTATTCCACCTTGATCCCTGCCTTGGCCACCACATCGGCCCACATCGCAATTTCTCGCTTCAGCACCGCATCAAATTCGGCGGGGCTTTGCCCGCCAGGTTCCGTGCCCAATTCCAGGATGCGTTGCGTGAGATCGGGTGCTGCAATCGCCGCCGCAAATGCCTCATGCAATTGCGCCTGAATGGCCACAGGCGTGCGCGCGGGCAGGAAGGCCGCCACCCAGGTATCCGCTTCGAACCCCGGCACGGTTTCAGCGACACTCGGCACGTCCGGAAAAGCGCGGTTACGCGTGGGGGACGTGACCGCGATGGGCCTGATCTGCCCTGCCCGCGCCAGCCCCGCTGAGGCGGTGAGTGAATCAAAGCCAAGCTGCACATTGCCCGCCGCCAAATCCTGCAAGGCAGGGCCGGAGCCGCGATAAGGGATGTACTGAATATCCACCCCGGTCGTCAGCCGAAACAACTCCGCCCCCAAATGTGGCCCACCGCCAGGTGAGCCCGCCGTGTAATTCAGCTTGCCAGGATTGGCCCGCGCATAGGCCAGCAATTCGGCAATGGTTCGGATGGGCAGGCTTGGCGTCGCCGTCACCAGCATGGGCGTGCGCCCTAGCATGGTGATGGGCAAGAAGGCGCTTGGAATGTCGAAGGGCGCCTTGTCCTTATGCGTGGTCGGTAGGATGGAATGGGCCGAGGCATTGATCAGCACGGTATAACCATCGGGTGCCGCGCGGGCGACCTCACCCATGCCAATAATGCCTGAAGCGCCGGCGCGGTTTTCCACCACAATCTGCCAGCCCTTTTGCTCAGTGATCTTGCGCGCCACCAGACGGCCCAGAATGTCACTCGGCCCGCCAGGCGGGAAGGCGATCACGAAGCGGATGGGCGCAGCTGGCCAAGCGCCCTGCGCCTTGACTATGGCGGGCGCGACAAGCCCAGCGGCAAGCACCCCTCGACGAGATAGAAGCGGCATGGTCGAACCCCCTCACCTTCACAAAAAAATAGCGTGACCCAGTTTCCCGGATCACGCCATAGCCTTGCTTTGGGGGTGGTTCGGCTTATGCCTTCAGCGTCGCCAAAGCCTCATTCAAGGTCTTGCTCGGGCGCATCGCGGCCGAGGTTTTCGCATCATCAGGACGGTAATACCCGCCCAATTCCTGCGCCTTGCCTTGGGCTTCGATCAATTCGCCATAAATCGTCTTCTCATTGGCAGAGAGCATGTCAGCCAGCGGCTTGAAGCGCGCAGCAAGGCCCGAGCTATTGTCGCGCGCCGCCAAAGCCTGCGCCCAGTAAAGAGCCAGGTAGAAATGGCTGCCGCGATTATCAATCTCACCCACCTTGCGCGCGGGTGAGCGGTTATATTCCAGGATCCTGCCATTCGCTTCATCGAGCGTCTCAGCAAGCACCTTCACGTCTTCGCTATTCGTGGTCTGCGCCAAATGCTCAAGCGAAGCACCAAGGGCCAGGAATTCGCCAAGTGAATCCCAGCGGAGATAACCTTCGCCCTGGAATTGCTCGACATGCTTCGGCGCCGAACCGCCCGCGCCGGTTTCAAACAAGCCGCCACCATTCAGCAGGGGCACGATGGAGAGCATCTTGGCCGAGGTGCCGAGTTCCATGATCGGGAAAAGATCAGTCAGGTAATCGCGCAGCACATTGCCCGTGACCGAAATGGTATCGAGCCCCTTGCGGATCCGATCAAGCGAGAATTGCATCGCCTCAACCGAACCCAGAATGCGGATATCAAGCCCTGAGGTGTCGTGATCCTTCAGGTATTTCTGCACCTTGCTGATCAGCTGCGCATCATGCGCGCGGTTCGCATCCAGCCAGAATACCGCTGGTGTATTCGTGAGCCGCGCACGGCGCACGCCAAGCTTCACCCAATCCTGGATCGGCGCATCCTTCACCTGGCACATGCGGAAGATATCGCCGGCCTCAACAGGGCGCGAGAGCAGCACGGCGCCATCATCGGCGACCACGCGCACTTCCCCATCCGCAGTCAGTTCGAAGGTCTTGTCGTGGGAGCCATATTCTTCTGCCTGCTGCGCCATCAGCCCGACATTGGGGACCGTGCCCATGGTCTTCGGGTCAAAGGCGCCATTGGCCTTGCAGTCTTCAATCACGGTCTGGAATAACCGCGCGTAGCAACGATCCGGGATCACTGCCAGGGTATCATGCAGCTTGCCATCCGGGCCCCACATCTTGCCCGATTCACGGATCATGGCCGGCATGGAAGCGTCAATGATCGTGTCGCTCGAGACATGCAGATTGGTGATGCCACGGTCGGAATTCACCATGGCAAGCGCGGGGCGTGCCTTATAAGTCGCGTCAATATCGCCCAGGATCGCGGCCTTCTCGGCCTCTGGGAGGGTTTCGATCTTGGCAAGCATATCGCCAACGCCGTTATTCGGATTGACGCCAAGGCGCGTGAGCGTGGCGCCATGTTTTTGGAACACATCAGCAAAGAAAACAGAAACCGCATGGCCGAACAGGATGGGATCAGAGATCTTCATCATGGTGGCCTTGAGGTGCACGGAAAACAGCACCCCTTCGCGCTTCGCGGCATCAATCTGTTCCGCGAGGAAAGCGCGGAGCGCCTTCCGGCTCATCACCGACGCGTCAATGATTTCGCCCGCGATCAAAGGTGTCTTGGCCTTCAGCACCGTGACGCTGCCATCCTTCGCGACCAATTCAATGCGCGCATTGGTGGCCGCCGTGATGGTGGTCGCCACTTCCGAGCCATAGAAATCCCCGCCCGGCATATAGGCGACATGAGATTTGGAATCCTTCGACCAGGCGCCCATCTTATGCGGATTATTGCGCGCATATTGCTTCACGGCACCTGCCGCGCGGCGGTCTGAATTGCCTTCACGCAGCACCGGATTCACGGCACTGCCCAGCACCTTGCCGTAACGCGCGCGGATTTCGCGCTCGGCGTCATTCGTGGGGTTGTCCGGATAATCCGGCACCTTATAGCCCTTGCCCTGCAATTCCTTGATCGCAGCCTTGAGCTGCGGCACCGAGGCCGAGATATTCGGCAGCTTGATGATATTGGCTTCCGGCTTCAGGGCGAGCTTGCCGAGTTCGGCCAATTCATCATTCACCCTTTGCTCGGGCGTCAGGTTTTCGGGGAAATTGGCCAGGATGCGCCCGGTCAGCGATATATCCTTGAGGCTCATTTTCACGCCGGCGACA
>JBIPLJ010000110.1:0-4422 GCA_044368415.1 Burkholderiaceae bacterium
ACATCGTGCCGTCGGTGCCGGTCTTGGGCTCCTTGCGCGAGATCAGCGCGTCGAGCATCGGCGTGGCGGCGGGCGGCTCCGCGAACAGGCCGAGCGTCTCGCAGCGGTGACGGACGATGCGGGCGAGGCCGGCCACCAGCGACGGCATCGGCTCGATGCTCCCGGGCGCGAACTCGAGCGCGAAGCCGTCCTGCCCGGCGATCGCGGCGAGCCCGCGCGGCTGCTCGTTGCCGGTGACCCAGACCTCGAAGGGCCGCGCGCGCCCAGCCTGCTCGACATGGCCGACGACCACCGCGAAATCGCCCGCCGGATGCTCGACGAGCAGCGTCCAGGATGGGTTGCCGCCGGGCAGGGCCGGCCGGTCGGGCCAGCGCAGCGAGGCCAGCGCCGGTGCCGGGATCGCCTTGAGCGCGATGCGCCGGTCCGCGTCCGACTGCTGCAGGTCGTCCGGTGTCAGGCGCGAGACGGCCGGCGCCGCACCGGGTGCAGGGTCGACCGACAGCACCGAGCCGGTGACCTCGTTCGGCCGGTAGATGGTGATGCCCTTGAGGCCTAGGCGCCAGGCATCGGTGTACAGCGAGGCGGTCTCCTCGAGGGGGGTCTGCGCCGGCACGTTGACGGTCTTGGAGATCGCGGCGTCGATGTACGGCGCAACCGCGGCCACCATCTTCAGGTGCGCCTGCGCGCTCATGTCGAGTGCCGACACGAAGGCATCGGGCAGCTTGGCGGTGCCCGCATCGAAGGCTGCGTCGAAGGCCTGCGGATCGGGCTGGCGGGCGCGCCACAGCCGGAACGCATGGTCGTAGACGCGGAACGCCTGGCGGCTGCCGTCGGCCATCCGCTTCATCCGCGTGTAGGCCCATGAGAACGCAGGTTCGATGCCGTTGGAGGCGTTGTCGGCAAAGGCCAGCGTGATCGTGCCGGTCGGTGCGATCGACAGCAGGTGCGAGTTGCGCACGCCGTGCCGTGCGATCTCGGCCTTCAGGTCCTCCGGCAGCGTGGACGCGAAGTGCGGGGCCGCTAAGTAGCGCGCGGCGTCGAACAGCGGGAAGGGGCCGAGCGTGCGGGCGAGTGCCACCGAGGCGCGGTAGGCCTCGTGGCACATGAACTCGGCGATGCGCGAGGCGGTGGCGCGGCCGGCCTCGGCGTCGTAGCGCTGCCCGAGCAGGATCAGCGCGTCGCCCAATCCGAGAAAGCCCAGGCCGATGCGGCGCTTGGCGCGTGACTCTGCGTCCTGCTGTGGCAGCGGCCACAGCGTCACGTCGAGCACGCGGTCGAGGATCTCGACGCCGCTGTGCACGAGGCGGCGCAGCCGGTCCCAGTCAATGTCGGCGTCGGGCTCGAAGGGACGGCGCACCACGCGCGTGAGGTCGATGGAGCCGAGGTCGCAGCAGCCGTAGGGCGGGAGCATCTGTTCCGCACAGGGATTGCTGGCGACGATCGTCTCGCAGTACGACAGGTTGTTGCGCGCGTTGACGGTGTCGATGAAGAGCACGCCCGGTTCGGCGTAGCCGTGCGCCGAGCGCATCACCTGATCCCACAGCGCGCGGGCGCGCACGCTGCGGTAGACCCACAGGCCGTCGTCGCGGCGGCGGGCGCCCGGTACCGAATCGGACGGCTCGGCCTTGTGGACGAGCTCGAAGTCGGCGTCGGCTTCAACCGCGCGCATCAGCGCATCGGTGACCGCGACACTGACGTTGAACTGCGTGAGCTCGCCCGGTGTGCGCTTGGCGGTGACGAAGGTCTCGATGTCAGGATGGTCGCAGCGCAGCACGCCCATCTGCGCGCCACGCCGGGCGCCCGCGCTCTCGACGGTCTTGCACATCGCATCGAACACGCGCATGTAGCTGACCGGCCCCGAGGCGCGCGATGCCGTGCCGCGCACGATCGCGCCGGCCGGTCGGATCGCGGAGAAGTCGTAACCGACGCCGCCACCGCGGCGCATGGTCTCGGCCGACTGCTCGAGCGCGCGCATGATGCCGGGCACGCCCGCCTCCTCGCCCGCCATGTGGTCGCCGACCGGCTGCACGAAGCAGTTGATGAGCGTCGCCTGGATGCCGGTGCCTGCCGCCGAGGCGATGCGCCCGCCCGGCACGAAACCCTCGCGCATCGCATCCGCGAAGCGGGCGGCCTGCGCGTCGTCGCGGGCGAGCGCCCGCGCGGTGCGCCCGAACACGTCGGCGGCAGTGCGTTCGTCGCGTTTGGCGTACTTCTCGAGCAGGACCTCGGCGGCGACCTCCTGGAGCGGCAAGTCGGCATCGGGGAGCGGCTCAGCGGACGGTTCAGTGGACGCTACGTTGGACGGTTCAGGGTGGGTGTCACGCTTCATGGGGAGGCTCGTCGGGAGGTCGGGTCCATCGTACGCTGGCAGTGGCTCGCCACGTGCGCCACCCGGCGGGGACCGCGCCCCGATCGGTCCGCCCGAGGGCGGGCATCGGACGATCCCTTTGCCGGCGCGGCCGTCGGTTGCGCGGGCGGGCTATCATCCCGCCATGCCGCGTCCCTTCTCATTCCTGCGCCGTTCGCGCGCCCCGCGAACCGCCGGGCTGCTGGCCGCGATCGGCGTAGGCAGCCTCGCCGCCCTCGCGGTGGCCCTGCTCGCCCAGCATGGCTTCGACATTCAGCCGTGTCCGTGGTGCGTGATCCAGCGGATCGTGCTGATCGCGGTCGCGGTGGTCGCGCTGTTTGCGGCGCTGGCCGCCCGCACGGCACCCCGGGGCGCGGGTATCGCCAGCGGTGTGGCCCTGCTCGCGCTCTCGGCGGGCGGGGCGCTGGCCGCCTGGCACCAGCACACCGTGGCCGCCAAGACGCTCTCCTGCGCCTTCACCTGGGCCGACCGCACGCTGATGTCGCTGCAGCTCGATGCTTGGCTGCCCTCGCTTTTTAAGGTCGGCGCCACCTGCGCGGACGCCTCGAAGGCGATGCTGCTCGGGCTGCCCTTCGAGGTCTGGGGAGGCGCCTGGTTCACGCTCGTGGCGCTCGGTGCGCTCGCGTGCGTGGTACTCGCCTCGCGGCGCCGCTGAGCGCCTCCGCGGCCTCACGCCGCGACCTTCGATCTGCGCCGCTTCGGCTCGCGCCCGAGCGTTGCCGCGATTGCGGCGAGCGCCTCGAACTCGGCGATGCGCGCGGTGCTGGCTCGGGCGACCAGCGCGATGCCCCGTCGCGGCGCGGGCGACCCGATCGGTCGCGCGACCACCGAAGTGCCGGCCAGCAGCCCCGCGCGCAGTGCCATCTCCGGCAGCAGCGCGATGCCCAGTCCCTCCTCGACCATCTGCACCAGGGTTGTGACGCTGGTCGCTTCGATGCCGGTCGGGTTCGCGCGCTCGGCCAGCCCGCAGCCCTGCAGCGTGTGGCTACGCAGGCAGTGTCCCTCCTCGAGCAGCAGCAGGCGCTGCGTGTCGAGCTGATCCACCGAGGGCCTCGCGGGCCGCATGGCCGGGTCGCCCTCGGCGGCGATCAGCCACAGCTCGTCGTCGAACAGGTGCCGCACCAGCAGCCCGGTGGTGTCGTAGGGCAGGGCGATCAGCGCGAAGTCGAGCGTACCGTCCCGCAGCTGCTCGAGCGAGCGTGCGGTCGTCTCCTCGCGCAGCGCGAAGCGCAGTCTGGGATGGCGCTCGCGGGCGGTGCGCACCAGCACCGGCAGCATGAACGGCGCGATCGTCGGGATCGCTCCCAGCCGCAGCAGGCCGGTCATCGGCTCGGCCGCGCTGGAGGCGCGCTGTACGAGGTCGGTCGCCATCGACAGCAGTGCGCGGGCGCGCTCGACGACCTCGTCGCCGATCGGCGTCATGCGCACGTGCTGCCGGTCCCGCTCGACCAGCTGGACGCCAAGCTGGCGCTCGAGCTCCTGGATGCCGCCCGACAGGGTGGACTGCGTGACGAACGAGGCCTCCGCGGCCTGCGTAAAATTGAGCTTCTCGGACAGCTTGACTAGGTACGACAGCTGACGCAGCGAGGGCAGGGCGCTCATCGGATGCTCCGATTGACAGGATCGGTATTATCCGTTGGAACGATGAATAACGACAGTCCACACTACGCTCTATCCCAGATTCGCAGCGCGCCGTCCTGCGGGATTGGCACCACCGAACCGCATCACCGATCCGCATCACCGTCCCCGCATCACGTAGCCGTTTCACCGTTTTCCGATCATCCAACCCGAACCACGGAGTCCAGCCATGTCCCTCATCAACACCACCGTCCAGCCGTTCTCGACGACCGCCTTCCACAACGGCAAGTTTGTCCCCGTGTCCGCCGAGACGCTCAAGGGCAAGTGGTCGGTCCTGATCTTCATGCCGGCCGCGTTCACCTTCAACTGCCCGACCGAGGTCGAGGACGCCGCCGACAATTACGCCGAGTTCCAGAAGGTCGGCGCCGAGGTCTACATCGTCACCACCGACACGCACTTCTCGCACAAAGTGTGGC